>NZ_JBFAYA010000002.1:0-554949 GCF_040681095.1 Streptomyces sp. NPDC051909 | reverse complement strand
CCCGGGGCTTTCCGCGTGGCCGGGCCCCCGGCCGCCCTCCGAGTGTGTAAAGGCTCCCGGAGACACCGGGTCAAGGGTGGCCGCAGGCCATCGCGCAGCGACGCGACCGAAGGGAGCGCCCTTGAGGCGGTGGTGGAGGGGGCCACACTCGGAGAGAGGGCGGCCACACCAGAAGCCTGCAAGGCCCACCACCCCGAGCGCCTCCGGCGGTAGGTTGCGCCTGTGGAGATACCTGATTGGGTTCGCTGGATCGCCCTCGGCCTCGTGGTGTTGAACCTGCTCGGCCTCGTGCCCGTGGTGCGTCGGATGCGCGGTGGCGACCCGGTGGAGCGGACCGCGGCCCGTATCGACCTGTTCGACAGCGCAGGATCGCTGCTGATGCTCAGCGGCATCGGCCTGCGCCTCGTTCCCCTCGCCGCCGCCGGGCTCGCGATCATGGGGGTCGCCATCACGGTGGGGCTCGTGCGGCGGATCCGCGCCCGATCCGCCGCCTAGGTCCGCGACGCCCGGCACGGCACTCCCCCTGGGCCCCTGCGGGCCCGGGCGGACCCCCACGCCGCGTTGTCGTCGGCCGCCGATGTCCCCCTCGCTTCCGCCCCGGCCTTGCGGCCGGGGTGGGGGTACCACCGGCGAAGCCAGGGGGAGTACCCCACCGCCGCCTGCGATCCACGGCGCTGGGGGTACTCGCAGGCGAAGCTCTGGGGGAGCCGCTCGCTGATCCGGCCTGATCCGAAAAGACACGGCCTAGTTCAGCAGTGCCCGCGCCGCCTTCGCGCGGCGGCGGATCGTCTCTGCGGCGCTCGGTTCGACGGCGTCCATGATCGTCGCGTAGGCCTCCATCTCCGCCGCTCCCGTCAGGAAGTCGCCGCGCTGGACGAGCAGCTCCGCGCGCTCGTAGCGGAGGCGGGCGGGGTGGGAGGGGAGCAGCAGGGAGAGCTCGACGGCCAGGAGGGCGACGTCGGAGCGTTCGGGGCGGGCGGAGGCCCAGGCGCGGATGTTGTTGAGGACACGCAGCACGATGGCCGGCGGGGTCGCGGGGCGCAGCATCGAGGGGTCGAGGGCCTCGCCGGTGGCGCCGGTGACGAGGAGCTCGGCGTCGGTGCCGGTCATCGCGCGGCCGCCGGCGAAGGGGTCGGCGAGGTGGAGGTCGGCGGGGTCGCCGAAGCCGACGACGAAGTGGCCGGGCAGCCCGAGGCCGTACACGGGTGCTCCGGCCCGGCGGGCCACCTCCATCCAGACCACGGACAGCAGGATGGGCAGGCCGCGCCGGGTCCGCAGCACCTCGTGGAGCAGCGAGGACTCCAGGCGCTGGTAGTCCGCGGGCACGCCCTGGAAGCCCTCGCGGCGGCCGAGGAGGTCCGCGAGGGCCGCGACCCACGCGTCGGCGCCGTGTGTCCCGTACGGGACGAGCCCGGCGAGCCGGTCGAGTTCGATCTCGGCCTCGTCGAGGTCGGCCTCGGTGACGGTCGGGTCGGCGACGGCGCACAGGAGCAGGCACAGTCGGGCGAGGTCGGGCCGCTCGGACCTGGCCTCCTCGGCGAACTCCCGCCGCCAGTCGGTGACGCCGCCGGCGTCTTCCGTACCGTCGCCGACTCCGCCGCCGTCGTCGTCGTCCGTCACGCGCCCGTCCATCGGTAGTGGTGGTAGTGGTGATGGGTGGTGAAGCCCATCCCGTCGTACAGCGCCCGGGCGCCGTGGTTGTCCGACTCCACCTGGAGCCAGGCCGCCGAGGCGCCCTCGTCGAGGGCCCGGCGGGCGAGCGCGGTCATGACGGAGGTCGCCAGGCCGCGTCGCCGCTGCTCCGGGTCGACCTCGACCGCCATGAAGCCGGCCCAGCGGCCGTCCACGACGAGGCGCCCGATCGCCGCCGGAACGTCCCCCGCGTTGTCTCCAGTGCCCGGTACGGACGCGAACCACACACTCGGGCCGCCCTCCAGCACCTTCGTGACGTGCGGGCCCGGCTCGCCGAAGCGCTGGTAGCGGCGCAGCCAGGCCTCGTCGAAGCCGCGGCCGACCCGTACCGCCGAGATGTCGGCGTCGAGGTCGCCGATCGGGGCGAGCGCCGCGATGCGCAGCTCGGCGGTGACCTCGCGGGTCCAGCCGCGCCGGTCCAGTTCGGCGCTGAGCAG
Organism: Streptomyces sp. NPDC051909; assembly: GCF_040681095.1. Classification (NCBI taxonomy): domain Bacteria; kingdom Bacillati; phylum Actinomycetota; class Actinomycetes; order Kitasatosporales; family Streptomycetaceae; genus Streptomyces; species Streptomyces sp. NPDC051909. The sequence continues at coordinate 552,820 of NZ_JBFAYA010000002.1, read as the reverse complement.
CTCCTGGGTGTCCGCCGCGCCGGTGGCGGTCTGGATGAACGCGGGCAGGTCGCGGGCCGCGTACCAGTCCCGTACCCGCTCCAGGGCGGCGTCGAGTGGGAGGCCCGGATCGCCCAGCGGCAGCACGGAGTTGGCCCGGCGGGTGAATCCGGCGGCGGCCCGCAGGGTCCACTCGCCGAGCGGCTCGCTCTCCAGCGGCGGCCAGGCGCGGGCGGCGGCGCGGGCGAGCTCCGGGAAGGTGGCGGCGGGACCCCGGCGGCGGGCCGGGGCGGCGGGGACGGCCTTGCCGGCGACGAGGGCGGATTCCGCGATCCGGACGGGTTCACCGGTCCTGCGTGTGATCAGCAGCACACCCGCGTCCCATGATGTGAGAACCCCGACCGCGTCGGTGAACTTCTCACCCGGGGCGGCCGACTCCGTCACGTACCGAACAGAGACGCGTTTTCCCACGTCAGCCGCCGTAATGCGGACCTCGAGCCGTCCTCCACCGGTGAATTCCACAGCTTCTGAGCCCCTCCTGTTCGGATCGTCCCCAAGAACGGAGATACTAGGGGCGGGCATCGACGACACCGCGCTCCCGCGCAGACCAGCCCTATCGAGGAGGAACGACAGCGTGACCTACGTCATCGCGCAGCCTTGTGTCGACGTCAAGGACAAGGCGTGCATCGAGGAGTGCCCCGTCGACTGCATCTACGAGGGCCAGCGGTCCTTGTACATCCACCCGGACGAGTGCGTCGACTGCGGGGCCTGTGAGCCGGTCTGTCCGGTGGAGGCGATCTTCTACGAGGACGACACCCCGGAGGAGTGGAAGGACTACTACAAGGCGAACGTCGAGTTCTTCGACGAGCTCGGCTCGCCCGGTGGTGCCTCCAAGCTCGGACTGATCGAGCGCGACCACCCCTTCATCGCCGCCCTGCCGCCGCAGAACGGCTGATCGGACGATCACCACTGAACAACCACCCTCGGTCCCGTACGGCGTCGCCGCCGCTGTACGGGACCGTTGTGTTCTCCGTACGTACGAGGAAGTGAGCCCCACCGTGAGCGCCCCCGTCTCTTCGCGCCTGCCCGTCTTCCCCTGGGACAGGCTGGAGCCCTACAAGGCGACCGCGTCCGCCCACCCGGACGGGATCGTGGACCTGTCCGTGGGCACCCCCGTCGACCCGGTCCCCGCGCTGATCCAGGAGGCCCTGGTGGCGGCGGCGGACTCGCCGGGCTATCCCACGGTGTGGGGTACGAAGGAGCTGCGGGACGCGCTCACCGGCTGGTGCGGGCGGCGCCTGGGCGCGGTCGGGCTGGTGCACGAGAACGTGCTGCCGGTGGTCGGCTCCAAGGAGCTGGTGGCCTGGCTGCCGACCCAGCTGGGGCTCGGGGTGGGGGACGTCGTGGCGTACCCGCGGCTCGCCTACCCGACGTACGAGGTGGGTGCGCGGCTGTGCGGCGCGACGCCGGTCGTCTACGAGGACCCGACCACGGATCTCGACCCGGCCGGTTTGAAGCTGCTGTGGCTCAACTCGCCGTCCAACCCGACCGGCAAGGTGCTCGGCAAGGACGAGCTGACCCGGATCGTGGCGTGGGCGCGCGAGCACGGCGTGCTCGTCGTCTCCGACGAGTGCTACCTGGAGCTGGGCTGGGAGGCCGACCCGGTCTCGGTGCTGCACCCGGACGTGTGCGGTGGCTCGTACGAGGGGATCGTCGCCGTCCACTCGCTGTCCAAGCGCTCCAACCTGGCGGGCTACCGCGCGGCGTTCGTCGCCGGTGACGCGGCGGTCCTCGGCGAGCTGCTGCAGATCCGCAAGCACGGCGGCATGATGACCGCCGCCCCGGTGCAGGCCGCGACGGTCGCCGCGCTCGGCGACGACGCGCACGTGGCGGAGCAGCGCGGGCGGTACGCGGCGCGGCGCGCGGTTCTGCGGGCGGCCCTGGAGGCGCACGGCTTCCGGGTCGAGCACAGCGAGGCCAGCCTGTACCTGTGGGTGACGCGGGACGAGCCGTGCTGGGAGACGGTGGCGTACCTGGCGGAGAAGGGCATCCTGGTGGCGCCCGGCGACTTCTACGGCGAGGCCGGGGAGCGCTTCGTGCGGGTGGCGTTCACGGCGACGGACGAGCGGGTCGAGGCGGCCGTGAAGCGGCTGGGCTGACGGATGTGCGAAGGCCCCCGGAGAGCATCGCTCTCCGGGGGCCTTCGCGTGTGCCGTGACCGTGATCAGCCGCCGATCGGCAGGCCGCCCATCAGACCGCTGGTCGGCAGCTGGCCGGTGGGCAGCGTGCTCAGCGCGCCGCCCGTCGGGGCCTCGGCCTTCTCGGTGACGGCGCCCGTGGTCTGGCCGACGGTGTCGGTCGCCTGGTCGGTGGCGCCGGTGAGCTTCTGCGTGGCGGGGACCTTGTTCGCGACGCCGGTCGCGGTGCCGAGGGCGCCCTCGGCACCGGCCTTGTCCAGGGAGGTCAGACCCGTCAGGGCGCCGGTCGGCGCGAGCGACTGGTCCGCGGCGCTCGCGGAGCCGGCCGCCGCGACCACGGGGGCTGCTCCGGCCGCGATGAGCAGGGCGGCCTGGGCGATCCGACGGGTCAGGGGGAGGGACATGGTGCTCCTTCGACGAGAGGACGTGTACGCGGTGACAACCGGCCCCGGGGCGGGGGAGGTTGCGGACGCCGAAGGTAAAGACTGGGTAATGCGTACGATTGTCGGGCGGGGAGGAAAGCGGACGAACGCGACGGTTCGCGACGGTGTGCCGAACCGTCACTCCCCTTGCGCCCCAAGGATCTTGCGGAGGCATGCCGGACGCCGGGAGGGCTCCCCGCGGGCCTCGCCGCCACGCCGGGCGTGTGACACGTCCGGGTGACGGGTCGCAAGTGTGACCAGTGGGGATGGGGAGGCGGCCGGGGCGCTAGCGCGCCAGGCGGATGCGGACCGTCGAGCCGTCCGTGGACTTCGAACGGGCCGGGGACCAGTCGCCCGAGGCGTCGTCGGCGATCCAGACGTGGTCTCCGAAGGAGACCTCCGCTATGCGGAGTTCGCCGGCGCGGGCGACCGCCCACTGGGCCAGTTCCCAGCCGCGCCGGTCGCGGGTGGCGGTGGTGGGGCGGACCGGGACGGAGAGTTCCACCGGGGGAGCGGTGACCGCCGCGCCGCCCGCCGCGGCGCCGGAGCCGGCGCCCGGGGTGACCGGCTTCGGCGCCGTCTCCTCGCCGAAGGCGCGGATCAGTTCGGCGCGGATGCGGGCGGGGTCGCCGGGGCGGCCCTCCTTCACGTCCGCCGTGCAGGTGAGCGCGGCCGGGGCGCGGCCGGTGAGGGCCGCCGAGAGGAGCGTGGCGTCCGGCTCGTGCTTCGCGTACGCCTGGGGGAAGCCGCTGCGCTGCACCTTCTGCGCCGCCACTGTCAGCGGCAGCCGCGAATAGCCCGGAACCTTCTCCAGGCCTTCGTAGAACCTCCCCGACGAGTACACGGGGTCCAGGATCTGCTCCGGCGTGCCCCAGCCCATCGACGGGCGCTGCTGGAACAGGCCGAGCGAGTCGCGGTCGCCGTGCTCGATGTTCCGCAGCGCCGACTCCTGCAGCGCGGTCGCGAGCGCGATCGTCACCGCGCGCTCCGGGAGCCCGCGGCTGGTGCCCACGGCCGCGATCGTCGCGGCGTTCGAGGCCTGCTCCGGAGTGAATTCGTACCGGTTCGACCCGCTTCCGATGGTGCACCGGGGCGCACCCTTGCTGCCCGTGACGTAGTGCACCGTCACGTACGCGACCAGGCCGAGGAGCACGGCGAGGCCCGCCGCGAACCGGGCGGCGCGGCCGCGGCGGGCGGGACGGGAGAGGCGGGTGGGCTCGGACACGCGCCCCACCGTACTGGAGGCCGCGTTAGGGTCGACACATGGCTGACACCGCTCCTTCGGAACCCGCTCCGGCCCCCTCGCTGGACCTCTCGCTCGACGGCGCCGCGCTGACCGCCGCCCTGGTCGACATCCCCTCCGTCAGCGGAACCGAGCAGCCGCTCGCCGACGCGATCGAGCGCGCCCTGCGCGGCCTGCCGCACCTCACCGTCGACCGCCACGGCAACAACGTGGTGGCCCGCACGAACCTCGGCCACTCCGAGCGCGTGGTCCTGGCCGGCCACATCGACACGGTGCCGATCGCCGACAACGTGCCCTCGCGGCTCGACGAGGACGGCGTGCTGTGGGGCTGCGGCACCTCCGACATGAAGTCCGGCGTCGCCGTCCAGCTGCGGATCGCCGCCACCGTCCCCGCGCCCAACCGCGATCTGACCTTCGTCTTCTACGACAACGAGGAGGTCGCCGCCCACCTCAACGGCCTCGGCAAGATCGCCGACGCGCACCCGGACTGGCTCGCCGGCGACTTCGCCGTGCTCCTGGAGCCCTCCTTCGGGCAGGTCGAGGGCGGCTGTCAGGGCACGCTGCGGGTCAAGCTGCGCACGGTCGGTGAGCGGGCCCACTCCGCGCGCTCCTGGATGGGCGCCAACGCCATCCACGCCGCCGCCCCGATCCTGGCCCGGCTCGCCGCGTACGAGCCGCGCAAGCCGGTCATCGACGGCCTGGAGTACCACGAGGGCCTCAACGCGGTCGGCATCGAGGGCGGTGTCGCCACCAACGTCATCCCCGACGAGTGCGTGGTCACCGTCAACTACCGCTTCGCCCCCGACCTCTCCGTCGCGCAGGCCCTGGCCCACGTCCACGAGGTCTTCGCGGACTGCGGCGTCACCTCCATCGAGGTCGACGACGAGAGCCCCGGAGCGCTGCCCGGCCTCTCCCACCCGGCCGCCGCGGCCTTCATGAAGGCGGTCGGCGGCAACGCCATGCCCAAGTTCGGCTGGACCGACGTCGCCCGCTTCAGCGCCCTCGGCGTCCCCGCCGTCAACTACGGGCCGGGCGACCCGCTCTACGCGCACAAGCGCGACGAGCACGTGCACGTCGAGAGGATCCACCACTGCGAGGCACGGCTCCGCGACTGGCTGACGGAATGATTCCCGTAATTTCGCTTTTCGTCACCTCCGTGGACCTACCCTGACCGGACCGGACGATCAACCCCGGTCGATCAGTGGAACGGTGAGAGGAGCAGGCCATGGGCGTACCCGAAGAGCCGAAGAAGCTCGAGGAGCAGCGGCTGGGACCGGTGATCAGGCGCCGTGACCAGGTGCAGGCCGGCACCACGGACCAGCGGCTGCTCGACACCGAGGGCGACTCGGAGTGGGTGCACACCGACCCCTGGCGGGTCATGCGGATCCAGTCCGAGTTCGTCGAGGGCTTCGGCGCGCTCGCCGAACTGCCCAGCGCCATCAGCGTCTTCGGCTCGGCCCGTACCAAGCCCGAATCGCCCGAGTACGCGGCGGGCGTCAAGCTCGGCCGCGCCCTCGTGCAGGCCGGCTTCGCGGTGATCACCGGCGGCGGCCCCGGCGCCATGGAGGCGGCGAACCGGGGCGCCCGCGAGGCCAAGGGCATCTCGGTCGGCCTCGGCATCGAGCTGCCCTTCGAGCAGGGCCTCAACCCGCACGTCGACATCGGCGTGAACTTCCGCTACTTCTTCGTCCGCAAGACGATGTTCGTGAAGTACGCGCAGGGCTTCGTGGTCCTGCCCGGCGGCCTCGGCACCCTCGACGAGCTCTTCGAGGCGCTCACCCTCGTCCAGACCCGCAAGGTCACCCGCTTCCCGATCGTGCTCTTCGGCACGGAGTACTGGGGCGGCCTGGTCGACTGGCTGCGCGACTCCGTCGTCGGCGGCGGCAAGGCGTCCGAGCAGGACCTGCTGCTCTTCCACGTGACGGACGACGTGGAGGAGGCGGTGGCGCTGGTGTCCAAGGAGGTCGGGCGGTAGGGCCAGGCCTTGTGTGTGGGGGGGGGCGCCCCTGCGGCGCCCCCCCCGGTCCGGCCCGCTACGCCAGGCCTCGTCGGGCCACCGCCGGCTCGCGGTGCCCCGCGATCGTCGCCACCATGTCCAGGACCTGCCGCGTCTCCGCCACCTCGTGCACCCGGTACACCCGCGCCCCGAGCCACGCCGACACCGCCGTCGTCGCCAGCGTCCCGAGCACCCGCTCCTTCACCGGCCGGTCCAGCGTCTCGCCGACGAAGTCCTTGTTGGACAGCGACACGAGCACCGGCCAGCCCGTCTCCGCCATCTCGCCGAGCCGGCGGGTCGCCTCCAGGCTGTGGCGGGTGTTCTTCCCGAAGTCGTGGCCCGGGTCGATCATGATCCCGTCGCGCCGCACGCCCAGCGACACGGCCCGCTCCGCGAGCCCGACCGTGACGCGCAGGATGTCGGCCATCACGTCCTCGTACGTGACCCGGTGCGGCCGGGTCCGCGGCTCCGCGCCGCCCGCGTGCGTGCACACCAGGCCCGCGCCGTACTTCGCCGCCACCTCCGCGAGCCGCGGGTCGACGCCGCCCCACGCGTCGTTCAGGAGGTCCGCGCCGGCCTCGCAGACCGCCTCGCCGACGTCCGCCCGCCAGGTGTCCACGCTGATCACCACGTCCGGGTGGCGGCGCCGCACCTCGGCCACGAAGCCGACCGTGCGCCGGGCCTCCTCCTCGGCGGTGACCTCCTCGCCGGGGCCCGCCTTGACCCCGCCGATGTCGATGATCGCCGCGCCCTCGGCCACGGCCTGTTCGACCCGGGCGAGCGCCGGCTCGTCCCGGAAGGTGGCCCCCTGGTCGTAGAAGGAGTCCGGGGTCCGGTTCACGATCGCCATGATCACCGGCTCGTGCGGCCCGAATTCACGCCGTCCCAAGCGGAGCATCCCTTTTGTCCTCCCTCGCGGCAGCTCGCCTGCGTCGTCTTGCGACCCTAACCGTCGTCGGCACATGGCACGATCGGCACCGGACGTTTTCCACGCGGGGAAACACGCTCGGGGAAAGGCGCGCAGGTGTTCTGGTTTCTGCTGATCACGATGGTGGTCGTCGTCGCGGCGGTCACCCTGGCGGTGGTCGGAGGCGGCGACAGCGAGGTGCTGCCCGAGGTGGCGCCCCAGCAGCTGGTCGATCCGCTGCCCGCCGGCCGCCCGGTCGACCAGGCCGACGTCGAGGCGCTGCGCCTGCCGGTCGCCCCCCGGGGCTACCGGATGGCGGACGTGGACGACGTCCTCGGCCGGCTCGGCGCCGAGCTCGCCGAGCGCGACGCCCGTATCGCCGACCTGGAGACCGCGCTCGCCGGCGCCCGCGCGAACGGCGAGCAGCGCGAGCAGGGCGGGGAGGGCGAGGAGGCGTGAGCGAGGGCACGGCGGTCCCGGGGCCCGACGGCCTGCCGCGCTGCCCCTGGGGCCTGTCCACCGAGGACTACGTGGCGTACCACGACGAGGAGTGGGGCCGCCCGGTCCACGGTGACGACGCGCTCTTCGAGCGCCTGTGCCTGGAGGCCTTCCAGTCCGGCCTGTCGTGGATCACGATCCTGCGCCGCCGGGAGGGCTTCCGGAAGGCCTTCGCGGGCTTCCGGATCGCCGAGGTGGCCCGGTTCACCGACACCGACCGGGAGCGGCTGCTCGCCGACGAGGGCATCATCCGCAACCGCGCGAAGATCGACGCCACCCTCGCCAACGCGAAGGTGCTCGCGGGCTGGGAGCCCGGCGAGCTGGACACGCTGATCTGGTCGTACGCGCCGGATCCGGCGACCCGCCCGGCCCCGGCCACGATCGCCGAGGTCCCGGCGGTCACGGACGAGTCCACGGCCCTGTCGAAGGACCTGAAGAAGCGCGGGCTGCGCTTCATCGGCCCGACCACGGCGTACGCGCTGATGCAGGCCTGCGGCCTGGTCGACGACCACGTCGAGGGCTGCATCGCGCGCGGTGCCGGGCGGCGGCCCGCCCGGAAGGCGGGGGCTAGCGGCCGAGGTACTTCGGCTTCTCCTTCGCGATGAAGGCCTGCACCGCGATCGTGTGGTCCGCCGAGGCGCCCGCCTTCGTCTGGAGCTCGTCCTCCTTCTCCAGGGCCTCGGCGAGCGAGTGGTCCGCGCCGTACGCCAGCGACTCCTTCAGGGCCGCGTAGGCGACGGTCGGGCCCTCGGCCAGCTTGCGGGCCAGCTTCGCGGCCTCCTCGGCGAGTGCGTCCGGCGCGACGAGCCGGTTCACGACGCCCAGCTCGTACGCCTCCTGGGCGCTGATCGAGCGCGGGAAGAGCAGCAGGTCGGCGGCCCGGCTCTGGCCGATCAGGCGGGGCAGCGTCCACGACATGCCCGAGTCGGCGGTGAGCGCCACGCCGGCGAAGGAGGTGTTGAAGGAGGCGGTGTCTGCGACGATCCGGTAGTCCGCCGCGAGCGCGAAGCCGAAGCCCGCGCCGGCCGCGACGCCGTTCACGGCCGCGACGACCGGCTTCGCCATCCCGGTGAGCGCCTTCACGATCGGGTTGTAGTGGTCGCGCACCGTGTTCATGGTGTGCTGCGTGCCGGACTCCTTGTCCTGGAGCAGCAGGCCCACGTGCTCCTTGAGGTCCTGGCCCACGCAGAACGCGCGGTCGCCGGCCGCCGTGAGCAGCACCGCCCGGACGGCCGGGTCGGCGGCGGCCGCCTCGGCCGCGTCGCGCAGGGCCACCTTGGCCGCCACGTTCATCGCGTTCATCGCCTCGGGGCGGTTGATCGTGATGGTGGCGAGCCCGTCGCTCACCTCGTACAGCACCGTGTCGGCCATCGGGATCCCTTCGCGTCTTCGCGTCGCTGACAGGGCTCAGCATGGCGGAGATCACCCACCGATCGCCCGGTCCGAGCGTGTGAGCTGCGTCAAAGAATCGTCCCCCGGGCGCCGACCGGCGGCGGCGAAGTATCGCAGGTGGATCGGCGAAATGTGCGCCTTTGTGAAAGCGCGTTGCGGAAGCGATGCCTGCTGATGTTGGTCATCGGGTCCTGTGATGCGGGATAATGACCGGGAAGCAATCGTGTTCGATGCTGACGATGAGCTGGTTTTGCGGAAGGGGAACGAGCATGGCGGCCATGAAGCCGCGGACGGGTGACGGCCCGCTCGAGGTGACCAAGGAGGGGCGGGGCATCGTCATGCGCGTTCCGCTCGAAGGCGGCGGCCGGCTCGTCGTCGAGCTGACCCCGGACGAGGCGAAGGCACTCGGCGACGCCCTGAAGGACGTCGTCGGCTGACGCCCCCGTAGCGTTTTTCCCGCTTCTGCCCCGGTACGGTACCCACCGCACCGGGGCAGTGGTGTGTCGGGGGCCGGGTTCTCGGGGTCGGTACGGCCGGTACGGTCGGTACGGCCGGTACGGCCGGTACGAGGTGTGAGAGGCGCTGCTCAGACGCCGCGGCGGACCGCGCACAGCAGGCCGTCGCCCACCGGCAGCAGCGTGGGCAGCAGCTCACGGCTCTCGCGCACCGTGCGCAGCAGTTCCCGTATCCGCTGCACCTCGGCCGGCTGGGCCGCCGAGTCCACCGTACGGCCGTCGGCGAAGACGCCCTCGAAGCAGACCAGGCCGCCGGGGCGCAGCAGGCGCAACGATTCAGCGAGGTAGTCGAGCAGCTCGAGACGGTCGCCGTCGCAGAAGACGAGGTCGTATCCGCCGTCCGCGAGCCGCGGCAGCACGTCGAGCGCGCGGCCGGGGATGAACCGCGCCCGGTTGCCCGCGAAACCCGCCGCGCGGAACGCCGCCTTCGCGTGCGCCTGCCGCTCCGGCTCGACGTCCACCGTGGTCAGCACCCCGTCCGGGCGCATCCCGAGGAGCAGATAGATCCCGGAGACCCCGGTACCCGTGCCGATCTCCGCCACCGCCTTGGCGTCCGCCGTCGCGGCCAGCAGGCGCAGGGCGGCGCCGGTGCCCGAAGACACCGAGGGCAGCCCTGCCTCCCGGGCCCGGTCACGGGCCCAGCGCAGCGCCTCGTCCTCGGCGACATAGGCGTCGGCGAACGCCAAACTCGTCTGCCGGTTGGCGGTAATGGCCCTCTCCTGTCCCCGTCTTGGACGCCGTAGTCGACGATGGCGTCGACTGTATCCGCTGTGCGCGGGAACCCGCAGATGGGACCGCGCGTTCCTCCTGACGGGAAGCGAGCGGGACGGCGACACGGGCCCGCCCCAAATTCGCGTAAAGATTCTTATCCGGAGCTAACGGGCGAGGTGGCTATGGTAGGGGCTCCACTGGACACCACCAGAGCCGACAGGGGAGGTGCGGCTGCGCCTGTGGATCGGAGAGGGGTGCTGCGACGCCTTCTCGGGTCGGCGGGTGAGCCGAAATCCGTGACCGACACCGCTGACCGTTCCCGCACCGCCGATTCCGCACCCACCACCGCGACCTTCGCATCGGATGCGGAATCGCAGGCGTGGACTCCGCCCAGCTGGGAGGAGATCGTCAGCACGCACAGCGCCCGGGTCTACCGGCTCGCCTACCGCCTGACCGGCAACCAGCACGACGCCGAGGACCTGACCCAGGAGGTCTTCGTCCGGGTCTTCCGCTCGCTGTCGTCCTACACGCCGGGCACCTTCGAGGGCTGGCTGCACCGGATCACCACCAACCTGTTCCTGGACATGGTCCGCCGCAAGCAGCGGATCCGCTTCGACGCGCTCGCCGACGACGCCGCCGAGCGGCTGCCGAGCCGCGAGCCGTCCCCGCAGCAGGCGTTCAACGACACGCACTTCGACGCCGACGTGCAGCAGGCCCTGGACACCCTCGCGCCCGAGTTCCGTGCCGCGGTCGTGCTCTGCGACATCGAGGGCCTTTCGTACGAGGAGATCGCCGCGACCCTCGGCGTGAAGCTCGGCACCGTCCGCAGCCGCATCCACCGCGGCCGCTCCCACCTGCGCAAGGCGCTCAAGCACCGCTCGCCCGAGGCGCGCGCGGAGCGGGCCCTCGCCGCCGTCGGCTGGGAGGGCGGAACAGCGTGAGCTCCACACGTCCGTCCGCGACCCCGGCGTCCCCCGAGGCGCAGCGGCTCGCGGAACACCATCTCGGGGACCGGCTCGCCGCGCTCGTCGACGGCGAGCTCGGTCATGACGCCCGCGAGCGGGTCCTCGCCCATCTCGCGACCTGCGCGCGCTGCAAGGCCGAGGCCGACGCCCAGCGCACCCTGAAGAGCGTCTTCGCCTCCTCCGCGCCCCCGGCCCCCTCCGAGGGGCTGCTCGCGCGGCTCCAGGGGCTGCCGGGGGGACCGCCTGACCAGGGGGGACCCTTCGACGACCTGCTGCGGGGCGGCGGCGTGCGCGCCGACGGCTTCGCCACCGCCCGGCCCGTCACCCCGGACGGGGGCTTCCCCATCCACGCGGTCGGCGAGCGCTCCGCCGGACGCGGACGGCGTTTCGCCTTCGCGGCGGCCAGCGCGGTCTCCTTCGCGGCGATCGCCCTGAGCAGCACCCTGTCGATCGACACCCCGCGCGGCGGCCAGGGCACCGGCAGCAATGTCACACCGCTGCGGGCGCCCGCGACCTTCGCCTCCGGCTCGCGCCGCGAGACGACCCCCGCGGCCGCGCCTCCGACGGTCATCCCGGCCCGCCTCGAACTGGCCCCGCTCGTCCGCCCGATGAGCCCGGCGCTCCGGCTCTCGTACGTGCCGGGGCTCCCCACCGGCTCCCCGACGCCCACCCCGGCCCCCGGCCCCTCCCATCCCTGACCCGCGACCTGGTTCAATTCCAACCTGGTTGAATCCAGGGGCAGGGGCGCGCCGCCCGGCGACACGGGCGGCGCGGACAGGGATGCGTTGCGGGGAGAGCATGAAGAACGGGAAGCCGACCTGGTGGAGCCGGCCGTCGACCATCGCACCGACGGCGCCCGCCGCACCGCCCGAAGGGGCGGACGACGCCGACTTCACCCTCGCCGCCCCGGCGGCCCTCGGGGCCCCGGCCCCCGAGCCCGCGGCTGAGCCGGAACCGGCGCCCGAGCCCGTACCCGCGCCGGTCCAGGAGACGGAGCCCGCGCCCGTACCCGTACCTCCGGCGGCGCAGCAGCCGCTGCACGCTCCCGATCCCTACCGGACGCCGCCCTACGGCGAGCCGGGCCCCTGGGCGCCCGCGCCCCCGGTCCAGCCGCCCGCGCCCATGTCCGCGCCCGCGCCCGTACCCATGGCGGTGCCGTCGCCCGCGCCCGCGTACGACCCCTGGAGCGCCCAGCCGCTCACGCAGTCGCTCGTGGTCGAGGACAAGGCGCCCCGCAAGCCCCGGCGCGGCCTCGCCCTGGTCGGCGCGCTCGCCTTCGCGCTCGTCACCGGTGTCGTCGGCGGCGGCGTCGGCGCGTACATCGAGCGCAACGGCGGCCTCAGCACCGTCGAACTGCCGCAGGCCGGGCCCGCCGACACCGGCCGCGCCCCCGGCAGCGTCGCCGGGATCGCAGCCAGCGCCCTGCCCAGTGTCGTCACCATCCACGTCAGCGGCAGCGGCTCCTCCGGCACCGGCACCGGCTTCGTGCTCGACACCCGCGGCCACATCCTCACCAACAACCACGTGGTGGACGCGGCGGCCTCCTCCGGCGAGATCTCCGTCACCTTCAGCAACGGCGAGACCGCCCGCGCCAAGCTCATCGGCCGCGACACCGGCTACGACCTCGCGGTGATCCAGGTCCGCGGTGTCTCCGGTCTCAAGCCGCTCGCGCTCGGCAACTCCGACAGCGTCCGCGTCGGCGACCCGGTCGTCGCCATCGGCGCACCCTTCGACCTCTCCAACACGGTCACCTCCGGCATCATCAGCGCCAAGGAGCGGCCGATCACCGCCGGCGGCGAGAAGGGCGACGGCAGCGACGTCAGCTACGTCGACGCCCTCCAGACCGACGCACCGATAAACCCCGGCAACTCCGGCGGCCCGCTGGTCGACGGGCAGGGCCGGGTCATCGGCATCAACAGCGCCATCCGCGCCGCCGGCGGCGGCTCCGACGGCGAGGGCGGCGGCGGTCAGTCCGGCTCCATCGGCCTCGGCTTCGCCATCCCGATCAACCAGGGCAAGCGGGTCGCCGAGGAGCTCATCAACACCGGCAAGGCCACCCACCCGGTCATCGGCGTCAGCCTCGACATGGCCTACACCGGCGACGGCGCCCGGGTCGGCGACAAGGGCAAGGGCGACACCCCCTCGGTCACCGCCGCCGGCCCCGCCGACAAGGCCGGCATCCGCCCCGGCGACATCATCACCAAGGTCGACGGCCAGCGCGTCCACAGCGGCGAGGAACTGATCGTGAAGATCCGCTCCCACCGCCCAGGGGACAAGCTGAAGCTGACCCTGACCCGTAACGGCAAAGAGCAGACAAAGACCTTGACCCTGGGCTCCTCCACGGGCACCTGAGGGACCGCCCAGTGGCCATGTGGAGGACACCACGCGGTACCCGCCGGACAGTTTCGGCGGGTACCGTGGAGCGGGCCGCCCGGGACCGGCGAGAAGGAGCTACAGGGTGTTCAGCGACATAGGCGCACTCGAGCTGGTGACGCTCGTGGTGCTCGCCGTGCTCATCTTCGGGCCCGACAAGCTGCCGAAGGTGATCCAGGACGTCTCCCGCTTCATCCGCAAGATCCGCGAGTTCTCCGACAGCGCCAAGGCCGACATCCGCAGCGAGCTGGGCCCGGAGTTCAAGGACTTCGAGTTCGAGGACCTCAACCCCAAGAACTTCATCCGCAAGCAGCTCGCGGAGAACGAGGACTTCAAGGAGCTGAACGAGCTCCGCTCGACCTTCGACCTCAAGAAGGAGATGAACGAGGTCGCCGACGCGGTCCACGGCCGCGAGTCCCAGCCGTCGTCCCCGTCCTCCTCGTCCGCTCCCGCGGTCACCGGCGGCAAGCCGGACCTCCTCAAGAAGCAGGACAAGCCGGACAACGCCGAGCGCCCGCCGTACGACTACGACGCGACCTGACGCGCCGTCCCACCGGCGGTGACGACGCCCTGTCACCGAACCACCCCGCAGCGGTGGCTATCCTCCCTCTGTTGACTGAACGAGGAGGCGGCCGAGATGAAGACGACGAGTCGGGTGGAAGCCGACGGCTTTCTGCGCGCACCCTTCGCCTGGTACGGGCTCGACGAGGCGTTCACCGGACCCCGCCGGCTGATGCAGATCGGCACGGCGGCGGACGGCACCGTGCAGCACGGCTCCATGGGCCACGGTGACGAGCCGTCGATAAAGTCCGAGGCCGGCGGCGCGGGCACCGAGAAGGAGCGCTTCGCGGTCGTCGTGACGGTCGCCGCCAACCCCGTGCGCCGCACCGGCGACGGCACCGGCGTCCTGGACGCCACCACGGTCTCCTCGGCGGCCTGGCTGGCCGGCTCGGGTCTCCTGGCCCACACCTGGCCCGCACAGCTCGACCACGCCCTGCGTGACAACTGGCTGGACCAGCAGACCGAGACCGCCTTCGAGCTCGCCGACGACCTCGACGGGCCCGCCTGGGCGACCCTCTCGCTGCCCGTGGACGGCGTCCCGGTGCCCTTCCACTACCGCGAGTCCGAGTTCGGCTGGGTCCTCGCCGGCTCGGCGGACGGCGTGCACATCGGCGCGTACGGGCGGGGGATGAGCGCGTACGGGCTCGGGTTCGCGCGGGTGAAGGACCTCGGCGCGTACGCCTGACGGAGCCGTGGACACGCCGAAGGGCGCCCCGCGACTCGCGCGGGGCGCCCTTCGCCGTACGTACCGTCGAGCGGTCAGAACTTGTTCCGCGGCGTGATGCCCAGGCTCATGCCCGACAGGCCGCGCTGGCGGCCGCCCAGCTTGCCCGCGATCGTGCGCAGGGCCGCGCCGGCCGGGGAGTCGGGGTCGGCCAGGACGACCGGCCTGCCCTCGTCGCCGCCCTCGCGCAGGCGCACGTCGATCGGGATCGAGCCGAGCACCGGGACGGTCGCGCCGGTGGTCCTGGTCAGGCCGTCGGCGACCAGCTGGCCGCCGCCCGTGCCGAACACGTCGACCATCTCGTCGCAGTGCGGACACGGCAGGCCCGCCATGTTCTCGACCACGCCGACGATCTTCTGGTGGGTCTGCACGGCGATCGCGCCGGCCCGCTCGGCGACCTCGGCCGCCGCCTGCTGCGGGGTCGTGACGACCAGGATCTCCGCGTTCGGCACCAGCTGGGCCACGGAGATCGCGATGTCACCGGTGCCCGGCGGCAGGTCGAGGAGGAGGACGTCCAGGTCGCCCCAGTACACGTCCGCGAGGAACTGCTGGAGCGCGCGGTGCAGCATCGGGCCGCGCCACACGACCGGCGCGTTGCCCGGGGTGAACATGCCGATCGAGATGACCTTCACGCCGTTCGCCGACGGCGGCATGATCATGTTCTCGACCTGGGTCGGACGCCCGTCCACGCCCAGCATGCGCGGCACGCTGTGGCCGTAGATGTCGGCGTCCACGACACCGACCTTCAGACCGTCGGCGGCCATCGCCGCCGCCAGGTTGACCGTCACCGAGGACTTGCCGACGCCGCCCTTGCCGGACGCCACCGCGTAGACCCGGGTCAGCGAGCCCGGCTTGGCGAACGGGACCTCGCGCTCGGCGGTGGTGCCGCGCAGCGCCGACGCGAGCTCCTTGCGCTGCTCGTCGCTCATCACGTCCAGGGAGACGTCGACGCCGGTGACGCCCTCGACCCGGGAGACGGCGTCCGTCACGCGCTGGGTGATCGTCTCGCGCATCGGGCAGCCGGAGACCGTGAGGTAGACGGTGACGGCGACCTTGCCGTCGTCACCGATCTCCACCGACTTCACCATGCCGAGCTCGGTGATCGGCTTGTTGATCTCGGGGTCGTTCACCGTCGCTAGTGCTTCGCGCACCGCGTCAGTCGTTGGGGTGAACCCCGACCTATCGGCAGTCATCCGTCTTCCTTCGCCACTAGGCTCCCACTCGCGCCATTCGGCGCCGGGCAGGGCTTGTCCGTCATGAGGACGCGTACGCGTTCAAGTGAGAAGCCCCTCCTCAGGGAGGGGAGGAGTCACAGAGAGATGGTACGGCGATTTAGCGCGTCGGTTCTGAACCATCAGCTCGTAGGGGATGAGAGATCCGTCGCTCCTCGAACTCCTTCAGGAGATCGAGGAGCTCCGAGCGCATCCAGTCGCGGGTGGCCACCTCGCCCAGGCCCATCCGCAGCGCCGCGATCTCCCGGGTCAGGTACTCGGTGTCGGCGATCGAACGCTCGTTCTGCTTGCGGTCCTGTTCCAGGTTGACCCGGTCCCGGTCGTCCTGCCGGTTCTGCGCGAGCAGGATCAGCGGAGCCGCGTACGAGGCCTGCAGGGACAGCGCGAGCGTCAGGAAGATGAAGGGGTACTCGTCGAACCGCAGCGCCGACGGCGCGAAGACGTTCCACCCGATCCAGACGACGACCGTCAGGGTCATCCAGACCAGGAACCTGCCCGTCCCCAGGAAGCGGGCGATCCGCTCCGAGAGCCGCCCGAAGGCCTCGGGGTCGTACTCCGGCAGCAGCCGGGCGCGCCGCTCGCGCGGCAGGTCGAGCCGGATCCGGGGCAGCGTGCGCTCCCGGTCCCGGTCCCGCTCGCGGTCCCGCTCCTGCGCGCGCTCAGCCACCGGCCACCCCCTCCTCGTGGAACTCCGTCTCGCGCCAGTCGTCCGGCAGCAGGTGGTCGAGCACGTCGTCCACCGTGACCGCGCCCAGCAGCGAGCCGCTCTCGTCCACCACCGGCGCCGCCACCAGGTTGTACGCGGCGAAGTAGCTGGTGATGGCGGGCAGCGGGGTGTCCGGGCCGAGCGGCGGCAGATCGGTGTCCGCGAGCGCGCTGACCAGCGTGAACGGCGGGTCCCGCAGCAGCCGCTGGAAGTGCACCGTGCCCAGGTACTTGCCCGTCGGGGTCTCGTCCGGCGGCCGGCACACGTACACCTGCGCGGCGAGCGCGGGGGAGAGGTCCTGCTGGCGGACCCGGGCCAGCGCGTCGGCGACCGTGGCGTCCGGCCGCAGCACGATCGGCTCGGTCGTCATCAGACCGCCCGCGGTCCGCTCCTCGTACGCCATCAGCCGACGCACGTCGGCCGCGTCGTCCGGCTGCATCAGGGTCAGCAGCCGCTCCTTCTCGTCCTCCGGCAGCTCGTTCAGGAGGTCGGCCGCGTCGTCCGGGTCCATCGCCTCCAGGACGTCCGCGGCCCGCTCCTCCTTCAGCTTGCCCAGGATCTCGATCTGGTCGTCCTCCGGCAGCTCCTCCAGGACGTCCGCGAGCCGGTCGTCGTCGAGAGCGGCCGCCACCTCGGCGCGCCGCTTGGGGGAGAGGTGGTGCAGCGCGTTGGCGAGGTCGGCGGGGCGCAGCCGCTCGAAGGTGGCGACCAGGCTCTCGGCGCCCTGCCCGTGCTCCTCCAGGGAGAAGCCGGTGACGGCGGACCAGTCGACGGTCAGCGTCTCGCCCTTGCGGCGAAGCGCCCCGCCCTTGCCGCGCCGTACGAAGACCTTGTCGATCTCCCAGTCGCGGCGGGCCGGCAGCTGCTGGATCGCCACGTCGAGGACGGTGACCTCCTCACGGGTCTCCACCAGCGTCACCCGCCGGTCGAGGAGTTCGCCGAGCACCAGTCGCTCGGTGGGGCGTTGTTCGAAGCGCCGCATGTTGACGACACCGGTGGTGATGACCTGGCCGGACTCGACGCCGGTGATCCGGGTCATCGGCACGAAGACCCGGCGGCGCGACAGCACCTCGACGACCATGCCGAGCAGCCGCGGCGGGCGTCGGCCCACCCGCAGCATGGCCACCAGATCGCTGACCCGGCCGACCTGGTCGCCCACGGGGTCGAAGACCGGGACGCCGGCGAGATGGGAGACGAAGACCCGGGGGGCGCCTGCCGCCATGCTCGCGCCTCCTCCGTGCCGCACGATTCGGGCCGGTACGTGAATGCTCGTCCCGCTTGCCGGGTTCAGGCTAGCCCGTGGCGGACGGTGCCGCTTCGGCAGAGCGCCCGTCCGGCTGCCTGCGGGACGGGCACCCGGCCCGGGTACGCTGCGGTCTGCCGCCCCCCACCGGCTCCGGATCCCACCGGCCGTCCCCCACCCTCACGAGAGGTGCCCAGGTGACCGTGCTCCGTCCGACCTCGCGCGTCCGCGGGGCCGTCCTTCCGCTCGCGCTCTCCGTGGGCCTGATGACGGTGCTCGGTGCGTGCGCCTCCGACCCGGACGAGGGGACCAACGGGGTCGGGCGGCTCGACGCCACCGTGATCGAGGAGAAGGCCAGGGCGGCGGCCGACGGGGCCGAGGCGGTGCGCCTGTCCGGCACGCTGGTCAGCAAGGGCGGCACCTACAAGCTGAACATGCGCCTCAAGCAGGACGGCGCGAGCGGCTCGGTGACCACGAAGAACAGCACCTTCGAGCTGCTTCGGGTCGGCGACGCGCTCTATCTGAAGGCGGACGCGGGCTTCTGGGAGCACGAGGACGGCGCCGGCGGCTCGGCCGCCCCGTCGGAATCCGAGGGCTCCGGCTCGGGCTCCGGCGACTCGGGTTCCGACCACGGTGGGTCGGAGGCCGCCGACACGCTTGAGGACAAGTACGTGAAGGTGCCCGAGGACGACCCCTCGTACAAGCAACTGCGCGGCTTCACCGACATGAACCTGCTGCTCGACGGGCTGATCGGGCTGCACGGCGACCTCGTCAAGGGCGACCACGACAAGATCGGCGGCGTGCGCACCATCAACGTCCGCGTCGGCGAGGACGCCGTGGGCGGCTCGCTCGACGTGTCCCTGGAGGGCGCCCCGTTCCCACTGCGCTTCGCGCGCGGCGGCGGCGCGGGCGTGGTGATCCTGTCCGAGTGGAACAAGGACTTCCCGCTGGCCGAGCCGGAGAAGGGCCAGATGCTCGACTACGGCAAGCAGCTGCCCCGAACGTAGCCCCCCGTGCGCAGCCCCCGTACGCAGCCCCGTCCAGGGCGGCCGTCTAGCGGCGGTGCTTGCGCTTCAGGAGCAGCTTCGGCAGGCCGGCCGGGACCGGCCGGCGGGTGATGCCGGGTGACGGCAGCGGTACGGCGGCCAGCGAGCCGTCCGGCAGGTCGGTGGTCGAGGCCCGCGGTTCGAGCCGCACGACCCGGCACTCGCGTGCCCAACGGTCCGGCATGGCCTCGCCGTCGGGCGCGTTCAGCCGCTTGCCCTTCAGCTCGGCGACCGCCGCGTCCCACTCCTCCGTACCGGCCGGCAGTTCGCGTACGACGGCGGTCCAGGCGACGACCCGGCCGCCCTTGTCCTTGCTGCGCACGGTGACCTCGGCGGTGCCGCCGTCGGCCAGGCCCGGCAGCGGCTGCTCGCCCGGCCCGTCGCCGACGACGAGCGCGGCCCCCTCGTGCCACACGTGCCACAGCGCGCGGGCCGCCGGGGCCGCGCCCCGCACCCAGACGAGGCCGGACTTCTTGGTGGCCTCCTCGACGAGGAACAGCTCTTCGGTCATGGGCCGAAGCCTATCGAGCGGTGCGACTCCTACAACCAGCCGTTGCGCTTGAGGGTGCGGTGGATGGCGAAGCAGATGACGGCGATGCCGCCGAGCACCATCGGGTACCCGTACTTCCAGTGCAGCTCCGGCATGTGGTCGAAGTTCATGCCGTACACCCCGCAGACCGCCGTCGGGACGGCGACGATCGCCGCCCACGAGGTGATCTTGCGCATGTCCTCGTTCTGCGCGACGGTCGCCTGCGCCAGATTGGCCTGGAGGATCGAGTTGAGCAGCTCGTCGAAGGCGACGACCTGCTCCTGGACCCGGGCGAGGTGGTCGGCGACGTCCCGGAAGTACTTCTGGATGTCGGGGTCGACCAGGCGCATCGGCCGCTCGCTGAGCAGCTGCATCGGGCGGAGCAGCGGCGTGACCGCCCGCTTGAACTCCAGGACCTCGCGCTTGAGCTGGTAGATCCGGCCGGTGTCAGCGCCGCGGGTGGAGCCCTTGGCGGCCGGCGAGAAGACGTCGATCTCCAGCTCGTCGATGTCGAGCTCGACGGCGTCGGCGACCGCGATGTAGCCGTCGACGACATGGTCGGCGATGGCGTGCAGCACGGAGGAGGGGCCCTTGGCGAGCAGTTCGGGCTCGCCCTGGAGGCGGTGCCGGAGGTTGCGCAGCGAGCCCTGCCCGCCGTGCCGGACGGTGATGACGAAGTCGGGGCCGGTGAAGACCATCACCTCGCCGGTCTCCACGACCTCGCTGGTGGCGGTGAGTTCGGCGTGCTCGACGTAGTGGATCGTCTTGAAGACGGTGAAGAGGGTGTCGTCGTAACGCTCCAGCTTGGGCCGCTGGTGGGCGTGGACGGCGTCCTCGACGGCGAGCGGGTGCAGCCCGAACTCGGCGGCGATACCGGCGAATTCGGCCTCGGTCGGCTCGTGCAGACCGATCCAGGCGAAGCCGCCGCTCTCCCGCACCTGGCGCATCGCGCCGCGCGGGGTCAGGCAGGCGCGGTCGTCGACCCGGCGCCCGTCGCGGTAGACGGCGCAGTCGACGACGGCGCTCGCGGCCGTGGGGTCGCGGGTGGCGTCGTAGTTGGCGTACTGCGCGGCGGTGGCGGTGGTGGTCTTGCGCAGCGGGTGCAGCAGGGACGGACGGACGGCGGCGCGCAGGTCACGGATCATCGACATGGGCGTGCTCCTTCACGGAGAGGCCGTCGGCGACGGTGGCACAGCCCGGAATGAGGACGTGGAGCCACGTCGTCCACAAAGCGGGCGGCACCGGCGGATCGCGGTGACGGCGTTCGCTACAGACAGGGAGGCAAGAAGGTGCTCTTCCGTCGTGCGTGCTGCCGGAGACCGGAGAGAGGGGATCCGGGAAGGCCGAGAGGCTACGGGGATCCGTGTGTCACCGGAGGGAGGAGCGCACCGGGCTGGGGTGCGTGGCGGCGGAAGAGCGGCTGGTACTGCCGGGTCGACTTCGATCCATCGCAGTCCCACCTCCTCCGGCCGGTCCCTCGTGAGGGATGACGTGTGACGAGCAGTCGGGTCATCAAGCCCGACCAGTCGCCAACACTATCAGCCGACCGAGGGTCAATCCCTTACTTTGCCCGTTCCATACGCGCTTTATGCTCGCCGCATGGCAGAAATTCTCGTTCTGGTCGAGGCCCGGTTGCGCACCGCCCTCGGCGAGCCGGACGCGCGGGCGGCGATCACCTTCCTCGGCACCGACCGGATCGAGGTGCTCCGCTTCATCGACGCCGAGGCCGGACTCGTGCGCTACGCGACCCTCGGCATGTCCGCGCAGCCGATGGCCGACCCCACCTCCGCGCTCGCCGACCCGGTGAAGGGCCCGCGCGCCGAACTGCTGCTCACCGTGCGCGCCGGCCTCGCCGACACCGACCAGGTGCTCCGCCCGCTCGCCGTACTCGCCGCCACCCCCCAGGTGGAGGGCGTGGTCGTGGCCCCCGGCGCCTCGCTCGACGTCGGCGAGCCGCTGTGGCCGGGCGCGCCCTTCAGCTCGGTCCTGGTCGCCGAGCCGGGCGGCCTGGTGGAGGACCTGGACCTCGACGCCCCGCTCGACCCGGTGCGCTTCCTGCCGCTGCTCCCGATGACCTCGAACGAGGCCGCGTGGAAGCGCGTGCACGGCGCGCAGGCCCTGGAGGAGCGCTGGCTGGGCAACGGCACGGACCTGCGCGATCCGCTGCGCAGGTCCGTGACCCTGGACTGACCGACGGGCGGGCGCAAGGGGACGATCGCGGTCCGGGTGAAGCGCTCCGGCCGGACGGGTGATCATCGGTGATCGTCCTTGACGCGGGGCCCCGCGGGTAGGACCGTTGAGCCCTATGAGGGGCGAACCCAGTTGCCCGAAGTGCGGTGGCCGGGTCAGGGCGCCCGGTCTCTTCGCCGACTCCTGGCAGTGCGACGTGCACGGCTCGGTGCACCCGCTCCAGCCCGTCATCCCACCCAGCGTCGAAGGCCTCGGTGTGGTCGTGCACCGGGCCCACGTGCCGGTGTGGATGCCGTGGCCCCTGCCCGTCGGGTGGCTCTTCACCGGGGTGGCGTACGCCGGTGACGACCGCAGCGGCGGACGCGCGACCGCCGTGGCCTGTTCCGGGCCCGGTCCGCTCGGCGGCATCGGGGAGCTGCTGCTCGTCGCCGAGGAGCTCGGCGTCGGACTCGGCGCCCGGTACGCGGGCATGGACGGACCCGATCCCGGCCCCGGCATGGCCATCGACAAACCGCCGCAGGTCAAGGTCCTCGCCGCCGGCCGCCCGACTCCGCTCTGGCATGTCACCGGTGCCCCGCAGGACCGCGCCGTCTTCGCCGGCGAGGCGCGCGGACTGTGGCTGTGGGCGATCGTCTGGCCCGAGCAGTCCGGACTGCTGATGTACGACGAGCTGGTCCTCACCGATCTGCGCGAGGCGGGTTCGGAGGTCGAGCTGCTGCCGTGCGGCGCGCTGACACCGAGGCTGCTCACGTAGGCCGGGTCTTCCGGATCTTGCCGGGGTCTTCCGGATCTTGCCGGGCTTCCGGCGGGACGGGCCGGCGCGGCGACCGCAGGTAAGGGGCGGGGGCTTCGGTGGCTCCGTACGAAGGGGCTTGATTCGCCCGTTATGCTGGAGCGGTCCCTTCAGTCCGCCCCGAGCCCCCGGAGTCCCGCGTCGTGCGCATCGACCTGCACACCCACTCCACGGCCTCGGACGGTACGGACACCCCGGCCGAGTTGGTGCGCCATGCCGCCGCCGCGGGCCTCGACGTGGTCGCGCTGACCGACCACGACACCACCCGGGGACACCGTGAGGCCGTCGCGGCCCTGCCCGAGGGCCTCACCCTCGTCACCGGCGCCGAACTCTCCTGCCGCTACGACGGCGTGAGCCTGCACATGCTGGCCTACCTCTTCGACCCCGAGGAGCCCGCCCTGCTCGCCGAGCGCGAGCTGGTCCGGGACGACCGGGTGCCGCGCGCCCGCGCCATGGTCGCCAAGCTCCAGGAGCTCGGCGTGCCCGTCACCTGGGAGCAGGTTGCCCGGATCGCCGGCGACGGCTCCGTGGGCCGCCCGCACGTCGCCGAGGCCCTGGTCGAGCTCGGCGTCGTGCCCGATGTCTCCGGCGCCTTCACGCCCGAGTGGATCGCCGACGGCGGCCGGGCCCACGTGCAGAAGCACGAGCTCGACCCGATCGACGCGATCCGGCTGGTCAAGGCCGCCGGGGGGGTCACCGTCTTCGCCCACCCGCTGGCCGTCAAGCGCGGCGAGTGCGTGCCCGAGTCCGCCATCGCGCAGCTCGCCGAGGCCGGTCTCGACGGCATCGAGGTGGACCACATGGACCACGACGAGCCGACCCGGGCCCGGCTGCGCGGACTCGCCAAGGAGCTGGGGCTGCTGACCACCGGCTCCAGCGACTACCACGGCAGCCGCAAGACCGTCGGCCTCGGCGAGTACACCACCGACCCCGAGATCTACGGCGAGATCACCCGCCGCGCCGCCGGTGCCTTCCCGGTGCCGGGCGCGGGCGGACGCCCGTAACGCCTCGTCATCGCCGCACCCTTCTCCCTTTCCGCCTGACGGCCGGCCGCCCCGCGCGGCCGGGCCGCCGTGCCGCGGCGTCCCCGTGCTTCCCCTCCCGGCCGGCTCCGGCCTGCCCGCTCCCCGGAATCCCTTATTCCGGATGTTCGTGTACACCCCTTTCCCGCAAGGCACCCACACCGTGTTCGACGTCGCCGTCTTCGGCTCGCTGTTCCTGACCCTCTTCGTGATCATGGACCCCCCGGGGATCACCCCGATCTTCCTCGCGCTCACCTCCGGCCGCGCCGTCAAGGTGCAGCGCCGCATGGCCTGGCAGGCCGTCGCCGTGGCCTTCGGCGTCATCGCCGTCTTCGGCGTCCTCGGCCAGCAGATCCTCGACTACCTGCACGTCTCCGTCCCCGCGCTGATGATCGCGGGCGGACTGCTCCTGCTGCTCATCGCGCTCAGCCTGCTCACCGGCAAGAACGACGAGCCGCAGCAGACCAAGGACGTCAACGTCGCCCTGGTCCCGCTCGGCATGCCGCTGCTCGCCGGGCCCGGTGCCATCGTCTCGGTCATCCTCGCCGTGCAGCACGCCGACGGCGCCGCCGCGCAGATCTCCGTCTGGGCCGCCATCGTCGCCATGCACATCGTGCTGTGGCTGACCATGCGCTACTCGCTGCTGATCATCCGCGTCATCAAGGACGGCGGCGTGGTGCTCGTGACGCGGCTCGCCGGCATGATGCTCGCCGCCATCGCCGTGCAGCAGATCATCAACGGCGTCACCCAGGTCGTCCAGGGCGTCTGACACCCCGGACGCCGCGCCGTACACACCACTGCGCCCCCGTACGGATTCCGGATCTCCGGAGTCCGCGCGGGGGCGCGGTGCGTGGTGGTGCTTCGTCTCTACGAGGCCGAGGTCTCGGCCGGACGGATCCAGATGCGCTGGCCGATCGCGGCGGCCTGCTGCACGATCCGGTTGACGGAGGCGGCGTCCACGACGGTCCGGTCGACGGGCGTGCCGTCGGTGTCGTCGAGTCGCAGGATTTCGAAGCGCATGGGCTTCTCCCTTCGTCTGGAGTTGATCCTCCTGATGGAGAACTGGGGTGCACACCGGCCTCTGTGGCGGCGTACGTATGTGTCCAACGGCTTGCACCCTGCAAACATTCCCTACGCTAAGGAAATTTTTCGGGAAGCTAAATATCGCTGGGTAGACCCATCCTCGCCGACGCGCGTTACGAGGGTGCTTCGGCCGGATTTCCACCGATCGGCACCTCGGTACGACCCGGGAGCGCCCGCTCCGGGACCGCGTCCCAGAACGCCGCGAGCAGCGCCGCCAGCTCCCGGGGGTGCGACACGTTGGGGGAGTGACCGGCCCCCGCCACCACCGTGTGGTGCGCGCCGGTACGGGCGGCCGCCGCCGCCAGGTCCGGCACCGGCCAGACCGTCTCCTCGTCCCCGTACGCCAGATGCAGCGGCATCGGCAGCGCCCGCAGCGCCGCCGTCCCGTCCGGGTCGCCCACGAGCAGCCGCCCCGCGCCCGAGAGCTGGGCGATCCGGGTCAGCATCCAGCGCCGGCGCAGGAACTCCACGATCTCCGGCGGATCCCCGGCACCCGGCTCCTCGCCCCGGCTGTCCAGCCAGCGGGTCGCCTGCCACACCCGCTCCTTCGGCAGCAGCGCGAACGCTCCGCGCAGCGCCCGGATCCGGATCCGCTGCGGCCGGGCCACCCGGCCCGGGCCCGAGGAGAGCAGGGTCAGCGAGTGGAAGGCGTCCGGCGCGAGCGCGACCGCCGCGCGGGCCACCAGACCGCCGAAGGAGTGCCCGAGCAGATGCACCGGCCCCTCGCCGAGCGCCGCCGCCTGCGCGACCACGTCGAGCGCGAGCGCCTTGCGCCGGTACGCGGCCCGGCCGCGCGGCCCCGGCGTCTCGTGCTGGCCCCGCCCGTCCACGGCGACCGCGCGATACCCGGCCCCGGCGAGCGGACCGAGCAGCGCGAGGAAGTCCTCCTTGCTGCCGGTGTACCCCGGCAGCAACAGCACGGTCCCGTGCCGGGGTCCCTCGGGAACGGTGTCGAGCACGGCGAAGGGCCCCCGCGCGGTGGCCAGTCGAAGACGACGGGTACGGGGCGGCAACGCCAGGGACCGGGGCTTGCTCATACAGGGACTGTAACCGGAACCGGAGCGGCGCCTCGGCCCGTACGCACCGCGGCCCGGCGCCTCCGGAGAGGGGCCGGGCCGCGGTGGTGCCGGATGGTTACGCCTCGGGCTGGGCGGCGGCCTTCTTGGCGGTCCGCTTGCGCGGGGCCTTCGGGGCGGCCTCCGTGGCCTCGGCCGTGGTGGCCTCGGTGGCCACGGCCTTCTTGGTCGTACGGCGACGGGTCGGCGTCTTCGGCTCCGAAGCGTCCGGCGCCTCGGCGGCGACGGCCTTCTTGGCCACGCGCTTGCGCGGGGCGGCCTTCTTCGGCTCCTCGACCGTCTCGGCGGGGGCCTCGGCCGGCGCCTCGGTGGCGACGGCCTTCTTGGCGACCCGCTTGCGCGGGGCGGCCTTCTTGGGGGCCTCGGTCACGGCCTCGGCCTCG
The DNA here is from genome assembly GCF_040681095.1 of Streptomyces sp. NPDC051909. Taxonomy (NCBI): domain Bacteria; kingdom Bacillati; phylum Actinomycetota; class Actinomycetes; order Kitasatosporales; family Streptomycetaceae; genus Streptomyces; species Streptomyces sp. NPDC051909. Next base: position 527,033 of record NZ_JBFAYA010000002.1, on the reverse strand, counting down.
GCCGGAGCCTCGACCTCGGCGGCGACGGCCTTCCTGACCGTGCGCTTGCGCGGGGCGGCCTTCTTCGGCTCCTCGACCGTCTCGGCGGGGGCCTCGGCGGGCACCTCGGTGGCGACGGCCTTCTTGGCGACCCGCTTGCGCGGGGCGGCCTTCTTCGGCTCCTCGGCCACCACCGGCTCGGCCACCGGGGCGGCGGCCTCGACGATGACCACGGCAGCGGCGCTCGCGGTCGACGTCACCGGGCTGGAGGCCCGACGGGTCGCACGGCGGCGCGGCTTGGGCTCCTCGGCGACCGGCGCGGGGGCCGGCTCCGGGGCGGCGGGGGCCTCGGCGGCCGGGGCCGTCGACGTCACCGGGCGGGTGGCGCGGCGACGCGGACGCGGTGCCGACGGAGCGGCGGCGGCCGGAGCGGCGGTCACCGGCTCGGCGGCCTGCGCCGGGACGGCGGCCTTGGGCGCCTCGGCCTTGACCTCGGCGGCCTTCGGCTCGGCGGCCTGGGCCGGCACCGTACGGGCCGAGGCGGCGGCCAGCGCGGCGGCGGCCGTCTCGACCGTCTGGAAGGTCACCGTCTCCTCGGCCGGACGCGGCCGGACCCGGCGCTTGCGCGGGGCAGGCGCAGGGGCAGCGGCCGGAGCCTGGGCAGGGGCGGCGGCGGTCACCGGCTCGGCGGCCTCCGGACGCGCGCCACGGGAACGACGGCGGCGCGGCCGGGACTCCTCGGCCGGGGCCTCGACGACCGGCTCGGCGACCGGGGTCTCGGCGACCGGCTCCGGGGTCACCACGGCGGGAGCCTCGGCGACCTCGGCGGTCTCCACGACCTCGGTGGTCTCCGCGGCGCGGGTCCGGGTGCGGCTGCGACGGCGGCGCGGCTCCTCGGCGGGCGCCTCGGCCACCGGGGCGGCCGGAGCCTCGACCGGCGTCTCGACCGGCGTCTCGACGGCCGGGGCCTCCACGACGGCGGTCGTGCTCGCCGTGCCGGCGACCGGGATACCGGCCGACGGGCCGCCCGTGCCGCGGGTGCGGCGGCGGCGCGGACGGCGCGGACCGGCGGGCGCCTCGGCGGCGTCCGTACCGGCGGCCGGGGCCTCGGGCGCGGTCGCCACGGCGGTCTGCTCGACCGGCGCGCCGTCGCCGAGCTCCGAACCGCCACGGGTGCGGCGGCGCTGGCGCGGCGTACGGGTGCGGGCCGGACGCTCCTCGGCCTGCTGCTGCTCGCGGCGCGGGCCGCGGCCGCGCTTGCCGCCGGGCTCGCCCAGGTCCTCCAGGACCTCCGCGTCGAGACCGGCGCGGGTGCGCTCGGCGCGCGGCAGGATGCCCTTGGTGCCCTCGGGGATGTCGAGCAGCTCGTAGAGGTGCGGCGAGCTGGAGTAGGTCTCGACCGGGTCGCTGAACTTCAGGTCGAGGGCCTTGTTGATCAGCTGCCAGCGCGGGATGTCGTCCCAGTCGACCAGCGTGATCGCGGTGCCGCTCGCGCCCGCGCGGCCGGTGCGGCCGATGCGGTGCAGATAGGTCTTCTCGTCCTCGGGGGACTGGTAGTTGATGACGTGCGTCACGCCCTCGACGTCGATGCCGCGGGCGGCGACGTCGGTGGCGACGAGGACGTCGACCTTGCCGTTGCGGAAGGCGCGCAGCGCCTGCTCGCGGGCGCCCTGGCCGAGGTCGCCGTGGACCGCGCCGGAGGCGAAGCCGCGGCGCTCCAGCTGCTCGGCGATGTCGGCGGCGGTGCGCTTGGTACGGCAGAAGATCATCGCGAGACCGCGGCCACGGGCCTGCAGGATGCGGGCGACCATCTCCGGCTTGTCCATGTTGTGGGCGCGGAAGACGTGCTGCGCGATGTTGGCGTGCGTCGCGCCCTCGTCGTCCGGCGAGGTGGCGCGGATGTGCGTGGGCTTCGACATGTAGCGGCGGGCCAGGCCGATGACGGCGCCCGGCATGGTCGCCGAGAACAGCATGGTCTGGCGGGACGCCGGAAGCATGCTGATGATCTTCTCGACGTCGGGCAGGAAGCCCAGGTCGAGCATCTCGTCGGCCTCGTCCAGGACGAGCGCCTTGACGTGCGACAGGTCGAGCTTGCGCTGGCCGGCCAGGTCGAGCAGGCGGCCCGGGGTGCCGACGATCACGTCGACGCCCTTCTTCAGCGCCTCGACCTGGGGCTCGTAGGCCCGGCCGCCGTAGATGGCGAGGACCCGCACGTTGCGCACCTTGCCGGCGGTGAGCAGGTCGTTGGTGACCTGCTGGCACAGCTCGCGGGTGGGCACGACGACGAGCGCCTGCGGGGCGTCGGTCAGCTGCTCGGGCTTGGCGCGGCCCGCCTCGACGTCGGCGGGGACGGTGACGCGCTCCAGGAGCGGGAGGCCGAAACCGAGGGTCTTGCCCGTACCGGTCTTGGCCTGGCCGATGACGTCGGTGCCGGAAAGGGCGACCGGAAGGGTCATCTCCTGGATGGGGAAGGGGGTGACGATGCCGACGGCTTCCAGGGCCTCGGCCGTCTCGGGAAGGATCCCGAGGTCGCGGAACGTAGTCAGGGTGCTGCCTCTTCTGTGAGACGCGGCGCGAGGCGAACGAAGGGGGTCTCACCGTGCCGGGAACCACTGGGGGGATCGGGAAGATCACCGTCGGGTCGGCGCGGGACCACTGCCGTCGCTCGAGCGTCGTGCCGCTGAGGGACCCTTCGGCGGGTCCGCCGGAAGGGCTGTCGGGCCGGAGCCGATCGGGCCACCGACCGGGCATCCTCATTCATCAGTCGGCCCACCGAGTACGTCCGAACGTGCGAAAGCATGTCCGCATACTCAGCAGGCGCATTACCACTGTACCCCGGAATCGCGCATGTGTGTCGGGAGAATTCCCGGCGAGGCCACCGTCACAGGGGACGACCGGCGCCCCGGGCGTCACGGCGAGCGGGCTATTGTGCGCTTCATGGAGACGCCTGACAACGCCACACCCACCGGTATCGCCGCCCAGGACTGGGCCACCGCGTCCGCCGTGCCGCAGTACCGCGCCGCCGTGATCGACCTGCTCGGCGCGCTGGCCTACGGCGAGCTCGCGGCCTTCGAGCGGCTCGCCGAGGACGCCAAGCTGGCGCCGACCCTCGCGGACAAGGCGGAGCTGGCGAAGATGGCCTCCGCCGAGTTCCACCACTTCGAGCAGCTGCGCGGCCGGCTCGCCGCCGTGGACGCCGAGCCCACCGAGGCGATGGAGCCCTTCGCGAAGGCGCTGGACGACTTCCACCGGCAGACCGCGCCGTCCGACTGGCTGGAGGGCCTGGTCAAGGCCTACGTGGGCGACTCGATCGCCAGTGACTTCTACCGCGAGGTCGCGGCCCGGCTCGACTCCGACACCCGCGCGCTCGTGCTCTCGGTGCTCGACGACACGGGGCACGGCAACTTCGCCGTGGAGAAGGTCCGCGCCGCCATCGACGCCGATCCGCGGGTGGGCGGCCGCCTCGCGCTGTGGGCGCGCCGGCTGATGGGCGAGGCCCTGTCGCAGGCCCAGCGCGTGGTCGCCGAGCGCGACGCCCTGTCGACGATGCTGGTCGGCGGCGTGGACGGGATGGCCGCGGGCTTCGACCTCGCCGAGGTCGGCCGCATGTTCTCCCGCATCACCGAGGCGCACACCAAGCGGATGGCCGCGCTCGGCCTGGCCGCGTAGAGGACCGCGGCGGGAGTGAACGTTCCGCCGCGGGTGCTTCCGCCGCGGGCGCTCAGCCCGCGGCGGCTGATCGGCGCAGCCGCCGCCGCGAGGCCGGGCGGATGAGCAGCGACAGCAGGACGGCGGTGATCGCGACGGCGCCGATCAGGGTGGCCAGGAAGTGGCCGGGCCCGAGGGCGCCGTGGGTCACCAGGGCGCCGAAGACGCCGCCCAGCGCGCCGGTCAGCAGGACGGCGGCCCGTCCGGGGAGGCGATCGGGGAGCCGGTGCGCGGCGGCCCAGGCCAGGGCGAAACCGAGCAGGGCGGAGCCGAGGGCTTCCAGGAACACGGCGGATCACCTCGCGTGGGGTGCGGGGCGGGCAGTTCGGTCACTCCCGTCCTACCCGGTCACTCCGGATGACAATCCTCCCCGTACCCCCCTGACGTGGGCAGACGGAGACGGCACCGGTCGGCGAGGAGCGCAAGGCGAAGGGGCCCGGCGGACAGTGTCCGCCGGGCCCCTTCACTCGGTCGTACGTCTCAGAGGGCGCCGAAGCCCACCCGGCGCACGGCCTGCTCGCCGATCTCGATGTACGCGATCTTGTCGGACGGGACGAGGACCTTGCGGCCCTTCTCGTCCGTCAGGCTGAGCAGCGGCGTCTTGCCGGCCAGCGCGTCGGCCACCGCGCGCTCGACCTCCTCGGCGGACTGCCCGCTCTCCAGAACGATCTCCCGGGGTGCGTACTGCACGCCGATCTTGACCTCCACGGCTATGTCCCTCCGAACGGTCTGCTGTGCGCGTGGATCCCGCGCCGTACCTGCCACACATTAGCCCGGTGAGGGGACGGACACGGTGTGCACGGGGCACGCCAAGAGCGAACAGCGCGGGGGAACAGGCGCGGGGACACAGGGGGCGGTCCCGGGTCGGTGACCCGCGGGGCTCAGTGGCCCTCGGCGGCGAGCTGTCCGTCCGTGCCGTGCAGCGGGAAGCCGGCGATGCCGCGCCAGGCGAGCGAGGTCAGCAGGCCGACCGCCGTGTCGCGGGGGATCGGCGACTCGCTGGACAGCCAGTAGCGCGCGACCACCTGGGACACGCCGCCCAGGCCCACGGCCAGGAGCATCGACTCGTCCTTCGACAGTCCGGTGTCCTCCGCGATGACCTCGGAGATGGCCTCGGCGCACTGCAGCGAGACCCGGTCGACGCGCTCGCGCACGGCCGGCTCGTTGGTCAGGTCCGACTCGAAGACGAGCCGGAAGGCGCCGCCCTCGTCCTCCACGTACGCGAAGTAGGCGTCCATCGTCGCCGCGACCCGCAGCTTGTTGTCGGAGGTGGAGCCCAGGGCCGTGCGCACCGACTGGAGCAGCGCCTCGCAGTGCTGGTCCAGGAGCGCGAGGTAGAGCTCCAGCTTGCCCGGGAAGTGCTGGTAGAGCACCGGCTTGCTGACGCCGGCCCGCTCGGCGATGTCGTCCATGGCGGCCGAGTGGTAACCCTGGGCGACGAACACCTCCTGGGCCGCGCCGAGCAGCTGGTTCCGACGGGCACGGCGCGGCAGGCGCGTGCCCCGGGGGCGTGCTGCCTCTGTCTGCTCGATGGCGCTCACGCCGCCTCCAAAGTTCGATCCATGCGCGCATTGGCGTCGCGCCGCCATCGTACTTTTGGGTAACCCGGCTGTGCGCGGTGCGAACGCAGAATTTCACGGACCGGACGCCCGGGGCGAGAGGCGACGGGCAACAAGATGGTCAGGTAACCGAACACATCGCGCCCGGCCGGGGTCAGCGGTAGTCGTCCTCGTCGACGCTGACCACCCGGGTCTGTTCCACCGCGTCCGCGTCGTTCGCCTGGTCGTGCGGCAACTGCTGAGGCCGCTCGTCCTCGCGCTGCTGCAGTTCGGTGTGCTGCTCGGCCGCGTCGGCCTCCGGGATCTCCTCGTCGAGCACGACGTCCTCTTCCTCGGCGAATGTGTCCGGCTCGTTCGGGTCGACAGTCATGCGGTTCCTTCCGGCGTGGCGGGTCCGCGGGTCCTGTCCGATGACCCTCAACTCCGAGCGTAGGAGCTCCCCCGGCGCGGCGCACCCGATCCTGTGACGCCACCCACACGCGCCCGGGCGTGATCGTCTCGTAATATCGCTGCCATGTCCTCGACCGAGCTGCCGGAAACCCGGACCGCCGCACCGCCCGCGACCCGGCCGCGCGCCGTGCGGGTCGCCGACGGCGAGAGACTGCGCTCCGTCGCGCTGCCCGGGCTCACCCTGACCGTGCGCTCCCGGCCCGGCGACCGCCCCGGTCTGCCGCCCGCGCTGTACGTGCACGGGCTCGGCGGCTCCTCGCAGAACTGGTCGGACCTGATGCCCCGGCTCGCCGACCTCGTCGACGGCGAGGCGGTCGACCTGCCCGGCTTCGGCGACTCGCCGCCGCCGGACGACGGCGACTACTCCGTGACCGGACACGCCCGGGCGGTCATCCGGCATCTCGACGCGGCCGGCCGCGGCCCGGTGCACCTCTTCGGCAACTCGCTGGGCGGCGCCGTCGCCACCCGGGTCGCCGCCGTGCGCCCCGACCTGGTGCGCACCCTCACCCTGGTCTCCCCGGCGCTGCCGGAGTTGCGGGCCCAGAAGTCCGCCTGGCCGACCGCGATGCTCGCGCTGCCGGGCGTCACGTCGCTGTTCGCGCGGCTCAGCCGGGACTGGACGCCCGAGCAGCGGGTCCGCGGGGTGCTCTCGCTCTGTTACGGCGACCCCGGCCGGGTCAGCGAGGAGGGCTTCCGGCACGCCGTCGAGGAGATGGAACGGCGCCTGGAACTGCCGTACTTCTGGGACGCGATGGCCCGCTCCTCGCGCGGCATCGTCGACGCGTACACACTGGGCGGCCAGCACGGGCTGTGGCGGCAGGCGGAGCGCGTGCTCGCGCCGACCCTGCTCGTCTACGGCGGCCGTGACCGGCTGGTGGGCTTCCGGATGGCGCGCAGGGCGGCCGCCGCGTTCCGCGGCTCGCGGCTGCTCACGCTCCCGGAGGCGGGGCACGTGGCCATGATGGAGTATCCGGAGACCGTCGCCGCGGCGGTCCGGGAGCTGATCACCGATGCCGCGCGGACCGCGGCCGAGGGCGGGAGCTGAGCCGGACCGTGGGACGACATAGTCGCAAGGGGCCCGCACCCGCGCCGGTGGCCGACACCGGACAGCGGGAGGCCGCGAGGCCCGGGCCGGGGAGCGGGCGACGCCGCCGCGGCGAGGACCAGCAGCCTCCGGCCGCCGGACCCTGGCAGGGCGGGCAGACCCCGTCACCGCAGCGGCCGCAGGCCGCACAGCCCTATCCGGGCGGGCCCCGGCCCCAGAACGCACAGCAGCCCATGGGCGCCGCGCGGCCGCAGCCCTACCCGGGCGGGCCCCGCACACAGGGCGCGCCGCAGTATCCGGGCGGCCCCCGGCCGCAGGCCGCGTCGCGGCCCCCGCAGCCGCCTCGTCCGTACGGCCCGCAGGGGGTGCCGGTGTACGGCGCGCCGGGGCGCACGGCCGCTCCCCTCTTCGACACGCCGATGCACGGCACGCCGCGCGTGCAGGGGCCGTACGACCCGTACGACCCGAGCGCCGCCGACTCCTTCGTACGCGGCGGGCACCCCGTGCACGAGGAGACCGCACCCCCTGCGGCTCCCTTCGTTCCCGGCCCGCGCCGCGAGGCGCCGCCCCGGCCGATCGTCGAGGAGACGGAACAGGCCGCTACGGAGGCCGAGTCCGTCGGAGACCCCGAAGCACGGCGGTCCGGGCGGTCCGGCGGTCTCGGGCGGGCCCTCACCGGCGTCGCCGCCGCCGCGATCACCACCGTGCTCGCGGTGGTCGTGGCCGGCCAGGTCGCCGAGCGCGAGAGCGGCGGGGGCGCGGCGCAGTCCAAGGCCGCCGACCGGCCCGCCGACCGTGCCGGGGCCGAGAACCCCGCGTCCCGCTCGGACGACCGCCCGACCCGTACGCCCACGGCGGCCCCCGCGCCGCCCTCGTACGAGGAACTGATGGCGCGGCGGTTCCCGATCGACCCCAAGCTGCGCGGCCCGGGGAGGTTCGACGCCGTGCCCGGCTTCGACAAGGCGCCCGGCAAGGGCCGCAAGGTCCGCTACCGGATCGACGTGGAGCAGGGGCTCGGGCTCGACGGCTCGCTGTTCGCGCAGGCCGTGCAGAAGACGCTCAACGACCCGCGCAGCTGGGCCGGCCGGGGCGAGATGACCTTCGAGCGGATCTCCAGCGGCGACCCCGACTTCGTCATCACCCTCGCCAGCCCCGGCACCACCGGCGACTGGTGCCGCAAGTCCGGTCTCGACACCACCGTCGACAACGTGTCCTGCGACTCCGCCTCGACCGAGCGCGTGATGATCAACGCCTTCCGGTGGGCGCAGGGTTCGGACACCTTCGGCCCGGCCGCGATGCACGCCTACCGTCAGATGCTCATCAACCACGAGGTCGGGCACCGGCTCGGCCACAACCACGTGAGCTGCCGCACGCCCGGCGCGCTCGCGCCGGTGATGCAGCAGCAGACCAAGTCGCTCGACATCGACGGCGTCAGGTGCCGCCCCAACCCCTGGGTGCACCCCGGGAGTTGACGTCCGTCGACGCCTGTTGACGCCCCGTCGAACTACCCCCCGGGGCCTGACGGAGAGTGACCGTACCGGCCCGTAGCGCCACGGAACGCGACGGGTGCGGGAAAGTCACGCGCATTCACCCCTTCCGGTGGTGCGACGGACAACCGTCCATCACACCCCCGTCATGTCCGCTTACGTTCTTCACGCTGCGGGTCGCCGGACCGAACGGTGACCGCCGTCACGGGAGAACGGGGGTGTGCTCATGCGGATCGGACTGCTCACGGAGGGTGGCTACCCGTATGCCGCCGGTGAGTCCGGGCTCTGGTGCGACCGGCTCGTCCGCGGGCTCGCCCCGCACGAGTTCGACCTGTACGCGCTGAGCCGCGACGCCCACCAGGAGGCCGCCGGCCGGCTGCCGCTGCCGCCCAACGTGCGCGGTGTGCGCACCGCCCCGCTGTGGACCCCCGAGGACGACACCCGGGGCCCCGGCCGGGCCCGCGGCCGCGGCTACGGCCGACGCGACCGGCACCGCTTCGAGGACGCGTTCCGGGAGCTCGCCGAGGGCGTCTGCGCCGCCGACGCGCCCGACGGCACCGACCGGCCCGGCACCGAGGGCCCCGAGCGCTTCGCCGCCGGGCTCTACGGACTCGCCGAACTCGCCCGCGCGAGCGGCGGACTCGCCGGCGCGCTGCGCTCCGAGCACGCCGTCCGGATCCTGGAGGCCGCCTGCCGCGCCCCCGGCGCCCGCCGCGCCGCCGCCGCCACCGTCGCCGACCAGCTCGCCTTCACCGAACAGCTGGAACGCGCCCTGCGCCCCCTCTCGCTCGACTGGTACGACGAGGAGGCCGGCCGCGACGGAACGGCCGGCGGCCTCGGGCTCGTCGACCTCTGCCACGCCGCCTCCGCCGGCGCCGCCGCCCTCCCGGGCCTCCTGGCCAAACGCTTCTTCGGCACCCCGCTGCTCGTCACCGAGTACGGCGTCCAGCTCCGCGCCCACTACCTCGCCGCCACCGGCGCACCCCTCGCCACCCCCGTACGCGCCCTGCTCGCCGCCTTCCACGGACGGCTCGCCGGCGAGGTCTACCGGCAGGCCGCGCTGCTCACCCCCGGCAACGCGCACGCCCGCCGCTGGCAGGAGAGGTGCGGCGCCGACCGGGCCCGGCTGCGCACCGTCCACCCCGGCATGGACGCCGAGCGCTTCGCCGAGGTCGGCGAGGACGAGGAGAGCGGCGATCCGGCCACCCTCTCCTGGATCGGCCGGGTCGAACCCGCCAAGGACCTCGTCGCCCTGCTGCACGCCTTCGCCGAGGTGCGCCGGCAGCAGCCCGACGCCCGGCTGCGGATCATCGCCGCGCCGGTGCGCGAGGCCGGCGCCGCCGCGTATCTCGCGCACTGCCGGGGCCTGGCCGAGCAGCTGTTCCCCGACGAGGCGGCCGGCGCGCACGCCATCGGCGAGAACCCGGTCTCCTTCGAGGAGCTCGGCGGACCCGAGGCGCCCAGCCTGGAGGAGGCCTACGCGGCCAGCGCCGTCGTCGTGCTCTCCAGCGTCGTGGAGGGCTTCCCGGTCGGCCTCGTCGAGGCCATGTTCTGTGCCCGGGCCACCGTCTCCACGGACGTCGGCGCGGTCGTCGAGGTCATCGGCGGCACCGGGCTCGTCGTCCCCCCGCGCAACCCCAAGGCGCTCGCCGACGCCTGCCTCGCGCTGCTGCGCGACCCGGACCGCCGGCACCGGCTCGGCGCGGCCGCCCGCGCCCGCGCCCTTGAGCTGTTCACCGTCGAACAGAACCTGGCGGCGTTCCGCGGCATCTACCTCGAACTTCTCTCCCACTCACCGGTCCGCCGCCGCACCACCAGCGGCGTGCCCTTCGCCCACCCGGCCGAGTCCCATGTGCCGGGCAGCTGGGCGGACCAGCCGGTCACCGCGGCGACCGGAGCGGGAGAACCCGATGCGTGAAGGAGGCACATCCATGCGCGGCCCCGCCGCACCCACCAGCCCCGGCCCCTGGGACTCCCGCTCCGAGGCGCTCCTCAGCGCCCCCGCGCTCACGGCGCCCGCGCTGCCGGCCGGCGGACTCGACCTGGCGGCCGCGCCGACCGCCCCCGCGGCGGTCACGGCCCCCGCCCCCGCCGTCGCGCCGAAGTCCGCCCCGGCCGCCCCTGCCGAAGCGATTCAGCAGACCGCGGTCCAGGCCGCCTCCGCGCGGCCCCGGCGCGGCCCCGCCGACCCCGTCAAGGCCCTGATGCACCGCCACCGCGAGCTGTGCGAACGGGCCGTGGACCCACTGGAGATCGCCGCCGGCCTGGAGGCGCACGGCGTCACCGACCGCACGGCCGCCCGCTTCCGCCACCGGGACGTCTTCTCGCTCGCCGAGGAGCTGTACGCCCGCGTCCCCCGCGGGGAGGCCACCGTGCCCCGTACCCCGTCCGACCGGGCCGCCGGACCCGGACCCGCGAGCTGGGCGCTCACGGTCTGCGCGCCCGGCGCCGTCGCGGGCCTCGCCACCCTCGGACTGGCCCTCGGCACCGGCGGGCTGCGGATCGCCGCGGGCGTCATCGGCGCCCTCGGCCTCTTCGCCGGACTCGTCGTCGCCGTGCGGCGCGGCCCGCTCCGCAGCTCTGCCGGCACCGCGACCGCCGCGCCGCTGTGGACCCTCGGTCTGCTCGCCTACGCGGCGGCGGGCGACGGACTGCTCGACCAGCTGCTGCGCGGCGGGCCCGACACCGGACCGGTCGTCACCACCGCCCTGGACGGCCCGGCCGCCGCCGGAGAGTGGGCGTTCGACACCGCGCCGCTGCTCGCCCTCGCCCTGTCCGTCGTCCCCGCCGCCTGGTGCGCCCACCTCTTCGCCGTACGGGCCCGCCACCGGCTCACCGCCAGCCGCGGCCTCGCCGACTTCGCGGCCGGCGCCCGCCCGCTGCTCCTCGGCACCGTCGCCCTCCACCTCGCGCTGCTCGCCGGACTGCTCGTCCTCACCGGCTTCCACCCCGGCGCCCTCGCGCTCGGCGCGCTGCTCCTGATCGCCCGGCTGCTCGCCGTCCACGGCTTCGCCGAGGCCGCCGGGCGCACCCTCGGGGCCGCCTGCGCCGCCGAAGCCCTCGCCCTCGCGAGCGTCCTCGCCGCCCGCCTCCCCGGCCTCGACCCGCTCGGCGCCCCGGTCCGCGCGCTCGTCACGTTCGGCGGCCCCGCCGCCCTGCCCGCCCTGGTCTGCGGCTGCGCCGCCCTCGCCCTGCTCACCCACGCCACCGAGGCCCTCTCCCGCGCCTCGGCCCACGCGTAGGCACCCACCCCCCACCTTGCCCCACCCCCACCCCCACACCCGAAACGCGCACCCGCGGAGCCGACGCCGCGGGCGTGCCCTCCACGCGACACCTCCCAAGGAGAAGAACGACACATGACACCCGGATCCCGCACCACGGCCGGTCGGCACGAGGGGGCCGCACGATGAGGGTGCTGCTGCTCGGAGCCAACGGATTCGTCGGACGGTTCGTCGCCGACCGGCTGCTCGCCGACCCGGCGGTGCACCTCACCGCCCTCGGGCGCGGCGACGACGCCGACGTACGGTTCGACCTCGCGACCGGCAGCCCCGGCGCGCTCACCCGGTTCCTCGACGCCGTCCATCCCGGAGTCGTCGTCAACTGCGCCGGCGCCACCCGCGGCGGCGCCCGCGACCTGACCCGGCACAACACCGTCGCCGTCGCCACCGTCTGCGAGGCGCTGCGCCGCAGCGGCTGCGGCGCCCGGCTCGTCCAGGTCGGCTGCGCCTCCGAGTACGGGCCCAGCCAGCCCGGCTCGTCGACCGCCGAGGACGCGGTGCCGCGGCCCGGCGGCCCGTACGGCGTGTCCAAGCTCGCCGCCACCGAACTCGTCCTCGGCTCCGGCCTCGACGCGGTCGTGCTGCGGGTGTTCTCGCCGGTCGGCCCCGGCACCCCGGCCGGCTCCCCGCTCGGGCGGCTCGCCGAGGCCATGCGCCGCGCCATCCAGGCCGGGGACGGCGAACTGAAGCTCAGCGGACTCGGCGTGCAGCGCGACTTCGTGGACGTCCGCGACGTGGCCAGGGCCGTGCACGCCGCCTCGCTGTCCGCGGCCCAGGGCGTGGTCAACATCGGTACCGGCCGTGCGGTCAAGCTCCGCGACGCCGCCGCCGTGCTCGCCCGGGTCGCCGGCTACGCCGGTCAGCTGCACGAGGTCGACGGGCCGCCGCAGCGCCCGGTGATCGGGGCCCCGCGCACCGAGGCGACCATCGCCGAGCAGCTGGCCGCCGCCCCCTACCCGTACCCCGACGGCTGCGGACCCTGGCAGCAGGCCGACGTCCGCACCGCCCGCGACCGGCTCGGCTGGCGTCCCCGGATCAATCTGGAGGAGTCGCTCGCCGACATCTGGATGGAGGCGGCATGTCGCATCTGACCGCCACCGGCACCGGGACGGACACGGGGACGGTCACCGGGATGGGAGTGGGCGTCCCCGGCTACGCCCACCCCCTCCTCGCGCCCGTCGAGTGGGCCGAGCTCACCCGCCCCGGCACCCCCGTGCACTGGGCCGTGCTCAATGTCGCCGAGGGGCCCGGCGAGCGGCCCGACCCGCACTGCCTCGAAGCGGCCGGCAGGCTGCGCAACGCCGGGGTCCGGGTGCTCGGGCATCTCGACCTGTGTCATGGATCACGTCCGTACGCCGAGCTGGTCTCCGACGCGCAGCGGTTCCTGGACTGGTACAAGGCGGACGGCTTCTATCTGGACCGGGCGCCCGCCGACCGGGCCGACCTGCCCGCCGTGCGGCGGGTCTCGGCGACCCTGGAGGCGCTGCGGGACGGCGAGGCGCACCTCGTCCTGGGGCACGGCACCCATCCGTATCCGGGCTATGCGGAGGCCGCCGACCAGCTGGTCACCTTCTCCGGGGCCTGGACGGACTACCGCTGGTCGCAGGTGGCGGAGTGGACCGCCGACCACCCGGCGGGGAAGTTCGTCCACCTCGTCCACGGAGTGCCCAGGACACACCTGGACGAAGCCCTGCGGATCGCCCGCTGGCAGGGGGCCGGCACGGTCTTCATGACCGACCGCCCGGGTGGGCCGGGACATACCGCCCCATTCCACTCGCTGCCCGGCTACTGGGACGAAATCGTCTCGCGTATCGGACGGGGTGTCTCGGAATGAGAAGGGGCGTGGCAGTGTTGTGCGGAGAACAAGCGTCTTACTGACATCCCGACCAGCTGTATTGATGAGGTCTCCGTGTCGCTGCCACCCCTGGTCGAGCCGGCTGCCGAGCTCACCGTAGACGAGGTCCGCAGGTACTCCCGCCACCTGATCATCCCGGATGTCGGGATGGACGGACAGAAGCGGCTGAAGAACGCCAAGGTGCTCGCCGTGGGCGCCGGCGGTCTCGGCTCCCCGGCGCTGATGTACCTGGCCGCGGCCGGTGTCGGCACGCTCGGCATCGTGGAGTTCGACGAGGTCGACGAGTCGAACCTGCAGCGCCAGATCATCCACAGCCAGGCCGACATCGGCCGGTCCAAGGCGGAGTCGGCGCGCGACAGCGTGCTCGGCATCAACCCGTACGTGAACGTGGTCCTTCACGAAGAGCGGCTGGAAGCCGAGAACGTGATGGAGATCTTCAGCCAGTACGACCTGATCGTCGACGGCACGGACAACTTCGCGACCCGCTACCTGGTCAACGACGCGTGCGTGCTGCTCAACAAGCCGTACGTGTGGGGCTCGATCTACCGCTTCGACGGCCAGGCCTCGGTCTTCTGGTCCGAGCACGGCCCGTGCTACCGCTGCCTCTACCCGGAGCCCCCGCCGCCGGGCATGGTCCCGTCCTGCGCCGAGGGCGGCGTCCTGGGCGTGCTGTGCGCGTCCATCGGCTCCATCCAGGTCAACGAGGCCATCAAGCTCCTCGCGGGCATCGGCGAGCCGCTGGTCGGCCGCCTGATGATCTACGACGCCCTGGAGATGCAGTACCGCCAGGTGAAGGTCCGCAAGGATCCCAACTGCGCGGTCTGCGGCGAGAACCCGACCGTCACCGAGCTCATCGACTACGAGGCCTTCTGCGGCGTCGTGTCCGAGGAGGCCCAGGAGGCGGCGCTCGGCTCCACGATCACTCCGAAGCAGCTCAAGGAGTGGATCGACGACGGCGAGAACATCGACATCATCGACGTCCGCGAGCCGAACGAGTACGAGATCGTCTCGATCCCCGGCGCCCGCCTGATCCCGAAGAACGAGTTCCTGATGGGCAACGCCCTCCAGGACCTCCCGCAGGACAAGAAGATCGTCCTGCATTGCAAGACGGGTGTCCGCAGTGCGGAAGTCCTCGCCGTGCTCAAGTCCGCGGGCTTCGCGGACGCGGTGCACGTCGGCGGCGGCGTCATCGGCTGGGTCAACCAGATCGAGCCGGAGAAGCCGATCTACTAGGCACAAGGCTGCGTGAGGGCCCCCGGACCTGCCTCAGGTCCGGGGGCCTCGTGCGTGTCCGTTACGAGCAGGTCTTGCCGTACGCCGGGATCTCGGCCCGCAGCAGATACGCGTCGATCGTCTTCGTGGCGCAGGCCGCCGAGCCGTACGCGCCGTGGCCCTCGCCCTTGTTGGTGACGAGCACGCCCACGCCCGGGCCGAGCGCCTTCGCCATCCGCTCCGCGCCCTCGTACGGGGTGGCCGGGTCGCCCGTGGTGCCGACGACCAGGATCGGGGCGGCGCCCGGGGCGCTCGCCGCGGGGGTCGTGGACTCACCCTCGACCGGCCAGTCCGCGCACCAGCCGGCCGTGTCCCAGGCGAGGGCGGCGCCGAACACGGGGGAGAGGCGGCGGAACTCCGGGAGCAGCGCCCGGGCCTCGTCGAGGGTGGGCCGCTGGGCGGAGTCGGCGCAGGAGATCGCCCGCTGGGAGTGCGACTGCGTCGAGTAGTGGCCGGTGGCGTCCCGGTCGTTGTACCAGTCGGCCAGCGAGAGGAGTTCGGCGCCGGAGCCGTTCTCCGCCTTGGTGAGCGCCGAGGTCAGCAGCGGCCAGTTCTGCTGCGCGTAGAGCGGCATGACCACGCCCATGAGGGCGAGCGAGTCGTTGAGCTCGCGGTCGCCGACCGTGAGGGGCTTCCTGTCGAGCCTCTCCAGGAGCCGGACGATCCGCCGGGTGCCCTCCTTCGGGTCCTGGCCGGTGGAGGTCAGATAGTTGTCGAGGGCCCGCTGGAAGCCGATGGTCTGGTTGCGGGCGTGGCCGACGGAGTCGGCGGTCGGGTCGACCACCGCGTCGAGCACCATCCGGCCGACGTTCTCGGGGAAGAGGTGGGCGTAGGCGGCGCCGAGCTGGGTTCCGTACGAGATGCCGAAGTAGTTCAGCTTCGGGTCGCCGAGGACCTGCCGGATGAGGTCCATGTCGCGGGCGGTGTTGCTGGTCGTGGTGTACGGCAGGACGGTGCCGGAGCGGCGCTCGCAGCCCTGGCCGAAGGAGACGGCGTCGGCGCGGAGGGTCTTCTCCTCGGCCGCCGTCTCGGGCGTGAAGTCGACGGTCCGCTCGGCCTTCGCCTGCTCCTCGTCGTCCCGGCACACCACCCCGGAGCTGCGCTGCACGCCCCGCGGGTCGAAGGAGACCAGGTCGTAGCGGGTGCCGAGGGCCGTGTACTCGGCGGCGCCGCGCGGCAGGATGTCCACGCCCGAGCCGCCGGGGCCGCCGAAGTTGAAGAGCAGCGAGCCGATCCGGGCGTCCTTGGCGCCGGCCTCCTTGCGGATCAGCGCGATCGGGATGGTCGGCCCGTCCGGCTTCGCGTAGTCGAGCGGCACCTTCACCGTGGCGCAGCGCCAGGCGGAGCCGGGGGCCTCGCCGCCCTCGGGGGCGGTGCAGCGGCGCCAGTCGGGCCGCTGCCCGGTGAGCGCGGCGGGCAGCGCGGGCCCGCCGGGCTTGCCGGTGGAGGAGGACGCGGAGGCGGAGGGCTTGGCGTCGCCGGGCGCCGGGGCGGAGCTCGGGGTGCCGCCGGGGCCGGTCCCGCCCGTGGTCGTACACCCCGTGGCGAGCGCTGCGGAGAGGGCGACGACGGCCCCCGTACGTATGAACGACGAGCGCACCGAGCGCCACCCCCTGATCCGAGCCGGACCGCCATCCTAGGCGGGGCGGCACGGTCGGTTACGGGCGGCCGGTCACGGGCGGAGGGTCACGGGCAGACGGTCCCGGAGGCGGGCACCTTGCCGTTCAGGAGGTACGCGTCGGTCGCGGTCTTCACGCACTTGTCGCCGCTGCTGTAGGCGCCGTGGCCCTGGCCCTTGTAGGTGAGTTCGACGCCGACGCCCTTGCCGAGGGCGTTCACCATGGCGCGCGCGCCCTCGTAGGGGGTGGCGGGGTCGCCGGTGTTGCCGATGACCAGGATCGGCGCGGAGCCGGGCGCGGAGACGTTCGGGTGGTCCCAGCTGCCGGGCACCGGCCACTGGCCGCAACCGGACAGCGCCCAGCCCATGAAGGCGCCGAAGACGGGGGAGACCTCGCGGAACTCGGGGACCCGTTCCTTGGCCTGGCCGAGGGTGTACCGCTCCTTGAAGTCCACGCAGTTGATGGCGGCGTTGGCCGCCTGGATGTTGCTGTAACTGCCGTCCTGGCTGCGCCCGTTCATCGAGTCGGACAGCGCGAGCAGCAGGGCGCCGTTGCCGCCGTCGGCCTCGTCGAGGCCCTGTTCGAGATAGGGCCAGAACTCCTTGGAGTACAGGGCCTGCGCGATGCCGTTGGTGGCCTGGGTCTGGGTGAGCTTCCGGTCGCCGATGCCCGCGATGGGCTTGGCGTCGAGCTCGGCGAGCAGTTCGGTGATGAACGCCTCGATCTCGGCGACGCTGCCGCCCGGCAGCCGGCACTCGTCGGCCCGGTCCACGCAGTCCTGCGCGAAGTTGTCCAGGGCGAGCTGGAAGCCCTTCGTCTGCCCGAGCGCGCCGGCCTCCACGCCGGCCGTGGGGTCGACGACCGCGTCGAAGACCGCCCGGCCCACGTTCTCGGGGAACAGGTGGGCGTAGACGCCGCCGAGTTCGGTGCCGTAGGAGATGCCGAAGTAGTGCAGCCTGTCGTCGCCGAGGACCCGGCGCATCAGGTCCATGTCGCGGGCCGCGTTCTCGGTGCCGACGTACGGCAGCCGGTTGCCGGCGTTGTTCTCGCAGCCGTTCGCGTAGGTCTGCTGCGCCTCGGAGAGGGTCTTCTCCTCGGCGGCGTCGTCGGGGGTGAAGTCGAGGGCGTAGTAGGCGTCGAGCTCCTTGTCGCCCTCGCACTCGACGGGGACGCTGCGGCCGACCCCGCGCGGGTCGAAGGAGACCAGGTCGTAGCGGGAGCGCAGGCTCTCGAAGTCGGCGGCGAAGCCGGGCAGTCCGGTGACGCCGGAGCCGCCGGGGCCGCCGAAGTTGAAGACCAGGGAGCCGATCCGCCGGTCGGGCGCGGCGGCCCTGGCGCGGATCAGGGCCAGGTCGACGGTCTCGCCGTCCGGGTTCGCGTAGTCGAGCGGCGCCGTCATGAAGGAGCACTCCCACGGCGTGCCGCCGGGCAGCGGTGTGGGGGCCGGTCCGCCGCCCTCGGCCGGGGACGGCGGCAGGCACTCCGACCATTCGAGCTTCTGCGCCGCGAGTGCGTCGAGCCCGGTGGGGCCGCTGGTCTCGGGGGCCGCCTGCCCTCCGTCGTCGGAGCACCCGGTGGTCGCGGTGAGCAGGGCGGTCGCGGTCAGCAGGGCGGCGCGCCGGGCGGTGCGCTGGGCGGCGGAGATCGGCATGATCCCATCGTGGGGCGCCCGCCCGGGGCCCGCGCGGGAGGTGGGCCATGCGGGTGGCCCACCCGGCCTCCCGGTCCTAGGACACCCGCTCCCAGCCGCGCTTCGGCTCGCGGGCGGCGAGCCGGCCGGGGCGGCGGCGCCGGTAGACCACGAAGGGCCGGAAGAGATACCGCACCGGCGCGGCGAACATGTGTACGAGTCGGGAGTAGGGGATCAGTGCGAAGAGCGCGAGGCCGAACAGCACGTGCAGCTTGAACACCAGCGGGGCGCCCGCCATCAGCCCCCAGTCCGGGCTGAGCGCGAACAGCGACCGGAACCAGACCGAGACGCCCTCCCGGTAGTTGTAGTCGTCCGTCTGACCGGTCGAGTTGAGCACCGTGGCGAGCAGCCCGAGCGCCATCGCGCCGAGCAGCACCGTGTACATCAGGTGGTCGCTCCTGAGCGTCGCCTTCCGTACCGCCGGCACCGTGAAGCGCCGGTACACCAGGATGCCGATGCCGACGGCCGCCGCAAGCCCGGCGACGGCGCCGGTGGACACCGCCATCAGGTGGTACGCGTGGTCGCTCAGCCCGACCGCGTCCGTCCACGCCATGGGCACGAGCAGCCCGACCACGTGCCCGAGCACCACGAAGGCCATGCCGAAGTGGAACAGCGGCGAGCCGATCCGCAGCAGCCGCGACTCGTGCAGCTGCGAGGAGTGGGTGGTGATCCCGAAGCGGTCGTGCCGGCCGCGCCAGATCGTGCCCGCCACGAGCAGGACGACGGAGACATAGGGCAGCACGCCCCAGAGCAGCAGATCCATCAGGACCGGGTCCTTTCTTCCTGGCGCGTCGGCGCGGCCTGGCGCTTCGTCGTCCACGGCAGCTCCACCCCGGGACCGAAGGGTTCGAAGTCCCCGAGACCGACCAGCTCGCGCGGCGGCCCGGAGCGGGCCAGCGCCTTCGCCTCCTCCTTGGTGGCGGGCGAGGGGCCGGGCAGCGTCGCGCAGACCGCCTCCACGACCTGGGTGTACGGGGTGTCCGCGACCGTCAGCGCGAGCCGCAGCAGCTCAAGACCGGCCCGGTGCTCCTCAAGCAGCGCGGTGCCGGACTCCTCGTGCCGGGCGGCGAACTCCAGGGCGACGGGCAGGAAGTCCGGCAGCTCCTCGCTGTCGAACTCCAGGCCCCGCTCCCGGTAGATCCGCTTGATCCGCACGAGGGAGAGCCCGCGCCGCCGTGTGTCGCCGTCCGTCCACCAGGTCAGATACAGACAGCGCCGGTTCCTGGTGTCGAAGGTGTCGGTGTAGTGCGCGGCGAGCTCCAGCGGGTCGGTGCGCTCCACATGGTCGAGGAAGGCCGCGAGCCCGGCTCCGCCCCGTACCCCCTCCACAGCGCCCCGGAGCAGCGGGAGGTCTTCGTACAGGCGCTCGTCCGGGTAGGTCAGGCAGCGCGCCGCCACCAGCCGGATCACGGCGTCGGGGTTCACGGGTTCCTCCTCGTACGGCTGAGGTTGAGCAGCACGCGTCCGCCCCCGGCCTGGTCGGCGACCGGGCAGCCGGCGTCCAGCGGGTGGGAGTCCGCGAGCGCGTCCGCGTCGGCGCGGGCTGCCGTCGGGATCACGTACCGGTCCTCGTACTTGGCGATGGCGAGCAGCCGGAACATGTCCTCCATCTCCTCGCCGGTCAGTCCGACCGCCTTCGCGATCGTGTCGTCCTTCGCCTCGCCGAGGTTGACCGCCCGCATGTAGGAGCGCATGGCCGCCATCCGGCGCAGCACCGCCTCCACCGGGTAGGTGTCCCCGGCGGTGAGCAGCTCGGCCAGGTACTCGACGGGGATGCGCAGCGCGTCGATCGCGCCGAAGAGGTTGCCCGCGTCCTCGCCGTCGCTGCCGGTCGCGGCGACCGCGTCGACGACCGGGGAGAGCGGCGGCACGTACCAGACCATCGGCATCGTGCGGTACTCCGGGTGCAGCGGCAGGGCGACCTGGTAGGTCGCGATCAGGTCGTACACGGGGGAGCGGCGGGCCGCGTCCAGCCACTCCTCGGTGATCCCGGACGCCTTCGCCGCGGCGGCGACCGCCGGGTCGTTCGGGTCGAGGAAGCATTCCAGCTGGGCCGGGTAGAGGTCGTGTTCGTCCTCCACGGCCGCCGCCTCGGCGACCTTGTCGGCGTCGTACAGCATCACGCCCAGATAGCGCATCCGGCCCACGCAGGTCTCGGAGCAGATGGTCGGCAGGCCGACCTCGACGCGCGGGAAGCAGAAGGTGCACTTCTCGGCCTTGCCGGTCGCGTGGTTGAAGTAGACCTTCTTGTACGGGCAGCCGGTCACGCACATCCGCCAGCCCCGGCACTGGTCCTGGTTCACCAGGACGATGCCGTCCTCCTCGCGCTTGTACATCGCGCCGGACGGGCAGGACGAGACGCACGCCGGGTTGAGGCAGTGCTCGCAGATCCGCGGCAGGTAGAAGAGGAAGCTCTGCTCGAACTCGAAGCGGATCTTCTCGCCGACCTGCGCCCGGACCTTCTCGACCAGCGGGTCCTTCGGCCCGTGCTCGGGCGCCCCGCCCAGGTTGTCGTCCCAGTTCGGTCCCCACTCGACCTTGTCGAGCGGCTCACCGGTGAGCTGGGAGACGGGGCGGGCGACGGGCAGGTCGTCGCCCGCCGGCGCCTCGGTGAGGTTCTTGTACTCGTACGTCCACGGCTGGTAGTAGTCGTCGAGCTCCGGCAGCTCCGGGTTGGCGAAGATCTGCCCGAGCCGCTTGAGGCGTCCGCCGGCCCGCAGCCGCAGCCTCCCCGAGCGCGTCCGCTCCCAGCCGCCCTTCCACCGCTCCTGGTCCTCCCAGCGCCGCGGATACCCCTGCCCGGGCAGGGTCTCGACGTTGTTGAACCAGACGTACTCGGTGCCCTGCCGGTTGGTCCACGCCTGCTTGCAGGTGACCGAACAGGTGTGGCAGCCGATGCACTTGTCGAGGTTCATGACCATGGCGACCTGTGCCATCACGCGCATGGGATCAGTACTCCACCTTCTGGTCGCGGCGGCGGATCACCGTCACCTCGTCGCGCTGGTTGCCGGTCGGGCCCAGGTAGTTGAAGGCCCAGGTGAGCTGGGCGTAACCGCCGACGAGATGGGTGGGCTTGAGCATCACCCTGGTCAGCGAGTTGTGGATGCCGCCCCGGCGGCCGGTCTTCTCCGTCTTCGGAACGCCGACCGTGCGCTCCTGCGCGTGGTTCATGTAGACCGTGCCCGGCGGCATCTTGTGGGAGACGATCGCGCGGGCGGTCACCACGCCGTTGCGGTTCACGGCCTCGATCCAGTCGTTGTCCCTGACCCCGATCGCGTCCGCGTCCTGCGGGGACATCCAGATCGTCTGCCCGCCCCGGCCGAGCGTCATCATGTACAGGTTGTCCTGGTACTGGGAGTGGATCGCCCACTTGTTGTGCGGGGTCAGATACCGGACCGCGACCTCGCGCCCGTCCCGCCCGTCCCGCCTGGACCCCAACTCCGGCTCCCCGTACAGCCGGTGCATGTCCAGCGGCGGCTTGTAGACGGGCAGTGCCTCGCCGACCTCGTGGATCCAGTCGTGGTCGAGGAAGAAGTGCTGGCGCCCGGTGAGGGTGTGCCAGGGCTTCAGCTGCTCGGTGTTGACGGTGAACGCGGTGTAGCGGCGCCCGCCGGACTCGCTGCCCGACCACTCCGGCGAGGTGATGACGGGGACGGGCCTGGCCTGCGTGTCGGCGAAGGTGATCCGCTTGCCCTCGGCCTCCGCCGCCAGGTGCGCCATCTCCGTGCCGACCCGCTTCTGCAGCGTCTCGAAGCCCTGGGTGGCGAGCCGCCCGTTCGACGTGCCGGAGAGGGAGAGGATCGCCTCGCAGGCGCGCTGCGCCGTGTCGAGCCGCGGCCGGCCGTCGGCGACCCCGCCCCGTACCCGCCCGTTCCTCTCGCCGAGGTACGCGACCTCCTCGCCGACGTCGAAGGTGATCGCCTTCGTCGTCACGCCGAGGCTGTCCACGAGCGGGCCGAGCGCCGCGAACTTCTCGCCCACCGCTCCGTAGTCCCGCTCCACGACCGTCAGGTTGTACATGCTCTGCCCCGGCACCGGCGGGCACTCGCCCTTCGACCAGTCGAGCGCCACCCCGCCGGGCTGCGCCATCTCGCCGCCCGCCGTGTCGTGCTGGAGCGCCGTCGCCACCAGGTCCCTGCGCACCCCCAGATGCTCCTTGGCCAGCTCGCCGAAGCGGCGGGCGAGAGCGAGGAAGGCGTCGTAGTCGGAGCGGGCCTGCCAGGGCGGGTCGACGGCCGGGGTGAACGCGTGCAGGAAGGGGTGCATGTCGGTGGACGACAAGTCGTGCTTCTCGTACCAGGTGGCGGCCGGGAGCACGATGTCGCTCAGCAGCGTCGTGCTCGTCATCCGGAAGTCCATCGCGAGCAGCAGGTCCAGCTTCCCCTCGACGTCGGCGGCCGGTGTCCGCACGTCCTTCGGCGTGCACCGCGGGCCGTCGGAGGGGAGGTTGGAGTGGGTCCCGAGCAGATGCCGGAGGAAGTACTCGTTGCCCTTGGAGGACGAGCCGAGGAGGTTCGCCCGCCACACGTTGAGCACCCGCGGCCAGTTCTGCGGCGCGTCCGGGTCCTCTCCGGCGAAGCCGAGCGTGCCGTCCTTCAGCGCCCGTACGGTGTCGCCGACCGGGTCGGCCTGCGCGCCGAGGTCCAGCGGATTGCGGTCGAAGGTCGGGTACGAGGGCATCCAGCCCATCCTGGCCGCCGCCGCCAGACAGTCGGCGCCCGTCATCCCGGCGAACCGGCCCGCGCCGAGCGGCGAGGACAGCGCCTCGGCCGGCAGCGTGTCGTACCGCCACTGGTCGGTGTGCAGGTAGAACCAGCCCGCGCCGATCATGTGCCGGGGCGGGCGCCCCCAGTCGGAGGCGCTCGCCAGGGTCGCCCAGCCGGTCACCGGCCGGCACTTCTCCTGGCCCACGTAGTGGCCCCAGCCGCCGCCGTTGCGGCCCTGGCAGCCGGTCAGCGTCAGCAGCGCGAGGAAGGCGCGGTAGATCGTCTCCGAGTGGAACCAGTGGTTGGTGCCCGCGCCCATCAGGATCATGCAGCGGCCGTGCGAGCGCTCGGCGGTGTCCGCGAACTCCCGTGCCACCCGGGCCGCCTGGGCGGCGGGGACGGAGGTCAGCGTCTCCTGCCAGGCCGGGGTGCCGGGCTGCGACGCGTCCTCGTACGAGGCGGGCCACTCGCCCGGCAGACCCGCGCGCCCCACCCCGTACTGGGCGAGCAGCAGGTCGTACACGGTGGTGACCAGCGATCCCCCCTCGGCGAGCCGGCGCACGGGGACGCCGCGGCGGAGCACCGCGCCCTCCTCGTCGAAGCGGGGCAGCAGCACCTCCGCTGACTCGCCCTCCTCCAGGAGGGAGAGCCGCGGCCGTACGTCTCCGAGGTCCAGGTTCCAGTCGGGCTTGCCGTCCGTGCCCCAGCGGTGGCCGAGGGTGCCGTTCGGGACGACCGGCTCGCCGGTGGCGTCGTCGACGAGGACGGTCTTCCAGGCGGCGTTCTCGACGTCCTGCCCGAGATCGGCGGCGGTGACGAACTTCCCCGGGACCAGGCCCTTGTCGGTCTCCCGCAGGGTCACCAGGAACGGCAGGTCGGTGTAGGTGCGGACGTAGTCCAGGAAGAAGGGGGTCCGCCGCTCGACGAAGAACTCCTTCAGGACCACGTGCCCCATCGCGAGGGCGAGCGCCCCGTCCGTCCCCGGGTGCGGGTGCATCCACTCGTCGGCGAACTTGGTGTTGTCGGCGAAGTCGGGGGAGACCGTGACGACCTTCTGGCCCCGGTAGCGGGCCTCCGTCATCCAGTGCGCGTCCGGGGTCCGGGTCACCGGCACGTTCGAGCCCCACATCAGCAGATAGGCCGCGTCCCACCAGTCGCCCGACTCCGGTACGTCGGTCTGGTCGCCGAACACCTGAGGCGAGGCCACCGGCAGGTCCGCGTACCAGTCGTAGAACGACAGCATCGGCGCGCCGATGAGCGAGTGGAAGCGCGCGCCGGCCGCGTGCGAGGCCATCGACATGGCCGGGATCGGCGAGAAGCCCGCCACCCGGTCGGGGCCGTGTTCCCTGATCGTGTGGACGTGCGCGGCGGCGGCGATCTCCAGGGCCTCGTCCCAGCTCGCCCGCACCAGACCGCCCTTGCCGCGCGCCCGCTGATACGTGCGGCGGCGCTCCGGGTCGCGCTGGATGTCCGCCCAGGCGAGCACGGGGTCCTTCAGGCGCTTCCTCGCCTCCCGGTACATCGAGAGGAGGGTGCCCCGGACCATGGGGTGGCGGACCCGGGTGGGGGAGTAGCTGTACCAGGAGAAGGAGGCTCCGCGCGGGCAGCCGCGCGGCTCGTACTCCGGGCGGTCGGGGCCGACCGAGGGATAGTCGGTGGCCTGCGTCTCCCAGGTGATGATGCCGTCCTTGACGTACACCTTCCAGCGGCACGAACCCGTGCAGTTGACGCCGTGCGTCGAGTACACGACCTTGTCGTGGCTCCAGCGGTCCCGGTAGAAGGCCTCGGCCTCCCGCCCGCCGGTGCGGTGGACGGTGCGCAGGTCCTCGGAGACCTCGGCGCCGGAGGCGCGGGCGAAGAAACCGCCCGCCCGGAGGAGGGTCTCGGCGGGGTTGGGCCTCTGCTGCACGGCTGACTCCTTGACGGCGGCACGTCGCTGCGATCGGTGCGATCTGTGCTTCGAGGCTAGAACCGGCGTGCGGGCCGGGAAGGGGGCCGATGGTCCCTCCGGGGGGTGACCAAATCCCGTAGTTGTCCCGGCAGATGGTGTGTGACCGTGAGGGGGTGAGCGTTGCCGGACGATGGATCCCGAACCAGCACGGTGCGTGGGCGATGCTGACCGTGCCCTACGCGGCGGGCGTGCTGCTCGGCGACCCCGTGTGGGCCCAACTGCCCCTGTTCGCCGCCTGGCTGGGCGCGTACATCGCCGCCTACCACGCCCAGCAGTGGCTACGGCTCCGCCGGCTGTCCCGCAACCCTCGCGCGGCCGCCCGGCACGTCCGGCCCGCCGTCGTCCTCGGCGGCTGCACGGCCGTCCTCGGCGTGCCGCTCGCCGTCGTGCACCCGTGGCTGCTGCTCGCGGCCGCCGCGATGGTGCCGTTCCTCGCGGTCAACGCCTGGCACGCGCACGTGAACCGGGAACGCGCCCTGCTCAACGGCCTCGCCGCCGTCGTCCCCGCCTGCGGCATGCTCCTCGTCGCGCTCCGGCTCGGCGGCGGCACCCTCGCCGAGGGCCTCGCCCCGGCGCTCGCCTGCCTGCTCTACTTCGCCGGCACCGTGCCGTACGTGAAGACGATGATCCGCGAGCGGAATTCGGCCGCGTACCGGCGGGGGTCGGTCGCCTACCACGCGGCGGCGCTGCTCGCCGCCGCCCTCCTGAACCCCTGGCTGGCCCTGCCCTTCGCGGTCTACCTCGCCCGCGCGGCGGTCCTGCCCGGCCGGGGACCGAAGGTCCCGGTGGTGGGCGCGGTGGAGGTCGGCTGCTCGCTGCTGCTGCTCGGCTTCGTGGTGGGGGTGTACGGGTAGCCGGTACGAGGAGCCGGTGTCGCAGGTATCGCCGGTGCCCCGTGGCCTTCGACACACGCCCTAGAGCGCCTCCTGCTTGGTCAGCCAGTTGAAGCAGATCCAGCCCGGCAGCACCGGCAGCCACAGGGTCAGCAGACGGTAGAGGAGGACCGCGGGGGTGGCGACGTCGATCGGCAGGTTGCCCACCGCGACGAGACCGCCGATGAGCGCGCCCTCGACCGCGCCGACGCCGCCGGGCGTCGGCGCCGCCGAGCCGAGCGCGTTGCCCGCGAGGAAGACCACCGCCACGCCCGCGAAGCTGATCGACGCGCTCTCGCTCCCGAAGGCGCGGATCGACGCGTCCAGGCAGAAGACGAACGCACCGGTCAGCAGCAGCATCCCGCCGATGCCGGTGACCAGCTTCATCGGCCGCTGCAGCACGTCCAGCATGCGGGGCACCACGCCCGCGAAGAGCGAGCGCACCCGGGTCGAGACGAACTTCCGCATGAACGGGATCGCCGTCATCACCAGGACGAGCACCGCGACCGTCAGCAGACCCGCGATGACCGTCCTCGACGGCGTGAACGACTGCGACTTCTCGGTCCCCGTCAGATAGCCGAAGGCGAGCAGCAGCAGGATGTGCGCCCCGAGCCCGAAGAGCTGCGAGGCGCCCACGCTGGCCACCGCGAGCCCCGGGCGCACGCCCGCGCGCTGCAGGAAGCGGGTGTTCAGGGCGACGCCGCCGACCGCCGCCGGGGCGACGATCTTCACGAACGAACCGGCGACCTGCGCCACCACCGTCCGCCAGAACCCGACCCGCTCCGGCACGAAGCCGAGCAGGCTCATCGCCGCCGCCACATAGCTGATCGCGGAGAACAGCACCGCGGCCGCCACCCACCGCCAGTCCGCCTCGCTGATCGTCGACAGCGGGGTCCGGGCGATCTGCGAGAGCAGGAAGTACGCGCCGACCGCGCCCGCGAGCAGCGAGATCAGCGTCCGCGGCTTGATGCGCTCCAGACGGACCGGCTCCACCGGCGCCTGCGGCCGGATCAGCAGCACCTGCTGGCGGATCTGCGCGAGCAGATCCTCCTCGCGGGCCTCGTCGAGGGCCGAGTCGAGCGCCCGCTTCTCCGCCTTCTTGTCGGCCTGCTTCTCCGCCCGGGCCGCCTTCCGGTCGGTCTCCAGATTGGCCTGCGCCCGCGCCTCCGCCCGGGCCTGCTTGGCCGCCGCGGAGGCCGCGAGCACCGCCTCGCGCTCGCGCGCGGAACGCTCACGGGCCCGCCGGCGCAGCTCCCCGCGGGTCGACCGGCTCAGCGCGATCGGCTGGAGCAGCGGCAGACAGGCGGCGATCGCGTCCGGACCGAGCACCTCCACGGCCGCCGCGACCGCCCGTTCCGCCCCGACCCGCAGACCGAGGGTGGTGAGCAGCTGCGCGATGTCCATCCGCAGCACGATGTCGCCGGCCGCGATCTCGCCGCCGCGCAGATCGGTGAGGATCACCCTGCCGGAACGATCCACCAGAATCGCGTCCCCGGCGAGCCGGCGGTGCGCGATCCGGCGCGACTGGAGCGCCTTCACCTGGCGCCAGGCGCTGCGCACCAGCTCGTCGTTGATCTCGTCGTCGTCCAGCGAGTCCAGGGTCCGGCCGCCCAGGTGCTCGTACACGAGCATCACGGCGTCCGGTCCGAGCTCGGAGGTGGCGATCAGCTTCGGCGCGTTCGCGCCCGCCGCGATGGCCGCGTACGCGAGCAGCGCCTCCTGCTCCAGTGCCTGGCGCAGCGACACGATCGAGCGGCGGGTGGTGATGGCGCGCAGGGTGAGGCGGCGCCAGGCCCGGTAGAAGAAGCCGTGCGCCTGCTGCTCGCGGTCGACGACCGTGACGTCGAGCGGCGGCCCGTCCTCCAGGGTCACGATGTAGCGCCGGCCCCGGTCGCCGCTGTCGGCCGAGTCCGGCACGCCCTCGGCGCGCAGCGCGGTCACCGGCCGGAAGCCGACCCGGCGCAGGCCGGCGAGCAGGGTCTGCCCGGTCGGCCGGACGTTGGGCGAGCCGACCGCGTACAGCGTGCCGTACGCCACGGTCCAGCCGATCAGCACGGTGAGGATGATCGAGAAGGCGGTGGTGTAGCCGGCGACGAGCATGGTGAACGCGTCGAGCAGCAGCACCACCCACAGCACCACCCGCCAGCGCGGGCGCCGGGCCATGCCGACGGCGGTCATGTACGCGATGACGGGCGCGAGGTAGTTGTGCACCGGGTCGGTGAGCCCGCCGCCTGACTGCGGCTGGGTCAGCGCGTCCGCGATGGTGCCGGGCGCGGCCTTCGCCACCCACAGGTCCGTGGCGAGCGTCACGCCGTGCGCGAGGACGGCGGCGAGCACGCCGTCGGCGATGCGCAGCCCGTCACGCTTCACCAGGCGTTCGATGGCGAAGGCGACCGGGACGAGGAGGACGGCGATCGACGACACCAGACCGGCGATCTTGACGAAGACGTCGGGGGCGCCGCCGGCGCCCTTGTTGATGTCCTGCTCCAGGCCGGAGGTGGTGCCGTGGGCGAAGGCGGCGATGCCGAGGACCACGGCGATGGCCAGGACGCCGATCAGCAGCCGCATCAGGTCGGACGGCCGGTGCACCCGTGCGGCGAGCAGCGGCTCGTCGCCGGACACGCGCTCGGGAGCGCGCTCCGGTGGGCTGTCGTGCGCCATCACCATGTCCGTCTCTGCATGCCGTGTCGTGATCGGGCCTGTCGCGGGTGCCGTCGCGCGGTCGGCCGCGCGGTCGGTCGCGGATGCCGTCACGGGTTCCGTGGTCGGTTCGGTCATCGGGTCTGTCTTCGAGTCTGCCGCCGGGTCCGCCGTCGGGTCTGCCGTCGGGTCCGTCGGGTCTGTCGTGGTCGTTTGTTCTTGATCTCGTATCACCAGTCACCGCCCGGACGATGGTGGCACGAAGAGGGGCCGTTCGGAGGCATCAGGGGGTTGTCGGTGGGGTGAGGCAGGATGGTCCGAATGGAGACGCAGGAGCTGCCCGAGCTGCCCGACTATGCGGAACGGGTCCTTCAGGTCGCCGAGGAGATCCCGCCCGGCCGGGTGATGACCTATGGCGACGTCGCCGAGTGGCTGGGCGAGGGAGGCCCCCGGCAGGTAGGCCGGGCGATGGCGTTGTACGGAGGCTCCGTGCCGTGGTGGCGCGTGGTGCGGGCGGACGGGGTGCCGCTGCCGGGCCACGAGCGACGTGCGCTCGGTCACTACCGGGCGGAGGGCACACCGCTGCGGCAGCCGGCGGGCGGCGGCCCGCTGCGCCTGGACATGCGGCGGGCGAGGTGGGACGGCGCCCCGGTGCCCGAGTGAGGACACGCGGCGGCGGGGGTTTCGCGCCCGGAATCGCGTAACGTCGAGGGTCGCGCTCCTCATGCGAGCGCTCCCCGCACCGAACGACACACCGCGTGCGTACGAACCCGACAGACCCAGCAGCAGGACCGGCGACCCACGTGACTTCCTCCTCCACCCTTCGGCATACGCGGGGCCCCGGCGCGTACCGGCTGGTGCGGGCCATGCCGGCACCGGTACGGCCCCCTGTGCTTGACGCGGCACAGCGGGCGGTGGTTGAGCACACGGACGGAGCACTTCTGGTCCTGGCCGGACCCGGCACCGGCAAGACGACGACGCTGGTCGAGGCGGTCGCGGCGCGGGTGGAGGCGGGCGCGGACCCGGAACGCCTCCTCGTCCTCACCTTCAGCCGCAAGGCGGCCGTGGAACTCCGCGACCGGATGGCGGCCCGGCTGGGCGGGCGGCGCCCGCCGCAGGCCACCACCTTCCACTCGTACTGCTACGCGCTCGTCCGCGCCCACCAGGACGCCGACCTGTTCGCCGAGCCGCTGCGGCTGCTGTCAGGGCCCGAGCAGGACCTGGCGGTACGGGAACTCCTCGGCGGCCAGATCGACCTGGCGAAGCTCGGCCTCGGCCACGTCCGCTGGCCCGACGAACTGCGCGCCTGCCTCACCACACGCGGCTTCGCCGACGAGGTCCGCGCGGTCATCGCCCGCTCCCGCGAACTGGGCCTCGGCCCCGACGCCCTCGGCGCCTTCGCCCGGCGCGTCGGCCGCCCCGACTGGGGCGCGGCGGCCGGCTTCCTCGCCGAGTACCTCGACGTCATGGACCTCCAGGGCGTCCTGGACTACACCGAGCTGGTCCACCGGGCGGTGCTGCTCACGGAGTCCGCGGCGCCCGGCTCCCTCCCCTCGTACGACGCGGTCTTCGTCGACGAGTACCAGGACACCGACCCGGCGCAGGTCCGGCTGCTGCGCGGCCTCACCGCCGGCACCGCCGCCACGGTCGTCGCCTTCGGCGACCCCGACCAGTCCATCTACGCCTTCCGCGGCGCCGACGTGAACGGCATCCTCGACTTCCCCGCGGCCTTCGGCGCCGCCGTACGCGTCCTCGACACCTCCCGCCGCTCCGGCGCCGCCCTCCTCGCCGCCACCCGCCTCCTCACCCAGCGCATGCCGCTGCCCCGCCTCCCCGCCGACCGCGTCCGCGCCCACCGCGCCCTCGCCCCCGTCCGCGACGGCGGCCGTGCCGAGGTCCACACCTACCCCACCCCCTCCACCGAGACCGACAACATCGCCGACCTCCTCCGCCGCGCCCACCTCGAAGACGGCGTCCCCTGGCACGACATGGCCGTCCTCACCCGCTCCGCCACCCCCCTCCCGTCCCTCCGCCGCGCCCTGACCGCCGCCGGAGTCCCGGTGGAGACCGACGCCGCCGACACACCCCTGCGCCACGAACCGGCCGTCGCCCCGCTGCTCCTCGCACTGCGGGCGGCGGCGGGCGGAGCGGGGGAGGCGGACGCGGGCCCCGGCGTGTCGCCGGGCACGGGGCAGGACCCCGAGGCCCCTGCCGAGGGCGGCGCCGATGCGGGCCAGGGGCCCGAGGTCCCGGCTGGCGGCACCGGCTCCGATGCCCCCGGCGCCGGGGCGGGCACAGCCCCCGGGCCCGGAGGTCCGGACCCGGCCGCGCCCGCCGCGCCCGCGGCCTGGCTCGACACCGAGACCGCCGTCGCTCTGCTCGCCTCGCCGCTCGGCGGGATGGATCCCGCCGATCTGCGGCGGCTCGGGCGCGCGCTGCGCGACGAGGAGCGGGCCGGGGGGAACAAGGTGCCCGCGCCGTCGGACGTGTTGCTCGCGCGGGCGCTGGCCGAGCCGGAGCGGTTGGTCGCGCACGACCAGACGTACGCGCGCGGGGCCCGGCGGCTCGGGCTGCTGTTGCAGGCGGCGCGGAACAGGCTGGCCGCCGGAGGGACTGCGGAGGAGGCGTTGTGGCTGCTGTGGGACGGGACGCCGTGGCCCGGGCGGCTTGAGCGGGCGTCGCTGCGGGGCGGGCCCGCGGGGCGGAACGCGGACCGGGACCTGGACGCGGTGTGCGCGCTGTTCGAGACGGCGGCGCGGGCCGAGGACCGGGTCGGCGGGCGCGGCGCGCTGAACTTCCTGGAGGAGCTGGACGCGCAGGACATCGCCGCCGACACCCTCACCCGCCGCCACACCCGCCCCGACGCCGTGCGCCTGATGACCGCGCACCGCTCCAAGGGCCTGGAGTGGGGCCTCGTCGTCGTCGCCGGCCTCCAGGAGGGCCTGTGGCCCGACCTGCGGCGGCGCGGCTCGCTCCTGGAGGCGGACCGGATCGGCCGGGACGGACTCGCCGAGCCGCTCACCCCCGGCGCGCTGCTCGCCGAGGAGCGCCGGCTCTTCTACGTCGCCGCCACCCGCGCCCGCGACCGCCTCGTCGTCACCGCCGTCAAGGCCCCGGCCGAGGACGGCGACCAGCCCTCCCGCTTCCTCACCGAGCTCGGCGTCGAGCCGAAGGAGGTGACCGGCCGCCCCCGCTGCCCCCTCGCCGTCGCCGCGCTCGTCGCCGAGCTGCGGGCCACCACCGTCGACCCCGACGCCTCGCCCGAGCTGCGCGCCGCCGCCGCCGAACGCCTCGCGACCCTCGCCGCCCTCGCCGACGAGGACGGCCACCCGCTCGTCCCGGCCGCCCACCCGGACCGCTGGTGGGGCCTCGCCGAGCCGACCCGCAGCGAGGTGCCGCTGCGCGACCGGGACCGCCCCGTCGCCCTCTCCGGCTCCGCGCTCGACCAGCTCGCCAACACCTGCGCCCTGCAGTGGTTCCTGGGCCGCGAGGTCAAGGCGGACGCCCCCGCGACCACCGCCCAGGGCTTCGGCAACGTCGTGCACGTCCTCGCCGACGAGGTCGCCTCCGGCCGCACCCCCGCCGACCTCGACGTCCTCATGGCCCGCCTCGACTCCGTCTGGGACGCCCTCGCCTTCGACGCGCCGTGGAAGTCGGCGCAGGAGAAGCAGAACGCCCGGGTCGCCCTGGAGCGCTTCCTGCACTGGCACGTCATGGACCGGGGCGCGGGCCGCACCCCCGCCGCGACCGAGCACGACTTCGACGTGACCCTCGGCGCCGGCGCGTACCAGGTCCGCATCCGCGGCTCCATGGACCGCGTCGAGGCCGACGAGCACGGCCGCGCCTACGTCGTCGACTTCAAGACCGGCAAGTCCGCGCCCACCAAGGACGAGGTCGCCCACCACCCGCAGCTCGCCGTCTACCAGCTCGCCGTCCGCGAGGGCGCCGTCGACGAGGTCTTCGGCGGCCGCACCCCCGAACCCGGCGGCGCCGAACTCGTACACCTGCGCCAGGCCGCACCCAAGAAGGAGGGCGGCGACGCCCTGCCCAAGGTGCAGGCGCAGGAACCGCCGGACGGCGAGTGGATCGGCGACCTCCTCGCCGACGCCGCCGGCCGCGTCCTCGACGAGCGCTTCACCCCCACCGCCGGGCAGCACTGCACGACCTGCTCCTTCCGCGCCTCGTGCAGCGCCCGCCCGGAGGGCCGCCAGATCGTGGAGTAGCGGGCCCCCGCCCGCTCCGGCACCCTGGAATTTCGGGGAGTCCCGGAGGAGGCCCGCATGGCGTCCCAGACCACCAAGCTCCGCGCCGCCGCCGCCGTCGTGTGCACCGCGCTGATCGGCGCCGCACCCGTCGCCCTGGCACCCGCCGGCCACACCGCGTCCCCACCGGCGTCCCCACTCGCGTCCCCACCCGTCTCCGTACGGGCTCCGAGCCCCTCGCCCGACCCCTTCAAGGGCCTCACCGCCGACCAGATCGGCGACAAGGCCGTCGCCGCCACCCGGTCCGCGCACTCCCTGCGCATGACCGGCCGGGTCTCCTCCGGCGGACAGCCGCTGGTCGTGGACTTCTCCGTCAGCGACAAGAGCGAGTGCACCGGCGCGATCAGGCTCCAGGGCGGTACCGCCGAACTCCGCCGCACCGGTGGCGCCACGTACATGAAGGGCGACGAGGCCTTCTGGCGCGCCTCCATGACCTCCCAGGGCATGCCCCCCGCGCAGATCGACGCGACCATCGAGCTCCTCAAGGGCCGCTGGCTGAAGATCCCCCAGGGACAGCCCGGCACCGAGGACCTCGGCAGCGTCTGCGACCTGAAGTCGCTCCTCGCCGACCTCGGCAGGAACAAGGAACAGCGCACCGGCCTGGTCCGCGGCCCCGACGGCGAGGTGAAGGGCACCCCCGTCGCCACCCTGGTGAAGCGGAAGACCAGCGGCGACACCACGACCACCACCACCGTGTCCGTCTCCGAGCGCGGCAAGCCGTACATCCTGAAGATGGTGAAGACGGGCGGCACGGACCCCGGCAGCGTGGTCCTCTCCGACTACGACAAGCCCGTGAAGGTCGTCACCCCGCCGGCCGACCAGACCGTGGACCTCACCAAGCTGGACCAGGGCACCCCCGCCTGAGGCCCACCCCGGCCGTCCGGTCACCCGGTCCGGACTGTCGGTCCGTCCGGTTAGCCTCTTTCGGGTGACCGCACGCATCACCGACCCCGAGCAGCTCAAGGAGCTGCTCGGCATCCCGTTCACCCCGGAGCAGACGGCCTGCATCACCGCGCCGCCCGCCCCGCAGGTCATCGTGGCCGGAGCCGGTTCCGGCAAGACCACGGTGATGGCCGCCCGGGTGGTCTGGCTGGTCGGCACGGGCCAGGTCGCGCCCGAGCAGGTCCTCGGCCTCACCTTCACCAACAAGGCCGCCGGCGAGCTCGCCGAGCGCGTCCGCACCGCCCTCGTCCGGGCCGGGGTCACCGACCCCGACGTCATCGACCCCGACGAGCCGCCCGGCGAGCCCCTCATCTCCACGTACCACGCCTTCGCCGGCCGGCTCCTCACCGACCACGGCCTGCGCCTGGGCCTTGAGCCCACCTCCCGGCTGCTCGCCGACGCCACCCGCTACCAGCTCGCCGCACGCGTGCTGCGCGAGGCCCCCGGCCCGTACCCCGCGCTCACCCGTTCCTTCCCCACCCTGGTCGGCGACCTGCTCGCGCTCGACGCCGAGCTCGCCGAACACCTCGTACCACCCGAGCGCCTCCTCGGATACGACTCCGAGCTGCTCGCCGAACTCGCCGGCGCCAGGCTCACCAACGCCGACCTGCGCAGACTCCCCGAGACGGCGACCGCGCGGCGCGAGCTCCTCGACCTCGTCGTGCGCTACCGCGCCGCCAAGCGCTCCCGCGACCTGCTCGACTTCGGCGACCAGATCGCGCTGTCCGCCGAGCTCGCCACCACCCGGCCCGAGGTCGGCGCGATCCTCCGCGACGAGTTCCGGGTGGTGCTCCTCGACGAGTACCAGGACACCTCCGTCGCCCAGCGGCTGCTGCTCTCCGGCCTCTTCGGACAGGGCACGGGCCACGCCGTGACCGCCGTCGGCGACCCCTGCCAGGCCATCTACGGCTGGCGCGGCGCCTCCGTCGCCAACCTCGACGACTTCCCCGAGCACTTCCCCCACGAGGACGGCACCCCCGCCACCCGCTTCGCGCTCTCCGAGAACCGGCGCAGCGGCGGCCGCCTCCTCGACCTCGCCAACGGCCTCGCCGCGCCGCTGCGCGCCATGCACGCGGGCGTGGAGGCGCTGCGGCCCGCGCCCGGCGCCGAGCGGGACGGCAGCGTGCGGATCGCCCTGCTGCCCACCCACGCCGAGGAGCTCGACTGGATCGCCGACCGCCTCGCCCACCTCGTCCGCACCGGCACCGAACCCGGCGAGATCGCCGTCCTGTGCCGGACCGCCACCGACTTCCCCGCCATCCAGGCCGCCCTCGTCGCCCGCGACGTGCCGGTCGAGGTCGTCGGCCTGTCCGGGCTGCTGCACCTGCCCGAGGTCGCCGACCTGGTCGCGGTCTGCGAGGTCCTCCAGGACCCCGGCGCCAACGCCTCGCTCGTACGGCTCCTCACCGGCCCCCGCTGGCGGATCGGCCCCCGCGACCTGGCCCTGCTCGGCCGCCGCGCCCGGCTGCTCGTCCACCGGCCGGGAGCGGAGGCGGACGACGCCGACCAGCGGCTCGCCGCCGCCGTCGAGGGCGTCGACCCGGCCGAGGTGATCTCCCTCGCCGACGCGCTCGACTCCTTCCTCGACCAGGGAAGCACCGGCGGCGGCGAGGACGACGGACTGCCGTTCTCCGCCGAGGCCCGGGTCCGCTTCGCACGCCTCGCCGCCGAACTGCGCTCGCTGCGCACCTCGCTCGCCGACCCGCTGATGGACGTGCTGCACCGGGTGCTCGCCGCCACCGGCCTGGAGGTCGAGCTGTCGGCCTCCCCGCACGCCCTGGCCGCCCGCCGCCGCGAGACCCTCGGCAACTTCCTCGACATCGCGGCCGGTTTCGCCTCCCTCGACGGCGAGGCCACCCTGCTCGCCTTCCTCGGCTTCCTGCGCACGGCCGCGCAGTACGAGAAGGGCCTCGACAACGCGCTGCCCGGCGGCGAGAACACCGTCAAGGTGATGACCGCGCACAAGTCCAAGGGCCTGGAGTGGGACGTCGTCGCCGTGCCCGGCCTCGTCACCGGCCAGTTCCCGTCGGCCCGCGCCCGCGAGTCGTGGGCCGCCCAGCCGCAGGTCCTCCCGCACGCCCTGCGCGGCGACGCGGCCACCCTGCCCGCGCTCGACACCTGGGACGCCAAGGCGCTCACCGCCTTCAAGAACGCGATGCGCGACCACCAGCACACCGAGGAGCTGCGCCTCGGCTATGTGACCTTCACCCGCCCCCGCTCCCTGCTGCTCGGCTCCGCCCACTGGTGGGGCCCGGCGCAGAAGAAGCCCCGCGGCCCCTCCGACTTCCTGCTCGCGCTGTACGAGCACTGCGCCGCCGGCCACGGCGAGATCGACGCCTGGGCGGACCCGCCGGAGGAAGGCGCCGAGAACCCGGTCCTCGCGGCGGAACTGCGCGACCAGGCCTGGCCGCTGCCGCTGGACAAGGAGGGCATGGAGCGGCGGCGGGAGGCGGCGCGGCTGGTCCTCGACCGCCTGTGGGCCCGCGAAGTCCCCGCCCCTCCCCCCGACCCTGTCCCCGCCCCTGCCCCCGTTCGGGAGGAGCCGGACGACCTCTGGCTCCCGGAGGACCTGGAGGACCCTCCGTACGAACCGGAGTGGGACGAGCCCCATGTGCCCGCACCGCGCGAGGAGCCGAACCCCCTCACCCCGGAAGAGCAGCGCACCATCGCCTCCTGGGACCGAGACCTCACCGCCCTCACCGCCGAGCTGCGGCGCGCCCGCGCCACCACGCGGGACGTCCTGCTGCCCGCGTACCTCTCCGCCTCCCAGGTGCTTCGCCTCGCCGCCGATCCCGAGGGCTTCGCCAAGGAGCTGGCCCGGCCCATGCCGAAGCCGCCGCAGCCGGCCGCCCGGCGCGGCACCCGCTTCCACGCCTGGGTGGAGTCCCGCTTCGACGAGCTGCCGCTGCCGTTCCTCGGGCCGGACGAGCTGCCCGGCGGCGAGGAGTTCGCCGGCGAGCCGGAGATCCTGGACGAGCGGGACCTGGAGTCGCTCAAGGAGGCCTTCGACCGCACCCCGTACGCCCGCCGCACCCCGTACCGGGTCGAGGTCCCCGTCCACCTCACCCTCGGGGGCCGGGTGGTCCGCGGCAGGATCGACGCCGTGTACCGGGACCCGGACACCGGCGCGTACGAGATCGTCGACTGGAAGACCAGCCACCTGCGCAACGCCGACCCGCTCCAGCTGGCGATCTACCGCCTCGCCTGGGCCGAGCAGCACGGCCTCGACCCCGAGGAGGTGGCCGCCGCCTTCGTGTACGTACGGACCGGGGAGGTCGTACGGCCGCGGCGGCTGCCCGGCCGGGCCGAGCTGGAGACCGTACTGCTCGGCACCCCGGCCGGGGACGGGCTGGCCGGGGACGGGCTGGCTGGGGACGGGCCGGCCGGGGACGGGCTGGCCGGGGACGGAGCGGCTTCCGGCGCCGGATAGGCTCGGTGGCATGAGCGAGACCCCGGACAACGCCGTCCACGCCGCACCGACCGCTGCCGTACGCGCGTACATCGAGCAGCACCGCACCGCCTTCCTCGACGACCTCGCCGAGTGGCTGCGGATCCCCTCGGTGTCGGCGCAGCCGGAGCGCGCCGGGGACGTGCGCCGCAGCGCCGACTGGCTCGCCGCCCGGCTCACGGACACCGGCTTCTCGACCGTCGAGGTGTGGGAGACCGACGGCGCGCCCGCCGTCTTCGCCGAGTGGCCGTCCGGCGCGCCGGACGCGCCGACCGTCCTCGTCTACGGGCACCACGACGTGCAGCCCGCCGCCCGCGAGGACGGCTGGCACACCGACCCGTTCGAGCCGACCGTGATCGACGGCCGGATGTACGGGCGGGGCGCCGCCGACGACAAGGGCCAGGTGTTCTTCCACACCCTCGGCGTCCGCGCGCACCTCGCCGCGACCGGCCGCACGGCGCCGGCCGTCAACCTGAAGCTGGTGGTGGAGGGCGAGGAGGAGTCGGGCTCGCCGCACTTCCGCGCCCTGGTGGAGAAGCACGCCGACCGGCTCGCCGCCGATGTCGTGATCGTCTCCGACACCGGCATGTGGTCCGAGACCACCCCGACCGTGTGCACCGGCATGCGCGGGGTCGCGGACTGCGAGATCGATCTGTACGGGCCGGACCAGGACATCCACTCCGGATCCTTCGGCGGCGCCGTGCCCAACCCGGCCACCGTCGCCGGCCGGATCGTCGCCGCCCTGCACGACGCCGACGAGCGGGTCGCGATCCCCGGGTTCTACGAGGGAGTGACCGAACTCACCGAGGACGAGCGACGGCTGATCGCCGAGCTGCCCTTCGACGAGGCCGGCTGGCTGTCCACCGCCAAGTCGTACGGCACCCTCGGCGAGGCCGGCTACTCCACCCTGGAGCGGGTCTGGGCCCGCCCGACCGCCGAGGTCAACGGCATCGGCGGCGGCTACCAGGGCCCCGGCGGCAAGACGATCGTGCCCGCCTCCGCCCACCTGAAGCTGTCCTTCCGGCTGGTCGCCGGCCAGGACCCGGCGCGGATCGAGACCGCGGTACGGGACTGGCTGGCCGGCCTGGTCCCGGCGGGCGTCCGCCACGAGATCGTCTTCGGCGCCCCGACCCGGCCCTGCCTGACCCCGCTCGACCACCCCGCCCTCAGGGCGGTGGCCGGCGCGATGAGCCGCGCCTTCGACGGCGCCAAGGTCCGCTACACCCGCGAGGGCGGCTCCGGACCGGCGGCCGACCTGCAGGACGTGCTCGGCGCGCCCGTGCTGTTCCTGGGCATCTCGGTGCCGTCGGACGGCTGGCACGCGCCGAACGAGAAGATCGAGCTCGACCTGCTCCTCAAGGGCGTCGAGACCACGGCCCACCTGTGGGGCGAACTGCCCGCCGCCCTCCGCTGAACTTCGCATTCACTGACACCGATCCGGGGGAGTTGGAAGCACCTGTGAGCACCTTGAACAACGCGTTCGCGGACCGCCCGGTCTCGCTCACCGCCCCGAGCGGGATCGACCGCGCCGCCCACCACCGCCTCGACGAGGCGTGGCTCGCGGCCGCCTGGAGCCACCCGACGACCCGGGTCTTCGTGGTCTCGGGCGGCCAGGTGCTGATCGACGACACGCCCGACGGCCGGACCGAGCTGGTCATGACCCCGGCCTTCGAGGCCCCGGTCACCGAGACCCACCGCTACTTCCTGGGCACGGACGAGGACGGCGTGTCCTACTTCGCGCTGCAGAAGGACAGCCTGCCGGGCCGCATGGACCAGTCGGCCCGGCCCGCCGGGCTGCGCGAGGCGGGGCTGCTGCTCTCGCCGCGCGACGCCGGTCTGATGACGCACGCGGTGGCGCTGGAGAACTGGCAGCGGCTGCACCGCTTCTGCTCGCGCTGCGGCGAGCGCACGGTGATCGCGGCGGCCGGGCACGTCCGCCGCTGCCAGGCCTGCGGCGCCGAGCACTACCCGCGCACCGACCCGGCCGTGATCATGCTGGTCACCGACGACCGGGACCGCGCGCTGCTCGGCCGCCAGGTGCACTGGCCCGAGGGCCGTTTCTCGACCCTGGCCGGTTTCGTGGAGCCGGGCGAGTCCATCGAACAGGCGGTGGTGCGCGAGGTCTTCGAGGAGGCGGGCGTCACGGTCGGCGAGGTGGAGTACGTGGCGAGCCAGCCCTGGCCCTTCCCGTCCAGCCTGATGCTGGGCTTCTTCGCCCGGGCGACCTCCGCCGAGATAGACGTGGACGGGGAGGAGATCCACGAGGCCCGCTGGTTCTCCCGCGAGGACCTGGCGGCCGCCTTCGAGTCGGGCGAGGTGCTGCCGCCGTACGGGATCTCGATCGCCTCCCGGCTCATCGAGCTCTGGTACGGCAAGCCGCTGCCGAGGCCCGGCGACGCCGTCTGACCCCGATCGGCCTCCGATCCCGAACAGCCCCCGTCCAGCACTGCTGGGCGGGGGCTTTTTTCGGCCAGGCGGGATCAGACGCCGACCTTCTGCTTGACCTGGGCGAGCGACGGGTTCGTCAGCGTCGAGCCGTCAGCGAAGAGCACCGTCGGTACGGTCTGTACACTTCCCTCTTGAGGCAGGTGGCCGGGGAGGGTCACCTCGACTCCGGCGAAGGGGGAGGCCCGTGAGCGAGAAGCCCAGGGCTCTTGGCGTGGTCCGTCTGTCCGTTGGTAACGAGAATCAGACCGGTGAGGAAACGCAGCGCATCCGCATCAGTAAGCGTGCGGACGCCGAAGAGATGGAACTGGTGGACTTCGCCGTCGATATCGACGTGTCGGCGTCCGTCTCGCCGTGGATGCGCCCGTCTCTGGGGGACTGGCTCAACAACAAGAAGGACCAGTTCGACCACATCGTCATCCTGAAGATCGACCGCATCGCACGGTCGGTTCGCCACCTCTTGGACATCATCGAGTGGTGCGAGGCGAACGGTAAGGGACTGATCTCCTGCGAGGAGGGGTTCGACCTCTCGAAGCCGTGGGGCAGGACCATCGCCAAGATCCTGGCCGTGGTCGCAGAGGCCGAGCTGGACGCCATCAAGGCCCGTAACAAGGCATCTCGGGAGACCATGCGCAGGACGGGCCGCTGGCCGGGCGGCCTTGTCCCGTTCGGGCGCAGGGCGGTGAAGGGCGAGGAAGGGTTCACTCTGGAACTCGACCCGGAGTACGGCCCGACGCTCATCGAGATGATCCGGCGGTTCATCGAGAAGCCGAGCTTTTCGGCCGTGGCCGACTGGCTGAATGACCGAGGTGTCCCCACGGTCCAGGACATCGCCCGCATCCGTGCGGCAGCGGGTGAGAGCACGACCCGGCTGGCTGACCCGAAGCCACGGGGAAGCCGGTGGACGCCGACCACGGTGCAAGCCGTACTGACGAGCCGGTCACTGTTGGGGGAGTACGTACGCGCCGACGGGGCCGTGGTCCGCAACGACGACGGCTCACCTGTCATGAGGTCGGAGCCGGTGTTGAACGAGGAGGAGTGGACGAGGCTGTCCGAGGCCGTCGCCTCGGTCAAGTACAAGAAGCAGAAGGGCTCTACGTCCCCCACGGTCGGCGTGACCTTCTGCCTCATGTGCAAGAGCCCCATCTACTACGTCAAGGGCGTCCCGTCCAAGAGCAAGCGTGAGCGGTACCGCTGTCACGGAAACAAGAGCCAGGGAATCAAGGCGTGTCCGAAGCTCACGTTCTGGGCTGACGACCTCTACCCCTGGCTCGAATCCACGTTGCTCGGAGAGATCGGCCATCTCGAAAGGATGGAGTCCAGCACCACCATCGACGACAGCAGGGCGGCGAAGCTTGCGGTCATCGACGGCAAGATGAACCAGCTCAACAAGGAGTTCCAACAAGGGCAGATGTGCGCCACCGCCTACGCCTCCCAGATGGCCAGTCTTGCGCAGGATCGGGAGAAGATCACCAGCCAGGAAGGCCCCAAGCCGGTTACTGTCTGGGTCTCGACCGGCGAGAGCTACGCAGATTGGTGGCAGCGGTCCACCGTGGACGAGCGTCGCGAGTGGTTGAAGAAGCACAAGGTGAAGGCGTACTTCGGACACGACGTGATGGCCATTGACCCCGGTGACCTGATCGAGAACCTTCGCCAGCAGGGAATCTCGTGGTGGGACACGCCGGCCAAGGCATCCCAGGTGCTGGCCCCGATCGGTCCTATCTCGCTGCCCGGAAGGCCCTACGCGAAGCCCCAGGCGCTTACGGGCGCAGAGTGGGAGATCGTCAGCCGCTGGGAGGACTTCGAAGCGGAGAGAGCGGCGGAGCGGAAGAGGGCCGAAGAGGAAGCGAAGGGAGCAGAGGAAACCGAGACCGCGCTGATTCAGGTCTGACGCCTGGCGAGTAGGCGAGGAGGCCCCCCGGCCGTGGGGGCCTCTCCCATCTCCCCGCCCGGTACTTTGCCTGCCAGGACGCCGCAGTCGCTCCGGACCACAAGAGACCGAGTCCGGGCCCTGCTCTGACTCGAGTGCTCCGGGCCGATCTCCACGTTGCCGCCGGTCTCTACGGCTGCGGCTTGTCACCAGTCGCCAGGCTCGACCTGACCGTAGACCGGAACGGCGTCACGGGGTCGTGGGTCGAGCAGACGGCGGCGGACGGCTACTACAACGGGGCCCGGTACCACGGGGCCGTTCAACTCTCGGTGGAGCCGACCGGCCGGAGGATGGCCGGGAAGTGGGTCGGGTTCGGCAAGGACTTTGACGTGAACACGGGGCCGTGGGAGCTGCGGCTTGTGGGCAGGTCCACGTCAAAGGCCTCCTTGGAGCAGTGCGCTCGCGCCCCTGAATGATCACCGGGACGCGAGCAGGGCCCCCGCCGGAGCGGGGGCCCTGCCGTACATAAGGGGGATCGGGAGGGTCAGACGGCGAGGGCCTGCTTGACCTGCGCGAGGCTCGGGTTCGTCATGACCGACTCAGCACCGGTGGGGGCGATTACCAGCACCGTCGGTACGGTCTGGTTGCCCCCGTTGGCCTTCTCCACGAACGCGGCCGACTCGGGGTCCTGCTCGATGTTGATCTCCGTGTACGCGATGCCCTCGCGGTCCATCTGGCTCTTCAGCCGGCGGCAGTAGCCGCACCACGTCGTGCTGTACATCGTCACAGTGCCCTGCATGGCCTGGTGCTCCTCGGGTCGGGGTCGCTCGGGTCGGTGCCGAGAGGAAGAACGTACGCGGTCACCCGGCCATTCCCGGAAACCACGGTCTGTGATTCGTATGACCGCGGCCGCCCGCCTGTGGACGACCCGCCGCACCGACCCCACGGAACCTGGCAGCATGGCGGGGTGACAGCAGCAACGCACTCCACTCTCTTCCCGCAGGTCCCCGAGTCGGCCGACGCGGTGCTCGACGGGCTCGACCCGGAGCAGCGCGAGGTCGCCCTGGCCCTGCACGGCCCGGTGTGCGTGCTGGCCGGCGCCGGCACGGGCAAGACGCGGGCCATCACCCACCGCATCGCCTACGGGGTGCGCGCGGGCATACTCCCGCCCGCGAGCGTGCTCGCCGTCACCTTCACCAACCGTGCCGCCGGCGAGATGCGCGGCCGGCTCCGCCAGCTCGGCGCGGGCGGCGTCCAGGCCCGCACCTTCCACTCCGCGGCCCTCCGGCAGCTCCAGTACTTCTGGCCGAAAGCCGTCGGTGGCGAGCTGCCCCGGCTGCTGGAGCGGAAGATCCAGCTGGTCGCCGAGGCCGCCGCGCGCTGCCGGGTCCGGCTCGACCGGAACGAGCTGCGGGACGTCACCGGCGAGATCGAGTGGGCCAAGGTCACTCAGACCGTCCCCGCCGACTATCCGGCGGCCGTCGGCAAGTCGCTCCGCGAGGCCCCCCGCGACCCCGCCGAGATCGGCCAGATCTACGCGATGTACGAGCAGCTGAAGCGCGACCGCGACGTGATCGACTTCGAGGACGTGCTGCTGCTCACCGTCGGCATCCTCCAGGACCGGCACGACATCGCCGACCAGATCCGCCGGCAGTACCAGCACTTCGTGGTCGACGAGTACCAGGACGTCTCGCCGCTCCAGCAGCGGCTGCTCGACCTCTGGCTCGGCGACCGGGACAACCTGTGCGTGGTCGGCGACGCCAGCCAGACGATCTACTCGTTCACCGGCGCCACCCCCGACCACCTGCTGAACTTCCGCACCCGACACCCGGACGCGACCGTGGTCAAGCTGGTCCGGGACTACCGCTCCACCCCCCAGGTGGTCCACCTGGCCAACGGGCTGCTCAGCCAGGCCCGCGGCAAGGCCGCCGAGCACCGCCTGGAACTGATCTCCCAGCGCGACCCGGGCCCCGAGCCGGCCTACACGGAGTACGCGGACGAACCCGCCGAGGCCGAGGGCACCGCCCGCTGCATCCGCGACCTGATCGCCGCGGGCGTCCCGGCGGGCGAGATCGCCGTGCTCTACCGGATCAACGCCCAGTCGGAGGTCTACGAGCAGGCCCTGGCCGACGCCGGCGTGCCCTACCAGCTGCGCGGCGCCGAGCGCTTCTTCGAGCGCCAGGAGGTGCGCGAGGCGGGCGTCGCCCTGCGCGGCGCCGCCCGCGCCGGGGGGAACGACGCGCTGCTCGACGACGCCGAGGACCTGCCGTCCCAGGTGCGCGCCGTGCTCTCCACCAAGGGCTGGACGAGCGAGCCGCCGGCCGGCTCCGGCGCGGTCCGGGACCGCTGGGAGTCGCTGGCCGCGCTGGTGCGGCTCGCCGAGGACTTCGCCCGGGCCAAGTCCGGCGCCACCCTCTCCGACCTGGTCGCCGAGCTCGACGAGCGGGCCGCCGCCCAGCACGCCCCGACCGTCCAGGGCGTCACCCTGGCCTCGCTGCACGCCGCCAAGGGCCTGGAGTGGGACGCCGTCTTCCTGGTCGGCCTCACCGAGGGCATGATGCCGATCACCTACGCCAAGACCGACGAGCAGGTCGAGGAGGAGCGCCGGCTGCTCTACGTGGGCGTCACCCGGGCCCGGCTCCACCTGT
This sequence comes from Streptomyces sp. NPDC051909, assembly GCF_040681095.1. Classification (NCBI taxonomy): domain Bacteria; kingdom Bacillati; phylum Actinomycetota; class Actinomycetes; order Kitasatosporales; family Streptomycetaceae; genus Streptomyces; species Streptomyces sp. NPDC051909. The sequence continues at coordinate 483,307 of NZ_JBFAYA010000002.1, read as the reverse complement.
CGCTGTCCTGGGCGCTCTCGCGCTCCCCGGGCGGCCGGGCCTCCCGGCGCCCCACCCGCTTCCTGAAGGGCCTGCGGCCCGGCTCCGGCCCGCTCGGCGGGTCCGGCGCGGGCGGCGGCGGGGGCATCGAGCGGGGCGCGGGCTCCGGCGGCCGGCGCAAGCGGCGCGGACCGGTGCTCTGCCGGGTCTGCGGCGCCACCCTCACCGAGGCCGGCGAGATGAAGCTGATGCGCTGCGAGGGCTGCCCCTCCGACATGGACGAGGGGCTGTACGAGCGGCTGCGCGAGTGGCGCTCGGTCCAGGCCCGCGAGCTCGGCCAGCCCGCCTACTGCGTGTTCACCGACAAGACCCTCATGGCGATCGCCGAGCGCGTCCCGTCCTCCGACGGGGAGCTCTCCTCGATCTCCGGGGTGGGGGCCCGCAAGCTCGACCGCTTCGGTGCCGATGTTCTCGCCATCTGCGCAGGTGAGGAGCCCGGAGGAAGCGACGAGGAGGACTGATGAAAACTCGTGGGAAAAATAGTTTGCGCCCGCCCCGTCAAGCCCCATAGGTTCTTAACCACGACACAGCGGCTTCTTTGAAGCCCTGTCTTCGTGCTGTACTTGTCCAAATGAACATGAGGGTCCGGCTCACCCCGAGCCCTCCGAGACGCCGAGAGGAGGCGATTCCAGTGATCAGCATCAAGAACATCAAGACCAGCACCGCCAAAATGACCGATCTCTCGGTCGTCGCCTCCGCCTGCCCGCTCGGCCTCACCGCCTTCGCGTCCCCCGCCGCCTTTGGCACCGGTCTGTCCGGAGCCGGTCTGTCCCTCGGCTCGCCCAGCAGCCTGCTGATGGATCGACTTGAGGGCGCGGAGCGACCGACCAAGGCACTGGAAGCAGGAGTGGTGGGCAAGGCCGAGGCCGCTGCCTATGGCTTCGTGGCAACCGGTGCCGGCATTCAGCGGACGACGACGCAGCACCACCACACGATGTGGGCCTTCCGTGGGCTCGAACCCTGGAGTGATCCAGCCTGATCGACGATCAGGCCGGCGCCTTCAGGGCCGCGGAACCCCACCAGGGATCCGCGGCCCTTCTGTTTGTCCCCGAACGGGGCTGACGGAGCGAGGGGGCCTCGGGACCAGCAGTGACCGGTACCAGCCGAATCCCCGGCCCACCAGGCCGGAACGACCAGACGAGGAAGTCAAACCCGTGCAACTCGAAGCGCACGCCCCGTCCGTACCGCCTTCCGAAACGATCCCCCCGCCCGGCCTCACGAAGGACTTCGCCTTGACCCCGCTCTCCACGCTCACCGCGCTCGACGACGCCATCGAGAACCTCGGCGTGCCCGTCCCCTGCCGCTCCTACGACCCCGAGGTCTTCTTCGCCGAGTCCCCGGCCGACGTCGAGTACGCCAAGTCCCTCTGCAAGACCTGCCCGCTCGTGGCGGCCTGCCTGGCGGGTGCCCAGGAGCGTCGCGAGCCCTGGGGCGTCTGGGGTGGCGAGCTCTTCGTCCAGGGTGTGGTCGTCGCCCGCAAGCGGCCCCGTGGCCGTCCGCGCAAGAACCCGGTCGCGGCATGAACGTCTCCGGAACCATCGACCGCCCCCTCACGCACGATCCCCAGAAGCAGGCCCCGATGACCTCGTCCGCCCACGAGCCCTCCGGCTCCGCGACTTCAGACGTTTCGATCAGCGGCGCGAACCGCTCGCGCCAGAACAGGACCCGTGAGATGCAACTCATCCCAGAAGCCCTGGCCCGTGCCCATATGCACGACAGGCGGCGTGAAGCCGAGGCGGAACGCCAGGCCGCGCGCCTGGTCGCCGCCCGGCGGATGCAGCGGCGCGCCGAGCGCGTCTCGCTGCGCGCCCGCCGCGCGCTCGCCATGGCCGTCATGCACTGACGACCTGGAGAGCCAGGCAGAGCAGACCCTGACCCCGCGGGGGCCGGTCCGAACGGACCGGCCCCCGCGGTGCGTTGCCCGGTCGGCGGGCCCTCCTCGGGTTATCGTCACCAAGGTGAACGACGCCCCTGCGAACGAGCCCCCCGTCGTCTGCGCCCGCTGCGGCAAGACCGCCCCGGAGCTGCCCGTCACCTGGACCTGCTCGGTGGAGAACGGCACCCGCCAGTACTTCTGCGAGGACTGCGCCCGCGCCAACATCAGGGCCATCGAGGGCCGCCTCGACTCCTCCTGGTGGTGAGGGCATGACGGCCCGACGGTGACCCCTACGCGTCCGTGGCGACGAAGCCCGGCAGCCACTCCGCGAGTTCGTCCCGCAGCCGCACCGTCGCGCCCAGCTGGCACAGCACCCCGATCGTGCTCAAGGTCACACGGTGTATCAGCAGATACGAGGGCGGCAGATTCAGCTGCTTGCCCAACTGGTGGGCGGGGGAGCGGGGATCGGCGATCCGGGCGGCCTGCGCGCGCATCCAGCCGCGGGTGAACCCGAACGCGTCCACCTCGGCCGGCTCGATGATCGGCAGCAGGTACTCCAGGACCGCGTCCGGATCCAGATCCACGGACTCCTTCACGAAGCCCTCCGCGCGCAACAGCTCGTAGACCCGCTCCGCCTCGCCCACGAGGGTCATCCGCAGACAGGTGCCGATGGTCTCCGGCAGTCCGCCCGGCAGCCGGTCCACGGTGCCGAAGTCGAGCACCCCGAGCCGCCAGGACCCGGCGTCCCCGTCCCCTTCGCCCTCCTCGCCGCTGCCGCCCGCCGGGCCGGGCAGCAGCCGGAAGTTCCCCGGGTGCGGATCCGCGTGCAGCAGCCCGGTGCGCGCCGGGCCGGAGAACAGGAACCGGGCGAGCAGCTGACCGGCCCGGTCGCGCTGCTCCGCCGTGCCGTCCGCGATCACCTCCGACAGCGGCACACCGTCCATCCACTCGGTGATCAGCACCTGCTCCGACTGGTGCACCACCGCGGGCACCACCACGTCCGGGTCGTCGGCGAACTCCGCCGCGTGCGCCCGCTGGGCCTCGGCCTCCAGACCGTAGTCCAGCTCCTCCGAGACCCGGTCCCGCAGCTCCGTGATCAGCGGCTTGATGTCCAGACCGGGGATCAGCGGGCCGAGCAGCCGGGCGAACCGGCTCAGCTGGGTGAGGTCCGAGAGCAGCGCCTCCCCGGCACCCGGGTACTGCACCTTCACCGCGACCTCGCGGCCGTCGTGCCACACCGCCCGGTGCACCTGCCCGATCGACGCGGCGGCCGCCGGCTTGTCCTCGAACTCCTCGAACAGCTCCCGCCAGCCCTCGCCGAGCCGCTCCTCGAGCACCGTGTGCACGGTCCGGGTCGGCATCGGCGGCGCCGCGTCCTGCAACTTGGTGAGCGCCGCCCGGTAGGGCCCGGCGATCTCCTCCGGCAGCGCCGACTCGAAGACGGACAGCGCCTGCCCGAGCTTCATGGCGCCACCCTTCAACTCGCCCAGGACCTTGAACAACTGATCGGCCGTGCGCTGCTGGAGCTCCCGCGCCACGAGCTCCGCGGACTTCCCGCCGATCCGCTTGCCCAGGCCCCAGGTGGCCCGGCCGGCGAAGCCCAGAGGCAACGCGGCCAACTTGGCGGTCCGGGTGACCGCCTTCCGGGGAAGATCAGACATGCGCCCTCCAAGTCCCAGACTGCCGTGCCGCGCGGGAACCGTGCCCCGCCATTGTGTCGTGCGTCGCTCGGGGCGCGGTCGCATGCTCCCCCTCGGCGTCGCGGCGCGCCCCGCACGGACACGCGGGGTGTGCCCGGACCGGCGCCGAGCGCCACTCGAGCAGCGGCAGCGACACCTCCCAGCGCGCCCCGGTGCTCGCCGGCAGGTCCCCGTCCAGGAAGGCCAGGGCATGCGCCGCCGCAAGCCCCGCGACCGCCGCCGCGAGCGTCACGTCGCAGGCCGGCAGCGCGTGCGGCGGACCCGAGCGCCACTGCGCCGGCAGCCGCGGCCACACCGGCTCCCGGTCGGTCCGCTCCCGCTGCATGCAGCCCGCGCACGCCGTGCCGCCCGGCAGCACCAACGGGCCCACCACACCGGTCGCTTCGAGCACCCCCGCGTACAGATGCGGAGTCCCGGTGGCGAGCCAGGCCTCCGCCGGCAGCGGGTCCGGCACATACGCGCCGAGCCCGTCCCGGGGCGCCACCACCACGAGCGCGAGCCCCGGCTCCCCGCCTCCGTCGTCCGGCCCGCCGGGCGCGCCCCGCGGCGGCCGCCCGCCCGGCGCCGACCTGCCCACAAGGCGTCGCGCCGCCACCGTCCTGCGCTCGCCGACCGCCTCGGCCGGCAGTCCGCCCGGCGCGACCTCCCACGGCGGGACCGTGCCCCGGTCGAGCACCTCGACCCGGCCGACCCCGGCGGCAGAGAGCAGCGCCGCCACCGCCGCGCCCACCCGCCCCGCGCCGCGCACCTGCACCCGCGCCGCCCGCCGCGCCGCCAGAGCACGCGCCGCCCCGTCCGGCGCGCGGTGGACCACCGACAGCGAGGCCAGGTCGGCCCGCACCGGATCGAGCTCCGGCGCGGCCGACGGCCCGCCGGGCGGCCGCACCGCCGCGTCGGCGATCAGCCCGGCGGCGGCCAGCCGGTCGAGCAGCGCGTCGAGCCGCCCCTCCGGCAGCCCGAGCGCCGCCGCCTCGGCCCGCAGCAGCTCCAGGCCCCGTGTCCCGTCGAGCAGCCCGAGCAGACTGCCGGTCGTGAGGTCCACCGGCCCCAGGACCACCGCGTGCGCGGGAGTCACCCCGAACTGCACGGACTGCATGTCGCGCCAGGCGCGCCGCAACGCCGGCTTCACCATCGGATGCATCGGTCAACCCCCGTCGTCCCCGTCACCGCTTTCACGGTTCATCGCTTCCACGGTCAGATTGCCCGGTCCGGGCGACCGGTGCGGAAAGTTGTCCACAGGGCCGAGGCATTAATCATTCGAATGCGACGGTGCGGGACTTCCGCCGCCGCATACGGGTAACGTCGGGGCCGTGCCGGCCGACCCACAGCGCAGCGTGACAAGCAGACCGCCCCGCGGCTCGGGGACGAGCGCGGTCGAGGTGCGCAGAAGCTCCCGCCGGAGCAGAACGGTCTCCGCCTACCGCGAGGGCGACCGGACCATCGTGCTCATCCCCGCCCGCATGTCGGAGGCGGAGGAGAAGCGCTGGGTCACCGTCATGCTGGACAAACTGGCCGCGCAGGAGAGCAAGCGGGTTCTCGGCGACGGCGCGCTGACCGAGCGCGCCGCACAGCTGTCCGAGCAGTACTTCGGCGGCCGGGCCCGCCCCACGTCGGTGCGCTGGGTCACCAACCAGAACACCCGGTGGGGCTCCTGCACCCCGTCCGAGGGCAGCATCCGGCTCTCCCACCGGCTCCAGGGCATGCCCGAGTACGTCGTCGACTACGTGCTCTGCCACGAGCTGGCCCATCTGCTCGTGCCCGGCCACGGCCCGCGCTTCTGGCGCCTCCTGGACGCCTACCCGCGCACCGAACGGGCCCGCGGCTATCTGGAGGGCGTTGCCGCCGCCACGCGGGGGCCGCACCTGCCGGACACCGCCCGCGAGGACTGACCGCGAGGCGCGCGCTCCGCTCCGTAGCCTCCGTTCCGCTCTGTAGCGTCTGTTCCGCTCCGTAGCCGTGTGCTCCGGTTCTGTACCGAACGGGCACGGCCCTGCCGCGATGTCCGGGCCACCCGTTAGCCTGGCGCGACGCAATCGTCGTAATCGGATGGGGGACGGTCGTCACTCATGGCCAGGGAATTCCAACGCGGCCACAAGGCCAAGATCAGCGATCTCACGGCGGGCACCGATCTGTACGTGGGCGTGCAGATCGCGGCGCCAGGCCTGAGCTTCGACATCAGCTGCTTCGGTCTGGACGCCGACGAACGGCTGTCGGACGACCGCTACTTCGTCTTCTTCAACCAGCCCAAGTCGCCCGAGGAGTCCATCCAGCTGCTCGGCGCGCAGTCCGGTGACACGGAATCCTTCCGGGTGACCCTGGACCGGATCCCGGCGCACATCCAGAAGCTGTCGTTCACCGCGACCATCGACGGCGCCGGGCAGATGTCGCAGGTCGGGCCCGGCTGGATCCGGATCGTCGCGGGCGGCGAGGAGGTGGCCCGCTACGCCTTCACCGGCGCGGAGTTCTCCACCGAGCGCGCCGTCATGCTCGGCGACTTCTATCTGAAGGACGTGTGGCGGTTCGCCGCCGTCGGACAGGGCTTCGACGGCGGTCTGGAAGCGCTCCTGAAGAACTTCGGCGGCGAGGTCGCCGAGGAGGAGCCCGCCGCGCCGCAGGCGCCGCAGGGCGCCGCCCCCGGCTTCGCGCCCCCGGCCCAGGCCGCCGCGCCGCCCGCGTTCGGCGCCCCCGCCGCCCCGGCCCCGGCCCCGGCCCCCGCTCCGGCCCCGGCCCCCGCGCCCGCTCCGTCGTTCGGTGCCCCGGCCGCTCCCACGCCGCCGCCCGCGCCCGCGCCGGTGCACTCCGCGCCGACGATGGTCGGCCCCATGACGCCCCAGGCGCCCACCCCGCCGCCCGCTCCGGCGCCCGCCCCGTACGGGCAGCCCCCGCAGTTCGGCCAGGTCCCCGGCCAGACGCCGCCGCACGGCGCGCCCGCCCCGTACGGACAGCAGCCCCCGGCCCCGTACGGACAGCCCGCTCCGTACGGGCAGCCCCCGCAGTTCGGCCAGGTCCCGGGGCAGGTCCCGCAGCAGGGAATGCCCCAGGGCGCGCCGGCCGCCGGCGCCGGGCTCGCCGCCGCGCTCGCGCCGTTCAAGGAGACCGCGACCGGCGTCCGCTGGACCCCGCAGAACCAGCAGCTCATGCGGGTCGACCTCGCCATGGGCGGCGTCCCCGTCCTCGCCCGCCAGGGCTCCATGGTCATGTACCAGGGCAAGGTCGACTTCTCCTACAAGGGCGCCGGTTTCGCCGGCCGCATCGTCGGCAACGCCACCGGCCAGGAGATGCAGCTGATGCGCTGCACCGGACGCGGCCAGGTCTTCCTCGCCGAGAACGGCGCGCACCTGCACCCGATCGAGCTCCAGGGCGACGGCATCTGCGTCTCCGCGGAGAACGTGCTCGCCTTCGACGAGTCGCTGCAGTACGAGGTGCGGCGCATCGAGGGCCACGGCATCCCCGGCGGCGCGCTGTTCACCATGCAGTTCCAGGGCACCGGCACGGTCGTCGTGAAGACCCACGGCACGCCCGTGGTGCTGCCCGTCACCCCGACCACCTTCGCCGACTGCAACGCCGTCGTCGCCTGGTCGGCCGCGTCCCAGGTCATCCTGTCCAGCCAGGTCCGGCTGCGCCGCAACGCCTACCCCGGCCACAGCGGGGAGACCGTGAACCTCCAGTTCCGGGGCGCCCCCGGCAACTTCATCGTCGTCCAGCCCTACGAGGTCTAAAGGGAGCCCGGAACCATGAACCAGCAACTCGCGGGCTACGCCCCGACCCCGATCGCGGCCCGGATGGAGAACCACGGCCGCTCCATGCTCAAGGTCGCCATGGCCACCGGCCAGGACCTGTACGCGCGCACCGGCTCGATGGTCGCCTACGAGGGCTTCATCAGCTACGAGCCCAACCCGCCGGCCGTCCGGCAGGTCGCCCAGCAGTGGATCACCGGCGAAGGCGCGCCGATCATGAAGTGCACGGGTGACGGACTGCTCTACCTCGCCGACTACGGCGCGGACGTGGTCGTCATCAACCTCAACAACGACTCCCTCTCCGTGAACGGCAGCAACCTGCTCGCCTTCGACGCGCACCTGACGTGGGGCGTGGAGCGGGTCAAGGGCCTCGCCAAGTTCGCCGGACAGGGCCTGTTCAACGTCGAGCTCGCGGGCACCGGCTGGGTCGCCATCACCTCGCGCGGCACGCCGGTCGTCGTCGACTGCGGCCGCGGCGAGGACGAGACGTACGTCGACCCGGACGCCCTGGTCGCCTGGTCGCCCGCGCTCAAGGTGAAGGGCAAGCGCAGCTTCAAGGCGTCCTCCCTGATCGGCCGTGGCAGTGGCGAGGCGTTCCAGATGGCCTTCTCGGGCCAGGGCATCGTCGTCGTACAGCCGAGCGAGGACAGCAGCGACCGGCTCCGGATCCGGGGCTGAGGGGGAGCGAGAGACACATGCAGAGCCCGCTTTTCAACCACGCCGAGCAGCAGAGCCAGGAGCGCTACGTCGTGCAGAACCCGCAGATGCTGCGGGTCTCCCTGACGGGCCAGGACGACATCCTGGCCCGCAAGGGCGCGATGGTGGCCTACCAGGGCCTGGTCGACTTCGACGGCGAGTACCAGACGTCCAGCCAGCGCCGGGCCCGCGCCCGCACCGGTGAGGGCCTCGACCTGATGCGCTGCTCCGGGCAGGGCACGGTCTACTTCGCCAACCTCGCGCAGTACATCCACGTCGTGGACGTGGACCACGAGGGTCTGACCGTCGACAGTGCCTACGTCCTCGCGCTCGACTCGACCCTGCACACCGAGGTCATCGCGGTGGACAGCCAGTACGGGGTCTCCGGCACCGGCAAGTACCAGCTGAACATCACCGGCCGCGGCAAGGTCGCCCTGATGACCTCCGGCCAGCCGCTGATGATGCAGGTGACGCCCGACAAGTACGTGAGCGCCGACGCCGACGCGATCGTCGCCTGGTCCACCGGGCTCCGGGTGCAGATGCAGGCCCAGACGCACAGCTCCGGCGTCCGTCAGCGCCGCGGCAACACCGGCGAGGGCTGGGAGCTCAGCTTCCTCGGCCAGGGCTTCGCCCTGGTGCAGCCGAGCGAGGTCATGCCGCCGCAGAACGCCGGCATCGGACAGGGCATCGCCGCCCAGTACGGCGTCGGCCAGCACGGCGCGCACGCCCAGAACCAGAACAACGCCTGGAACTGAGGCAGGGCCCCAACGGGCACGCGTAAGGGGCGGTCGCCATGGCGACCGCCCCTTACCGTTGCGCCGCTCAGAGGCGCTTCAGCGTGTTCTCCATCAGCCGCACCACCGAGGTGTCCGCCACCTCGGCCACCTCGTCGTACGAGAACCAGCGCAGGTCCAGCGACTCGTCGCTGATCTCCTCCACGGCACCGGCCGGGGTCAGCGCCGCGTACTGCACGTCCAGATGCCAGTTGCACGGAGCCGGAATCGGATGCCGGTCGAGCCGCACGGGTCCGCCCGGCAGCAGCGTCAGACCCGTGATGCCGGACTCCTCCGTCGCCTCACGCAGCGCCGCCGCCTCGACCGTCGCGTCCTCCTGCTCGCAGTGCCCGCCCATCTGCAGCCACATGTTCAGCTTCTTGTGCAGGGTGAGGAGTACCCGGCCCCGCTCGGGGTCGATCACCAGCGCGCTCGCCGTCACATGCCCGGCCGAGCACGGCTTGTACATGCCGTCCTCGCCCTGCGCCGCGAGGTGATCCAGATAGACGTCACGAAGCTCCGGCTGGTCCGCGTACTCCTTGAGCACCAGGACCGCGTCGTCGTACAGGCTCACTTCTCGGTCTCGTCCTTGCCCTCGTCGTCCTTGCCCGCGTCCTCGGAGCGGCCCTGGGCCGCCTCGCCCAGCATCTTGTCGAGCTCGGAGAAGTCCAGCTGCTCGCGGTGGACGAAGCCGTCCGGGTCGTCCAGGTCGGTCGCCGTCGGCAGCATGTCCGGGTGCGCCCACAGGCCGTCCCGGCCGTCCACACCGCGCGCGTCGGTGAGCGAGGCCCACAGCCGCGAGGCGTCCCGCAGCCGGCGCGGCCGCAGCTCAAGGCCGATCAGGGTGGCGAAGGTCTGCTCCGCGGGGCCACCGGTCGCCCGGCGCCGGCGCAGCGTCTCGCGCAGCGCGTCCGCCGAGGTCAGCCGGGTCTTCGCGGCCTCGTGCACCACCGCGTCCACCCAGCCCTCGACCAGCGCGAGCGCCGTCTCCAGACGGGCGAGCGCGGCCTTCTGCTCGGGGGTGTCCTCGGGCTGGAACATGCCCTGCTGGAGCGCCTCCTGCAGCTGCTCGGGATGCGTCGGGTCCAGCTGGCCCACCGCCTCCTCCAGCTTGGAGGTGTCGACCTTGATGCCGCGGGCATAGCCCTCGACCGCGCCGAACAGATGAGAGCGCAGCCACGGCACGTGCGCGAAGAGACGCTGGTGGGCGGCCTCGCGCAGGGCCAGGTAGAGCCGGACCTCGTCCGAGGGGACGCCCAGGTCCTTGCCGAAGGCCTCGACGTTCAGCGGCAGCAGCGCCGCCTTGCCGGCCGGGCCGAGCGGCAGACCGACATCGGTCGAACCGACGACCTCGCCCGCGAGCACGCCCACGGCCTGCCCGATCTGCTGCCCGAACATGGCGCCGCCCATGGAGCGCATCATGCCGATCAGCGGGCCCGCCATGGCCTGCATCTCCTGCGGCAGGACGTCGCCCATCGCCGCGCCGACCCGCTCGGCGACCGGGTCCACGAGCTGCTTCCAGGCCGGCAGGGTCGCCTCGACCCACTCGGCACGGCTCCACGCCACGGCCGTGCTCGCGCCCGAGGGCAGCGAGGTCGCCTGGTCGAGCCACAGGTCGGCCAGCCGCACCGCCTCCTCGACCGCCGCCTTCTCGGCGGGGCCGACGCTCGCGTCCTTCGTGCCGTCAGGGGTGCCCTGCGCCACGACCTGGCGGGCGATCTGCTTCGCCATGTCCCAGTTGACCGGCCCGCCCTCGTAACTGAGCATCTGGCCGAGCTGCTGGAAGGCCGCGCCCAGGTCCTGGGGGTTCAGGTTGCCGAACATGGCCGCGAACGGATTGTCCGCGCCGCCCGGGCCGCCCATGCCGGGCAGCCCGCCGAAGCCGAACGGGTTGCCCCCGCCCTGGCCACCGGACCCCTGGCCACCTCCGGCGGGGTCCTTCTTCTTGCCCTCGTCGCCGTTGTCCGGCTCCTCCGGCGGAAGGCCGAATCCGAATGGGGTGTCGCTCACAGGTTTCCTCGGCTCGTCGGGCCGCCGGCTTCCAGCCGACGGCGGGCTCTCACCACCAGCGTAGGCGCTGGCTCGCCGGTCAGACCGGGCCGACCGGCGAGCCCGCGCCCCGACATCCGCACCGGATCCGGGCTCAGTGCTCCGCCGGGCCGTGGCCTGGGGCAGGATGGACGCCACCTGGTACGTACGCGTCATTCGGGTACGTACTGAAGACAACCGCTGGAGACGCCCGGTGAGTTCCCCTGATCCTCAGGTTCGCGCAGCGCGAAACCACTCAACCCGGTCCGCCGCGCGCGGCCCCGTCGTCGCGGTCACCGGTGCCGCGGCCGGCGTCGGTGACCTGCTGACCCGGCGCCTCGCCGCGTCCGAGGAGGTCAAGCAGGTCATCGCGATCGACGAGCGCCGGGGCGAGGTGTCCGAGGCGCAGTGGCACATCCTCGACGTGCGCGACCCGGCCATCGCCGAGAAGCTGCGCGGCGCGGACGTCGTCGTGCACCTCGCGGTCGACCTCGACCTGGAGACCGACCCGGCCGCGCGCACCGCGTACAACGTGCGTGGCACCCAGACCGTGCTGACCGCCGCCGCGGCGGCCGGCGTGCACCGGGTCGTGCTGTGCACCTCGGCGATGGTCTACGGCGCTCTGCCCGACAACGACATCCCGCTCTCCGAGGACGCCGAGCTGCGCGCCACCGCCGAGGCCACGGGCGTCGGCGACCTCCTGGAGATCGAGCGGCTCGCCCGGCGCGCCCCGCGCGCCCACCCCGGGCTCAACGTGACGGTGGTCCGCCCGGCGGTCCTGGTCGGCGGTACGGACACGGCGCTGACCCGCTACTTCGAGTCGCCCCGCCTCCTCGTCGTCGCCGGATCCCGCCCCACCTGGCAGTTCTGCCATGTCGACGACCTGGTCAGCGCGCTGGAGTACGCGGCCCTGGAGAAGGTCGACGGCGAGTTCGCGGTCGGCTGCGACGGCTGGCTGGAGCAGGAGGAGGTCGAGCAGCTGTCCGGCATCCGGCGCATGGAGCTGCCCTCGGCGGTCGCCCTGGGCGCGGCGGCCCGGCTGCACCGGATCGGCCTCACCCCGTCCCCGGCCGGTGACCTCGCCTACACCATGCACCCGTGGGTGGTCAGCGTCGGACGCCTGCACGACGCGGGCTGGCGGCCGCAGTGGACCAACGAGGAGGTGCTCGCCGCCCTCCTGGAGGAGGTGCAGGGCCGGCACACGGTCGCCGGGCGCCGGCTCGGCCGCAAGGACGCGACGGCGGCGGGCGCGGCCGGTGCGACGGTGGCGCTGCTCGGCACGGCGGCCCTGGTGCGGCAGATGCGGAAGCGGCGCGGTCTGTAGGACCCTCCTACGGAGGGTCCGGGCCGCCGGTGGAAAACGCTATTCCGCGCTGTCGGTGGCGTACGGCACGATGGAGCCATGGCAGACACGCACGCCCACGCCAGTGACCACCCCGGTGAGCGGGTCGCGGACGACCCGATCAAGCTCCTCGCCGTCCGTGACGCCCCGCTCTCGCTCGACGAGGTCTTCCGCGCGGTCGGCGACGACGCGGCGGGCGGCACGACCCTGTTCGTGGGCACGGTGCGCAACCACGACGGCGGCGCCGACGTGGACGCGCTCGGCTACTCCTGCCACCCCACCGCCGAGGCGGAGCTGCGCCGGGTCGCCGAGAAGGTCGTGGCGAACCACCCGGTCCGCGCCCTGGCCGCCGTCCACCGGGTGGGCGACCTCCGTGTGGGTGACATCGCGGTCGTCGTCGCGGTCTCCTGTCCCCACCGCGGCGAGGCCTTCGAGGCCTGCCGGATGCTGATCGACGACCTCAAGCACGAGGTCCCCATCTGGAAGCACCAGACGTTCTCGGACGGCACCGAGGAGTGGGTCGGCGCCTGCTGAGAGGCGCGGCCGCACCGGGTTCCGTATGCACGACGCCTGGCAACCCGCCACGCCGACGACCCGTAGCCGAACGCCCCGATTTGCGTAACCGGCCCCCGCGCGTGAGCGTTGATTCCGCGGATGAATAATCTGCTGATCGACTGCTGATCAACTCACTGCGGACCATTGGGGATGGGAGGTCGGGATGGCAGCGCTGGCTTGGTTGTTGATTCCGCTTTTCGCCGTCGTCGGCGCGGCGATATGGGGAAGCTGGGCTTCGAGGAACAAGACGACAGGCGACGTCGCCGAGCTCGCGGGCTACGCACGCTTCAGGGATGCCATGGAGCGCGTCCACACCGTGCCCGCCGACTCCGCGGCCGCCGTTTCCACCGCCGCCTCCACCATCGCTCCCGCCACCGCTTCCGCTTCGCTGGTGCCCGAGCGCGAGGCAGCCCCGGTGACGACCACCGGTTGATCACGTCCGGGTCGCCCCAGGGGCGCACTCACAGAGCGGTCCCGTACTGTCGTTCCATGCCACGCCGCACCGCGACGATGCTCGCCTCCACCCTGGTCCTGATCACGCTGCTCTGCGTCGGCGTCCTCATTCCGGTCCCGTACGCGGAGATGAGCCCCGGCCCGACCGTGAACACCCTCGGTGAAGCCCGCGGAGAACCGGTTCTGCAGATCTCCGGACACCAGACCTACCCGACCACCGGCCACCTCAACATGACGACCGTCCGGGTCACCGGCGCGGACTACCGGATGAACGCGGTCGAGGCCGTGTACGGCTGGCTGGCCCACGACAGCGTGATCGTCCCGCACGACACCCTCTACCCGGACGGCAAGACCGAGGAGGAGTCGAGCCAGGAGAACGCCGAGGAGTTCAGCCAGTCCCAGGAGAGCGCCAAGGTCGCCGCCCTCAAGGAGCTGAACATCCCGGTCACCACCCGGGTCGTCGTGGCCACCGTCGTCAAGGGCACCCCTGCCGAGGGCAAGCTGCACGCCGGCGACGTGATCCGCGCCGTGGACGGCACGCCCGTCAAGGAGCCCGGCGACGTGGCCAAGCAGGTCACCAAGCGCAAGCCCGGCCAGGACGTGGTCTTCACCATCGTCCCGGCCAAGGAGGCCGCCGCCGCGGAGAAGGCCCACAAGGAGGCCACCACCACCGAGCGGGTGGTCATCAGGACGGCCACCTCGGAGGAGGGCGACCGGGCGATCGTCGGCATCCAGGCCGGCACCGACCACGTCTTCCCGTTCACCATCGACATCAAGCTGGCCGACGTCGGCGGCCCCAGCGCCGGACTCATGTTCGCGCTTGGGATCGTCGACAAGCTCACCCCGGGGCCGCTCACCGACGGCAAGTTCATCGCCGGCACCGGCACCATCGACGACAAGGGCAAGGTCGGCCCGATCGGCGGCATCGAGATGAAGCTGGTCGGCGCGCGCCGGGCGGGCGCGCAGTACTTCCTGACCCCCGCCGACAACTGCGCCGCCGCGGCCTCCGACACCCCCGCCGGCCTCACCCTGATCAAGGTCGACAGCATCGACGACGCGACGAAGTCGCTGGAGAAGCTCCGCAAGGGCGACACGGGCTCGCTGCCCAACTGCGCCAAGAGCTGAAACGGAGCCGAGAGCTGATACGGAAGGGGGCGCCCCGCACCGCGGGGCGCCCCCTTCCGCGTACGGCAGTACCGCGGAGGCCTCAGGACTCGAACGTCGCGGCCAGCGCGTCCGCGAGCCCCGGCACCAGGTCGGGGCCGGTCAGCACCTCGTTCGGCGAGTCCTTCTCGCGCAGCCGGATCGCGGCCTCGCGGGCCCCGTCCCGCAGCACGGCGACCGTCATCCGGACCTCCTGGCGGTCCGGGTGCGCGGCCACCCACTTGGCGAGCCCGGCCTCGTTCAGGCCCTTCGGCACGGCGGCCTCGGCCGACGGCGGCAGCATCAGCCGCTCCACCGTGAGCGCGCAGCCGGCCACGCCCTCGGGCCAGGCGATGGTGCCGAGGAACTCGTCGAGCGGCTTGCCCTTCGGCAGCTCCTCCTGCTCGATCGGCGTGTAGGTGGTGGTCTGGTCGGCGCCGGCGCCCAGCTGGGAGGCGAGCGAGGGCGCCTGGGCGCGCAGCCGCGCGGTGTCGACGAGGGCGAACAGGCGGGCCGGCCGGTCCCAGCCGAGACCCGAGGCGTACTCGTCGATCTCGAGCACGGCGCGGGTGAGGGGGCTCGCGGCCATCGGAGGCCCGGAGGGGGAGTGGTTGGACATGAGCAATATCCTGCCTGGTCTTCTCCCGAAGACGGGAACTAGGTAAAGCCTCAGTAAGTTGCATCAGTGGGCTCTACGATCGCGGAGCCTGCTTACCGACGCATTCGAAGCATTCGAAGCATCAGACCTCGAGGGGCGCACGTTGGCTTTCCAGATGCCGGACCGCGGCGGCGGCACAGGTCCTTCCGGGCCGAGGATCAGAGTCGGCCGGCCGTCCCGGCGCGCCCGTACGCTGCTGATGACGCTGGGCGTCCTGGCGGTCCTCGCCATGGCGTTCGTGATGTTCGCCGGGTTCTGGACGGACTGGCTCTGGTTCCGCTCGGTCCACTACTCGTCCGTGTTCACCACCACCCTGTGGACCAAGGTCGGCCTGTTCCTGGTGTTCGGCCTGCTGATGGCGCTGGCCGTCGGCCTGAACATCTGGCTGGCGTACCGGCTGCGGCCGCCGCTGAGCGCGATGTCGCTGGAGCAGCAGAGCCTCGACCGGTACCGGATGGGTCTGGCGCCCTTCAGGAAGTGGGTGCTGCTCGCGGTCACCGCCCTGGTCGGCCTGATCGCCGGCGCCTCCGCCTCCGGGCAGTGGCGCACCTGGCTGATGTGGGTGAACGGGGTCTCCTTCGGCGAGAAGGACCCGCAGTTCCAGCTCGACGTGTCGTTCTACGCGTTCGACCTGCCGTGGTACCGCTTCCTGCTCGCCTTCGGCTTCGCGGCCACCGTGCTCTCGCTGATCGCCGCCGCCCTCACCCACTATCTGTACGGCGGGCTGCGGATCACCAGCCCGGGCGCGCGGGCCACCGCGGCCGCGACCGGACACCTGTCGGTGCTGCTCGGCGTGTTCGTGTCGCTGAAGGCCGTGGCGTACTGGCTCGACCGGTACGGCCTGGCGGTGAAGTCCAGCGACTTCAAGGCCACCGGCAACTGGACCGGTCTGCGCTACGTGGACGCCAACGCGTACCTGCCGGCGAAGACCATCCTCTTCTGCATCGCCGTGATCTGCGCGGTGCTGTTCTTCGCGACGCTGTGGCGGCGCACCTGGCAGCTGCCGGTGATCGGCTTCGGCCTGATGGTGCTCTCGGCGATCCTGATCGGCGGCCTGTACCCGGCCATCGTGCAGAAGTTCCAGGTCCAGCCGAACGAGCAGGCCAAGGAAGCGCCGTACATCGAGAAGAACATCGCCGCGACCCGCAAGGCCTACGCGATCGACTCCACCAAGGCGGAGGAGTACTCCGGCAAGTCGACGGTGAAGGCGAAGGACCAGCTGCGTGCCGACTCGGACACGGCGGCCAGTTACCGCCTGGTCGACCCGAACGTCGTGTCGCCGACCTTCCAGCAGCTGGAGCAGAAGCGGAAGTACTACCAGTTCCCGCTCACCCTGGACGTGGACCGCTACGCCGGCAAGGACACCGTGGTCGGTCTGCGCGAGCTCAACATCAAGGGCATCCCGAAGCGGAACTGGATCAACGACCACTTCACCTACACCCACGGCTACGGCGCCATCATGGCGGCCGGAACCCAGACGGACGCCAACGGCTCCCCGGTCTTCACCGAGCAGGGCCTGCCGACCACCGGCATGCTCCCGAAGTACGAGCAGCGCATCTACTACGGCGAGAAGACCGACCAGTACTCGATCGTGGGCGGGCCCCAGAAGGAGCTCGACTACGAGGAGAACGGCGAGAAGACCACCAGCTACCGGGGCGACAGCGGGGTCAGCCTCTCCAGCGCCTTCAACCGGGCGGCGTACGCGGTCGCGTTCAGCGAGCCGCAGATCCTCTACTCGGGAGCCATCGGCGACGGTTCGCGGATCCTCTACAACCGCACCCCCAAGGAGCGGGTCGAGGCCGTCGCGCCGTGGCTGACCATCGACGGCGACGCCTACCCGGCGGTCGTCGACGGCCGGATCCAGTGGATCGTCGACGCCTACACCACCACCAACGGCTACCCGTACGCCTCGCGCACCACCCTGGGCGAGACCACCGCGGACGCCCTGACGGTCGGCAACCAGCAGCGCGCGGTGGTCGCCCAGCAGAACCAGGTCAACTACATCCGCAACTCGGTGAAGGCCACCGTCGACGCCTACGACGGCACGGTGACCCTCTACCAGTGGGACACCCAGGACCCGGTCCTGAAGACCTGGATGAAGGCCTTCCCGGGCACGGTCAAGGAGCGCTCCGCGATCAAGCCCGACCTGCTCGCCCACCTGCGCTACCCGCAGGACATGTTCAAGGTCCAGCGCGAGCTGCTCACCCGCTACCACGTGCAGGACCCGGCGCAGTTCTACAGCGGCTCGGACGCCTGGCAGGTGCCGGACGACCCGACCAACAAGGACGGCAACGCGGTCCCGCCGTACTACCTGAGCATCAAGATGCCCGGGGACACCTCGCAGAAGTTCTCGTTGACGACGACCTTCACGCCCAACGGGCGGCCCAATCTGGGCGGGTTCATGGCGGTCGACGCCGACGCCGCCGGCAAGGACTACGGGCGGATAAGGCTGCTGCGGGTCGGGGAGGACGTGCCCGGACCCCAACAGGTGCAGAACAAGCTCAACAGCCTCCCGTCGGTGGCGACCTTCGTCCGTGACATGAAGGGCGCCGACTCCGACATCATCTACGGCAACCTGCTCACCGTCCCGCTCGACGGCGGCTTCCTCTACGTGGAGCCGGTGTACGCGCAGGGCCGCAACGCGCAGTACCCGCTCCTCAAGAAGGTGGCGGTGTCCTACGTGGACGCGGACCAGCCGAAGGGCGACACCACCAAGGACACCACGGTGTTCGCGGACAACCTGACGGCCGCCCTGAACGAGGTCTTCGGGGTCGAGGGCACCCAGCCGCCGGCCACCCAGCCGCCCGGCACCAAGCCCCCGACGGCGCCGACGACCAACGACGCCGCCCTCAAGCAGGCCATCGCGGACGCGCAGAAGGCGTACGACGACGGCGAGGCGGCGCTCCAGAAGGGCGACTGGGCGGCGTACGGCAAGGCGCAGGACGCCCTGCAGGACGCCCTCCAGCGCGCGGCCGACGCGGGAGCGAAGCTCCAGAGCGGCCAGCCCGGTCAGTCGGGCCAGTCGGGCCAGCCCGGTCAGTCGGGCCAGCCCGGTCAGTCGGGCCAGTCCGGCGGATAATCGGTCAAGACCTCACCCCGCGTCGTGATACGGTTTTCCTACCGACGCGGGGTGGAGCAGCTCGGTAGCTCGCTGGGCTCATAACCCAGAGGTCGCAGGTTCAAATCCTGTCCCCGCTACTGACACGAAGAGGGCCCGAATCCATAAGGATTCGGGCCCTCGACGTGTGTCCGGAGCGACCTCGGGCACGAAGGGCGGTATGGATGGGGCGAGTTGGCGTGAGTCGTGTTTGACTTGTCTCTCTGTGGGCATGTCGACAAAACGCTGAAGTGACCTCACTGGCTGCGATATACCAGGTGTACGCGGGTTGCGGGTGGTGCGACGATGGTATTTATGGGGGACAGGGCAACTCTGTTGGAGACAGGGCGGTTTGTGCAGCGGCATGCCGGAAACGCCGCAGACGAGATCATCGAGGCCGCGGGGGCCGTCGATGCCGCCGTCGACACCACCGCCGACCAGGAGAACGAGGCCGAGACCGAGGCCCGCCACCGCCTCGCCGCCGAGAAGGGCGACCCCGCGTCCATGAGCGTGCTCGGCGCGCTCCTGCTGCGCCGCGGCGACCTGGACGGCGCCGAGCCCTATCTGCGCGGCGCCACCGGCCAGGGCGACCGCGCCGCAGCCAACAACCTGGGCGTCCTGCTGCACCAGCGCGGCTACCCGGACGAGGCCGCCGGCTGGTGGCGGGTCGCAGCCGTCGCCGGCTCCGCCCCGGCCGCCCACGCCCTCGGCCGCCACCACCGCGAGCGCGGCGACGAGCCCGCCGCCGAGTACTGGCTCCGCCAGGCCGCCGAACAGGGCCACGCCCTCGGCGCGTACGCCCTCGCCGACCTCCTGGAGCACCGCAGCGACGTCGGCGCCGAGCGCTGGCTGCGCGCCGCCGCCGAGCAGGGCCACCGCGAGGCCGCCTACCGGCTCGCCCTCGCCCTGGAGCGCCGCGCCACCGGCCCGGCCGCCCGCGGCCCCCACGCGTACGACACAGGCACGGGCACGGGTACGGGTACGGGCACGGGCACGGGTCCGAGCACGGGCACCGGCCTGCGCGCCGCCACGCGCCCGGCGCCCCTCGGTGAGGCCCGGCCCGCGGCCGAGGACGGGCTCGCCGAGGCCGAGCAGTGGTTCCGGCAGGCGGCGGCCCGCGGGCACCGGCGGGCCGCCCTGCACCTCGGCGCCATCCTGGAGAGGCGCGGCGACCTCAAGGAGGCCGGCCGCTGGTATCTGACCTCCGCCAAGGACGGCGAGGCCAAGGCCGCCCGCGCGCTCGGCTTCCTGCTGCGCGACGCCGGCGACGAGGAGAGCGCCGCCGTGTGGTGGCTGCGCGCCGCCCAGGACGGCGACGGCAACGCCGCCAACGCGCTCGGCGCGCTGCACGCCGCCCGGGGCGAGCAGCAGACCGCCGAGCGCTGGTACCGCGCCGCGATGGACGCGGGCGACGTGAACGGCGCCTACAACCTCGGGCTGCTCTGCGCCGCCCAGGAGCGCACCCAGCAGGCCGAGCAGTGGTACCGCAGGGCCGCCTACGCCGGACACCGCGAGGCCGCCAACGCGCTGGCCGTGCTGCTGCTCCAGGCCGGTGACGCGGGGGGCGCCGAGCCGTGGTTCTCCAAGGCCGCCGAGGCCGGCAGCGTCGACGCCGCCTTCAACCTGGGCATCCTCCACGCCGGCCGGGACGACGACCGCACCGCGCTCACCTGGTACGAGCGGGCCGCGGCCGCCGGACACACCGAGGCCGCGCTCCAGGTCGGCATCGCGCATCTGCGCGACGGCGACGAGCAGGCCGCCGAGCGGCATCTGCGCTGCGCGGCCGGCGGCGGCAGCGCCGAGGCCGCCTACCGGCTCGCCACCGTCCTCGACGCGCGCCGCCCGGCCCCCGGGCCGCCGGTCCTCGGCGCGCCGCGCGAGGAGCGGAGCGAGTGCGAGGAGTGGTACGAGCGGGCCGCCCAGCAGGGGCACCGCCGCGCCCAGGTCCGGGTCGGCATGCTCGCCGCCGCCCGCGGCGACATCGAGGAGGCGGCCCGCTGGTACCGGGAGGCGGCCGAGGCCGGCTCCCGCAACGGCGCCTTCAACCTCGGTCTGCTGCTCGCCCGCGAGGGCGCCGAGCGGGAGGCCGCCCTGTGGTGGACCCGCGCCGCGCACGCCGGGCACGGCCGGGCCGCCCTGCGGCTCGCGCTGCTCGCGGCCCGGCGCGGCGAGCTCACCGAGGGGCGCCGCTGGTGCGACCGCGCGGTCGAACTCGGCCCGGCCGAGGTGGCGGAGCGGGCGGCCCGGCTCAGCGAGGCGCTGCACCAGGAGCTCACCGCGTAATGGATTTGCGCTGGTGAGGGCCGTACCGTAAGGTTGGGTTCACCGACGCGGGGTGGAGCAGCTCGGTAGCTCGCTGGGCTCATAACCCAGAGGTCGCAGGTTCAAATCCTGTCCCCGCTACTCAGTAGCACGAAGGCCCGGATCCTCAGGATCCGGGCCTTCGTCGTATGTGCCGCCGGTGTCATCGGAGACGGAAAAGCCCCGCCCGAAGGCGGGGCTTTCATGTGTCGCCGAAATGACTAGGCGGTCGCCGCGCAGCTCGGGCAGATGCCCCGGTAGGTGACCTCGACGTCCGAGATGGTGAAGCCGAAGCGCTCGGTGGCGGGCAGGTCGGCCAGCGGGTCGCCGGCCGGGTGCACGTCACGGATCGCGCCGCAGCGGGCGCAGACCAGGTGCTGGTGCGGCCGGTGGGCGTTCGGGTCGTAGCGCTTGGCGCGCCCGTCCGTGGCCACCTCGATCACCTCGCCGAGCGTGACCATCTCGCCGAGCGTGTTGTAGACGGTGGCACGGGAGATCTCGGGCAGGCGCTCGATGGCCCGGGCGTGGACCTCGTCCGCGGTCAGGTGCACATGGTCCCCGTCGAGCACCTCGGCCACGACACGGCGCTGCGCGGTCATCCGCCAGCCGCGGCCGCGCAGTCGTTCCAACAGGTCACTCATGGGGGTCAGCGTAACAGCCGCCGCAACCGAGTCCCGAACGGGTGTGAGTTTGGATACTCCCTCGGATTGGACAAAGTCCAAGCCGAGGGAGCGGGGCCGAGGGTGTGCTCAGGCGGCGCTGTGCACCGGGAGCCAGCAGCGGATGATGTCGCGGACGGAGACGATGCCGACCGGCCCGTGGTCGTCGAGCACCACGAGATGGCGGAAGCCGCCGCGGGTCATCGCCTCCGCGGCCTCCTCCAGGGTCCAGGTCGGCGCGGCGAAGACCACGTCCCGGGTGGTGTGGGCGTCGCAGGTCTCGAGGTCGGGGTTCCGGTCGGTGCCGATGGCGTTGAGGACGTCGCGTTCGGTGAGGATGCCGAATCCGCCGGCGTCGCCGTCCTGGACGACGGCCGCGCCGACGCGGCGCGCCGACATCAGCCGGGCGGCCTGGCGCAGCGTGTGGGCCGGTCCGATGGTGAGGATCACGGTGGTCATGGCGTCACGGACGAGCATGGAGGGAACCACCTCCGGTTCGGAGACTTCACATGCGGAGACTTCGAGAACTTTTTCACAAGTTCACAAAGGGGGGATTCTCAGAGTGACACCGGGGGAGGGGGCCGACAAGGGGGCGCGCGGAGCTCCCCCGGGCGCACGCGGGGGGCGTGTGGCGGCCGGGGTGTGACGGTGGATCGGGTGTGACGGGGGCTCAGCCCTGCTGCGGCGGTTCCGTGTTGAGATAGCTCAGCAGCTCGCCGTGGAGCAGCCCGTTCGACGCCGCCGCGTTGCCGCTGTGGGGGCCGTGCCGCCCGTCGAGCCCGGTGAAGGTGCCGCCGGCCTCCTGCACCACGATCGCCGTGGCCGCCATGTCCCACAGCGACAGCTCCGGCTCGGCGCACAGGTCGACCGAGCCCTCGGCGACCATCATGTACGGCCAGAAGTCCCCGTACGCCCGGGTCCGCCAGACGGCGCGGGTGAGGTCCAGGAAGCCGTCGAGCCGGCCCCGCTCCTCCCAGCCGGTCAGGCTGGAGTACGCGAAGGAGGCGTCCTCCAGACGCCCGACCTTCGAGACCCCGATCCGGCTCGCCGAGGCCAGGCTGCGGCCGGTGTACGCGCCGAGTCCCTTCGCGGCCCACCAGCGGCGGCCGAGCGCCGGGGCCGACACCACGCCCACCACCGGCTGGAAACCGGTCTCGCCAGCCTCCATCAGCGCGATCAGGGTCGCCCACACCGGCACCCCGCGCACATAGTTCTTGGTGCCGTCGATCGGGTCGATCACCCAGCGGCGCGGGCCCGAGCCCTCCACGCCGTACTCCTCGCCGAGGATCGCGTCCCGCGGCCTGGCGCGCTGCAGCTGTCCGCGGATCAGCTCCTCGGCCGCCTTGTCCGCCTCGCTGACCGGAGTCATGTCGGGCTTCGTCTCGACCTTCAGGTCGAGCGCCTGGAACCGGTCCATCGTGGCCGCGTCCGCGGCATCCGCGAGGACATGGGCGAGACGCAGATCGTCGTGGTAATCGGCCATGGTCGAAACTCTATCCCCCGAAGACGCGTCGCCCGGCGGCGACCCTTGACACTGCGTGTTCGTCCGTCAACGCTGAGCGCAGAACCGATCCGGCTGGGAGGCGACGATGCCGACTGCCCGAGAGTCCCTGCTCGACACGGCCCTCGCGGCCCTCGGCACCCTGCCCTGGTCCGCCGTGCGGATGGTCGACGTGGCCGCCCGCGCCCGGGTGTCCCGGCAGACCCTCTACAACGAGTTCGGCAGCAAGGAGGGGCTCGCCCGGGCCCTCGTCCGGCGCGAGGCCGACACCTATCTCCTGGGGGTACGGCGGGTGCTCGCCACCCCCGCACCGCCCGAGCGCAATCTGGTCGCCGTCGCCGAGTGGACCGTGGCGCGGGCCGCCGAGCGCCCGATCCTGCGGGCCCTGCTCACCGACGCCTGGAACGAGGCCCTGCCCCGGCCGCGGCCCGCCCGGGCCGGCGCCCGGCCCGCTCCCGTACCCGCCCAGCGGCGTGCCGACGCCGGGCCGCCCGCGCCCGGCGAACTGGTCGCCGAGACCGCCGCCTGCGCGGGGGAGCGGTGGGCCGCCTCGTGCGAACTCGCGGTGCGGTTCGCCCTCAGTCATGTCGTGGCGCCCCCGATCGCCGTCCCGGTCGCCCGGCGCGCCGACGCCCGAGGCACGGACGCCCGAGGCGCGGACGCACAAGGCACGGGCACCGAGGGCGGCGACGCTCAGTGCGCGGAGCCGGAGAGCTGGAGGCCGATCACCCCGACGATCACCAGCGTGATCGAGACGATCTTGAGCGTGGACACGACGTCGCCGAGGAAGATCATCCCGTAGATCGCGGTGCCCGCCGCACCGATCCCGGTCCACACCGCGTACGCCGGACCCACGTCCAGCTTGCGCAGCGCCAGGGTCAGCAGTCCGAAGCTGCCGAGCGCGAAGGCGGCGAACGCGACCGTCGGCCACAGCCGGGTGAAGCCGTGCGAGAGCTTCAGGCACACCGCGAAACCCGTCTCCAGGAGCCCGGCGACCACCACCAGCAGCCACGCCATCGTCAGTGCCTCCCACGCCCCATATGGATCACTTGGTGCGATTATGCACTTACCAGCCGCGGTGACTCGCAAACGTGCGCGGTCAGTCGCCCTCGCGGCGCTCGCGGGTCGCGAGCAGCCGGCGCAGCGAGTACAGCCGGGCCGGGTCCGCGTGGCCCTCGGCCACCCAGGCGTCGAGCGCGCAGTCCGGCTCGTCGTGGCTGCACGCCCGCGGGCAGTCCTCGGTGCCCGGCTCCAGGTCCGGGAAGGCGTGGATGACCCGGGACGGATCGACGTGGTGCAGACCGAAGGACCGCACGCCCGGGGTGTCGATCACCCAGCCGTCGACCTTGTCCAGCGGCAGCGCGAGCGCCGAGGTCGTGGTGTGCCGGCCGCGGCCGGTCACCGCGTTCACATGGCCGGTGAGCCGCCGCCGCTCCTCCGGCACGAGCGCGTTCACCAGCGTCGTCTTGCCCACGCCCGAGTGCCCCACGAACGCGGTGACCCGGTCGCCCAGGTACTCGCGCACCCGGTCCGCCGCCCCGCCGTCGTACAGCTCCTCGCGGTTCACCACCACGTACGGGATGTCCAGGGCGCCGTACAGCTCCAGGAGCATCGAAGGCGGGGCCAGGTCCGACTTGGTGAGCACCAGGAAGGGGTCGAGCCCGCCGTCGTAGGCCGCGACCAGACAGCGGTCGATCAGCCGGGGGCGCGGCTCGGGGTCGGCGAGCGCGGTCACGATCGCCAGCTGGTCGGCGTTGGCGACGACCACCCGCTCGTACGGGTCGTCGTCATCGGCCGTGCGGCGCAGCACCGAGCTGCGCTCGCCGATCCGCACGATCCGGGCCAGGGTGTCCTTCTCGCCGGACAGGTCGCCCACCAGGGAGACCCGGTCGCCGACCACGGCGGCCTTGCGGCCCAGCTCGCGGGCCTTCATCGCCATCACGGTCCGGTCCTCGACCAGACAGGTCAGCCGGCCGCGGTCCACGGTGAGGACCATGCCCTCGACCGCGTCCTCGTGCTTGGGACGGATGTTGGTCCGGGGGCGGCTGCCCTTGCGGTTGGGGCGCTGGCGGATGTCGTCCGCGTCGGTGTGCTTGCCGTAACGCCGCATGGCTCAGACTCCGAGCATTTCGGTCCACATCCTCGGGAAGTCGGGCAAGGTCTTCTCGGTCGTCTTCACGTTCTCGATCTCCACGCCCTCGACGGCCAGGCCGATGACCGCGCCCGCGGTCGCCATCCGGTGGTCGTGGTACGTGTGGAACACGCCGCCGCGCAGCGGGCGCGGGCGGATGTGCAGACCGTCCTCGGTCTCCGTGACGTCGCCGCCGAGCCCGTTGATCTCCTTCGTCAGCGCGGCGAGCCGGTCGGTCTCGTGCAGCCGCAGATGCGCGACACCGCGCAGGGTGGAGGGGGAGTCGGCGAGCGCGGCGACCGCCGCGATGCCCGGGGTCAGCTCGCCGACCTCGCCGAGGTCGACGTCGATGCCGTGGATCCGGCCGGTGCCGGTGAAGGTCAGGCCCCGGTCGGTGAGCTCGCAGGAGCCACCCATCTCGGTGAAGATCTCCCGCAGCGCGTCACCGGGCTGGGTGGTCCTGGCCGGCCAGTCCGGCACGGTGACCCGCCCGCCGGTCACCAGCGCGGCGGCCAGGAACGGCTGGGCGTTCGACAGGTCGGGCTCCACCACCAGGTCGCGGCCGAGCAGCGCGGACGGGGCGACCCGCCACACGTCGGGGCGCCCGCCGTGCTCCGGCTCGTCGACCTGCGCGCCGACCGCGCGCAGCATGTCGACCGTCATCCGGATGTGCGGCAGCGAGGGCAGCCGGCCGCCCACGTGCCGTACCTCCACGCCCTGGTTGAAGCGGGCGCCGGAGAGCAGCAGGGCGCTGACGAACTGCGAGGACGAGGAGGCGTCGATCTCCACGACACCGCCCTCGAGACCGCCGCCGCCGTGCACGGTCATCGGCAGCGCGCCGCGCCCGTCGTCGTCGATCCGGGCGCCGAGCGCGCGCAGCGCGTCGATCACGCCGTGCAGCGGGCGCTCGTGGGAGCGCGGGTCGCCGTCGAAGCGGACCGGCCCGTCGGCGAGCGCGGCGACCGGCGGCAGGAAGCGCATGACCGTGCCGGCGTTGCCGACGTCCACGGTCGCCGGGCCGCGCAGCCCGGCCGGGATGATCCGCCAGGCCTCGCCGGTGCCGGAAGGGACCCCCGTGACGGAGGAACTGGAAGACACGGTCTCGTCGATCTTCACGCCGAGGGTGCGCAGCGCGTCGGCCATCAGCACGGTGTCGCGCGAGCGCAGCGGGCGGCGCACCCAGCCCGGCTCGGCCGCGAGTGCGGCGAGCACCAGGGCGCGGTTGGTGACCGACTTCGATCCGGGCACGGTGACGGTGGCGTCGACGCCGCCGCCCGCGTACGGGGCGGGCCAGTGGCCGGTGAGCGGATCGGTGGACGGGGTGCTGTCGGTCATGCCCTCACTGTACGGGGGCGAAGAGAGGCCGCTACACGGCGAGCAGCCAGCGTCCGCCGCCGATCAGGGCACAGATCGAGACCGCGTGGAAGAACAGCAGCCACAGCGTGGGCGGTACGTGGGTGAGGCGGCCCAGCTGGTCCGCGTCGGAGTCGCCAGCGTCCCCGTGCCGCCGCTTGGCCTGCAGCTCGAAGGCCGGACGCACCCCGCCGAGCAGCAGGAACCACACCACCGTGTACGCGAACACCGACTGCACGTCCGGGCCGGTCAGCCAGGAGACGAGCAGGAAGGCGGCGCCGGTGAGCAGCACCGTGAAGATCCCGTACGCGTTGCGCACCATCAGCAGCATCGCGAGCAGCAGCGCCGTGGCCAGCCACAGCAGCAGGGTGATCCGGTGCGAGGAGAGCAGCGCGGCGCCGCCGAGGCCGAGCAGCGGGGCCGCGGTGTAGCCGGCGGCGGCCGTGAGGATCATGCCGAGGCCGGTGGGGCGGCCGCGCGAGACGGTGAGTCCGCTGGTGTCCGAGTGCAGCCGGATCGACTGGAGACGGCGGCCGGTGACGAGCGCGATCAGGCCGTGCCCGCCCTCGTGCGCGATGGTGATCGCGTTCCGGGACAGGCGCCATATCGAGCGGGGTACGACGGCGGCGAGGGCGGCGACCCCCGTGGCGATCACGATCCACAGCGCGGGCGCGCTCTGGGTGCCGAGGACGTCGAGATCGGGGCTCATTGCGTGGACGGCTCCTCGGTGGGTGACGGTTGCGTGGCAGTGTGGCACGCATGTGCGGACGGTATGCGGCGAGCAGGAGCCCCGAGGAGCTGGCGGCGGCCTTCGGGGTCGAGAAGTGGGAGCCGGAGGAGACCCTGGCGCCCGACTGGAACGTGGCCCCGACCAAGCAGGTCCACGTGATCCTGGAACGTCCTCTCAAAGACGCGGAATCGCGGCGCCCGGTTCGCCAGATGCGGGTCCTGAAGTGGGGCCTGGTGCCGTCCTGGGCCAAGGGACCGGAGGGCGCCGCCCGGATGATCAACGCGCGCGCGGAGACCCTCCACGAGAAGCCGTCCTTCAAGGAGGCCTTCGCGCGGCGCCGCTGCATCGTGCCGGCCGACGGGTATTACGAGTGGGTGACCGGCTCCGACGAGCGCGACCTCGAGGTCGAGGGGAAGCGGAAGCGGGCCCGCAAGCAGCCCTACTTCGTGACCCCCGCCGACGGCTCGGTCTTCGCGATGGCCGGGATCTACGAGTTCTGGCGCGACCGCACCCTGCCCGACGCCCACCCGCTCGCCTGGTGGGTGACCTGCTCGGTGGTCACCACCGAGGCCGAGACCGCGCCGCTGGGCGTCGCCCCGGCCGAGGGCCCGCGCTCGCTCGCCGACATCCACCCCCGGATGCCGCTGATGCTCACCCCCGACCGCTGGGACGCCTGGCTGGACCCGGCCCGCACCACGCCCGGCGCGCTCGGCACCCTGCTCGCCCCGCCGCCCGAAGGCCTGATGCGGGCCTACCCGGTGGCGACGGCGGTCAGCAACGTGCGCAACAACGGGCCCGAACTGCTGACGGAGCTGGAGGGCCCGGAGGAGGCGACGCTGTTCTGAGGCCCCGTCGGTGCAGGATGAGGACGTGACCAAGACCGAGATCGTTCCGACCGACGCCGGGAACGCCCGGATCACCTGGCACTCCGCGCGCAAGCCGTGGACGGTGCTCGCGGTGAGCCACGGCGCCGGCGGCGGCATCGAGGCCCGCGACCTGGTGGCCCTGGCCGGCGCGCTGCCCGCCGAGGGCGTGAGCGTCGCCCTGGTCGAGCAGCCCTGGCGGGTCGCCGGCAAGAAGGTCGCCCCCGCGCCGAAGACCCTCGACACCGGCTGGCGCGGACTGTGGCCCGCGCTCGCCGCCCCCGGCCTGCCCGTGATCGCCGGCGGCCGCAGCGCCGGCGCCCGGGTCGCCTGCCGCACCGCCGGCGAGCTCGGCGCGAGCGCCGTCCTCGCGCTGAGCTTCCCACTGCACCCGCCGGGCAGGCCGGAACGGTCCCGAGCTGACGAACTACTGGGCGCCGGAGTGCCGACCCTCGTCGTGCAGGGCGGCAACGACCCCTTCGGGAAACCGGCAGAGTTCCCGGCCGGCCCGCACACCCTCGCCGAGGTGCCGTACGCGGACCACGGCCTCGCCGTGCCCAAGCGCGCCCCGATCACCCAGGACGAGGCCCTGGACACCGTGGTGGGCGCGGTCACCGGGTGGCTCGCGTCACTCCGCTGACCGCCCGGCACGGGCCGGGAATGCCGGGCGGGGCGGTGCTGTTGTGACGGACATCGGTGCTTGGAGCAAAGGAAGAGGGAGTCCGTCGCATGGGTTCTGCCATCTGCCGTGAGCGCCCGCAGGCCGCTGACCTCGACTGGACAGTGCTGCCCGGGCCCAAGACCGCCCCTGTTCGGGCGGCGGGCGGAGCGGTTCCTCGTCTATCCTCCGAAGCGAGCGGGTCCGCGTTCGGGTTCGCCGCAGCGCTGGAGGAGGTGGGTCCGGTCACTGGGACCGACACAGGGACCGACGACGGCCCCGAGGAGACGACCGCGGAGCGCAACGCGCGCTTCGAGCGGGACGCCCTCGGCTACCTCGACCAGATGTACTCGGCCGCGCTGCGCATGACGCGCAACCCCGCGGACGCCGAGGACCTGGTGCAGGAGACCTACGCGAAGGCGTACGGCTCCTTCCACCAGTTCCGCGAGGGCACGAACCTGAAGGCGTGGCTGTACCGCATCCTCACCAACACCTTCATCAACTCGTACCGCAAGAAGCAGCGTGAGCCCCAGCGCTCGGCTGCCGAGGAGATCGAGGACTGGCAGCTCGCCCGCGCCGAGTCGCACATGTCGACCGGACTGCGCTCCGCCGAGTCGCAGGCCCTCGACCACCTGCCGGACTCCGACGTGAAGGAAGCGCTGCAGGCGATCCCCGAGGAGTTCCGCATCGCCGTCTATCTCGCGGACGTAGAGGGCTTTGCGTACAAGGAGATCGCGGACATCATGGGTACACCCATCGGTACGGTGATGTCCCGACTGCACCGGGGCCGCCGCCAGCTGCGCGGCATGCTCGAGGACTACGCTCGCGACCGCGGGCTGGTACCCGCGGGCGCCGGTGAGTCGTCGCACGATCTGAAAGGCTCGGGCTCATGAGCTGCGGAGACCCGCACGAGACGGACTGCTCAGAGGTCTTGGACCATCTCTACGAGTTCCTCGACCGAGAGATGCCCGATGGTGAATGCACCAAGTTCGAGGTGCACTTCGAGGAGTGCTCCCCGTGCCTGGAGAAGTACGGCCTGGAACAGGCCGTGAAGAAGCTGGTCAAGCGCTGCTGCGGCAGCGACGATGTGCCGGTCGACCTGCGCGCCAAGGTGATGGGCCGGATCGAGCTGATCCGCGAGGGCCATCTGCTCCCCGAGCAGGACGCCACCGCGGCGGCTCCCGCCGCTCCGCAGGAGCAGTAGCCGCAGAACACCGGACACAGGACACAGGACGCGTACCGGGAGCCGGGCGAGCACCTCGCCCGGCTCCCGGTCTGTCTATCGGCCCATCGGCTTGTATCACCCGATGGTGCGAATCGCCCGTGCCCGGCCGCTCCGCCGACCCCGACTCGCTAGCGTGACAGGCGTGATGGTGGTCCCGCGAACGGCACGCGTTTTCATCGGCTGCGCCCTGCTGGCCGCCGCCGCGGTCACCCTGCCCGCGTTACGCCCCGCCGCCGGCACCCCCTGGCCTACGGTGCTGCTGCTCGCCGCGCTCTACCCGCTGTGCGAGCTGCCCGCCCGCTGCCTGCGCTCCGGCGGCGCCCTCGGCGGCCGGGACGGCGGACCCTCGGGCCCCGTCTCCTTCTTCCCCGTCCTCATCGCCGCCGCGCTGCTGCTGCCGCCCTCCGCCGCCGCGCTCACCGCCCTGCCGGGCGCCGTGCTCACCCGGGTCGACCGGCCGCCCGCCGCGCTGCGCCGTACCTGGCGGGCCGCCCAACTCGCGCTGGCCGTCTGGGCCGCGGCCACCGTCGGCCGCACCCTGCGCTGCGACGAGTCCCTGGGCCTCGGCCCGCGGACCCCCGACTTCCCCTACGTGCTGCTTCCGGCCGGGGCCACCGCCCTCACCTTCTGCCTGGTCCTCACCGCCCTCGACGGCGGCATCCGCGCCACCGCCGAACAGCACCCGCTCCGCACCGCCTGGCGCGGACTCCTCGGCCGGGCCCTCGCCCCGCACGCCGTCCACGGGCTCGCCGGACTCATGACGGCCGTGCTGTGGCGCAGCGCATACGGGCCGGTGGCCGCCCTGTTCGCGCTGCTGCCCATCTACCTGTCCTGCTGGGGCTTCGCCCAGTACCACCGCGAGCGCGCCGCCCACCAGGCCACCATCCGCGCCCTCGTCCAGGCCGTCGACATCAAGGACCGCTACACCCGCGGCCACAGCGAACGCGTCGGCCGCGCCTCCGTCCTGATCGCCCATGAGCTCGGCATGGACGAACCCCGCCTGGAGGTCGTGCGGTTCGCCGGCATCCTGCACGACGTCGGCAAGCTCGGCGTGCCCACCCGGGTGCTCCGCAAGGACGGCCCGCTCACCCCCGAGGAGCGCCGGATCATCGAACTGCACCCCGAGTACGGGCACGAGATGGTGCGCGGCATCGGCTTCCTCGGCGAGGCCCGCACGGCGATCCTGCACCACCACGAACGCATGGACGGTTCCGGCTACCCGTACGGCCTCAAGGGCCATGAGATCCCCGAGTACGCGCGCGTGGTCGCCGTCGCCGACGCCTTCGACGCCATGACCTCCACCCGCTGCTACAGCCGCGCCCGGCCGGTCGACACCGCGCTCGCCGAGCTGGAGCGGTGCGCCGGCAGCCAGTTCGACCCGCGGATGGTCGAGGCGCTGGTCCGCGCCCTGCACCGGCACGGCTGGCAGACCGAGGTCACCGCCGACGAGCCGGCCGTCCCGACCCCGCGCGGCCCCGAGCCGCCCGGACCGGCCGAGCCGGCGCCCGCCGCAGCCGCTCCCGCATCCGCTCCCGCATCCGAAGCCCCGCTCCAGGAGCCCGCGTGAGCGGCGGCCGCGCCACCGTAGGCCTCGTCCACGGCGCCGCGCTGCTGCTCACCCTCGCCGGCCTCGGCGGCACCCTCTGGCACGGCCTCGACGAACCCGGCCACGCCCTCGCCTTCGGCGTCCTCGTCGCCGTCGGCGAGCTCACCCGCTGGGGCGCCCGAAGAAGCGAGCGGGAACCCGCGCCGCTGGCCGCTGCCGGCGCCCTCGCGTACGCGCTGCTCGGCCAGAGCGCCGGCCGGCCCACCACCCACGGGGTGCTCCAGACCGTCGCCGTGGTCGTCGCCGCCGGCCTCGTCGGGATCGTCCCGCACATCGCCCGCGGCCACGGACCCGACCCCGACCAGCTCGCCCGCCGGGTCCTCACCGTCGGCTTCGCCGCCCTCTGCTTCCAGCCCCTCTACAACGCGGGCACCGTCACCGCCCGGATCGGCGAGGGCCCGCAGTACGCCCTCTTCCTGCTCCTTCTGCTGCTCCTCACCGCCCTCTGCGACGCCGTCGTCGCCGCCCTGCTGCGCCGGGCCCGCAAGGGGCACCCCTACGGGCCGCTGCTCCGCGACGAGCTGCGCGCCCTGCTCGGCATCGGCTCCGCCGTGTGCGCCACCGGTGCCGTGATGGCGCTCGGGGTGGCCGTCGCGGGCCTCTGGGCGCTGCCCGTCTTCGCCGTACCGCTCCTCCTCACCCAGGTCTCGCTCCGCCGCTGGGCCGCCGTGCGCACCACCAACCGGCAGACCATCGCCTCCCTCGCCCGCGCCACCGAGATCGCCGGCTGCACACCGCCCGGGCACGTCCACCGGGTCGCCGCGCTCAGCCGGGCGGTCGGCCGGGAGCTCGGCCTGTCCGGGCCCGCGCTGACCGACCTCGAATACGCGGCGCTCATGCACGACATCGGACAGCTCTCCCTCGTCGACCCGGTCGACGGCGGCGCGACCGCCCCGCTGCCCGCCGCGGAACAGCGCCGGATCGCCCTGCTCGGCGCCGCCGTGGTGCGCCAGACCGGGGTCCCCGAGGCCGTCGCCCGGATCGTCGAGCGGCAGGCCGACCCGTACCGCGAGCAGCCGCTGCCCGCCCGGATCGTGCGGGTCGTGAACGCCTACGACGACCTGGCCGGCGACCGCGCCGGCGGCGGCCTCGGCGCCCTGGAACGGCTCCGGCTCGGCACCGCCCGCGACTACCACCCCGACGTGGTCGAATCCCTCGCCCGGGTGCTCGCCCGTGGCGGCGTCCCGGCCGCCGCCACGCCCGGTGCCCCGCCCGGTGCCACCAGGGGCATCGCCCCCGTCCCACCGGGGTAACCCATGGGTAATGAGCGCGCGTCCGACCGGGCATGGTTGGATGCGAACAAGAGGGTGTAGCGACCGGCAGGCGGGAATCGTGAGGATCTTCGGGAAGGTACGGCATCGGCCCTCCGCCTCGTGGCGGCAGGCCACCGACCGCGCGTTCACGCTGATCGGCGACGGCCGGTACGAGGACGCGGGCGCGCTGCTCACGCGAGCGGCGGACCTGGAGCCCTGGCTCTCCGAGTCCTGGTTCAACCTGGCCCTGCTGCACAAGTTCCGCCACGACTGGGAACAGGCCCGGGCCGCGGGCCTGCGCGCCGTCGCCCTGCTCGACAAGGAGACCGGCGCCCCCGACTGGTGGAACGTGGGCATCGCCGCCACCGCCCTGCAGGACTGGCCGCTGGCCCGCCGCGCCTGGCAGGCCTACGGACTGAGGGTGCCCGGAGCCGCCTCGGGCACCGGCGAGCCGGCCGGCATGGAGCTGGGCAGCGCGGCCGTGCGGCTCTCCCCGGAGGGCGAGGCCGAGGTCGTGTGGGGCCGCCGGCTCGACCCGGCCCGGATCGAGGTCCTGTCCATCCCGCTGCCGTCCTCCGGCCGCCGCTGGGGCGAGGTCGTGCTCCACGACGGCGTGCCCAACGGCGAGCGCACCACCAGCGCGGGCCCCTCCTACCCCGTCTTCGACGAGATCGAGCTGTGGGCGCCCTCACCCGTGCCCACCTGGGTGGTCCTCCTGGAGGCCGCCACCGAGGCCGACCGGGACGCCCTGGAGCAGCTCGCCGCCGACGCGGGCTTCGCCGCCGAGGACTGGTCGTCCTCCGTTCGGCTGCTCTGCCGCGCCTGCTCCGAGTCGACGATGCCGAGCGCCGAGGGCGAGGGCGAGCACCTGGACCCGCACGACCACAGCGAGCCCGGGCACCCCGGTCCGCTGGGCCACCGCTCGCCCGGCGAGCTGTGGGTGCCGGAGCGCGAGTGCGGCATCGCGGCGCCCGCGGGCCTGGTCCGCGGGCTGCTCGACGGCTGGGTGGCGGACAGCCCGGACAGCCGGGAATGGCGTGATCTGGAAGAAGTCTGCTGACCGCTGCCCGTAGGCTGTACCCCACATCTACGACAGATCCCTCGGATCTCAGGAAGAAGGCGTACGGCGGACATGTCGCAGCAGGGCACTGAGCAGGAGCAGACGGGCGTGTACGCCGTGGACGACGAGGGCTTCATCGTCGACACCGAGGACACCGAGGCCCGCGAGACCGCCCACCGCGAGCGCGGCACCTCGCGCCCCATCACGGTCGTGGGCAACCCCGTCCTGCACCGGGAGTGCAAGGACGTCACCGAGTTCGACGCCGAGCTGGCGCAGCTCATCGACGACATGTTCACCAGCCAGCGCACCGCCGAGGGCGTCGGCCTCGCCGCCAACCAGATCGGCGTGGACCTCAAGGTCTTCGTCTACGACTGCATGGACGACGAGGGCAAGCGCCACGTCGGCCACGTCGTCAACCCGGTCCTCGTCGACCTGCCGGCCGAGCAGCGCCACCTCGACGACTCCAACG
Organism: Streptomyces sp. NPDC051909; assembly: GCF_040681095.1. Classification (NCBI taxonomy): domain Bacteria; kingdom Bacillati; phylum Actinomycetota; class Actinomycetes; order Kitasatosporales; family Streptomycetaceae; genus Streptomyces; species Streptomyces sp. NPDC051909. Next base: position 449,401 of record NZ_JBFAYA010000002.1, on the reverse strand, counting down.
AGGGCTGCCTGTCCGTCCCCACCGCCTACGCCGAGCTGGCCCGCCCGGACTACGCCGAGGTCAACGGCCAGGACATGCAGGGCAACCCGATCAAGGTCCGCGGCACCGGCTACTTCGCCCGCTGCCTCCAGCACGAGACCGACCACCTCTACGGCTTCCTCTACATCGACAAGCTGTCGAAGCGGGACCGCAAGGACGCCCTGCGCCAGATGGAAGAGGGCACCCCGCGCTACGAGATCGTCCCGAACGCCTGATCTCCGCGTCCGTACGCGAAAGGGCCCCGCACTCCTCGCAGTGCGGGGCCCTTCGTCGTACGGACTAGAAGTCCTCGTCCAGGTCCACCGAGCCCTCGACCGCCACCTGGTAGGCGGACGGGCGGCGCTCGAAGAAGTTGGTCAGTTCCTGGACGCCCTGGAGCTCCATGAAGGAGAACGGGTTCTCCGAGCCGTACACCGGGGCGAAGCCCAGGCGGGTCAGCCGCTGGTCGGCGACGCACTGGAGGTACTCGCGCATCGACTCGGTGTTCATGCCCGGCAGGCCCTCGCCGCACAGGTCGCGGCCGAACTGGAGCTCCGCCTCGACGGCCTCCTTCAGCATCTCCGTGACCTGCGCCTGGAGCCCGTCGTCGAAGAGCTCCGGCTCCTCCTTGCGGACGGTGTCCACGACCTCGAAGGCGAAGCTCATGTGCATCGTCTCGTCGCGGAACACCCAGTTGGTGCCGGTCGCCAGGCCGTGCAGCAGACCACGGGACCGGAACCAGTAGACGTACGCGAAGGCGCCGTAGAAGAACAGGCCCTCGATGCAGGCGGCGAAGCAGATCAGGTTCAGCAGGAAGCGGCGGCGGTCGGCGGCCGTCTCAAGGCGGTCGATCTTCTCGACCGAGTCCATCCACTTGAAGCAGAACTGGGCCTTCTCGCGGATGGAGGGGATGTTCTCGACGGCGGCGAACGCGGCGGCGCGGTCGTCCGGGTCGGGCAGGTAGGTGTCGAGCAGCGTCAGATAGAACTGGACGTGCACGGCCTCCTCGAAGAGCTGGCGCGAGAGATAGAGCCGCGCCTCCGGGGAGTTGATGTGCTTGTAGAGCGTCAGCACCAGGTTGTTGGCCACGATCGAGTCGCCGGTCGCGAAGAAGGCGACGAGACGGCCGATCATGTGCTGCTCGCCCGGGGACAGCTTGGCGAGGTCGGCGACGTCCGAGTGGAGGTCGACCTCCTCCACGGTCCAGGTGTTCTTGATCGCGTCGCGGTAGCGCTCGTAGAAGTCCGGGTAGCGCATCGGACGCAGGGTCAGTTCGAAGCCCGGGTCGAGCAGGTTGTGGTTGCGGCTGGGGGTCGTCACTGGCAGGCCTCGCAGGACTCGGGGTTTTCGAGGGAGCAGGCGACGGCGTCCGCGTCGGGTGTGGCCTGCTGGACGGGGATGGTCGTGGCCTGGGCGGCGCGGGCGATGCGGGTCGCCGGGCGGGAGCGCAGGTAGTACGTGGTCTTCAGGCCCTGCTTCCAGGCGTACGCGTACATCGACGACAGCTTGCCGATGGTCGGCGTCTCCATGAACAGGTTCAGGGACTGCGACTGGTCGAGGAAGGGGGTGCGGGCGGCGGCCATGTCGATCAGGCCGCGCTGCGGGATCTCCCAGGCCGTGCGGTACAGCTCGCGCACCTCGGCCGGCACCCAGCCGAAGCCGGCCACCGAGCCGTTGGCCTCGCGCAGCGCCTCGCGGGTCTGCGCGTCCCACACGCCGAGCTCCTTGAGCTCCGCGACCAGGTACGAGTTGACCTGGAGGAACTCGCCGGACAGCGTCTCGCGCTTGAACAGGTTGGAGACCTGCGGCTCGATGCACTCGTAGACGCCGGCGATCGAGGCGATCGTCGCGGTCGGGGCGATGGCGAGGAGGAGGGAGTTGCGCAGGCCGGTCGACGCGATCCGCGCGCGCAGCGCGGCCCAGCGCTCCGGCCAGTTGAGCTCGACGTCGTAGTGGTCGGGGTGCAGCACGCCTCGGGCCGTGCGGGTCTTCTCCCAGGCGGGCAGCGGGCCGTTGCGCTCGGCCAGGTCGGCGGAGGCCTCGTACGCGGCGAGCATGATCCGCTCGGCGATGCGGGTCGACAGGGCGCGGGCTCCGGCCGAGTCGAAGGGGAGCTTCAGCTTGAAGAAGACGTCCTGGAGGCCCATCGCGCCCAGGCCGACCGGGCGCCACTTGGCGTTGGAGCGGCCGGCCTGCTCGGTCGGGTAGAAGTTGATGTCGACGACCCGGTCGAGGAAGGTGACGGCCGTGCGGACGGTCTCGTCGAGCCGGTCCCAGTCGAGGTCGCCCGTCTCCTGGAGCACGAAGGCGCCGAGGTTGACCGAGCCGAGGTTGCACACGGCGGTCTCGCCGTCGTCGGTGACCTCGATGATCTCGGTGCACAGGTTCGAGGAGTGCACGACCGTGCCGGGCTCGGCGGTCTGGTTGGCGGTGCGGTTGGAGGCGTCCTTGAAGGTCATCCAGCCGTTGCCGGTCTGCGCGAGGGTGCGCATCATCCGGCCGTACAGGTCCCGGGCCGGCATGGTCTTGCGGGCCAGGCCCGCCGCCTCGGCCCTGCGGTAGGCGGCGTCGAACTCCTCGCCGTACAGGTCGACGAGCTCGGGCACGTCGGCCGGGGAGAACAGCGACCACTCGCCGTCCGCGTCGACCCGGCGCATGAACTCGTCCGGGATCCAGTGTGCCAGGTTGAGGTTGTGGGTGCGGCGGGCGTCCTCGCCGGTGTTGTCGCGGAGCTCCAGGAACTCCTCGATGTCCGCGTGCCAGGTCTCCAGATAGACGGCGGCGGCGCCCTTGCGGCGGCCGCCCTGGTTCACGGCGGCGACGGAGGCGTCGAGGGTCTTCAGGAACGGGACGATGCCGTTGGAGTGCCCGTTGGTGCCGCGGATCAGCGAACCGCGGGCGCGGATGCGGGAGTAGGCGAGGCCGATGCCGCCGGCGTGCTTGGACAGGCGCGCGACCTGGTGGTAGCGGTCGTAGATGGAGTCCAGCTCGTCCAGCGGGGAGTCGAGCAGGTAGCAGGACGACATCTGCGGGTGGCGGGTGCCGGAGTTGAAGAGGGTGGGGGAGGACGGCAGGTAGTCGAGCCGGCTCATCAGCCCGTACAGCGCCGTGACCTCGTCGAGCGCGCGGGCCGAGTCGTTCTCGGCGAGGCCGGAGGCGACGCGCAGCATGAAGTGCTGCGGGGTCTCGATCACCTTGCGGGTGATCGGGTGCCGGAGCAGATAGCGCGAGTACAGCGTGCGCAGACCGAAGTAGCCGAAGCGGTCGTCGGCGGCCGGGTCGATCGCCGCGTCGAGGCGCTCCGCGTGCAGCGCGACGAAGTCGGCGGTGCGGTCGGCGATCAGGCCCTCGCGGTGGCCGACGGCGACGGAGCCGGAGAAGGACACGGCGCCCTGACCGGCCGCCTCCTCGGTGATCGTGATGGTCAGGAGCCGGGCGGCGAGCCGGGAGTACGCCGGGTCCTCGGCGATCAGGCCGGCGGCGGCCTCGGTGGCCAGCTCGCGCAGTTCCGCCGCGTCCGAGCCGGGGTGCCGGCCGCGCAGCGCGGCGGCGGCGACCCGGCCGGGGTCGGTGTCCGGGAGGTCGGCGGTCAGCTCGGTCAGGGTCCGCAGCAGCGCGGTCCCGGGGCCGTCGCTGTCGACGGCGGAAGCCTGGGCCGAAGCCGGATCGGCGGGCGCGATGGTCACGTGGGGGCTCTCCCTCGCTCGGCTCGGGGCCAGGGCGGGGGAGGCGGGAAACGACGGGCCTCCGTGGCGTACGTACGCACACGGCGGCACCGCGTCCACCGGCCCACTCCGCGAGGCCCGGACGTCTGTGGCACCCGGAACGGACGGACCGGGCGCACCATCGGCAGGTCTTCGGACTCTCTCCGCGCGAAAAGCGCGAAGTGCACCGTTGCGGGACAGTTCCGGATTTCCACCGGATTCCCCTGCGGCGACAGCGAGGACGAGCATACATGTGGGGGGCGCCGATCGCGGCACCCCCCACATGTTGTGTGTCGTCTGACGAGCCGTCTGGATTCCTACAACTCCAGGGCGTAGCAGAGCAGCAGGAAATCGGGCTGCTCGGGAATGGGGGCCCAGTCCCGTTCCGGAGCGCGGCGGAAGCCCAGGCGCTCGTATATGCGGTGCGCGGTGCGCATCTCGGGCTGGGTGGACAGCACGATCCTCTCGCAGCCCTCCACGGCCCGCGCGCGCTCGACACAGGCCCGGACGAGGGCCTCGCCGACGCCTCGGCCGCGGGCCGCCCGGTCGACGGCCAGCATCCGGATCTCGGTCTCGCCGGGGCGGGCGCGGTCGCCCATCACGCCGGGGGCCGGGACGAAGGTCACGCCGCCGAGGACGGCGCCGTCCGCGTCCACGGCGGCGAGCACCTCGGCCACCTCGACCCGTCCGGCCACGTTCCGCAGATGCCCGTAGTACCAGTCGTCCGCGCCATGGAGGAGGAACCCGTCGTCGAGGTAGGCCCGGCCGGTGATCTCGCCGAGGGTCTCGTACTCCTCGGGCCGTACAGGTCTGATCGTGAAGTCCATGCACGTCAGTGTGCCCTTGACGCACCCGCGCCCGCCCCCGGGATTTCGGGGACGGGCGCGGGCTCATGCGCGGTGTCAGTGACCGGCGGCGCCGACCTTCGGCAGGTCGGTGGCGACGCCCGCGTCACCCGCGTCGGCGGTGTAGTCCGCCGGGGAGGTCTCGTCGACGCCCTCGGGGGCCTTGACGGCCTTGAGGACGAAGGTGAGGACCACGGTGACGAGCACGTTGAGGACGAAGGCGGTGAGGGCGATGTAGCCCATCTCGCCGATGCCCGGGATCTCCGCGGCGGAGCCGCCGAAGTGCTTCTGGGTCGGGCTCGCGACGCCGTACGCGGCGAACGTGCCGTAGATCATGCCGACCGCCCAGCCGGCGAGCAGTGCCCAGCGGTGCATCCAGCGGGTGAACAGACCGCCGACCAGGGCCGGGAAGGTCTGCAGGATCCAGATGCCGCCGAGCAGCTGGAAGTTGATCGCGACGGTCTTGTCCATGGTGAGGACGAAGATCAGCGCGCCGACCTTCACCAGGAGCGAGACCAGCTTGGAGACCTTGGTCTCCTGCGCGGGGGTCGCGTCGCGCTTGATGAAGTCCTTGTAGATGTTGCGGGTGAAGAGGTTGGCCGCGGCGATCGACATGATCGCGGCCGGCACGAGCGCGCCGATGCCGATGGCGGCGAAGGCCACGCCCGCGAACCAGTCGGGGAACATGTTCTCGAAGAGCTGCGGGATGGCGAGCTGGCCGTTGGTCACCTTCACCCCGGCGGCGATCGCCATGAAGCCGAGCAGCGCGAGCAGGCCCAGCATCAGCGAGTACAGCGGCAGGATGGTGGTGTTGCGGCGGATCACCTCGCGGCTCTTCGACGACAGGGTCGCCGTGATCGAGTGCGGGTACATGAACAGCGCGAGCGCCGAGCCGAGCGCGAGGGTCGCGTACGTCCACTGGCTCGCCTCGCCGGGCACGAGCGCGCCCTTGGGCTTGCCGGTGGCCGGGTTGACCTGGGCGAAGGCCTCGCCGGCCTTGCCGAAGATCTCGTCGAAGCCGCCCAGCTTGATCGGGATGTAGATGATCGCCACCGCGATGACGATGTAGATGAGCGTGTCCTTGACGAACGCGATGAGCGCGGGCGCGCGCAGACCGGACGAGTAGGTGTACGCGGCGAGCACGCCGAAGGCGATGAGCAGCGGCAGGTCCTTGACGAACCAGTTGGTGTTCTCGCCGCCGCCGACGCCCATCACGTCCAGGACGGCCTGGATGCCGACCAGTTGGAGCGCGATGTACGGCATGGTGGCGAGGATGCCGGTGACCGCGACCGCGAGCGAGAGGCCCTTGGAGTCGAAGCGCCCGCGCACGAAGTCCGAGGTGGTCACGTACCCGTGCTTGTGCGACACCGACCACAGGCGGGGCAGGAAGGTGAAGATCAGCGGGTAGACCAGGATGGTGTACGGCACCGCGAAGAAGCCGGCCGCGCCTGCCGCGTAGATCGCCGCCGGGACGGCGACGAAGGTGTACGCGGTGTAGAGGTCGCCGCCCAGCAGGAACCAGGTGATCCAGGTGCCGAACGAGCGGCCGCCCAGGCCCCATTCGTCGAGGCTGTGCTCGTTCTCGGCCCGGCGCCACCGGGCCGCCAGGAAGCCCATGACCGTGACGGCCAGGAAGAAGAAGATGAAGACGCCGAGCGCGACGCCGTTCACGCCGTCCTTCACTGCGACGCACCCCCCTTGCGGGCGCGCTGGTCACGCTGCCACAGCTTGTAGGCGACCATGGTGAGCAGGGTCGAGATCAGCACCCAGAGCATCTGGTACCAGTAGAAGAACGGGACGCCGATGAAGGTGGGTTCCACCTTCGCGTAGGAGCTCACCCACAGCATCGCGACGAACGGTACGAAGAGGCAGAGCGCGATCACCACTCTCAGTGGAGTGATGACCGGTTGTTTCCCTTGTGTCTCTTGTGACATGGCGATCCCGTCCCACGTGCCGATGACCTTGTAATGCCGAGGAAATCTAGGGGACCGTTCGCATTCTCGGAACCCCTGTCCGTATCACGGATGTGTTCCCGCGGTGGTTCACAACCAGCCATCTGGCAGCCCGCACGGGCCGATCTTTCCCGGAAGCGACCGGTTCGCCCGGCGGCTCGGAATGGCTGGTTCTCGTCCGTCGGCGGACTCGAACCAGCCTTGCCCGTCGTCAGTCGAGCGGCCGCTGGAGGCGGGCGACGAACTTGTACCGGTCGCCCCGGTAGACCGAGCGCACCCACTCGACCGGATCGCCGTGGGCGTCCAGCGAGTGGCGGGAGAGCATCAGCATCGGCAGGCCCACGTCCGTGCCGAGCAGGCCGGCCTCGCGCGGGGTGGCGAGCGAGGTCTCGATGGTCTCCTCGGCCTCGGCGAGGTGCACGTCGTACACCTCGGCGAGCGCGGTGTAGAGCGAGGTGTACTTCACCAGCGAACGCCGCAGCGCGGGGAAGCGCTTGGCGGACAGATGGGTGGTCTCGATGGCCATCGGCTCGCCGCTGGCGAGGCGCAGGCGCTCGATGCGCAGCACCCGTCCGCCGGTGGAGATGTCGAGCAGCCCGGCGAGGGTGTCGTCGGCCGTCACGTAGCCGATGTCGAGCAGCTGCGAGGTGGGCTCCAGGCCCTGGGCCCGCATGTCCTCGGTGTACGAGGTGAGCTGGAGGGCCTGGGAGACCTTGGGCTTGGCCACGAACGTGCCCTTGCCCTGGATCCGCTCCAGGCGGCCCTCGACGACCAGCTCCTGCAGGGCCTGGCGGACCGTCGTGCGCGAGGTGTCGAACTCCGCGGCGAGGGTCCGCTCCGGCGGCACCGGCGTACCGGGCGCCTGGGTCTCGGTCATGTCGAGCAGGTGCCGCTTCAGCCGGTAGTACTTGGGCACGCGCGCGGTACGGGTGGCGATCCCGCTGTCTGTCTCGGTGTTCCCCGCGTCCGTGGCCATGGCCCGCCTTTCCGACTCCTGTGCTGCTGCCGTCACCGGCTCCTCCGTCTGTCGCGGCTCACATGGTGGCACGGACCGGTCACGGGTCGTCGCCCTCCCTCAGGTGTCGGTCCGGTAACGGACCCGACTGCCCTTCTTATACACCCTTGACACCCCTAAAGGTCTAGGCCAAGCTCCGGGTACTGGTCTACACCATTAAAGATCAGGTCCCAGCCCCACAGCATTACTCGAGGTACGACTCGACGTAAGTCTTCGCGTCTTCGCGCGGTGGGAGGGGGAGCAGGCATCCCTGAGGAGGGTGGCGTGAAGCGCAAGCTCATCGCGGCGATCGGCGTCGCGGGCATGATGGTCGGCATTGCCGCGTGTGGTGGCTCGGACGACAAGGGCGGGGCGAAGGCCGGCGGCGACGCCAAGGAGCTCACCGTCTGGCTGACGGTCGACGCCCAGAACAACTGGCCCGAGCTGGTCAAGGCCGCCGACGACGCGGTCGCCAAGAAGCACCCGGGCATCAAGATCAACCACGAGTACTACGGCTGGCCGGACAAGAACACCAAGCTCGACGCGGTGCTCGCGACCGACAAGGCCCCGGACGTTGTCGAGATGGGCAACTCCGAGATGATCAGCTACATGGCCAAGGGCGCCTTCGCCGAGGTCGACCCGTCGAAGTTCGAGAACTCCGACAAGTGGCTGGACGCCCTCAAGGACTCGGTCACCTACAACGGCAAGACCTACGGCGTCCCCTACTACGCCGGTGGCCGCGTCGGCACCTGGCGCAAGGACATCGCCGCCGAGGCGGGCGTCAAGGCCGCCCCGAAGACCTGGGCCGAGCTGACCGCCGCGCTCGACGCCATCCAGAAGAAGAAGGGCGACAAGTTCAGCGCCTGGTACCAGCCGTCGCCGGACTGGTACGCCGCGATGTCCTTCGTCTACGAGCAGGGCGGCTCCATCGCCAAGCAGGACGGCGAGACCTGGAAGGCGAACCTGTCCTCGCCGGAGTCCATCAAGGGCCTCACCGAGTACAAGAACATCCTCGACAAGTACATGCACGGCGACAAGACGAAGGACGAGGCCGACCGTCCCGTCGTCTACGGCCAGGGCAAGTCGGCGACGATCTTCGCCGCCGCCTGGGAGGGCGCCACCGCCGCCGACCCGAAGAGCGACAAGGTCGGCGGGCTGAAGGACAAGCTCGAGAACTTCGTCATGCCCGGCCCGTCCGGCAAGAACCTCCCGGTGTTCCTCGGCGGTTCGGACCTGGCCGTCCCGGTCAAGTCCAAGGCGCAGGCCGTCGCGGCCGAGTGGATCAACGCCTTCACCGGCGCCGAGGGCCAGAAGGGCCTCATGGCCAAGGGCAACCTGCCGAACAACAAGGCGGACCTCGCCCCGCTGAAGAACGACCCGGCCACCGCCGTCCCGGCGACCGCGGCCGAGTCCAGCTGGTTCGTCCCGACCGCCCCCGGCTGGGGCCAGGTCGAGAAGGCCCAGACCCTCAAGACGATGCTCATCGACATCGCCAACGGCAAGAAGTCGGTCGAGCAGGCGGCCAAGGACGCCGACGCCGCGATCGACAAGGTCATCAACACCAAGTGACCTGACGTGCAGGGCCCCGTCGTCGCGTGACGGGGCCCTGCCGCCCGTACCACGAGAGGGATCGCTGAGGAGCACGGGATGAGTGCCGCAGACACAACCACCGCGAAGGTGCCGCCGGCGCGGCAATCGCCACCATCCGGCTCCACGGCCGGTACGCCCGCCCGACGCGGCGGGAAGCCCAGGAGCGGGGCCGGGATCCCCTGGCTGCTGCTCGCGCCATGCCTGCTCGTGCTGCTCCTGGTGCTGGGCTATCCGCTGGTCCGCCTGGTCACCCTCTCGTTCCAGCACTTCGGCCAGCCGCAGCTGTGGGGCTTCCAGGAAGCGGAGTCGGCCGGCTTCGACAACTTCGCCAAGATCCTCGGCGACGGCGAGTTCTGGTCCGTCGTCCTGCGGACGGTGATCTTCGCGGCCGGCGCCGTGATCGTCACCATGGTGCTCGGCATGCTGATCGCCCTGCTCCTCCAGCGGGTCTCGGGCTGGGTCAAGCTGCTGATCAACATCGTGCTCGTGGCGAGCTGGGGCATGCCCATCATCGTCGCCACCGCCATCTTCAAGTGGGTCTTCGACGCCGACTACGGCGTCCTCAACTGGCTGCTCAGCCGCCTTCCCGGCGTCGACATGATCGGTCACAACTGGTTCGCCAGCGGCCCCGAGGGCCTGGCCGTGATCATGCTCCTGGTGGTGTGGGGCGCCGTGCCCTTCGTCGTGATCACCCTCACCGCGGGCCTCACCCAGGTGCCCAAGGAGCTCGAAGAGGCCGCGCGCCTCGACGGCGCCGGCGCCTGGGGCGTGTTCCGCTACGTCACCCTGCCCATCCTCAAGCCGATCATCGTCATGCTGACGACGCTCTCGGTGATCTGGGACATGGGTGTCTTCCCGCAGGTCTACGTGATGCGCAACGGCCACCCCGAGGCGGAGTTCCAGCTGCTGACCACGTACTCCTTCGACCGGGCGTTCGTCGTCAACGACTACGGCACCGGCTCGGCCATCGCGCTCGTCACGGTCCTGCTGCTGCTCGGCGTGGTCGCGGTGTACATGCGCCAGATGCTCAAGATCGGAGATGTGGAGTGAGCGTCACGAAGGCTCCCGCCGCCACCCATGGCCCCGCGCCCCATCGCCCGCGCAAGCCCCGCAAGTCCAAGCTCGGCTGGAACCTGCTCGGCCTGCTCGTCTTCGTCACCGCCGGCTTCCCCGTCTACTGGATGCTCAACACGGCCTTCAAGCCGGCCAAGGACGCGATCGACCCGAACCCGCACTTCTTCCCGACCACGTTCACCCTTGAGAACTTCAAGCGTGCCCTGGACATCGCGGACTTCTGGGGCCCGGTCACCCGCAGCCTCGTCGTGTCGGCCGTCGTCGTCGTCATCGGCATCGCGGTCGGACTGCTCGCCGCCCTCGCCATCTCCCGGTTCGCCTTCCGCGGCCGCAAGATCGTCATCGTCGGCATCCTCGCGGTCCAGATGGTCCCGCTCGTCGCGATGATCATCCCGGTCTTCCTGCTGCTCAACGACCTCGGGCAGTACGACAAGCTCAGCGGCCTGATCATCACCTACCTGACCTTCATCCTGCCGTTCACGGTGTGGACGCTGCGCGGCTTCATCGTCAACATCCCCAAGGAGCTGGAGGAGGCGGCGCAGGTCGACGGCTGCACCCCGACCGGGGCCTTCCTCCGGGTCGTCTTCCCGCTGCTCGCCCCGGGGATGGTCGCCACCTCCGTCTACGGCTTCATCCAGGCGTGGAACGAGTACCTGTACGCGCTGATGCTGATGAGCCAGCAGAACCAGACGGCCACCGTCTGGCTGTCCAACTTCATCACCAAGAACGGCACCGAGTACGCCCCGATGATGGCCGGCTCGACCATGATGGCCGTCCCCATCGTGGTCCTCTTCCTCCTCGTCCAGCGCAAGATGGCCGCGGGCCTGACGGCCGGCGCGGTGAAGGGATAACGGCGCCCCATGACCACGTTCGCAACCGGCTCGGACACCCTGACCCGGGACGCGCTCACCGTCCTCCAGCCGGGCTTCGTCGGCACCACCGCCCCCGACTGGCTGCTCCGCCGGATCGGCGAGGGACTGTCCTCGGTGGGCCTCTTCGGCCGCAACGTCGTCGCCCCCGACCAGCTGGCCGCCCTCACCGCCCGGCTGCGCGCCGAGCGCGAGGACGTCCTGGTCGCCATCGACGAGGAGGGCGGCGACGTCACCCGCCTGGAGGTGCGCGAGGGCTCCTCCTTCCCCGGCAACTACGCCCTCGGCAGCGTCGACGACGTCGAGCTCACCCGGGCCGTGGCCCGCGAGCTCGGCCGCCGGCTCGCCGAGTGCGGGATCGACCTCAACTGGGCGCCGTCCGCCGACGTCAACTCCAACGCCGACAACCCGGTCATCGGGGTGCGCTCCTTCGGCGCCGACCCCGACCTGGTCGCCCGGCACACCGTGGCCTACGTCGACGGCCTCCAGGCCGTGGGCGTCGCCGCCTGCACCAAGCACTTCCCGGGACACGGCGACACCAACGTGGACTCGCACCACGCGCTGCCCCGGATCGATGTGAATCTCGCGACACTGCACGCCCGTGAGCTGGTACCTTTCCGCGCGGCCGTCGCCGCGGGTACCAAAGCCGTCATGAGCGCGCATATCCTGCTGTCCGCGCTCGACCCCGACCGGCCGGCCACCCTGAGCCCGCAGATCCTCACCGGACTGCTGCGCCGGGAGCTGGGCTTCGAGGGGCTGATCGTCACCGACGGGATGGAGATGCAGGCCATCGCGTCGACGTACGGCATCGAGCGTGGATCCGTCCTCGCGATCGCCGCGGGCGCCGACGCCATCTGCGTCGGCGGCGGGCTGGCCGACGAGGACACCGTACTGCGGCTGCGCGACGCGCTGGTCGATGCGGTACGGACCGGTGAACTGCCCGAGGAGCGGCTGGCCGACGCCGCGGCGCGCGTACGCGCCCTGGCGGCCTGGACCCAGGCGCACCGGGCCAGGGGGGCTGCATCGGGGCCGGGCGCGGCGTCACAGGAGGGGACCGCGCCCGGCACCGAGGTCGGACTCGTCGCGGCCCGCCGGGCCCTGAAGGTGACACCGGGGGAGCGGCCCTTCCAGCCGCTCACCGCCGCGCCCTACGTGGCCTCCCTCACCCCGGTCGCGAACTTCGCCGTCGGCGACGAGACGCCCTGGGGCATCGCCGCCGAGCTGGAGCGCCTGCTGCCGGGCACCACGACCGGCTCGTACGGAGCGGAGGCCTCGGCCGACGCCGTGCTCGCCGCCGCCGGGGAGCGGCGCGTGGTCGCCGTCGTCCGCGACGCCCACCGGCACCCGTGGATGGCCGGCACCCTGGACGCCCTGCTCGCGGCCCGCCCCGACACCGTGGTGGTGGAGATGGGTCTGAACGAGTCGTCCCCGCGCGGCGCCCTCCACATCGCCACCCACGGCGCCGCCCGCGTCTGCGGCCGCGCGGCGGCCGAGGTCATCGCGGGAGCCTGAGTCCCGGGAGTTCTAGGGGTACGCGAAGGGGCCCGGCACCTGATCCAGGTGCCGGGCCCCTCCGCGTACGACCGCGTGGGGTGGATCTAGATGCCCTGCCAGGAGGGCTTGTTCGCGTAGGTGTGGCGGAAGTAGTCCGCGAGCTTCAGCTTGGAGGCGGCGGCCTCGTCCACGACCACCGTCGCGTGCGGGTGCAGCTGGAGCGCGGAGGCCGGCACCAGCGCCGCCACCGGGCCCTCGACGGTCTGCGCCACGGCCTCGGCCTTGCCCTCGCCGGTGGCGAGCAGCACCAGGTGGCGGGCCTCCAGGATGGTGCCGATGCCCTGGGTGATGACGTGGTGCGGCACCTGCTCGATGTCGTTGTCGAAGAAGCGTGCGTTGTCGATCCGGGTCTGCTCGGTGAGCGTCTTGATCCGGGTGCGGGAGGCGAGCGAGGAGCACGGCTCGTTGAAGCCGATGTGCCCGTCCGTGCCGATGCCGAGGATCTGCAGGTCGACGCCGCCGGCGTCGACGAGCGCCTGGTCGTACGCCTCGCAGGCCGCCTGGACGTCCTCGGCCGAGCCGTCGGGGCCCATGAAGGCGTCGGGGGAGAGCCCGAGCGGCTCGACGACCTGGCGCAGCACCGTCGCCCGGTACGACTCGGGGTGCCCGGTGGGCAGGCCCACGTACTCGTCCAGCTGGGCGATCCGAGCCCGGGAGACGTCCACGGAGCCCGCCGCGACCTTGGCGGTCAGGGCGTCGTAGATGGGCAGCGGGGTCGATCCGGTGGCCACGCCGAGCAGCGCGTCGGGCTTGCGGCGCAGGAGGTCGGCGATGCCGTCCGCGATGAGCTCGCCGCCCGCCGTGGCGTCCTTGACGATGACAACTTCCACGCTGTGCCTGCCGATCTGGTGAGGGGCTGGAAAGGAGCCGGTGGTATAGACCAATCTAGGCTCAAATCTAGCAGAGCGCGGGCCCTCGGCCCATGCCGTTCCGGCTGCCGGACGGGGCGCCGGGCGAGGCTGCTCCCATGGTCGAACGCGGCTGTCCCGGCGGCCACCCGGAAGGGCCGCTGAAGGGGGGCGGGTCGGAAAGGGGCCCGGAAATGCCCGCGGGCCGCGGCACCGGGACGGGACCCTCAACCCGTCCGGCACCGCAGCCCGGAGCTGCCCGGCCGGGGGTGTGCGGTTCCCTCGGCCGTTGTGGGAGGTCTCGGCGCAGTCAGGGCAGAGAGCGCCGGGTACCTCGTCCGTCCTCCTGTGCGGGGAGGACGGAGGCTCTATGAAATGATTGTGGACTAGACCATTCTTGTCTGTCCATCCATGCGAGCCTGGTCGTTCCGGGCCCATCCTCCAACACGGACGCCGGGAACTCCAGGTTCACCGCCCGGTAATTCCACGGGTACGCTCGCACACGTGCCCTCCATGAACGACCTCGTCCGCCAGCACACCGCACTCAGCGAGTCCGACCTCGACTGGCTCCACCTGCTGGTCTCGGAGTGGCAGCTGCTCTCCGACCTCTCCTTCGCCGACCTGGTCCTGTGGGTCCCGACCCTCGACGGCACCCGCTATGTCTCCGTCGCCCAGATGCGCCCCAACACCGGGCCCACCTCCTACCAGGACGACATGGTCGGCCACCTGGTCCCGCGCGGCCGCCGCCCGCTGCTCGACGCCGCCCTCGACGAGGGCCGGATCGTCCGCGAGGGCGACCCCGAGTGGCGCGAGGAGGTCCCCGTACGGGTCGAGTCCATCCCCGTGCGGCGCGAGGGCAGGGTCCTCGGCGTCATCGCCCGCAACACCAATCTGCTCACCGTGCGGACCCCGTCCCGGCTGGAGCTCACCTACCTCCAGTCCGCCTCCGACCTGGCCCAGATGATCGCGGCCGGCTCCTTCCCCTTCCCCGGGGAGCAGGTCGACATGGACTCCTCGCCCCGGGCCGGCGACGGCCTGATGCGGCTCGACGCCGACGGCGTCGTCCAGTACGCCTCGCCCAACGCGCTCTCCGCCTACCACCGGCTCGGCCTCGCCGCCGACCTGGTCGGCCAGGAACTCGGCCAGGTCACCGCGGAACTCGCCCCCTCCCGTGGGCCGGTGGACGAGGCGCTGGTCAAGATGGCCTCCGGCTACGCCCCGCGCGAGTTCGAGATCGAGGGCAGCGGCGGGGTGATCCAGCTGCGGGCGATCCCGCTCAAGCCCAAGGGCGCCCGCATCGGCTCCCTCGTCCTGCTCCGCGACGTCACCGAACTGCGTCGCCGCGAGCGCGAGTTGATCACCAAGGACGCCACCATCCGGGAGATCCACCACCGGGTGAAGAACAACCTCCAGACGGTGGCCGCGCTGCTGCGCCTCCAGGCCCGCCGGATGGACTCCGACCGGGGTCGCGAGGCGCTCAACGAGGCCGTGCGACGGGTCGGCTCGATCGCCATCGTCCACGAGACGCTGTCCCAGAACCTGGACGAGCGGGTCGAGTTCGACGAGATCGCCGACCGGGTGATCGCGATGGTCGCCGAGATCTCCCCCGGCAAGGTCACCTGCCGGCGCAACGGACGCTTCGGCATCCTCGACGCCGAGGTCGCCACCCCGCTCTCCATGGTGCTCACCGAGGTCCTGCAGAACGCCCTGGAGCACGCCTTCGCGCCCGGCGAGCAGGGCACCGTCGAGGTCACCGCCGTCCGCGGCGAACCGCGCGCCGACGCCCGGCTGCTGATCACGGTCAAGGACGACGGCCGCGGTCTGCCCGAGGGATTCGACCCGCAGCGGGCCGGCAACCTCGGCCTGCAGATCGTACGGACCCTGGTCGAGGGCGAACTCGGCGGCACTTTCGACATGCAGCCCGGCGCGGAACGCGGTACGCGGGTCGTGCTCGACATTCCCGTACAGCCGCAGAAGTAATACGCCGACGGGAATTCTTATGCGGCGAACTGCCTTCCGGGAGAGGGCAGTTCCCGTGCGGTGGGTGCGTGAGACCCGTGCGGTGAGTGCGGTGAAGAGCAGCGAGCCCCGGACCGAAGTGAATCGGTCCGGGGCTCGAATGCTGTGGGTTACTGCGCGCGCTGCGGCTCGGGGGCGGTGATTGCGTACACGACGTACGCGCCGCTTGCCTCAGACTGTGCAGGTGGCTCAGGCGCTGGCGTTGCGCGCCCGGTTGCGGGCGGCGCGGCGCTTCATCGCACGACGCTCGTCCTCGCTGAGGCCACCCCAGACGCCGGAGTCCTGGCCGGACTCGAGCGCCCACTGCAGGCACTGCTCCATGACGGGGCAGCGGCGGCAGACGGCCTTGGCTTCCTCGATCTGCAGCAGCGCAGGACCGGTGTTGCCGATGGGGAAGAACAGCTCGGGGTCTTCCTCACGACAAACGGCGTTGTGACGCCAGTCCATGGCTGCTACCTCTCTCAGGTGTTACGTGCAAGTTGCTTGTGAATGTGAACGCTTTCACGAATCCCCCCGCAGGGGAAGGGCCGACTGCCAGGTGAACTGGCGTGGTCCTTGTCACTGGGGTGGGGTTCTGGCTCTCAGTGGAGGCCGGTCTTGCGGGCCGTCCCGATCGCCAAGAAGAGACTCCCAAACCCCAGCAACGGATACAACCCCTTCTGGAAAGTTTTTTTTGATTCCTCGGTGTCGGCTCCGTCACAGCCGTACTTCTAGGGGGTGGAGGGCAGCCTAAACGTTCGAGTGGAAGGACTTTCGGTCCTTCTGGTCACACAATCACACGCAGTGCACGGCGTACGCCTGTGAACGTCACGCTCGTACGCAGCCCCAGGTGGTCGCCGTCCATCTGGAGCGGCAGTGGCACCTTCGAATGCAAGGTGAAGTCGGTCAGATCGTGCAGGGTCACCGCATGCTTGCCGCGGGGCCCCCGCTCGGGGGTCGAAGTGAGCAGCTGAGTGGCGTACCGGGCCACCGAAGGAGCCGACAGACGGCTCAGTCCGAGCACGTCCAGGGCCGTCTCGAAGGAGGCCTCCGGCGACGCGTACACCGGACGATTCCCCAGGTAGGTCCAGGGGGAGGTGTTGCAGATTATGGAGAGCACGAGATCCTTCACGGGATCCTCGCCGGGCCGCTCCAGGGTGATCGTGCCGTGCCGCCGGTTCTGCTCGCCCAGGAACTGGCGCACCACCTGGCGCAGATAGAGCGCGTGGGTCGAACGCTTGCCGCGCTCGCGCTGCTGTTCGACCCGGCCGATCACGCTCGCGTCGAAACCGAAACCCGCACAGAACGTGAACCAGCGTTCGGGAACCGCCTCGTCGTCCGTGCCCGCGGTCCCGGACGCCAGTCCGAGACCGACCGTCCGCGCCCGCCGCTCGCGCAGCGCGTCGAGCAGCGCACCGGTCGCCTCCACCGCGTCGTTCGGCAGACCGAGCGCCCGCGCGAACACGTTGGTCGAGCCGCCCGGCACCACCGCGAGCCCCGGCAGCCGGTCCGGATCCGGCCCCGCGTGCAGCAGCCCGTTGACCACCTCGTTGACCGTGCCGTCGCCGCCGAGCGCCACGACGAGGTCGATGTCGTCCGAGTCGGCGGCCCTGCGACCAAGGTCACGGGCATGGCCCCGGTACTCGGTCGTCACCGCCTCCAGCTTCATCTCGCTGGCGAGCGCGTGGATCAGCACGTCCCGTGTGCGCGCACTGGTGGTGGTTGCTGCCGGATTGACCACGAGAAGCGCGCGCATGACCGCCAGCGTACCTACCCGGCGGTACCGGGCCCAGTCCCGGCCTCCCCGACCGGACCCGGATCCGCCCCCTAGGGCCTGTCCGGCCGCGCCTGGGCGCCCCGCCCCGTACCGGCCCCGGCTACCCTGCCTTGCATGAGCAGTGCGAGCAGGGCGAGCAGCGCCGACACGAGCAGTTCCGAGCAGCCGACGGAGCCGGTCTCCCGGCCCGGGCGGCTCACCGCCGCCGCGGTGGTGGCCGCGGTCGAGGGCCTGGCCCTCGTGGCCGGCGGCCTCGTCATCCTGGTCCGCAGCCTCGGCGACCGGCCCGGCGACCTCACCTCGGCCCTCATGGGCGCGGTCACCCTGGTCGCCCTCGGCCTCATCCCGCTGGTCGCCGCCCGCGGTCTGTGGCTGCGCCGCTCCTGGAGCCGCGGCCCCTCCGTGATCACCCAGATCCTGGCGCTGCCCGTCGCCTGGCAGCTCCTCCAGGCCGACAGCGTGATGATCCCGGCCGGCATCGCCCTCGCGGTCCTCGCCGTGACCGGCCTCGTCCTCCTGGTGAGCCCGTCCACCACCGCGGCGCTCGGCATCCGGCGCCCGGGCCAGGACGCCTCGTAACGCACGGCTCGCGCATGACGGAGGGGCCGGGGGATCACCCCCGGCCCCTCCGTCATGACACCGGTGTTCCGCTCACTCCTCCACGAGGAGCTTGTCCCGCAGCTGCGCCAGCGTCCGCGCGAGCAGTCGCGAGACGTGCATCTGCGAGATGCCGACCTCCTGCGCGATCTGCGACTGGGTCATGTTCCCGAAGAAGCGAAGCAGCAGGATCCGCTTCTCGCGCGGCGGCAGGTCCTCCAGGAGCGGCTTGAGCGACTCCCGGTACTCGACGCCCTCCAGGGCCTCGTCCTCCGCGCCCAGGGTGTCCGCCACCGCCGGCGACTCGTCGTCCGTGTCCGGGACGTCGAGCGAGAGCGTCGAGTAGGCGTTCGCCGACTCCAGACCCTCCAGGACCTCCTCCTCGGAGATCCCGAGCCGCTCCGCCAGCTCGTGCACCGTCGGCGAGCGCCCGTGCTGCTGGGACAGCTCGGCCGTCGCCGTGGTCAGGGAGAGCCGCAGCTCCTGCAGGCGGCGGGGGACCCGTACCGCCCATCCCTTGTCACGGAAGTGGCGCTTGATCTCGCCCACCACCGTCGGCGTCGCGTACGTGGAGAACTCCACCCCGCGGTCCGGGTCGAACCGGTCCACCGACTTGATCAGGCCGATCGTCGCCACCTGCGTCAGGTCGTCCAGCGGCTCGCCCCGGTTGCGGAAGCGCCGGGCCAGGTGCTCCACCAGCGGCAGGTGCATCCGCACCAGCCGGTCGCGCAGCGCCGCCTTCTCCGGCGAACCCTCCGGAAGGCCGCGCAGTTCGACGAAGAGCGCCCGCGCACCGCTACGGTCGTGCGGTTCGGAGGCGGCTTCCGGGGCCGGGCCGGAAGCCGGGCCGGAAGCCGCTTCGGGGGCCGGACCGGGGGGCGGATCGGGGACGTGGCCGGGCGCCCCGTCGGGGACCCGGTCGTGGGCCTCCCGAGGCGCGCCCGCTCCCGGGGCCTCTTCGTGCTGCTCGTGCTCGCTCATCTGGTCCGCCTGCTCCGTAGCGACCTCGACCTCGACCTCGACACCGGCCGCCCCCTGCGGCCGGGCCCGCTGCTGTTCAGGGATGCCGGCCGTCGCGTCCCCGCTCCTCACGCCGGGCCTGGCCCCGCGCCGCGCTGTTTGTACAGGCTGATGGAGACCGTCCGGTCCTCGGCGACCGACGACTCCACCTTCCCGGCGAGCGCGGAGAGCACCGTCCACGCGAAGGTGTCCCGCTCCGGCGCCCTGCCGTCCGTGGTCGGGGCCGACACCGTGACGTCGAGCGAGTCGTCGATCAGACGGAACACACAGCTCAGCACCGAGCCCGGAACCGCCTGCTGGAGCAGGATCGCGCATGCCTCGTCGACCGCGATCCGCAGGTCCTCGATCTCGTCGAGGGTGAAGTCCAAGCGCGCCGCGAGACCGGCCGTGGCCGTACGCAGCACGGACAGGTAGGCACCCGCAGCGGGCAGCCGGACTTCCACGAAGTCCTGGGTCCCGGGCTCGCCTGCGATCTGGGACACCCTCACCTCCAAGGTGGCACAAGCTCTTTCGGGATCCGGGGCGGAAAGCCCCGGACCTGGCGGTACGCAGTCGGTTCTGCAGTCCGCCGAGACGCTATCGCGATCCGTCCCGCCGTGTCGCCGGGGGCCCGGGAGGACCGCCCCCGCGGGGACCCGGTCCGGAAGGACCCGCCGTACGCACCGGCGGCCGCGGAGAACCCGCGGAGGGGTGACGTACCCAGCCGTCAGACGATCGAACCGTCGACGAAGCACCAGCGCCAGCGTTCGTTCGGCTCGAAGGTCCGCATCACCGGGTGCCCCGAGGTGTGGAAGTGCGCCGTCGCGTGCCGTCCCGCCGACGAGTCGCAGCAGCCCACGTGCCCGCAGCTCAGGCAGAGCCGCAGCTGGACGGGGTGCGTGCCGTCCGCCAGGCACTCCGGACAGGTGTCGTTCAGCGGCGCCGGTTCGGGGCGCGGCACTTCGGCAACGTGCGGGCACTCGCTCATGATGGCCAGGTTACGTTGTGGCGGGAGTGACGGACGGGTACGAGACAGGGACCGGCATGGACGCACTGCAACTGGTGGCGCTGGTCGCGGCGAGCACCGCGGTGGCGGGCCTCGCCCGCCGGACCCCGGTCCCGGCCCCGCTGCTCCTGGTCGCCGTCGGCCTCGTCGCCGCCTACCTGCCCGGAGTGCCCGACTACACCCTCGACCCGCACATCGTGCTGCCGCTGGTCCTGCCGCCGCTGCTCTACACCGCCGCCGTCGACTCCTCGTACCTCGACCTGCGCGCGAACATCCGGCCGGTCGCACTGCTCTCCGTCGGCTACGTGCTCTTCGCGACCGTCGCGGTCGGCTGGCTCGCCTACGCCCTGGTGCCCGACCTGCCGCTGACCGCCGCCCTCGTCCTCGGCGCCGTCGTGGCCCCGCCGGACGCGGTCGCCGCCACCGCCATCGCCCGCAAGCTCGGCCTGCCGGGCCGGATCACCACCATCCTGCAGGGCGAGTCCCTGGTGAACGACGCCACCGCGATCACCGCCTACAAGGTCGCGCTGGCCGCCGCCGTGGGGGAGGGCGTCAGCTGGGCCGGCGGTCTGTGGGAGTTCGCGCTCGCCGCCGTCGGCGGCATCGGCGTCGGCCTGGTCCTCATGGTCCCCATCCACTGGCTGCGCACCCATCTGCGCGAGGCCCTGCTGCAGAACACCCTCTCCCTGCTCATCCCGTTCATCGCCTACGCCGCCGCCGAGCAGGTGCACGCCTCCGGAGTGCTCGCCGTCGTCGTGGTCGGCCTCTTCCTCGGGCACAAGAACTGGAAGGTCGACTTCGCCACCCGCCTCCAGGAGGAGGCGGTCTGGAAGATGGTCGCCTTCGTCCTGGAGTCCGCCGTGTTCGCGCTGATCGGCCTCCAGCTGCCCTTCGTCGTGCAGGGCCTCGGCCCCTACGGGATCGGGGAGGCCGCCTGGTACGCGATCGGGGTCTTCGTCTTCGTGGTGGTCGTGCGCTTCGTCTGGGTCTTCCCCGCGACCTTCCTGCCCCGCTGGCTGTCCCCGAAGGTCCGCTCCCGCGAGCCCGGGGTGGACTGGAAGGCGCCGGTGATCGTCGGCTGGGCCGGGATGCGGGGCGTGGTCTCCCTCGCCATCGCCTTCTCCATCCCGATCGCCACCGACGGTGTCCCCTTCCCCGCCCGCAACCTGGTTCTCTTCCTCACCTTCACCACCGTGATCGGCACCCTCGTCGTCCAGGGCCTCACCCTGCCGCCGCTCATCCGCGCCCTGAGACTGCCCGGCCGCGACCGTGTCCAGGACACCCTCGCCGAGGCCCAGGCCCAGAGCGAGGCCTCGCAGGCCGCCGAGGCCCGGCTCGACGAACTCCTCGCCGACGAGCGCAACGCCCTGCCGGGGCCGCTCGCCGACCGGCTGCGCACGGTCATGGAGCGCCGCCGCAACGCCGTCTGGGAGCGGCTCGGCACCGTCAACGAGCTCACCGGCGAGACCGCCGACGACACCTACCGGCGCCTCGCACGCGAGATGATCGACGCCGAGCGCGAGGTCTTCGTGCGGCTGCGCGACGCCCGCCGCATCGACGACGAGATGATGCGCACCCTGCTGCGCCGGCTCGACCTGGAGGAGGCCGCGGCCTACCGGGAGACCGACCAGGGCCGCCTCCCGTAGGCCCGCGCCCCTCAGTGGGTCAGGCGGTGCCGTCGGGGGACCCGGTGATCACGGCGGCGATCCTGGTTCCGGGTGCGAAGGCGCCCTCCGCCGCCAGGGTCACCAGTCCGTAGAGCATTTTGGCGACATACAGCCGCTCGATGGCGAGTCCGTGCCGCGCCCGGTGCCGCGCCTCGAAATCCTGTGCGAACGCCGCCAGGGCGGGAGGCACGCGCGCGTAGCCCCCGCCGTGGAAGCGCTCGTCGAGGGACCAGTCCCCGCGTGGGCCGCCGAAGGCCGTCTCCTGGAGGGCGCGGACCTCCGCGCCGAGGAAGCCGCCCTTGAGGACCGGGACGCCGAGGGTCCGGCCCCCGAAGCCGGCCGCCAGGCCGGCCAGGGTGCCGCCCGTGCCGCAGGCCACCACGGCCACGTCGGCGCGGCCGGCCAGCTCGCGGCCCAGCTCCACGCACCCGTGGACGGCGAGCGCGTTGCTGCCGCCCTCCGGTACCACGTACGTCCCCTCGGGCGCCTCGGCCAGGGTGAGGATCCGGGCCAGGGTGTCCGGTTCGTGCTTCGTGCGGTACGTGGCGCGGTCCACGAACACCAGGCGCATGCCGTCCGCCGCGCAGCGCGCCAGCGAGGGGTTCAGCGGCCGGCCGGCCAGCTCGTCGCCGCGTACGACACCGACGGTGGGGAAGCCCAGCAGCCGGCCGGCGGCGGCCGCGGCCCGCAGGTGGTTGGAGTAGGCGCCCCCGAAGGTCAGCACCGGCCGGCCGGCCGCCTCGCGCAGGTTGAGCGCGAGCTTGCGCCACTTGTTGCCGGGCAGGTCGGGGTGGATCAGGTCGTCACGCTTCAGCAGCAGCGTGAGCCCGTGCCGGGCGAAGCGCTCGTCCGCCACCGGCTCCAGGGGCGAGGGGAGCCGGGGCCGCAGACGGGAGAGATCGGGCGCGTTCACCCGGCCATTCTCGCCGCCCCGCGGCGGCCTGGGCGCGGGGGCACGGCGCACGGGTCACGGCGCGCGGGGCACGGGTCACGGGGCACGGCGCGCGGGGCACGGGTCAGCGCAGCCGGTCGGCGATCCGCTCGCGCATCGACGCCATGGTGAAGCCGCGCGGGTCGACCTTGCCGGGCTGCCACTCCAGGTGGCCGATGACCGAGCGCTGGGTCCAGCCGTGGACCCGGCACACCGCGGCCGCGGCCTTGGCGATGGCCTCCAGCTGGACCTTGGGCCACGGGTCGGTGCCGTTGCCCAGGTTCTCGCACTCGAAGCCGTAGAAGTGCCGGTTGCCGTCGGTGGTGGCCTCGTCGTCCGGCGGCAGGCGCTTCTCGGCGATGACCGCCCGCAGCACCTCGTCGTCGCCGAGACCGGCGTGGTTGGCCCGGCCGTAGCCGACCAGGTGGACCGTGCCGTCCTTGGCGATCACACCGTGGCAGAGCGGGCCGGGCAGGGACTCGTAGCCGTCCCGGCAGATGCGGACGGTGTTGCCGGTGCCCCGGGTGACGGTGTGGTGGATCATCACCCCGTGCACGGGGCCCCAGGGGCCCTTGTGGTTGCGGTTGTGGGTGCGCCAGTCGCCGACCTCGACGACCGTCAGACCTTCGTCGCGCAGCGCGTCGAGGAAACGGCTCGCGGACATGGGTGTGGCCATGACCGGCTCCTTTCGGGACGGGGGTTCCGGTTCTTCCGGTTCCGCCTGCCCTACCGGGGTACCGGAGTCCTCCGCTCCGCTGCCATCCGTTCGGTTCGTGTGCGAGCCGATCCGGACGAATTCCGGGGCGGGGAATCGTGCGCCATGCCCAGCCCCGGGGCGGCCGACACCCACTCTTTTGTGTAATGGCGCGGACACGCTGCGTGCTGGAAGGCTTCCCCTCGCAGGCCTGTCGCATCGAGAGGGAGTTCCATGTCCGTTGGTTCGGTTGACGGCGAGGTGCGCGAGGGCGGGGCGCCCGAGCAGCAGAGTCTCGGCACCGCCGCCGCGCGGAACCTCGCGGGCACCACCAAGTCCGCCCCGCAGATGCAGGAGATCACCTCCCGGTGGCTGCTGCGCGCGCTCCCGTGGGTGGACGTCCGGGGCGGTGCCTACCGGGTGAACCGGCGGCTCAGCTACGCCGTGGGCGACGGCCGGGTCACCTTCGTGCAGACCGGCGGGCGGGTCGCGGTGGTCCCCGCCGAGCTGGGCGAACTCCCCGCCCTGCGCGGCTTCGACGAGCCGGACGTCCTCGCCGGGCTGGCCGCCCGCTGCGTCCAGCGGGAGTACGCGGCGGGCGAGGTCATCGCCGCCCGCGGCGCGAGCACCGACCGGGTCCACCTGCTCGCGCACGGCCGGGTCGAGCGGCTCGGCGAGGGCCCCTACGGCGACGAGACCGTGCTCGGCGTGCTCGCCGACGGCGCCTACTTCGGCGAGGACGCGCTGGCCGCCGCCGACGCCTCGTGGGCGTGGACCGCCCGCGCCACCACCGCCTGCACGGTCCTGGAGCTGACCCGGGCCGATGTGCTCGCCCTCGCCGAGCGGGCCGGCGCGCTCGCCGGACACCTCGCCGAGTTCGCGGTCCTGCCGCCACATCGCACCAACCGGCACGGGGAGGCTGCCATCGACCTCTCCGCCGGCCACGTCGGCGAACCGGTCGTCCCGCACGCCTTCGTGGACTACGAACTCTCCCCGCGCGAGTACGAGCTGAGCGTCGCCCAGACCGTGCTCAAGGTCCACACCCGCGTGGCCGACCTCTACAACCACCCGATGGACCAGACCGAACACCAGCTGCGGCTGACGGTCGAGGCGCTGCGCGAGCGCCAGGAACACGAGCTGGTCAACCACCGGGAGTTCGGCCTCCTCGCCAACTGCGACCACGGGGAGCGGATCCAGCCGCAGGACGGCGCGCCGGGCCCCGACGACCTGGACGAGCTGCTGTCCCGGCGGCGCGGCTCCAAGCTGTTCCTGGCCCACCCGCAGGCCATCGCCGCCTTCGGGCGCGAGCTCGACCGGCGCGGTCTGGTGCCGGACACGGTCGACCTCGACGGCACGCGGATCATGACCTGGCGCGGGGTCCCGCTCTACCCGTGCGACAAGATCCCGGTCACCGACGCCCGTACCAGCTCGATCATCTGCATGCGCACGGGCGAGTCCGACCAGGGCGTCATCGGCCTGCACCGGACCGACCTCCCGGACGAGGTCGAGCCGGGCCTGTCCTGTCGCTTCATGGGCATCGACGACCAGGCGATCACCTCCTACCTGGTCACCGCCTACTACTCGGCGGCGGTGCTCGTGCCCGACGCACTGGGCGTCCTGGAGAACGTCGAGGTAGGCCGCCGCCACTGATGCCGCGGCGCCGTCGCCGACGCGGGCGCCGCCACAGACGTACCGGGGACGGGGGCCGGGCCGACGGGTCGCCGCCCCCGGTGCACGCCATCCACCAGGCCATGCCATGGCATGCCGTGAGGAAAGTGACCGAGAAGATGACCACGACCAGCGCGGACGCCGAGACCGGGGCGACCGGGGGACGCAGCGCCGCGCTGCTTCTGGACCGGA
Source organism: Streptomyces sp. NPDC051909 (assembly GCF_040681095.1). NCBI lineage: Bacteria > Bacillati > Actinomycetota > Actinomycetes > Kitasatosporales > Streptomycetaceae > Streptomyces > Streptomyces sp. NPDC051909. The sequence continues at coordinate 424,424 of NZ_JBFAYA010000002.1, read as the reverse complement.
CGCGCAGCGTCGTCGACCCGCAGCTCCGGACGACCGTCCAGTCCCTGCCGGGCTCCATACGGCGCATCGCCGCCTATCACTTCGGCTGGGAGGAGGCCGACGGCTCCCCGACCGAGGACGGCCGGAGCGGCAAGGCCATCCGGCCGGCCCTGGTGCTCGCCGCCACCCGCGCGCTCGGCGCGGACCCGGCCCCGGCGGTCAAGGCCGCCGCCGCGGTGGAGCTGGCGCACAACTTCACCCTGCTCCACGACGACATCGTCGACGAGGACCCGACCCGCCGTCACCGCCCCACCGCCTGGAAGGTGTTCGGCATCCCGGACGCGCTGCTCGCCGGCGACGCCATGAACGCGCTCGCGCTGAGGCTGCTCGCCGAGGATCCGCACCCGGCCGCCGTCCCGGCCGCGGCCCGGCTCGCCGCCTGTGTCATCGAGCTGTGCGCGGGCCAGCAGGCGGACTGCGCCTTCGAGCAGCGCGACCCCCGGGAGGTGTCCCTGGACGAGGTGGTGGCGATGGCCACCGCCAAGACCGGCGCGCTGCTCGGCTGTTCCTGCGCACTGGGCGCGCTGTACGCGGGGGCGGACGAGGAGGCGGTCGCGGCGCTCGACGCGTTCGGCCGGGAGGCGGGCCTGGCGTTCCAGCTGATCGACGACCTGATCGGGATCTGGGGCGACCCGGGACGCACCGGCAAGCCGGCCGGCGCCGATCTCGTCGCCCACAAGAAGTCGCTGCCGGTGGTGGCCGCGCTCACCTCGGGGACCCCGGCGGGCGCGGAGCTGGCCGAGATCTACGCCTGCCCGGTGCTCGACGCCGCGGCGGTGCGGGCGGCGGCGGACGCGGTCGAGCGGGCCGGCGGCCGGGACTGGGCACAGAGCCAGGCGGCCGAGCGGATGGCCCGCGCGGTCGAGCAACTCTCCAGGGCGGTCCCGGACCTGTCCGCGGCGGGGGACCTGCTTGCGCTCGCGGAGTTCGTGACGCGTCGCAGTCGCTGATCTCTTCGAAGGGAGGCGGCGGCGCCGCGTCCATGCTCACGTACCTGGATGGGCTCGTACCGCCTCGGCCTGGAGGCCGGGATGCCCAGCCCGTAGGCCCATCTCCGGGTCCGCGAGCTCAAGGCTGGAGGACGTGCGCACCTTCGGCAATGGCGTCGTCGTGCGCTGGTACGCCAGGAAGCGGTGACGCCCGGCCCGTCCTAGGCTGGAAGCATGGTGGGCGAGACGCCGCACACCACACGGGACCCCCGCGCCGAGCATCCGTGCCCGGCCTGCGGGGAGCCGCGTCAGGTGGTGGCCGAACGGCACAAGGTCCTCGGGGCCTGGGTGCCGGAGTGGGTCGTGCAGCCGTGCCGTAATCCGGAGTGCGAGCTGTACGAGTCGGAGGGCGACGCGGCGGCGGACGGTGCGCCGCGGGACCCCGCCGGGAACGGCTCGGGGCATGCCTCGGGGCACGGCTCGGGGCCTGGCGAGGAACCCGGCGCGGAAGCCACTACCACGCACGTGACCGGCAAGAACGGCGAGACCGGGAGAAGTCCGGCCCCTGGGTGACCGGCCGCGCGCCGGAGCCGGTCATACCGCTACAGTCCGCGCATGTCATCGGAGTCGACAGAAGTCTGGACCGGCTGGTACCGGGACCGCCGCGGTGCGGAAGCGATCGTCATCACGGCCGCCGGGGACCATGTGGCCACCCGGATCAGGGGTATCGAGTACACGGGCGCGAGCTTCGCCGCGCTCAGCGCCGCGGGCGAGGGCGGGCAGGCCCTCACCGGGTGCGTCCTGGAGTGGGACCTGCCGCTCCCCGTCGTCGCGGACGGCGTCACCCAGCAGGCCACGCTCAGCTGCCTGTTGACCCTCGGCGAGCGCGCCGACCTCAGCCTCACGCTGCACTACGGGGGCGCCGCCTACGAGTCCGGCATCGCCGGCGGGGACTTCGAGGAGGCGCTCGGCCGGGTGCGCCGGCAGCTGCCGCCCGGCACCGAGTTCGGCCGGGGGCTGCTCCAGGCGGCCTGAGGCGGCAGGGGGGGGCAGGGCGCCGGCCGGTGGGCGCCCCGCCCCTGGGGGATCAGCCGGCCTTGACGGCGGTGGCGAGTCCGTACTGCCACAACTGGTCCACGCGGGAGCGTTCCCGGGAGTTCGGGTACGCGTTCTGGCAGGACGTGCCGGGCCCGCCGCCGGACATCAGCTCGCCGCACGGGCCGCTGTAGTGGTCGGGGAGGCCGAGCACGTGCCCGGTCTCGTGGGCGGTGACGCGGGTGGAGTTGTACTGCTGGTTCTGCCGGTAGTCGAGGAAGATGTAGCCGCCGCCGTGCCCGTCCGTGCTCGCGTACGAACCGCGGGAGTCGTTCCCCTCGTAGTACGCGAAGTCGGCGTTGGATCCCTCGACGAGGCGGACGTTGCTGACCGAGCTGTTCCAGATCTGCGCCGAACGGGATATCTGGGTACGGAAACTGGGTGCGTTGGCGGCGCTGTAGACCACGGTGACGGCGGTGGCACCAGGCGTGGCGGCCCGCTTCTTCGCCACCGACTTCACGACGGCGTCGAAGAACGCCTGGTTGGCCCGGGCCTCCTCGGCCGAACCCGCGTAGCTCGCGTATCCGGCGCGGTCGGCGGTGGGGGTGGGTGCGGCGGAGGCCGGGGCGGCGCCGAGCGAGAGGGTGAGACCGGCACCGAGGGCGGCGGTGAGTAAGGACGTGAGGACCTTCGGGTGTCGCATGGGGGGCTCCTCCTGTGGGGTTAGAGGAGAGTGTGGGGCAGCGGGGTGCGGACGGGGAATGATGCCATCCGCCGATAACGCCGCGCTATCACGGGGGAGTTGACGTATTCGCACGCGGGTGTACGGGGGGCGTGCGGGGTGGTCTGGTGCGTGCCCCGGAGCCGCCCTAACCTCGGACCATGGAGCTGGAGGTGAGGCACCTGCGGGCGCTCTGCGCCATCGCGGACACCGGCAGCCTGCACAAGGCGGCCCGCCGGCTCGGCGTCAGCCAGCCCTCCCTGACCACCCAGCTGCGCCGCATCGAGAACGCCCTCGGCGCCGAACTCTTCACCCGCGGCCGCACCGGCTGTCTGCCCACCCCGCTGGGCCGCTCCGTCCTCAGCCGGGCCCGCCCGCTGGTCGACGGCATGACCGCCCTGGTCACCGAGACCCGCGCGGCCGCCGCCCGGGCCGCCGACGGCCCGGTCCTCCGCGTCGGTTCCACCGCCAGCCGCGCACTGCCCGGCTGGCTGAGCCGGCTCCGGCAGGGCGCGGCCGGCACCGACATCGCGCTCCGGGTCGACGTCTCGGCCCACACCCTGCTGCGCACGGTCGCCGCGGGCCGGCTCGACCTGGCCTTCGTCCACGAGGTGGAGGGCTGCCCGCTGCGCGTCCCGGACGGCCTGACCGGGCGGGTCCTGGTCGAACGCGAGCCGCAGTTCGTCTCCATGGCGAGCGACCACCCGGCGGCCGCCCACGAGGTCGTCGACCTCACCGACCTCGCCCACGACCGCTGGACGGTCGACCCGGCCGTCGACGGCGAGTGGGACGGTCTGCGCCGGGTCCTCGGCGCGGCCGGCCTCGACCCGCCGCTGCTGCACGCCGACTACCACACCGCAGCCTCCCTGGTCGCCCTCGGCGAGGCCGTCGCCCCCTGCCAGCCCACCTCCCGCCCGCGCGAGGACATGGCCGTCCGCCCCCTCCGCGGCGACCCCCTCGCGGTCCGCCTCCTCCTCTTCGCCGCCCCCGGCGTCCCCCTGGACCGCCCGTACGCCGACCTCACCGCCGCCTACCGCGAGGCGGCCCTCCGTGCGGCCCCGTACCGCCGCTGGCTCCACGCGGGCGGGACGGCGGGGCCGTGCATGTGAATGGGCCCGGAATTCCGGGCCCAGGGTTTGTCAGCGCGGGCTGACGGCGGAAACGGCGAGGGTGGTGCTGGGCGTGGAGCCCCACGCGGCGGCCACCAGTGGAATGCATATGAGGCCGGCGGTGAGGGTGGCGGCGAGGTGGCGAAGGATTCGATGCTTCATGGTGTTCATCGTGCTCTCTCACGGGTCGTTCGGGTCGCCCGAGCGGCGACCTGAGGGCAATGAGAGCACGCCCGTCGAAAGCTTCAAAATCGGCCGGATATTCGCCTTCGTTCTGCTAGGTTCTTGTTCCTCGAAAATGATTTGGCATATGCCGATCAGGTATTCTTGACGGGCGTGCCCGTGGCGCGGAGCGCCCGCGCCGCCCGTGCCTCCTCGTGTGCCGCCCCGATGCTGCGAGCCGCCTCCAACGCGCCCTTGTAGTGCGCTGTCGCCTCGTCGTCACGGCCCAGGCCGCGCAGCGCGTCGCCGATCCGGTGCAGCGCCTCGGCCGTGTTGCGCAGGTCGCCCACGCCGCGGAAGGTCGCCAGGGCGTCGCGGTAGAGCCGCAGCATTTCCGCGCCATCCTTCTCAGGAGTCATCGTGTTCGCCAGATTGACCCGGGCCGCCGCACGCTCCGTCTCGTTTCCGAATCGTTCCATCAGGGTCAGGGATTCGATGGCTGTCTGTCGTGCGGTGGCCAGATCGCCGGTATGCACATAAAGGTCGGAGAGGTTGTTGAGGACGCATGCGACTTCTCTTTCGTCGCCACAGGACCGGAATCCCTGGAGGGCGGCGAGAAAGTGTCTCCTGGACTCCTCGAATTCCTGGAGGAAGAGATAGGTGATCCCGATGTTGTTCCGGCACCTGGACATTTGCCAGACATCTCCTGTGTGCCGGCGCAGTTCGAGCGTCGATTTCTGGAGCGAGAGGGCGGTGTCGTGGCTGCCGAGGTGCCAGTGGAGGACGCCGAGAAGGTGCCGGACCTCCGCCTCGGTCTCGGGGTCGCCGAGGGCGCGGGCCAGGTCGAGGGCGCGGTGGACGCTCGACAGGGCTCGGTCGTAGCGGCTCGCGCGGGACTGGGCGGCGCCCAGGTCGACGAGGGCGGAGATCTCGCCCCGTACGTCTCCCACCTCGCTCCAGTGGCGGGCGGCCGGGCCGTGCATGCGCTGCGCCTCGCCCCAGTGGCCGTCCTCCTCCAGGAATCCTGCCAGGGCGCCGGCGAGGAGGGCGGCCTCGTGAGGGCGACCGCGGGTGCGGGCGTGGTGCTCGGCGGCGACCAGGCCCAGGCGTTCCTGAGCCAGCCAGCCCCGCGCCTCCTGCGCGTCGTGCCAGTCGGGGAGTTCGTACGCCGGTGGTGTGTGCGCCGGGTGATCCGCGGCTTCGTACCGGAAGCGCCGGGGGTGGATCATGCGAGCGGCCCGGGCGCTTGCCTGGATGTAGAACCGGGCCAGCCGGTGCCGTGCGTCGGATCGTTCGGCGGGGGTGTCCTCCATCGCCGCCAGCATCCGCGCGAATTCCCCCACGAGGTCGTGGAAATGGAAGCGTTCGGGCATGGGTTCGGAGAGCAGATGATCGTCCAGAAGCGAGTCGAGCGTCCGCTCCGTGTCGGCGAGGGAAAGCCCGGTGAGGGCGGCCGCCGCGTGCGGTCCGAACGTCGGGCCGAAGTGCAGGCTCAGCATCCGGAATGCATCTTGGTGATCTTCGTTGAGGGCGTGATAGGACATCTCGAAAACGCGGGCGATCTCCGTGAATCCGTCCCGGATCTCCGCGAGCCGCCCCGGAGTTCTGCGCAATTTCTCGATCAGGTGCGTGGTCGTCCACGACGGCCGGGAAGCCAGCCGCCCGGCGGCGAGCTCGACCGCCAGGGGCAGGTGACCGCAGAGCCGGACGATCCTGGCCGCGTCGTCCGGGTCCTGGACGCGCTCCTCGCCGACGAGAAGGCGGAACAGCGCCGTCGCGTCGACGGCCGGCAGCACGTCGAGGAAGAGGGCCCGGACACCGGGCAGTCCGGTGATGCGGCGTCGGCTGGTGACGATGACGAGAGACCGGGTGCTGCCGGGGAGCAGGGGACGCAGTTGCTCGGCGTCCACCGCGTCGTCCAGGACGATCACGGCACGGCGGGTGCTGAGCAGGGTGCGCCAGAGAGCGGTCCGCTCGTCGGGGTCGGAGGGGATGGCCGGCGCCGCGACTCCGAAGACGCGAAGGAGCGTGAAGAGGGCGGCCTGCGGGCTCAGCGCCTGGCGGCCGGGGGCGTGTGCGCGCAGATCGAGCAGCACCTGTCCGTCGGGGTAGCGGTCGGCGAGGTGGCGCGCCGCGTGCACGGCGAGCAGGGACTTGCCCACGCCCGGCATCCCGGCGATCGTCTGGAGGGCGATGACGCGCCGGCCGCGGGGCTCGTCCGCCGCGTGGGCGTCCACCAGGAGTCCGAGTTCTCTGGTCCTGCCGACGAGGACGCCGTGGCTCGGGAGGGTGTGCGGAGCGGACGGGGAGGGTTCGGAGCGGGGCAGCAGGTCCGGGACCGGGGCGCGGTCCAGGACGAGGTGGTGAAGTCTGGTGAGTGCCTCGCCGGGGTCGGCGCCGAGTTCCTCGGAGAGTCTGCGGCGCACCGTCTCGTAGGTGCGCAGCGCGTCCGCCTGTCGCCCGCACCCGTAGGCCGCGGTCATCAACTGGGCGGCGATGGTCTCGTCCGTGGGGTGTTCGTCGAGCAGTGCGGCCAGGTCGGGGACCAGTTCGGCGTGGTGCCCGAGACGCAGCTGGATGCCGGTCCGGGTCAGGGTGGCGGCGAGCCGCTTCTCCTTGAGGTGGGCCCGGGTGCCCTCCGCCCACAGCCCGGCGAGGCCGGCGAGCGGTTCGCCGCGCCACAGCGCGTCCGCCTCGGTCAGCCGCTCCAGGGCGGTTGTGGGGTCGCCGCCGTCGCATCGGGTCCGGGCCTCGTCGACGAGGCGCAGGAAGCGGTGCCAGTCCACCAGGTCGGCGTCGATGTCGAAGGTGTACGCGTTGGCCTCCTGGATCAGCCGCGCCACTTCTCCGGCAGCCCGCAGGCGCTGTCGGATCCGTGCCGCGTAGGCGTGCAGGCTGGCGCGCGGCTTGGCGGGCGGAGTGTCGTCCCACACGCGCTGCGCCAGGGTGTCGAGGGACACCGGCCGGCCCGCGCTCAGGGCGAGGGCCGCGATCATCAGGCGTTCCTTGGGTGTTCCCGTCGAGGATCGACGTCCGGCCGTCACGAATTCGACAGGCCCCAGTACGCGTATTCCGAAGTCCATCCAGCGCCCCCGATCGCCGGTCGTCTCCCGCTCGCACGCGCACTCGCGTGTAGAGGCCAAAGGATGACACGATGCCAACTAGGTCAAAAGATGGCGTCTCTCGATCAAATTGCATGACTAAAACGATCTGATGATCGAAAGAATCCGTCTCGTCGGGGCATTGAGCGTAAGGCTCTTGCCGACCAGGAAGGCCAGAGTCATAGGCGCCGGTGGACATACGGGGGGAGACGGTGGACATGGAACCCGTGGCGGCCGTACAGCTCAGCACCGCCCTGACCGCGGGAGCGGCACGACCCGCGATGTGGCGCGTACTCGTCGACGTGCTGCGGGAGTTCCGGGGCACCCCCGCCGTCGCCGCGCTGTTGCGTGGCGAGCAGGGCCTCCCGCCGCACAGCGGCGCGGACCTGGTCCGCGACCTCGTCGAGGCCGCGGCCGCCGATCACCGCCTCTCGCTGGTCCTGAGCCGATGGGCCGCGGCGGTGACCGACGGTCCGACGGACCGCGTGGGCAACCACGTCGGCGGAGCGACCACGGTCCACGGCTCCGTCGTGCAGGCCGGGGACATCCGGGGGGACGTACACATCCACGTCCCGTCCGAGGCCGCGCGAGGCGGCCCGGCACCGCTCGGCGCCCCGCACGCGCCACGCCAGCTCCTCCCCTTACCCGAGCACTTCACGGGGCGGACGGACACGCTCGGCTCCCTCGACGCGCTGCTGCCCCAACTGGCCGCGCGTCCGCTGCTCGTGGTGGTCAACGGACCGCCGGGCGTCGGCAAGTCGGCCCTCGTGACCCGCTGGCTGCACGGCCTGGCCGACCGCTTCCCCGACGGACAGCTCTACGCGGACCTCCGCGGCCACCTCCCCGACGCGGGCGCCGGACCCGCGGCACCCAGCGACATCCTCGGCCGCTTCCTCCGGGCCCTCGGTGTGACCGAAGTCCCCATGGAACCCGCCGAGTCCGCGGCACTCTGGCGCTCCCACACCGCCGGACTGCGACTCGCGCTGATGCTCGACAACGCGCTCAGCGCCGCCCAGGTCCGCCCCCTGCTCCCCAGCGCGCCGGGCAGCCTCGTCGCGGTCACCAGCCGGCGGCGCCTGACGGCCCTGGGCATCGACGGTGCCGTCTTCCGCCAGCTCGGTCTGCTGTCCCCGCACGACGCCGTGGACCTCCTCGCCCGCCGGATCGGGGCAGACCGGGTGCATCGGGAACCGGAGGCGGCGGCCGAGGTCGCGGCCCTCTGCGCCGGGCTGCCCCTCGCCGTCTGTGTCGCCGCCGCCCGGCTTGCCGCACGGCCGCAGCAGTCCCTCGCCGCCATGGCCGGAGCGCTCGGCGGAGCCGGTGCCGCCCGCCTCGACGCCCTCGACCTGGGCGGCGAACACGCCGTCCGGGTCGCCCTGGACGCCTCGTACCGGCAGCTCTCACCCGAGCTGGCCCGCGGCTATCGCAGACTCGGGCTCCCACCGGTCACCGTCCTCAACGGCCCGGTCGCCGCGGCGGCCTGCGCCGTCGGCCCGGAGGAGGGCGACCGGCTGCTCGACGAGCTCGCCGAGGTCAACCTGCTGGAGGATCTCGGGACCGACGCCGCCACCGGCCTCGGGCGCTACCGCTTCCACGACCTCGTTCGCGTCCACGCCGGCCAGCTCGCAGCCGACACCGAAAACCTGGAGGAACGGCGGGAGACCGTCCGCAGAGTCGTCGACCACTACCTCGCCACCGCCACCGCCGCGGAAGCCCTGCTCACCCCGAGCCACCGCACCCTGAGACGCGACTACGCGCACCCCGCGCCGCACCAGCCGCCGTTCGACGCGCCGACCGCGGCACTCGGCTGGCTGGACGCCGAGCGTGAACACCTCATGGCCGCGCTGCGTACCGCCGCCGACGAGGGCTGGCACGCCACCGCGTGGCAACTCGCCGACGCCATGTGGCCGCTCTTCCTGCGCCTGCGCCCGTACGAGCTGTGGGTGGAGGCGCACCGGATCGGGCGCACCGCCGCCCTGCGGGCCGGCGACCGGCAGGGACTGAGCCGGATGCTGACCTCGGGCGGTGTCGGCCTGCGCAACGCCGGACTGTGCGACGAGGCCGTCGACTGGTTCACCGAGGCGGCCCGGGGCGCGCGCACGGACGGCGACCGCAAGGCCGAGGCCCAGGCACTGCACGGCCTCGGCCAGTCGCATCTGCTGGCGGGCCGGCTCGACCGGGCCACCGAACACCTCACCGCGGCCCTGGCGCTCCGCGAGGCCATCGGGTACCACCGTGGCGCCGCGATGACCCGGATCTGCCTCGGTGACGTCGAGCTGGCGGCCGGCCGGCCCCGGCGCGCCCTCGCTCCACTCGCTCGGGCCAGGGAGGAGCTCGTCGCCGTGCCCGACCCCTACGACGCGGCCCGCGCCCTGGCCTTCCTCGGCCTCGCCCTCGTCCGCGCGGGAACCCGCCACACCACAGGGCAGGACGGCGAGACCCTGCTCTGGCAGGCCCTCGACGAGTTCGCGGCCGCGGGGTCGGTCCACTGGCAGGGACGGGTCCTGGAGATGCTCGGCGACGTCGCGGCCCTGCGCGGGGAGGCGGACGAGGCCAGGAACCGGTATGCCCGATCCCTGGCGCTCTACGAACCGGTCAGCGACAGGGACTCGACCCGCTTACGGGCGCGGCTCGCGGAACTGGACGCCCGGCGGTGAGCACCAGGACGGCGATCCGGTCCGGCCCGCGCAACCGCAGGCCGACCGCGCATCCGCCCTCGCACCGCCGCACGACGGTCACCAGGCAGCCCGGATAGCGTGACAGCAGGTCCCGGGCGAGCAGCACCGCGGCGGAGTGCGGGCGCGGGTACCGCGTGCGCAGCAGGTCCGCGCACTCCCGCCAGGTCTCACCCGAACCGCCGTCGAGGTCCACGCAGAGGAGGTCCTCCGGCGCGGGCGGGGCCCAGGTGGTCACGCGGACACCTCCGACCAGTCCTCGGGCCGACCGTGCGCCGCGCCCTCGGTCTCCAGCGGGCGCGGATCCGGCAGGGGAGCGGTCACCGGCTGGTAGGCGGGCTCCCCGAGCCGGAGGATCCGGTACAGCAGCCGACGCATGTTCGCGTCGAACCGGCCCGGCTCGGACGAGATCCGGGCGGCGATCCGGGCGTACGCCTCGGTGGGATACGCCTCGGCCGCGTACGCCAGCTGCTCCGCCAGCGGGTGCGCGACGGACAGCGCGGGCGCCGTCCGGGCCAGTTCGGCCCCCGGCGAGTCGGGATTGACGTCCTCCTCGGGAAACCGTGCGAGCAGGATCGCCGCGCGTGTCATCGTCGCGTACAGCGTCACCGAGCCATGGTCGCCGAGCACCCAGTCCGCGGCGACGAGCAGCGGCCGCCAGTCGGTCCCCGGCGAGACGAGTACGACGCCCCGGCGGCGCAGTGCCGCCAGCCAGGACCGGACCTGCCAGTCACCGTGGCCGGACCAGACATTGGGGTGGACGAGCACGGCGATCCGGTACCCGCGGCCCGGCAGCTCCGTGAGGAGGCGCGGCAGCAGGGCGTCCAGCCGGTTGAACGACGAGCCGAGCCCCCAGGTGGAGGAGACCAGGACCAGCCGTTCCCCCTGCCGCAGCCCCAGGGCGAGCCGGTAGCGCTCCCGCAGCGGCATGCTCGCCGCGATCCGGTCGTGCACCCCGTCCCCGACCACCTCCGTGATCGGCACGGCCTCCGGGCACGACACCCGCAGCAACGCCAGGTCCTCGTCGTGGGCGACCGCGTACGCGGCGGGGACGACCCGGTCGCCCCACATCAGATAGGAGCGTCCCATCCCGCCGACCGCCCTGGGCTCACCCGCGGCCCGTGCGTCCGCGACCCGCGACAACTTGATGTGCCCCGCGCCGTGGGGCAGCCGTACGAGGGGAGCACGCAGTCGCTCCGTGCCCTGGGAGCCGGCCGCGAGCGCGAGGTCGAACTCGGTGCGCACGGCCTCCTCCCAGGGCAGCACGACCTCGCCCACCCCGTGCAGCGCCCTGCGCGTGCCACCGTTGAAGGCGTGCGGCGCGACAGTGAACGCGACCTGGACCCGCAGGTCGGATGCCAAGAGCGGCAGTACGTCGAGCAGCCTGCGGCCGTACACCTCGGTGTGCACGACGACGAGCACCTTCCGGCACCCGGCCAGCGTCACCCACTGCGCCGGATTCCTGTCCGTCACGTTCATCGAAGCCCCCGTCTCCGGTTCGCGGCGTTTCCGCGTCACGCGACGGACCCTTCCCCGGACGTGTGTTCGTGTCCTTGCAGGAGCCTTGCCGAATCCTTGCCGTCGACTTCAGAGCCGCGGCGCTCGGGTTCGCCGCCCCCTTCGTTCGACCCGGCCCACACCTCGGGCTGCCGCCGGTGGCCGCTCGTCAGCGCCGGCCCATGACGGCCCGCATCGGTAGGTGGTCCAGTGGGCGCCGACGCCGGGGTCGCCACCGCCGCGGCTCCACACCCACTGGCCGTTGACGACGCGGACCGGCATCGAGTAGGCCATGAACGACGGGAGGGCGGGGGCCGGGGGCGGCCGCCGGCTTGGACCGCCGGATCCACTGCTCGTAGTACGCGTGCACCTCCTCCCGGCTCCGGAAGATGCGTTGCACGTCCTCATCCGGGGATCCACGCCCACCTGACGGCCGGGCGAGAACGACCGCACCCGGCCCGCCCTGGACGCCGTTGCTCGGCGGCCTGCGGACCGGGTGCGGACTGCAGCGGCAGTGCCCCGGTGTCGTAGCGGTGGTGGGGCCACTCCTGGAGCGGGTCAGATGGTGAGAGCGGGCCAGGAGACGTCGGTCTCGACAGCGGCGGTGTAGTCGACGCCGGGGACGGAGAAGCCGTAGAGGCGGCGGACTTCGTCGCTGAACCAGTCAAGGTCAGCGAGTGCGGTGATGGAGCCGCTGGTGGCGGTGCTCCAGCGTTCGGCGACGGCGTTCTGCACGGCGGGGTCGAGTTCCCAGCTGTCGAGGCGAACCCGGCCCTCGTCGTCGAGGTCGAGCGGGCGGACACCGGTCAGCTGGTCCCACAGCTCCACCAGTTGGCCGATCGGGGCCACCATGGCATCCCCGAGGACGCCTCGCAGCAGCCCGAGGTACAGGGCGATGCCGGGGATGGCGGTGGAGGACTGGGTGACGGCGGCGGCGTTGACCGATGTCACGGCCCGGCCACCCAGCGTCTTGGCGAGGCGCTCGTCCAACGTGCGTGCGGTGGCTTCCAGATGGGACTTCGCGGCGCCGATGGTGCCCTGCCGGTAGATCGCCGCGGTGAGCGGCGAGCCGATGTAGGAGAGGGCGGCGGTGGTGAAGCCGTCGGCGAGCAGGGACCGGTCGGCCAGGAACGTGATCCACCGCTCCCAGTCCGTGCCGCCCATCACCGCCACGGTCTGCTCGATGTCGTCGCCTTCGGCCGGCGCGGTGGTGACCTCCTTCACCTCCGGGCCACCGTGCTCGTCGAAGACGAGCGTCTTGGTGGTGTACGGCGAGCCGATCGGCTTGAGGACCGAGGCGTACACGTCGCCGGTGTCCGGGTCGGTTCGGCGAGGCGCGGCCACCGAGTAGATCAGGTAGTCGAGCCGTCCCCCGAAGCGCTCCGCGAGGAGGTCGGCGACCTGCTCCTTCACCGTGTCGCTGAACGCGTCGCCATTGAGGAAGACCATGTCCCGACCGTGCTGTCGGGCGAGCCGGGCGGTGGCGGCGGTGCGATACCAGCCGGCCGTGCCGGTGCGCCGCGCGGGCGCCTTCTCGAAGCACACGCCGATGCCACGGATCCCGACACGGGCCAGGCCCGCGATCGTGGCGGCCAGGCCATACCCGGCGGACGAGCCGATGACCAGGGCCACCGGCCCTTCGCCCCCGGCGGTGACCGGGGCGGGGACGGCTTCCCACATCTCGTCCACCAGCTGTCGGCAGCCGCCAGGATGGGAGTCGAGGAACAGGAAGCCCCGGCTCTTGGGCGCAATGACGCGTTCGCTCACGGTGTGGTGTCCCAGGGGTCGTCACGGACAAGGACGCGGCAGCCCGCGGCCGCCCCGTTCTGCAAGTCTGCGGCCGTGCTCATGAGCACGGTGATCTTGACCGGCACAACGATGTCCAGTGGGGCTTGGAGGGTTCCCACTAGCTCCAGCGGGGGCGGCTGACGGCACCGAAGTCCCATCCCGCAGGGCCGGGCCGAGCCTGCCGACCGGCAGGAACGCCGACTCAGGTCACTGGCTCCAGCCGTCGAAGACGCGGTTGGTCGCCTTGTCGTGGACGATCGAAGACGCGGTTGGTCGCCTTGTCGTGGACGATGACGGCGGCGACCCGCAGGGTCATGGATTCGAGCGCCGGCTTGAGGGCGCTTCGGACTGCTGTGCGGCGCTCCACCGCTGGAGTGACGAACGGCCTACTGCCGGAGTGGGGTGTCGGCCCAGAAGGCGTGGGCCTTCTTCAGAAGCTCCTCGGCGGCGTCGCCGTACGATGCCGCACTGCTCAGCGCGGTGAAGGCTTTGTCGTAGAGGTCGAGTTCGCTCTGTTCCGTGATGTCCACGGAGGAGGAGACGAGTTCGACGTGGGCCCGGTCGCCGTCGCCGTAGATGTCGAACGCGTGGACGGGGAACAGGTCCACCCGTGCGGTGGAGGGAAGGATCCCGAGTGTGAGAGAGGCCAGGCCGAGCTCTCGCAGGAGGCGCTCGATCTGTTCCCGCATGATTTCGGGTCCGCCGATGTTCGTGTAGAGCGCCTGCTCCCCGAGGACGACGTCGTAGTGGTGCTCGCCGTCGTACAGCACCTGCTGCCGTTGCATGCGCTTGGCGACGCCTGCCGGCACGTCGTTCGGGATGCCGAGGAAGTCGACGACCTGGCTGAGGATCACGCTCGCGTATGCCTCGGTCTGGAGAGTGCCCCAGATCATCGTGGGCACATACGCCTTGCCTTCGCGCGTGCTCTGGTACCAGCGCACCACGTCGTCCTGAGTCGATTCCGTACCGGTGGACAGACGATCCGTCCAGCGAACTGAACTGGTCACCGCACCCCCTCCTGGGTGGTGCCGCCGGGGGGGGCGGCTTCGATGAGCGTTGCCGTTCCGGTCGAGGATGGCCCCGAGTGTCCGATCTTGTAAGAGCGGGAATCGGTCAGGCCATGCGCTTGATCTCGATGGCGAGGGCGCCGAGGGCTTCCTTCTCGGGGCCGTAGATGGTGCGGATGTTGGCGAGCTGCTGGGCGCGGGTGAGGTCCACGGCCTGGAGGGCCTTTGTCGACAAGGTGGGAGCCGAAGACCCAGTCGCCGCCCTTGACCATGACGTGCAGGGTGTCGTTCGGGCTGGTCAGGGCGAGTTCCTTGACCAGGTTGCGGTAGAGGGTGGCCAGGTCCAGGTACGCGTACGCGGCGTAGTCCGGCGGCGGGGGAACGGCATCGTGCGGTGCCGGCCCGTGCCTGGAAGGAGATCCGGGGCGGTGTCGGTTGCCTCGTTGGTGAGTCCGCTTGCCGTGGTCGACAGCAGAGCGACTTGACTCGGTGAGGTCAGCCCAGTGGCGGCCAGGGCCCGGCGAGCAGGCGTCCTGCCTCCTCGGTGATCTCTTCCGCCAGAGGTTCCCGGTCGCCGCGTCGGATCGCTGCCCAGTCGTTGTATGCCTCGGTCTTGTCGACCAGGGGCCTGAGCGTTTGCGGCCGGGCCAGGGCGCCCCACCCTTCGTACGTGATCAGGTCACCGCCGGCGCCGGGGTCCAGGCTGCCGTTCACGATGAGCCGGAGCCACCAGCGGACGAGTTCCCAGCGCGCCGCTTCCCACGGGAGGTCGGTGGTGTCGGCCGGGAGGTCCTGGAACAGGCCCAGTTCGTCAAGCACCTGGTCGAACAGTACGTCGGCCTGCTCGCGCTCGGCGCGTGCCAGGCCCGCGAGGAGGGGGAGGGAGTCCGTCTCGACGTCGAGAAGCAGGGCCGTGAGGCCGGCTTCGATGAGCTGCTCTGGGTGGTGCCGGCGGCCGATCAGGCGTTCCAGGGCCAGCATTCTGATGCAGTCGACGGCCTCCTGCGCGCTCCTGGCGTACGGCGTGAACGGCGTGGGCAGAGAGACGTCGATGCCTGGACCGCCCTCGACGAAGTACGACCAGAAGTCGACCGTCGAGTGGGCGAGGAAGCTCGAGGCGTGGCCGGCGAACTCGTGGTGAATGTAGTCGGCGAGGTCGTTCCCGTACAGGACGATGTCGGTCTGCCAGACGGACAGGACGGGGTGGCCGTGCTCGCCCGCCGTGCCGGGCAGGTAGCGGTGTCCGTAGACCGGAACCAGCTGCGGCACGCTCTCCAGCTCGGCCCTCGCGACGCCCAGTGCCTCGGATGTCCCGGCCGGCCTCGACGGCCAGCCGGGATGCCAGAACCCGTTGTGCTCCACGTCGAAGAGCACGCCCTCCACCGGCCACGCCAGCTGCTCGGCCAGGTCCTCGGGGTCGCCGTCGCGCCAGTCGGGCCACCGCGACGAGCCGTGCGGGAGCCCGGCGGAGAGGAAGACGCGGTGGTCCGCCGCGAACGTGAAGCCGAACCGTGTCTCGACCGCGTCGAGTTCCTGCTCGGTGAGCCCCGGTCCGATCTCGGTTCGGAGCGTGCCCTGAAGGGCACGGGCGGCGTCCAGAGTCAGTCGTGGGGGCGACGGCGTGTACACGCCTGCCAGCGTAGTGAGTGGTACGGCCGCACATGCCAGGAGGTTGTGTCCCGAAGCCCCTCCACACGACCATCGAGGGCTGGGTGGAGGGGCTCGCTTTGGCTCACCACGCATCCATGTGGGCAAGGCAGGTCACCAAGCTCGTCGGCGATGACGTCGAACTGCACCCGGAGGGCCCTCCAGGCGGAGGAGAGTGAGACGGCCGAGCGCGAGGACCGCAAGCCTGTCGAGCTGCCGCACATGGTGACCCACGACCTGCGGCACTTCTACGCCTCCGCGCTCATCGCCGGCGGCGCGGGGCGGCGCGAGCGTCAAGCAGGTGCAGCTCGTCCTCGGGCACGCGTCCGCCGTCATCACGCTGCGGACCCACGCCCACCTGACGGCCGGGCGAGAACGACCGCACCCGGCCCGCCATGGACGCCGTTGCTCGGCGGCCTGCGGACCGGGTGCGGCCTCTGGCTTCTCGCGAGGAAGGTCAGGCCTTCTTCGTCTCCTAGTAATGGGCCGGGTCGGTGACCTGCGGCGATGGTGGCCGCAGGTCGCTGACCTGGCCTTTTGCTGTTGGGTGGCGATGGGGTGCGACGGTCTTGATCGGGTGTCCTGCGGACTGTGTGCGGACTGGGCAGAGACTGATGCGATATCCCTTCACGGTTCTCGACGCACCGCTACGGTGAGCAGTGCGGCCACATATCGCACGATGCCACCGAGGAACCCATGAACGAGTCCGTTGCACCGGATGCTGCTGCTCGGTCCGAAGGCGAGATGGCATCTGGATCCGCCGCTGCTCCCCAGGATGCGACCGCTGGGGGTGCCACTGCCGTAACCGGTGGCACGGAACGAGGATCGAGCACCTACGCCACCGGCGGGGGCGGCGTTTCGTTCGCGCACCGCGTCGCGGCCGTCTATCTCGCCGGCATGTTGACCAGCGCACGACGGGCGGAGACGTCTGAGCTGCCGGTTCGGAGGGTCTCATTCCAAACTGGTCCGGCGCATCCGGTGGATGACCTTCTTGTGGAGTGCGGCGATGAGTCGGGCGAGGTCACCCTCGCCGTGGCATGCCGCGCGACGCCGGATTTCGTCCCGAGCCATGACGAGACGGTGAAGCTCGTCGGGTCGCTGCTTTCCGAAGTCGAAAGGTTCGACACAGACACTCACCAGGTCGCTGTCGCAACCGCCGGCCGGTCCAATCAGTGGGACCACCTAGCAACGCTCTGCGATATCGCGCGGGCTCATGCCGACCAGGAGTCGTTCCAAGCGTCCATGGCCGTCGACGGCCGCTGGTCGAAGCCGGTGCGTGAGCGGCAGAGGCATTTTCTGAAGATGGTCGAGAAGGTCGTCGAAGACGGCACAGTACCGAAAGAGATCCTGCGGCTGGCATGGCGGCTGCTCGGCCGGCTGCACATCCTCGGTTTTGCTGTCCAAAGTCCGGACGAAGGTGACCGCGCGGCAGTCGCAACGTCGCTGGACGGCGTGGCCTCAGCTGCCACCGACGGAGTGGGGGTCCGGAACCGGCTCGAGGTCGAGGCAACCCGCTACGACGCGACGGGCGCCGTGGTGGACGTCAAGGTGCTTCGCCGTGACATTCACGTGTTCCTGGACTCGGCCGCGACGCGAAGCCGGCACGCGTGGTCGGTGCTCGCCGAACAACGCAAGCTGGCTGTTGCCCGTGTGCGGACCACGATCGGTGATGAGACATCTGGAGGACCGGTCGAGATCTCGTTCGACGACCGCCGCGAGCAACTCACCGGGGCCCTGCGCGAGGCAGGTGCTCGTGTTTCGGCTCTGCTGGTGTCCGGCGAGTCGGGCATCGGCAAGAGCGCGCTGACGCTGTCGGCCGTCGAAGAGTTGGAAGCCGCAGACCCCGTTGGGTTCCAGGGGGTGGTGGTGAACTTCCGGGGCTTGCCGCAGTCGAGCTTGGAGTTGCGGGCTGCGCTCGGGATGTCGCTGGAGGATGTGCTCGCGGAGACATCGGCACCGTCTCGGGTCCTGGTCATCGATGCGGCTGATGCTGCCCTGGAGCGATCTTCCGGCCTGTTGAGTGACCTGGTGTCGGCAGCGGCTGCGGCGGGTGTGGGCATCGTCGTGGTGACCTCTGACGTGGCAATGGGTTTCGTGCGAGAACAGGTGGAGCCGGGGTTCGCGAAGTCCATTTCGTCCTTCGAGATGCGGCCGTTGGACGATGAGGACATCTCTGTCGTCTCGGACCACTTCCCGCTCTTGCGTAAGGTCCTGCGGGACCTGCCTGCGAACTCGCTGCTGAGAAGGCCCGTTGTGCTCGACCTTCTGGCTCGGACCGGGGCGGAGCCGGAAAGTTCACTGGGTGAGTGGGAATGTCTTGATCTGGTGTGGAGCCGGATTGTTCGCGGCGATGGGCGGCCCGGCGTCGGCTCGGCGGAGGCACGTGAACAGACGCTGCTCGCAGTAGCCGCAGAGACCATGAAGCTGCCCGAGGACCGTCGACCTCGCGCAAGCGTCGATGCTGCAGCGGTCGACGCGCTGCGTCGGGATCATTTGCTCGCACCACCGAGCCGATATCGGAATCAGCCGGAATTTGCACATGACGAAGTTCGGCGGTACGCGACCGCCATCCTTCTCGTCCGTGGTACAAGCCCCACCGATTTGCTGCAGGCGGCAGGAGCGCCTCGGTGGGCGCTGTCGGCCGCCATTCTTGCGTGCGAGGGGCTACTGAAAGCACCGGACGCTCGGCCTGTCCGAAAATTCATCGAACTGAGCTCGCAATTCCAGATGTTCGCGGCAGCACGCGGTCCCCGGTGGGCCGACGTTCCGGTGGAGGCGGTACTGGAGACACCATTCGGGTACAAATGCCTGAAGTCAGCGTGCACGGACCAGTCGGTCGGTTTGGTACTCGGCGAGGTAGTTCGAGTCGCTCAGCAGCGGCATAAGGTCAATGGGCTGGTCGACCGCCTGGTTGCGAAGCCCGTTGTGCAGATCATCCTCGATGACAAAGAGCCGTGGAACGTGTCGAAGGAGTCGTTTGAACTGCTCGCGGACTGGCTTCAATCCCTGTCCCTGGCGGACGTTCCGGCTGGCAACGAACTAAGAATCAGGCTTCGGGACCGTCTCCTTGCCTACTGGAACTCGTTCTCTCCCCGTAAAACCGACGGAGAGGCACTGTCCGGTGGGATGGCGCAGCGTCGGCGACGCCGACGCCGGCTGGATCACCATCTGGAGAAGGAAGAGTTCGTTGAAACGCTGGCCCTGCTCGGTCCGGACATCGATGATGCCGCCGAAGAGTGTCTTCGGGCTATCGCGGACGACGCGCCAGCGTCCCTGGCTCCGGCCGCGGACTCGCCGCTGAGCGCCCGAGCCTTGGCGCAGAAGAACCCAGAGCTACTGGCGGCGTTGATGGCGGCCTACTACATCGACGACGAGCCGAGGTGGCACCGAGATGAGGGTGTCCGGAGGCATCAGGGCCGATGGATAGGATTCGGACCACCGTTCTTCCAGTACTACTTCGGTGGATTCTGGCAGCTGTTCCAGACAGCTCCATTGCCGACATCGGTGCGGGTGCTGAACGACATTCTTAATAGCGGTGCACGGGCACGCGTAGCGAGGCTGTCGAGGCTTAGCCCGCCTGATGCATTCGCTGGGTCCATCCACGCCGGCAACGAAAGCGTAGACGCCGACACGGAAAGCGGAGAAGGAGAAAAACGCGGTGCGGTCCTGAACCTTGACGGCACCGCCCGCCTGTATGTCGGCGACAGTCATGTGTGGAGCTGGTACCGGGGAACGTCAGTTGGCCCCTACTCGGCCATGAGCGCACTCCAGGCGATGGAGCGTCTTGCCGACACGTGGTTGAGCCAGGGTGCGTCACCGAGATTGGTTGTCGAGGCACTTTTGAACGGCTGTGAGAACCTGGCCATTCCGGGGATGCTATTCGGCCTGCTGGTGCGTCACATTGAGAAAGTCGGCACCGAGCTCGACCTTTTCCTCGCCGAACCTGCCGTATGGGAGCTGGAGTTCGGCCGCAGGACGAGTGAGTACGTAGGGCTGCGTGCGGCAACCGAAGGGCTCGCAAACCTTGAACGCCGCCAGTGGACACCGCGTGAAGTAGCCATGTGGCTGATGGTGAACGGCGGACAGGAGCGTAACCAGGCTTTGAAGAAGGTCGCCGACAAGCTCGTCGAGAACGGCGACCGACTGGGAATCAGCGAGGAGCGTACGAAGAACTGGGCCGCAAGCCTGGACTCGGAGCAATATCGGGTTAAACAGCATGGGGATGAGGTTTACATCGAGGTCGAACCACCGATTGAGCTGCAAGCAGCGCAGGAAGCGCACGAGGCTCACCAGGAGGTCGTGCAGACCAGCCTGCGCCTGCAGAATCGGTACTGGGGCTCGGCCAAGCACGACGCGGAGTACGGTCCGCCCTCGTCGGAAGAGATCGCCGCGGACCTGGCGGCAGGACGTGCCTTGATCGAAGTCGATGAAGACCTGATGCCGAACCGGCCTGTGGACGCTGTTGCCCACGTCGTCCGAGCAGCGGTCGAACGAGCCGCCGCCGGCGATCTGGAGGCGCTGGGCTGCGAAGCGCAGTTCGCGGCCGAGTTCGTCCTCGGCATCGCGTCATTGTTCCAAGACGCCGAGAACCAGGTCCATGAGGACCAGTACTTCGACCTCAGTGCCGACCGAGCTGTGGCTCAAGCCCTGCCGGCGTTCCTTACACCCGCACTGGCCGCACCGCTGGAAGCGGCCGGCGGCTCGGCCGAAGATGTTGCCCAGGTCGGCCTTGCGATGGCAGACAAGGCGTCCTTGGAGACTCGGCTGTACCTGGCGCGTGGATGCGATGTCGTCTGGGGCTCTCCGTGCCACTTCGACCCCTGCATCCACCGGACCGCCTTGAACTGGATGCTCGAGACCGCTCGTGGCGCAGAAATCGGTCCCTGGGACCAGGACGGCCAGAGTCGGTCGAAGGCCCGGATCACCGGCGACGTTGTTCAGCGCCTCCAGGAACTGCCGGGCGACTCGGTGGACATCGCGGTTCTCGACGCGGCCGTTCGCGGGCTCGGCGCAGCCTCGTCGGCAGAGCACTGTTGCACCGACGACGCGGTGACGCTCCTCGCCGCGTTTCTCGACGTCGAGCGACGGGCCATGGTCACGCAGGAGAAGGAGGGCTGGTCCGCGGACGACCGCGGCATGCACAGCCTTGTTGCCGCACGGGCTCTGCTCGGAGGGTTCGCGAAGAACCGCGACGCGGGGCCGCTGCTCGATCACCTCGATGTTCTTCGCGTAGATGCACAGCTGATGTCGCATTTCCTTCACGGCCTCGCCGCGGCAGGCGCAGAGAACGAACGCTTGGCCGAAGCTGCCCGAGGCGTCTGGCCGTCGCTGCTGCGCCACGCCCTCGGCTACCTGAGTGACACCCCGAGCCCCTACCGCGACCACCACTGGGGGGACTGGGCCGCCGCCGCTCTGCTGCCGAGCCCGCTTTCGTGGACACAAGGCATGTACAACGAGGTCGCCGGCGAGCCCATCGACTGGGTGCGCGCTGAGGACTTCGTTGAGTCGATTGACGACTGGCTGCCAGCCGCTCACGGAGAGGCCATGCCCCTCGATGCGCTCATCCGCATCCTTCGGAAGCTGCCGAAGGAAACGCAAGCGACTCGTGGCGTGTCCTGGGTGTCCGACTTGTGCATCCAAGAGGGGCGTGTCACGGTCAAGTGGTCCCGGCTTTCGGACGACTGGCTCAAGGAGATCCGCAGAACGGCTGAGGAAATCGACGAGCTGGACAGCTGGCAGATGCTCGTCGATTCCTTCGTGGTCGCCGGAAATGAGCGCCTGGCGCCGTACAGCCGGTGACGCCGCAGGGGCCCTGTCCGGCAGTGACAGCGACAACACCGAACTCGATGACCTCTGGCACCGGCTCGCCGGTGACGTCCTCGGCGTCGGGCGCGGCACGGCCCGGATCTCGCCCAGCGCTCGTTTCCCCCTGGAGAAGGCCCCTGCCTTCCTTGGCGAGGGGTCGGCCGGGAGGTCGTCGAACTGCCGGGAACCGTGACTGTCCGCGATCCCGGGCCCGTCATGGCCCACGTGGCTTCGCACCGAGCCTGGGTGGATCAGTACCAAGTGCCCTTCGACGCGACCGCCGACCGTGCGCGCGTCCTCGTCGCCGGTCACATCGCCCGTCACGGCGCGTACGAGATCACTTGCCTCGGTGGCGTCCTCGTCCGCAGCAGGTGAGGGGCTCTGGCATCTTCCCCGTCTTCTCCCGTGGGTCCCGGGGACGGCGGCGGCCCGCGCCGGGGTGTCCGGGCGGGCTGCTCCATTCGATCTCTGGCCTGCGACGGGCCAGGAGGGCGGGAGTAGCCTGGGTCCGGCCTTCCTGGTCTCCGTAACGGGGCGGGTCGGTGACCTTCGGTGATGATGGCCGAAGGTAGCCGAACGGCCCTTTTGCTGTTAACTGGCGATGGGTGCGACGGTCTTGATCGGGTGTCTTGCGGACTGTGTGCGACTGGCAGCGCCCCGGCCCCGCCCGGCGGTTGCCCATCAGGGCGACCTTACTCTTGCTGGGGCTTGGGTTCGCTCGCCCATTCGCTCAGACCGGTCAGCATGGACAGAGCTGATGTGAAGAAAGTCTTGACGGCTGCCAGTCCCCGCAAGTCGCCGAAGACCCTGGTGAGTGTCTTCTCGTAATCGCTGCTCTTACGGTGAGCCGTCGCCTTCGAACGGATCTCCTGGAGGTTTCGCAAGAACTGGGTGTCCCGTTCGGCATGCGGGTAACCCTCCTGCTCCATCCAGCGCTTGAACTTCGAGATGCCCTTCTCGTTATCAATGCGGTCCGGCAGACGCTTCTGGATCTCCCGTTCATTGAGGGCGTCAACGAAAAGCTGGGTCATAATTCGAATGCTGGACTCGAATTCTGCCTGTGAATCATTCAAGGGTAGGCGTAGGCGCTGTAGAAGTCCTGCATCGGCTTCCTCGGGCTTCCGGAAGAGCTCCCACCCGTAGACCTCCTCCCATGTGCGTCTGAAGGTCAGGTAGTTGGAGCGAACGAGTAGGTCCTCGGCGGTCGGCTCGGCGGGCTGCCCCAGGAATGCTCGGCGAATCAGAGTCTCGCTAGGTGGGCCGTCTTCTGCGACATTGAAGCTGCGCCAGTAGTCCCGCTCCTGCCTGGGTAGATCGCGACCAAGGTCTCCAAGAAAGACGACGACGTAATCCTGGGCACTGTTATCGAGTCGCAGGCCCCATAGTGATGCGCAACTGAGATATCCGTCCGATACGGTGTAGAGTTCAGGCTTATCGTAGTACTTCTGCAGCACTTCCCGGCGAAAATATACGGGCGTGAGGTAGTGTGGAGCATCGGGGTTCGCTCCGAAATAATTACTGAGAGAATCGGGATTGCAGCTGTATCGAATCTCATCGCCATCGGAGTCCGTCGCAATAATGAACTCCGGAAAGTGGGAGTCTTCTTCCTCGAACGGCCAGATCCCACTCTTCTCGACCGATGGCGGCGGAACTACTCGGGTGCCGAGGAGGCGGGTAAATTTTCCGGGTCCGACTCGGTCTCCAGGGTAAAGGGAGATTCGTGCGGTGTCCGTGGTCAGGTCAAAGGCTTCGGGAAGCGCGTCATCTTTCTCGCCGATGCAGACGGAATCCACATAGAGGATCAGGTCGTACCCTTGGGCAGCCTGGAATTGGCGCAGCAGTTTTGTGCGGACTTCGATCTTGCTGGCGGTCAGCTTGACGGCGGCCAATGAAGTGCCGTCATCCAGAGGCTGCATGAATTGTGCGCTGAGCTCATCCCAGTAGAGATTGTGGTATAGCCGAAAGTGTTCGGCTAGCTCTCGGGTCGACGGTACTGCTCCGTGATATTCCCGGCACAGGACCAGCGGCTCGATGCCGTCTTCGGTGCTGCTGCGGAAGTACCTGGTTACGATCTCGCCGTTCTCTCGGTGCTGCGAGAAGCCGGGGCGAAAATCGCTCATACTCACATCCCACGATGGAGATTTGAGGATTCTCGTGCGCATCGCAGCCGGAGCGAAAGCGCAATAGATTCCGCCATTTCCGTTCTGCTCGTGCCAATCTTCGTACACAGTTGTCCACGAGCCCTGCTCCATCGAGGTGAAGCGCCTAAGCATCTCTTCTTGCCGCAGGTCCATTTGCGCATATTAGGTGCGACCGCCGGTTGCGGCAATAGGTTTACCTGGTGTTCGTTCTTGCGCTCTAGGGTCAAGAGTCTGGTGTCGAGATCCGTCGGACCTGAATGGCGAGTGCGCCGAGGGCTTCCTTCTCGGGGCCGTAGATCGTGCGGATGTTGACGAGCTGTTGGTCGCGGGTGGCGGTCGGGTTGACGTTGGACGGGCCTTCGCCGTCTAGGAGGGCTTCGAAGCCGGGGTACTCCGTGACGCGGAGGACCTCGACGTCGCAGTTCTCGTTGGTGTCCTTGATGCGGAAGCGGATGGTGTCGCCGGCGGTGAGGTCGGCGAGGTGCGGGTACTTGACCCGCACCTCGATCGTTTTGGTGCCCGCGGCGACGAGCTCGAAGTACTGGCGGTAGAGGTTGAGCTCGCGGACGCGGGCGGTGCGGTCGGTCATCGGGAGGGAACGCTCCTGGGGGACGGTGCGGTGATCAGGCGGCCGATCTCGGCGGCCGAGTACGAGCGGAAGAAGTGGCGGGGGTCGGAGAGCAGGGTCTCGGCCATGGCGAGCAGCTGGTCGGCGTACTCGGTGACGGTGCCGGGCCACTGCCGAGTGTCGAGCATCCAAGGGGCGGCGCCCTCGGGCAAGGGGGCACGGCCTTCTCGTATGAGGGATTTCGACAGCTTGGCGCCGGTGTCGGTAACGACCTGGGGGCAGAACAGGCGGGCCGGGAGCTGGGTGCGCGTGAGGCCCACGGCCTGGAGGGCCTCGTCGACGAGGTGGGAGCCGAAGACCCAGTCACCGCCCTTGACCATGACGTGCAGGGTGCCGATGGGGCTGGTCAGGGCGAGTTCCTTGACCAGGTTGCGGTACAGGGTGGCCAGGTCCAGGTACGCGCCGGCGGTAGGCGTGATCGCGGCCTCGTGCGGACCGTGGTGGAGGCAGACGGCGGAGACCACCGCCGACTCGGGCCCGGTGAGGCGGACCCGGGTGCGTTCGGCGTGCTTCTCAGCCCAGCCACAGTCGGGGTGAGGGCAGGGGACGCGGAGGTGAGGAGTGCCGGTGGAGGGGGCGAGCCACCAGCGGGCGGCGTCAACGCGGGGGAGCAGGCGGAGCCAGGTGCGGCGGTAGTGCTCGCTGGCCTGCTGCTGGGTGTACGTCTCGATGCGGTGCGGGATGCCCAGGTGCCTGGACAAGGCGGTGAAGAGAGGCTGGTAGAGGGCGGCGACGAAGTCGTGCAGGGCCTGCTCGCCGAGGGCCTGGGCGTAGGCGCGCTGGTAGCGGTTACCGCTGGCCGGGTCGGTGGCCAGCTCGTACGGGGCGTTGTCGAGGGCGCTGAAGAGCACCTCGGTGGGGAGACCAAAGCGGTCGCGCAGGCGGGCGGCCATGGCGAAGGCCAGGGACTGCACGAGCGAGGTGCCGATGTGCGGGGCGCCGTTGATCTGGGTGCCGACGACCAGCACGATCCGCTCGGGCGGGGTAGCCAGGATGCGCGGGGTCAGGACGTCCTCGGCGTGGTGGAGGGCGTTGGCGAGAACGGTGTTCGGCGAGACGGGGTGCGTGGTCACGAGGTGTCTCCCTGGGGGCCGGTGGTGTGGGGCGGCAGGGGAGCGGCCCCGTTCTTGGCACGGTCGAATGCGGCCCAGACGCACTTTCCGGGGCCCGTCCGCTCCTTCACGCCCCAGCTGTCGGCGGTCGCGGCGACGATCAGCAGACCGCGGCCATCGACGGCGGACTCCTCGGGAACGCGCTTCGTCGGCCTCTTCACGCCGCTGTCGTGGACCTCGATCCGCAGCTCCGCGTCGAGGGACTCGACCCGTACCAGGACCAGCCGGCCCACGGGGACCCCGTGCAGCACGGCGTTGGTGACGAACTCCGAGGTGCACAGCCGCATGTCGTCGAGGCGGCTCGTCTCACCCCATTCGGTCAGCGTGGCGGCGACGAAGTCGCGAGCGGTACGCGGTGTGGTCCGGCGGCGAGGGAACAGCATGGTGCGGTGCCGGCCCGTGCCCGGAAGGAGGTCCGGGGCGGCGTCGGTCGCCTGGTTGGTGAGTCTGCTTGCCATGGTCAACAGCAAAGCGACTTAACTCATTTGGGTCGGGAGCCAGCACGGGGGCCAAGACGGGGGCCACTATGGGGGCCAGAGGTCATGTGTTCCTGGGGGACGGCATGGGTGACACCGGGATCGGTGCCTTGCTCGTCCGGCTGCGCACCGCGCGTGGCTGGAGCCAGCAGAGGGTTGCCGATGAGTACAACGCTCTGGAGGGGCGTTCCGCGAAGACCGGCAAGGAGATCGGGCGGTACGAGCGCGAAGCGCGAGTCCCTGTTCCCTACGCTCGGAAGTACCTGGCGCAGGTCTTCGGTGTCGATGTCGCCGTATTCGACCAAGCCGTTGCCGTCAGCAAGGGGCAGCGAGACGGGGCCGATGCCCCCGAGGCCAAGATTGTGCCGCTGGTGCTGCCGCCCGAAGACACCCACGTCCGTGGAGACCCACTCTCGGAGGACGCGGTGCGGTCGGCGGACTTTGCCCGCTTCATCGCGCAGCGGAACGCCGACGAGTTCGTGGTGGAGCAGCTGGAGGCAGACGTCGGCCGGCTCGCCCGTACGTACGTCAGCCACCCGTTGATGGAGCAGTACGTCGAGATCAGGCGGTTACGGGACGGGGTGTTCGAGCTGCTGCGCGGGCGCCAGCACCCACGGCAGACCACCGACCTGTACCTCTCCGCTTCTCGCCTCTGTGGCCTGTCCGCGCACGTCTGCCTCGACCTCGGTGACTACGACTCCGCCGCCACCCACGCCCGTACCGCACGCGCCTGTGCCGAGGCGGCTGGGCACGAGGGGATGCTGGCTTGGGTACGGGCCGTGGAGTCGTTGATCGCGTACTGGACCGGGCGGTACGAGCAGGCGGCCCGGCTGGCGCAGGCCGGCCGGCGGCACCGTGCTAGCGGCAGTATCGGTGCACGGCTGGCCAGTCTGGAGGCGCGGGCGTTGGCGACAGTCGGCGACTCGGCAGGTGCGCTCGCTGCCCTGTCGGATGCCGAACGATCTCGTGAGGCGATCTCGGATCGGGACGAGGTACTGGGAGTCTTCGACTTCCCTGCGGCCAAGCAGTTCGCTTACGCCGGAACGACCCTTCTGGCCGTGGGCGGGCAGGAGCTCGTCCAGCGGGCCATCGTCAGCGCGGAGACGGCGATCCGCCTCTATCGCAGCGCGGACGGAGACGATCAGTCGGTCGGTGATCTGTTCGCCGCGCACCTCGACCTCGCCCGCGGGCACATGCTCCTGGGCGACCTGGATGGCACGGAGGAGATGCTCGGCTTCGTGCTCCAGTCCTCGCCGGAGCGCATGTCGGCCAGTATCGTGCGCCGGCTCACCGTTTTCGGG
Organism: Streptomyces sp. NPDC051909; assembly: GCF_040681095.1. NCBI lineage: Bacteria > Bacillati > Actinomycetota > Actinomycetes > Kitasatosporales > Streptomycetaceae > Streptomyces > Streptomyces sp. NPDC051909. The sequence continues at coordinate 397,251 of NZ_JBFAYA010000002.1, read as the reverse complement.
CGGGAGTTGGGAGGGTCGCAGTACGGTGGAGCCGCGCAGGCGGTGCACCTGCGCGAACGACTCCAGCACACGGCCGTCCGTGCGTCCCTGCCCGCCGCCCACCTTCCGGAGTTGCCGACGTGACCGACCTGTCTGCCGTCCACGACGCTGCTGTCACCGACCGGACCCGCCTGGCGGGCAGCGCCTACAACGGAGACCGGGACCTGGCCGCCCGGCAGTCGCTCTACCAGTGGCAGACGCCCCGGTACGACCTGCCCGGCCTCGTCGCCGAGCGGCTGGGCGACGTACGCGGGCGCGTTGTCGACATCGGCTGCGGCAACGGCAAGTTCATCCAGCGGCTCCGTCAGGACCGCCCGGACCTGTCCCTGCTCGGCCTCGACATCGCTCCCGGCATCCTTGCCGGCGTCCCCGGCCCGGTCGCCGTGGCGGACGCCACGCGGCTTCCGCTGGCAGCGGGCAGCGCTGACGCCGCTCTCGCGCTCCACATGCTCTACCACGTACCCGACATCCCCCAGGCGGTCAGGGAGCTGGCCAGGGTCGTGGCCCGTGACGGGCTGGTGGTCGCCTCCACCAACAGCGACCGCGACAAGGCCGAACTCGACGACCTCTGGCAGCGGGCCGCCGGCGACGTCCTCGGTATCGACCGCGGCCCGGCCCGCATCTCGCTCAGCGCCCGCTTCTCCCTGGAGAAGGCCCCGGCCTTCCTCGGCGAGGAGTTCGGACAGGTGGAGGTCACCGAACTGCCGGGGACCATCACGGTCCGCGACCCCGAGCCGGTCATCGCTCACATGGCCTCTTATCGCGCCTGGTCGGACCAGCACGACGTGCCCTTCGACGCGACCATCGACCGGGCCCGTGCCCTCGTCGCCGACGACATCGCCCGCAATGGCGCGTACGAGATTACCTGCCTTGGCGGCATCCTTGTCTGCCGCCGTTGACGGGGAGAGTCGCTACAGCTCGTCGGTCACACTGCCGTCGGGGTGGTGGCGGTAGAAGTGCACGCGGCGCTCGTCCGAGGGCTTCTGCTGTTCGGCTTCGTACCAGGGAACCAGGCGGGCCCACGCTTCCCTTTGCTGACGGACGTTCGCTTCCAACCAGTCCGTGAAGCGGATGTAGACCCGAGACGGTTCGGTGTCACCCTCGGAGTAGGTCCACACCTCTGGATCGGGCCCTTCGCCGCGCAGGAACTCGAATTCGTAGCCCTGGTGCATGAAGATCACGCGATCGGAGCTGCGCAGGTGAAAGGGCTCTTGGTTCTCTCTCAGCAGTTCGTCCGCTGCTTCCCGAAGGCCGATGACGTGGGGGTAGAAGACGTCACTGCCTTGAAAGAAGTGGCCGGCACCGCCACCGACGAGGCGGAGGAAGCAGGCGTAGGCCGTACCCAGAGGAGCAGGCTGGTCCCGTTCGATTTCGTCGAGCTCGTCGGCTGACAGCCCGCGCAGCCCGTCTGCCGTGGCCGTCGTGCCGTCGGCGAGTGATGCCAACAGAGCGCGAACCATCGCCTCGGAGGAGGTGTCTGCTGGCCCGTGCGGGGGAGTAGCAGACGCGGTTATCGCGTTCTCGGACTCATTCTGGCTCCCACCCTGCTTGGCCTTCTTCCAAAACTGCACGTGATCCCACCCCAGTGCTCTGGCCGATCCTTCCCCGGCCCGTCGGCCTGAGGCTAACGGACACCTGCCGCCTCGGTTCGAGTCCTTGTTGGTGCCTGGGGCGGGCCCTGACCAGGGCAGTAGGCTCCATCGATCATGAGCATGCAGGCCACCCCCGAGGGTTTGCCGGATGAGGTACCCGGGACCGACCTTCACGAGGCTTGGCGGACCGGTCGGGTCTTCGGCCCGCCGATCCGGCGGACCTTTCGCGACGTCATCGCCGACCGTCTCTCAGATCCGCTGCCACCGCAGGCAGCGATGCTGTTCGAGCCCCTGGCGGATCCACACTGGGACAGCGACGGGTTCTTCCTCGGCGACTTCTACAGCGAGATCCTTCATCAGGACACCTGCCATCCGTGCACCGCAGACGGTGTTGCCTTGCTCGCAGCCTTGTCCGTCGACGACCGAGTACCTCCCCAGCTCCGCTTCCGGAGTGTGGTTCTGCTGTTCGAGATCGCCACGGTTGCGGACCGCCACCTTGCCCAGTGCTGGCCGGACGTCCCGCCGCATGCCGATCCTGAAAGTGAGGGCAGGGCCCGTGACGCTGTCCGGTTCTGTATCCCGGACCTGCTTGCCCGATGGGCGATCGAATGCCCCGCAGTCCGTCTAGCGCTGGCTGGGATCGCCGTCGTCTTCCCAACGGTCCGCACGCTGCCCGCACTGACCACACGGCTTCAAGGCTTCGCCGAGCAGCACCCTCAAGGCACCGATATCGGTGACTACGTGCGATTCGCGCTGGTGCTGGCTGCCGGCGATGACCAGCACACCCTCACCGCAGTCGAGACGCTCACGGACGCCTACTGGACAGGCACCGCACGCAGGGCGCCCACACGCGCACGAGCACTCCACTTGCTCGGCCAGATGCTGACTACAGTCGGTGGCAACCTCAGGCGGCCCGCTGCTGGGGCATGACGCAATACCGTCTTGGGGAATCGAAGGCTCTCACGTTGATCTTGTGGCGGCCGTCAGCGGGTCACGCTTTCCGGCTCTGTCACTGATCTTGTGATGGCCTGGATTCTGCGCGGTCACACTGGTTACGTTGTCGGGCATGCCCCTCGAACCTCGCAGCCGTGAAGAGCTGGTCACCTTCCTGCGTGACCTGCACAAAGAGTTCCGTACCCACGGTCACGAGTGGGAGAACAACACTCTGGACGACTTCCTTGAAGCGCTCGCCGCATGGGTGCACGACTCCCCGGGTGCGTACGGCAACGCGGGAGAGCAGATCCCGCCCGATGGCGACTGGACCTTCATGGCTCGAGCCCTCCACGCAGCCACCATCTACGAGTAGAGCGGTGTTCCTCCAGCCACTCCAGTGCGTCACAAGATCAGCGACAGACCCCGCTTTCCCTACGATCTACATGATCAGAGTCACGTAATTCCCCCGCCCGCGCGGTCGCGGTGGCTTTGCCGTTGAGCCGGACCCGATGCCCTGCCACGAGGCGTGGCGGGGCATCGGGCCGGGGTCAGCGGTGTCGACTGCGCTCTTCGGGCCTCGCGGCTGGTGTGGCCGAAGGGTGTGGCGTGGCGGACATGGACGGCGTTCCGCTGGTGGTGCTTCGGCTGCGAGCTGCTTGCGTCCGCCGGTTCGGTTGAGCGGTGATGCGCCAGTTGAGGACCTCGGCGGGGTGCTCGGCGCTGTCGAGTTCTCGTTGGGTGCCCACTTCGGCCAGGAGGCGGCGGGGGGCGTGGCCGGCGGTCTCGGCCTGGGCGAGAGTTGTGGTCAGGGCGGTCCAAGTGGGGTCGGCGAGGATCCGGTCGGCGTGGTCGGGGAGGGCCGCGCACACGTCTTGCTCGAAGCGGCGGGCGGTTGCGGCTCGTGGTGCGCGGCGGGTCAGGTCCGCCAGGACGGGTGTGGCGGCCTGCTGGTAGCCCGCCTGGAGGTGGCGGAGGGCTTCTTGGGCCGCTGCGGCCTGCTGTTCGTGGCCGCGTTGCTCGTGCCACTTGGCGGCGGCGCGGGCCAGGTGGACGGTGGCGAAGAGCAGGGCGATGGCGAGTCCGCCCGGTGCGTTGGAGGCGTAGGTGAGTTCTTTGGCGGCCTTGCGCAGGGCGGTGGCGGCCTGGTGGTCGGCGCGGGTGGCGGAGCGGCGGGCGCGGTTGAATGCCATCGCCGCCGCTCGTAGTTCCGCCTGGTGGGGGCCGGTCGTGGCGCTGGCGATGTTGTACAGGGCGTCGCCGAAGGCGGCCAGGTGGCCCTAGGCGGCGGCATAGTCATCGGAGTCGAGGACGGTGCGTGCCGTGTGTATGGCGGTGGTGGTGTGGCGCCATGGGTCGGCGGGGTCCGCCACATACCGGGGGTGGTCGGCCACCTTCTGTTCGGGGAGGCGTTCGCGTAGGCGGTTGATGGAGAGGTCGGGGGCGAGTTTGGAGCCGCCGTACCAGACGGGTTCGCCGGCTGCGTTGGTGTCGCCGGGTGCGGCGAGGCTGTAGCCGGTCTCGGGGCCGAGGCGTGTTTTGACCTTGATGCCGAGGGACTGCAGCACGGTGAAGTAGTCGGCTTCGTTTTGTACGGCGGCGGCGACCGCGTACGCCTGATCGCGCAGCCACTGCCGTGCCGTGACCGTCTGGCCCTGGCGCTCGGCCTTGGCGCGTTCGGCGCCGGTGGGGGTGCGGGGCGCGGTGAGGTCGCCGGACTTCAGGCGGCGCAGGCCGAACTCGGCTTCGATCTTGCGGCATTCGGCTTGGGCCCGCTGTCCGTCGTGGTGGGTGCGTGGGCGGCGGCCGTCGGCGCGGACGGTGGTGGCCATGATGTGGATGTGGTCGTCGGCGTGGCGCACCGCGATCCACCGGCATGCCTTCTCGTCGCCTTCGGGGGCGATGCCGGTGGCGTGGACGATGCGGCGGGCGACCTCGGCCCACTCGGTGTCGGTGAGGTAGCGGTCGCCGGGCGCGGTGCGGACCGGGCAGTGCCAGACGTGCTGAGGTGGTTTCTTGCCGCCCAGCTCGCGGGTGCGCAGGTCGACGTGGTGGTCGAGGCGCTTGGCGAGCTGGGAGTAGGTGGCTGCCGTGTCGCGGCCCGGGTCAGGGGCGCCGGCCATGTCCCAGGCGGCGACGATGTGAGGGTCGGTGTGTTCGTCGCGGCGGCCGGAGCCGAAGAGGTAGACGATCAGTCCGCGGGTGTCGGAGCCGGTGGAGACGTCAGGAACCATGCGCGGTGCCTTCCGTCAGGAGCTGGTCGATCAGTCGGTAGCTGTTCTGGGCTGCTTGCTCGACGCGGTCCAGCACCGCCTCGGCGCGCTCGGGCACGGTGCCTCGGTGGATGGCTGCGGTGATCTGGTTGAGGTTGGCACCGATGCGGTTCAGCGCGACCGTGTGCGCCTCGACAGCCTCGATCAGCGGGCGGACCGGGTCGTCCTCCGGGCTGCCGACCAGCCCCGCCTTGCCGAGGGCGACGGCGAGGGCGGCGTCCCCGACGAATCCGGCGAACTTCTGACCGCGCTGGTGAGCTGCGGTGCTGATCACGCTCACAGCGGTCCGGGTGAAGCGGATGGTCTTCTCCTGATCGCGCTTCTCCACGGTGCGCTTGCGGTTCATCAGTGCGGGCAGGGTGGGGGCGTCGAGGTCCCGCCAGGAGAGCTGCTCGACGGGCGGATGGACGTCGGTCGGTTGCTGGGTGCGGAGGGCGGCGGAGTCGGCTATGACCTCCCCCGGCTCGGGCGCCCCTTGGCGCTCGGCCTTCTCCTCCGCCACCCCTGGGGCGGGGGCAAGCGCGGACGAAGCCTCGTTAGAGGCTCGTTCGCTCCAGCTTGCTGCTGATCGGCGGGTCAGGCCGAAGAATCCTTTGCGGCGGCGGGTGGGGGAGTTGTCGGTGCTCGTTTCGGGCATGGTCGTGCTCCGGTGGTCGTGTGGGGTGGGGCTTCGTCACGTCCGTTGCATCCGTCCCGTAGCTGGTCAGGACAGGTACGGAAACGGTCGCAGGTACGGAGTGATCCGTATCGGCGAGGAACTCCGTCCCCGCGCTGACTTGCGCGGGGACGGATGCGACGGATTGATACGGAGCTGGGGTCAGCGAGTGGGCCTGGGGCCAGCAGGGCCGCCGGGCGGGCCGATGGGCAACGTTCCGGACGGAAGGGCCGGCGGCTTGCTCTGGGCCCGACGTGCGGGCGCGGCCTCGCCGGCTGCGGGGGCCGGCTGGGTGGGGTCGGGGCAGTAGCGCGCCCAGGCGTCGATGAACTGGTTGCGGGCGTACGCCTTGGCCTGCCTGCCGTTCTCGAAGCGGTGGTTGGCCGGGCTGATGCCGAAGTCGCGCAGCAGGTTGGCCAGGTGGTAGGCGTTCAGGCCCTTGGTGCCGTACTCGGCCCACGGCGCCTCGGCGTCCTGGACGAGGGCGGCGAGCAGGTCGTGGCTGCGCAGCGCCTCCTTGGCGCCCTGGTGCTCGAAGACTCGGCGGATGTCCCGGAGCAACCGGGTCTTCAGCGTCGTCTGCTCGTCCTGGACCACCTCGTTCCTGGTCATCGCCAGGCAGGCGGCACGGGCCCGTGAGGGCCAGTGCCCGCCGGCCAGGTCGGCGACGATGACCAGCGGTTCCCACGTGTCGGCGGCACGGTCTTCGACCGGCATCTGCGGAACCAAGCCCTCTGCGGTGCTTCGCAGCGGGGCCAGCCAGGCGGTCAGACGGTCGCGCAGCGCGTTCAGTTCCGGGACGGAATACCGCGAGCGGAACGGGGCTATGTGCTCACCCGGCCTGCGCTTCTGCATGCGGAGCACGACCGCCCGGTCCATGATCGTGTCCGGAAGGTCGCCGATCCCGGCGAGCGCCGCCATGGCGAAGGTGGGAAACGCCGTCGCCTTGTGCTCCGGGCCGGAGATTCGCCAGGCGGGCCGGTTGCGCTGGTGCCCCGCGTTCAGCAGGCCGCGCAGGTCCTCCTTGTCGCCGGCTTTGGGGCCGAAGATGGTGTCGGCCTCGTCCACCAGCAGCGTCGGCGGGTCCTCGCCAATGACGCGGAAGACCACCGCAGGCGAGGTGTTAACCGTCATCATCGGCTTGTGCACGGTCTCGTGGAGCACGTCCAGCACACGGGACTTGCCGCAGCCCTTGGTCGGCCCCACCACCGCTAGGCGCGGCGCGTGCTGGAGGGCGGGCTGGATGTGGGAGGCCGCCACCCACAGGGTGACCGCGGTCAGGGCCTCCTCGCTCGGCAGTACGACGTACCGGCCGATCGCGGCGCGCAGCTCGTCCAGTACGGCGGTCCCGTTCTGGTCCCGGTCCGCATCGAGGCTGGCACCCTCGCGGTCCCCAGTCCCCAGTCCGGGTTCGGGGACCGTCCCCGGAGCGCTGTGGCGACCATGGTCAACCCGGACCGTCGGTCCGGGTTCGCTGGCCGACCGACCGGAACTCTCCGCCCGGTCCTCGGCTTCCGGACCGGGTCCACGGTCCGGGTTCCCGGGCTGGTCCGGTAGGCCGCTGACCTGTGTGTTCTCCGTCGGTCCGGGTTCCTGGTCCGGGTTGACCGGAACTCCGGTCCGGGTTTCGGTCGCGGACCGGTCCGGTCCCGGACCGACCGGACCAGCGGCACGGACCGGTCGGTCGCCGGTCCCCGGAGAGGTGCACCGTCCGTCCGCTCGGTCCGGACGGTGCCACGGGATGCCCTGGCCGGGGACCGCAGGGGTGGGCCAGACGACCTTGGGGGACGTGTTCGAGGTGGCGGGGGACGTAGAGTCCTCCATTGGCGTTCCTCTCAGGTGAGGGGGCGGGACGGGCAAGGTCCCGCCCCCTCACCGGTTCGTTCGTTCAGGGATGGGCGACAGGCAGGGGAATCTCCGGCCCTCGGCGTTGGCGCGCCGGGGGCCGTTGCTGTGTCCGGGGTTGCTGGCGGCTCATGAGGCCAGGCCCCACTCGTCTCGGCCGTCGATCAGCGTGCGCTCGTAGCGCAGCAGCTCCGCCTCGGGGTACAGCACCCGCTTGCCGATCTTGATGCCGCGCGGCCCCTTCCCGATGTGGCGCCAGTAGCGGACGGTGCTCTCGGCCGTGCGGTAGCGCTCGGCGACCTCGGCGGTGGTCAGGTATCGCATGCATTCCCATTCGGCTAGGTGGCGATTCGATCTGCATAGAGTTGTACCTCGCGATCGCCGGTTAACCAAATCGGGAAGCTCATGTTTCAATTGGGATAGCGACGGTGACGATGGAGGTTCGATGGCAGGCGACAGACCCGAGGGCGGCGAGGTGCCGCTGCTCTACAGCGAGGGGAACGTGGCCGCGCGCGTGGCCCTGGAGCGCGAGGTCAGAGGGTGGAGCACGACTGAGCTGGCGGAGCGGGTGACCAGAGCCGGCGTCAAGATGAACCAGACGGCGGTCTGGCGCATTGAGAACGGCACCCCCCGTCGCCGCATCAACCTCGACGAGGCCCTCGCCTTCTCCCGCGTCTTCGAGCTCCCTCTCGAAGAACTGATGTCACCGCCCCTGGAGGGGCTCGACATCGACAGCCGGCGCCTCGTCCAAGAGGCCGTTGAAGCCTTCTACGAGGCCCGAGACGCGCGCGACCGCCTGCACCGCGCAGTGGTCGCCATCGCCGACCACATCAAGGCCCATCCCGACAGCTCGCGGGCGATCCACGAGCAGTGCCTCCGCCTCATGGGCGACGAGCGGGACGCTCGCACGCTCAGCGGTGACATCGAGGACGGCGGCCACTACTGACAACCGACACGAAGGAGAGGCCACTTGGCCAACATCCAGAAGCGCCCCAACGGCAAATGGCGAGCCCGCTACCGCGACCTCGACGGCAAGGAACACGCCCGCCACTTCGAGAGGAAGCTCGACGCCCAGCGGTGGATCGACGAGGTCACGGCCAGCATGGTCACCGGCCAGTACGTCGACCCGCGCGCCGGCCGCGTCACCTTCGAGAAGTACGCCGAGAGGTGGGAGGGCTCGCTCATCGCGAGCGAGGCGGGCGAGCGCATCACTGACAATGCGCTCCGGCTCCACCTCGTACCGGCGCTGGGTGCCCGGTCCATGGCGGCGATACGCCGCAACGACATACAGGTGCTCTTCAAGCACCTGTCCGACCAGCTCGGCCCCGGCAGCGTGCGGAACGTCTACGACGTCCTCGTACGCGTCATGACCGCGGCCGTGGACGACAAGGTCATCGCCTCCAGCCCGTGCCGCCGGATCACCCTCCCGGCCATGCCGGACGAGGAGGTCACTCCGCCCACGGTCGAGCAGGTCGAGGCGATGGCGCGGGTGATGCCGCCGTACATCCGCGCGGCGATCGTCACCCTCGCCGGATCAGGGCTGCGCATCGGTGAACTGCTCGGCCTGACGGTGTCGGACGTCGACTTCAAGGCTGGCGCCATCCGGGTCGACCGGCAGCGGCTTCAGTCCGGGAAGATCGGCCCGCCGAAGACCGCCAAGTCACGGCGTACGGTCCCGGTCGGCGAGGTCGTCACCGATGCGCTCCTCGCGCACCTTGCTGCACGCCCCTCCAGGGAGTGGCTGTTCACCATGGAGGAGGGCGAGCCACTCAACTACCGGCGGTGGAAGACCGAGTGGAACGGGGCCCGCAAGGCGCTCCAGGCGGCCGAGAACGGGGCCGCCGAGCGGGAAGGCCGTAAGGCCGTCGAGCTGCCCCACATGGTCACCCACGACCTGCGGCACTTCTATGCCTCCGCGCTCATCGCCGGGGGCGCGAGCGTCAAGCAGGTGCAGCTCGTCCTCGGGCACGCGTCCGCCGTCATCACGTTGCGGATCTACGCGCACCTCTGGCCCGGGGAAGAAGACCGCACCCGGGCCGTCATGGACGCCGTGCTCGGCGGCCTGCGGACCGGGTGCGGACAGGTAGACGGCATGGCCCGCGAAACCGCAGGTCAGAACGCCTAACCAGAGATCAGGCCTTCTTCGTCTCCCAGAAGATGCGGTCGATCTCGGCGATGAGCTCCAGCGCCTTCTCGCCCGTCTTCGGGTCCGTCGAGGCCTTCGCTGCCGACAGGGCCTTCAGGGTGTCGTTCACGAGCTGGTTGAGCTCGGGGTACTTCTCGAAGTGCGGGGCCTTGAAGTAGTCGCTCCACAGGACCGAGACGTGGTGCTTGGCGAGCTCCGCGCGCTGCTCCTTGATGACGACGGCGCGGGCGCGGAAGTGCGGGTCCTCGTTCGCCTGGTACTTCTCCTGGACGGCCTTGACGGACTCGGCCTCGATGCGGGCCTGGGCCGGGTCGTACACGCCGCAGGGGAGGTCGCAGTGGGCGCTGACCTTGACCTTGGGGGCAAACAGGCGGGAGAGCATTCTGCTGTCCTTCCTCGTGATCGTCTTCTCAGGTGGGACATTACTCGGTGACAAGCGCGTTTTCGCGAGTGCCCCCTGGTGCTTAGGACAAAAGTCCAGGGTCACCATGGGACTCGTGGACGATCGGACCGGGAGGTGCCGGATGGTGGAATCGGGGCGTGAGCCGGGGCGGGAGCCCGGGGCCCCGTTCGGGATCGCCGAGGTGACGGGGGTGTCGATGGTGCCCACGCTGCTTCACGGCGATCAGCTGTTCGTGCACTACGGGGCGCGGCTGCGGCCCGGGAACGTGGCCGTGCTGCGCCACCCGCTCCAGCAGGATCTGCTCATCGTGAAGCGGCTGATCGAGCGGCGCGGCGGCGGCTGGTGGGTGCTCGGGGACAACCCGGACGCCGAGGGCGACAGCCGGGTGTTCGGGGTCGTACCGGATCCGCTGGTGCTCGGGCGGGTGCGGGCGCGGTACCGGCCCGTCACCCGCGGGCGTCAGCGGTCGGCCGGTGTGGCGCTCTCCTGGCTCTTCTCCGCCGTCAGGCCGGTGCGCTCGGCGTCGAGGGCCTCCTGACGCTTGCGGGCGCGGTAGGCGGCCACGTTGGCGCGGGTCGCGCAGCGGTCGGAGCAGTAGCGGCGGGAGCGGTTGGTCGAGGTGTCCAGGTAGGCGTTGCGGCACGGCGCCGCCTGGCACAGGCCGAGGCGGTCCGCGCCGAACTCGGTGAGGTGGAAGGCCAGGCCCATCGCCGCGATGGCGGCGTAGCCCGCGGTCGCGTTCGACGGGTGATCGGCGAGGTGCATGTGCCAGCGCGGCCGGCCCTCCTCGTCGAGGTAGTCGTGGCCGGAGATCTGCGGGCTGACCGGGAACTCCAGGAGGAGGGAGTTCAGCAGGTCCACGGCCCCGGTGTGGTCGCCCTCGTCGGCCGCCGTGAAGACGGCCCGCAGCCGGGCGCGTACCGAGCGGAAGCGCGTCACGTCGGCGTCGGTGGCCCGCCGGGCCATCTGGGACGCGGCGCCGAAGAGCTCCCGGACCGCCTCGACCGTGGTCAGGGAGTCCTTGTTGCGGGCCGGCTCCTCGGTGTTGACCAGACGTACGGCGTAGTCCGAGTAATAGGCCAGTTCCACTTGTAGTCCTTACTCCGGCGGGCTAGGGTCGGGGCGGGGAAGGGTAAGCGATGCCTTCCTTCCGAGGGTATTACGAAGAGGGTGGAGGCAGAGCCATGACGGACGCCGCGAACGCCAAGGACGCGAACACGACCGGCACCGGCACCGGGACCGGCACCGACTGGGCGGCCTGGCAGCGCAGCTGGGACCGTCAGCAGGAGTGGTACATGCCCGACCGCGAGGAACGGTTCCGGGTGATGCTCGACATGGTCGAGGCGCTCGTGGGACCGGAGCCCCGCGTGCTCGACCTCGCCTGTGGTACGGGGAGTATCACGAGCCGGCTGCTCCAGCGGTTCCCGGGGGCGACCAGCACCGGCGTCGACCTCGACCCGGCACTCCTCGCCATCGCCGAGGGCAGCTTCGCCGGCGACCCCCGCGTCACCCTCGTGGCCGCCGACCTCAAGGACCCCTCCTGGACCGAGGCGCTGCCGTACGACACGTACGACGCCGTCCTCACCGCCACCGCCCTCCACTGGCTGCACAGCGAGCCCCTGGCCGCCCTCTACGGGCAGCTCGCCGGCCTCGTCCGCGACGGCGGCGTCCTCATGAACGCCGACCACATGATCGACCCCTCCACGCCCCGCATCAACGCCGCCGAGCGCGCCCAGCGGCACGCCCGCATGGACCGCGACAAGGCCGCCGGCGTCCTCGACTGGGCCGACTGGTGGGCGCTCGCCGCCAAGGACCCGGTGCTCGCCGAGCCCACCGCCCGCCGCTTCGAGATCTACGGCGAGCACGCCGACGGCGACATGCCCGCGCCCCGCTGGCACGCCGACACCCTCCGCGCCGCCGGCTTCGGCGAGGCCCGGACCGTGTGGGCCTCGCCGTCGGACACAATCGTGCTGGCGGTCAAGTAGGGAGCCGGGCAGAACGGAAAAGGGTGGCGACGCCACATGGCGCCACCACCCTTTTCCGTTCCACCGACTACGGAAGCTTCAGCCAGGGGCTCCGGAACGGCGGGGTCCAGGTCCCGTCGGACGTCCACAGGATCTGCGTGAAGGTGGTGTACGCCTCGCCCTCTTCGTGCGTGCTGTCGTAAAAGTCGGGAGCGGCAAACCGCTTCGCGGTAATGGCGCCCGACGGGCAAGCGTGCGTCCTTTGCGACACCACCCTCGAACCGCCCGTCCGGACCGCCCGAATGGCTATCTTGCAGGCAGGGTGACCGGATCGAAGGGTTATATAGGCGTCGGGTCGCCCCACTCCGCGACTGGGTGCGCTGATACAGGTCTTGATGGTGACGTACGTACTCCTGCCAACGCCGTCGTAATAGGTGGAGCACCCACCGCCACTTGCCGCCTGGGCGCTGGATCCGGTCATGACCGAGGCCGCCACGATTCCGGCGACGCCAACCACCCGTGCGGTCGTCTGCATGAAGCGGTTCAAATGGAACCCCCCCCTTTTTTGTGTCTTGTCGAAGATTCGGCAAGACGGTCGTCAGGGACGCTACGGCGGGACTCTCTCCCCGTCCAGCGATTTCAAGATCCTTGAGGGTTTCCTGAGCTTCCGTGTGGAGGGGCGTAAACGGGAGTCGAAACGGGCTGGGGCCCCACCGCGAGAAACGGCGGAGCCCCAGCCTGATGTGACGTTCCAGATGCTGTTGGTTAGAGGACCTTAGACAGGAATGCCTTCGTCCGGTCGTGCTGCGGGTTCGTCAGGACGTCCCGCGGGTTGCCCGACTCGACCACCACGCCGCCGTCCATGAAGACCAGCGAGTCGCCGACCTCCCGGGCAAAGCCCATCTCGTGCGTGACGACGATCATCGTCATGCCCGACTCGGCCAGGTCGCGCATGACGTCGAGGACGTCACCCACGAGCTCCGGGTCGAGCGCCGAGGTCGGCTCGTCGAAGAGCATCAGCTTCGGCTCCATCGCCAGCGCACGGGCGATGGCGACACGCTGCTGCTGGCCGCCGGAGAGCTGCGACGGGTAGTTGCCCATCTTGTCCCGCAGGCCGACCCGGTCGAGCAGACGCTCGGCACGCTCGCGCGCCACCGCCTTGGAGTCGCCCTTCACCTGGATGGGCGCCTCCATGACGTTGGCCAGGGCCGTCATGTGCGGGAACAGGTTGAAGCGCTGGAAGACCATGCCGATGTCACGGCGCTGGACCGCGACCTCGCTGTCCTTCAGCTCGTAGAGCTTGTCGCCCTTCTGGCGGTAGCCCACCAGCTCGCCGTCGACCGAGAGCCGGCCGCCGTCGATGCGCTCAAGGTGGTTGATGCAGCGCAGGAAGGTCGACTTGCCGGAGCCGGACGGGCCGACCAGGCAGAAGACCTCGCCGTTCTGCACCTCCAGGTCGATGCCGCGAAGGATGTGGGCCGCGCCGTAGGACTTGTGGACGCCTTCGGCCTTGACCATGGGCTGACCGGTCATGCCGTTGCCTCCGGGGAACGCTTGAAGATGATGACGTTCTTCTTGACCCGCTGCCACGGGGTGGGCGGCAGGTTACGGGTCGAACCGCGGGCGAAACGACGCTCCAGGTAGAACTGGCCGACGCTGAACACGCTGGTCAGCGCGAGGTACCAGATCGAGGCCACGAAGAGCATCTCCATCACGGCGCCGGCCGTGGTGCCGATGTTCGAGGAGGCTCGCAGGAGCTCGGTGTACTGCACGGCCGAGACCAGCGACGAGGTCTTCAGCATGTTGATGAACTCGTTGCCCGTCGGCGGCACGATCACGCGCATGGCCTGCGGCAGCACGACCCGCCACATGGTCTTCGTCTGCGACATGCCGAGCGCGTGCGCCGCCTCGGTCTGGCCCTCGTCGACCGACTGGATGCCGGCCCGGACGATCTCCGCCATGTAGGCGCCCTCGTTGAGGCCGAGGCCGAGCAACGCCACCATGAACGGCGTCATGACGTCCACGGTCTCGTTCTTGTAGATCGGCCCGAGGTTGATGTACTGGAAGATCAGCGACAGGTTGAACCACACCAGCAGCTGCACGTACACCGGGGTGCCGCGGAAGAACCAGATGTACAGCCACGCGACCGCGCCGGTGACCGGGTTCTTCGACAGGCGCATCACCGCGAAGAGGATGCCGAGCACGAGGCCCAGCGCCATGGAGGCGACGCTGATGATCACGGTGTTGGCCAGACCGTCGAGGACGGACGGGTCGAACACCTTGTCCCACACGGTGTCCCAGATGATGTTGCCCTGGGAGAACGCGTAGATCAGCCACCCGAGCAGCGCGACGACCACGACGGCGCTGACCCAGCGCCCGTAGTGACGCACCGGGATCGCCTTGATCGCCTCGTACGGGACGGCCGAGGGGCCGGAGCCGGCCGGACGCGAGTCCGACGGCTCCTTGGAGATCTTGTCAGTCACGACGACTGCCCTTCAGTGGAACGAGGAGGTCACTTGCCGGCGTTGACGGTGGCCGACTGGACAGCGCTGCCCTCGACGTTCCACTTCTTCAGGACTTCAGCGTACGAGCCGTCCTTGATGATCGCGTCGAGCGCGTCCTTGACGGCGTCACGCAGCTGGGTCTTGTCCTTGGAGACGCCGATGCCGAAGAGGCCGACGTCGCTCTGGCTGCCGACGACCTCGAAGTCGTTGCCGCCGCCCGAGGTCTTCGCGATGTACGCGGCGACCGGGTAGTCGTTCAGGTCGGCTACGGCGCCGCCGGCCTTGACGCGGGTCTGCGCCTCGGCGTCGGTGTCGAAGGCCTGGATCGTCAGCTTGTTGGCGCCGCACTTGGTGGCCTGCGCCTTGAAGGTGTCCTCGTAGATCGTGCCGCGCTGCACGGCCACGGTCTTCCCGCAGAGGTCGTCGAGGGAGTTGATGCTCTGCGGGTTGCCCTTCTTGACCAGCAGGGAGACGCCGGAGCTGAAGTAGTCGACGAAGTCGATGCCCTTGCCGATCTTCTTGCCGCTGTCGTCCAGGCCCTCCTGGCGCTTCTTGTTGTCCGTCATCGCGGACATGACCAGGTCCTGGCGGCCGGTGTAGATCGAGGTGATCAGGCCGTCGAAGGTGCCCGAGGTGAACTCGAACTTCACGCCGAGCTGCTTGCTCAGCGCTTCGGCGATGTCGGGGTCGATACCGACGATCTTGCCGCCCTCGGTGTACTCCATCGGGGCGTACGAGGCGTCCGTGCCGACCTTGATGACGCCGGCCTTCTGGATGTCGGCCGGGAGCTTCGAGAAGAGGGGGGCCTTGTCGGCGGCCGGGGCGGAGGAGCCGCCGGTCTGGGCCGCGCCGCCGTCATTGGTCTGGTCGCCGCAGGCGGTCAGCAGCATCGAGCCGGCGACCGCGATGGCGGCGACCGCGGCAAGACGGGACGTACGGGTCTTGGCGGCGGTCGTACAACGCGTGAAGCGTGCGGTCATGGTCGGGTTCCTCCGGCAGGTGAGGGAGTTGCCTTAGGCCGCGCACGCAGCTTCGAGTGCCGCGACCTCGTGTGATTACGGCATCTTGCCATTCGGACTGCCTCAAACCGACGGCCACGGATGTCAAAATCGGATAACGGGTCGTGGCTGAATCGCGATGGCCAGTCCCCCCAAGGCGAAACCTTCTGCGGGAAGGTGCCGGTGGGGCAGTAAATTCTCCTGTTCGTCTCGCCATTCGGACGACGCGAAGGCGGCTATTCGGGTGCTCGGGGCACCTATCGGACATCGAGTGACGAGTCATTCTCTATCCGTGCTCCGTCCGGGGCCGGTAGCACTCGGTATGAGTCGCGTCACCGAGGAGGTTTCGACTCGTCTCCGGACCCGTCTGTCCGGTAAGAAGGATCCTTACACCCCTCATCCGGGGCTCAGGGCGCGTTGTGCGGCGCGCCCGCGCGGCTGCCCGACAAGGCGGCCGCGGGACCCACGCCACCCCTCCTCAACCGGGAGTGGCCACCCTCAAATGAAGAAGACTTAAGGGGTCAACCCAATGGCAGCGGAGATCGTCAATCCTCGCAGCGAGACCGGTACGGAAGGGCCTACCGAGGAGCCCTTCGACCCGGCGTTCGCGCTGCACCGCGGCGGCAAGATGGCCATTTCGGCCACGGTGCCGCTGCGCGACAAGGACGACCTGTCCCTCGCGTACACGCCCGGCGTCGCCAAGGTGTGCACGGCAATCGCGGAGCAGCCCGAGCTGGTCCACGACTACACCTGGAAGTCCCAGGTCGTCGCGGTCGTGACCGACGGCACGGCGGTGCTCGGCCTCGGCGACATCGGCCCGGAGGCCTCCCTCCCGGTCATGGAGGGGAAGGCCATCCTCTTCAAGCAGTTCGGCGGCGTGG
This sequence comes from Streptomyces sp. NPDC051909, assembly GCF_040681095.1. Classification (NCBI taxonomy): domain Bacteria; kingdom Bacillati; phylum Actinomycetota; class Actinomycetes; order Kitasatosporales; family Streptomycetaceae; genus Streptomyces; species Streptomyces sp. NPDC051909. Next base: position 381,021 of record NZ_JBFAYA010000002.1, on the reverse strand, counting down.
ACGCGGTCCCGATCGCGCTCGCCACCACCGACGCCGACGAGATCGTCGAGACCGTCGTCCGGCTCGCCCCGTCCTTCGGCGGCGTGAACCTGGAGGACATCTCGGCGCCCCGGTGCTTCGAGATCGAGCGCAAGCTCCAGGAGCGCCTGGACATCCCGGTCTTCCACGACGACCAGCACGGTACGGCGATCGTGTCGCTGGCCGCCCTGCGCAACGCGGCCAAGCTGACCGGCCGGACCCTGGGCGACCTGCGCGCGGTCATCTCCGGCGCCGGTGCGGCCGGTGTGGCCATCGCGAAGTTCCTGCTGTCGGCGGGCATCGGCGACGTCGCCGTGGCCGACCGCAAGGGCATCGTGAGCAGCGACCGGACCGACCTCACGGACGTCAAGCGCGAGATCGCCGGGCTCACCAACAAGGCGGGCCTCTCCGGCTCCCTGGCCCACGCCCTGGCCGGCGCGGACGTCTTCATCGGCGTCTCCGGCGGTACGGTGCCCGAGGAGGCCGTCGCGGCCATGGCGCCGAACTCCTTCGTGTTCGCCATGGCCAACCCGAACCCCGAGGTGCACCCGGACGTCGCGCGGAAGTACGCGGCGGTCGTGGCCACCGGCCGTTCGGACTACCCCAACCAGATCAACAACGTCCTCGCGTTCCCCGGCATCTTCGCCGGCGCGCTCCAGGTCCGGGCCTCCCGGATCACCGAGGGCATGAAGATCGCCGCGGCCGACGCCATCGCCGGCGTGGTCGGTGACGACCTGTCCGCCGACTGCGTGATCCCGTCGCCGTTCGACGAGCGCGTGGCTCCGGCCGTCGCCGCCGCGGTCGCCGCCGCCGCCCGCGCGGAGGGCGTCGCCCGCCGCTGACGCGCCGAGCGCAACCCACGAAGCCCCGCCCGGGCTCGGCCGAACCGGGCGGGGCTTTCGCGTGCGTGCGGGGACCCCGATGAGGGACGCGCGTCACAGCGGGGTGTGGTTACGCGATCACGGGGTGCGCGCCTAGGGTCGGGGCCATGTTCGCTGCCTACGCCGCCCGAATCGACCGCGACCAGCCGCTGAACGGCCTCGAACTGGGGGAACGCCCCGAGCCCGAGGTGCGGCCCGGATGGACCACCGTCACCGTGAAGGCCGCCTCGCTCAACCACCACGACCTGTGGTCGCTGCGCGGGGTCGGACTGTCCGAGGAGAAGCTGCCGATGATCCTCGGCTGCGATGCCGCGGGCATCGACGAGCACGGCAACGAGGTCGTGCTGCACTCCGTCATCGGCCAGACCGGCCATGGCGTCGGCCCCGACGAGCCGCGCTCCATCCTCACCGAGCGCTACCAGGGGACCTTCGCCGAGCGGGTCACCGTGCCCAGCTGGAACGTACTGCCCAAGCCGAAGGAGCTCTCCTTCGAGGAGGCCGCCTGTCTGCCGACCGCCTGGCTCACCGCGTACCGGATGCTGTTCACCAACGCCGGTGTACGGCCCGGCGACTCGGTGCTCGTGCAGGGCGCGGGCGGCGGTGTCGCGACCGCGGCCATCGCGCTCGGCAAGGCCGCAGGGCTGCGGGTCTACGCGACCAGCCGTGACGAGGCCAAGCGGAAGCGGGCCGTCGAGCTCGGCGCCGTCGAGGCCTACGAGCCCGGCGCGCGGCTGCCGCAGCGTGTCGACGCGGTCATCGAGACCGTCGGCGCCGCCACCTGGTCCCACTCCGTCAAGTCGCTGCGCCCCGGCGGCACCCTCGTCATCTCCGGCGCCACCAGCGGCGACCGCCCCTCGCACGCCGAACTCACCCGGATCTTCTTCCTGGAGCTCAAGGTGGTCGGCTCCACCATGGGCTCCAAGGACGAGCTGGAGGACCTGCTGTCCTTCTGCGCGGCCACCGGCGTCCGCCCGGTGATCGACGAGGTGCTGCCGCTCGACCGGGCCCGCGAGGGCTTCGAGAGGATGGCCTCCGGCGAGCTCTTCGGGAAGATCGTCCTGAAGGCCTCCTGAACCAGTCCTGACCGACCTCTTGAACCAGGTCGGTTGACCTGCTGGGATCTCCGGCACCGCGAAAAGGTGAACAACGCTCACATCGCCTGTCGGAGGTCCCCCTTGTTGCGTACCACCCTCGTGGCGGGCGCCCTCGCCGCCTCGCTGATCGCACCCGCCGCCCCGCGGGTCCACGCCGACCCGGGCGACGCGATACCCGCCCTCACCGACTCCCACGGCCGCACCCTCACGCTGCGCGGCTGGAACGTCGAGGACAAGGCGAACCGCGGCCCGGCCGCCCTCTCCGCCATCACCGAGAAGCACTTCCGCGACATGCGCGCCAAGGGCTTCGACTTCGCCCGGCTGCTGGTCTTCTGGGACGACCTGGAGCCCCGCCCCGGCCAGTACAGCCAGGACTATCTGCGCAGGATCGAACGCATCCTGGACTGGGCCGAGAAGTACGACGTCAAGGTCCTCATCGACGCCCACCAGGACGTCTTCGGCCCCGCCTTCGGGCACCGAGGCATCCCCGAGTGGGCCACCCGGACCGACGGACTGCCCTTCGAGCGCAACCCCGACGACTGGTTCTCCGAGTACTTCCAGCCCGCCGTGCAGCGCGCCTTCACCCACCTCTACGAGGACGCCGACCTGCGCCGCGCCCAGGCCCGCATGTGGCGCGTCCTCGCCGAACGCTTCGACGACCACCCGGCCGTCCTCGGCTACGACCCCATCAACGAGCCCATGGGCGAACTCCGCGAGGGCGAGGACCTGCCCACCGCGGCCCGCCGCATCGAGTCCGAGCAGCTCACCCCGATGTACAACCGCCTGGCGGACGCGATCCGTTCGGCCGACCCCGACGCCTGGGTCTTCGTCGAGCCGACCCCGATCGTCGGCGAGGGCGTGCCCACCGGCCTCGGCCGGATCGACGACCCCAAGGTCGTGTACGCCCCGCACTTCTACAACACCGGCATGGAGGCGGGTGCGGACTACGACCCGGCCGCCGGCTGGATCGAGAGCTACGAGCAGGCGGTGACCCTCTACCCCAAGCAGTACAAGGTCCCGGTGGTCGTGGGCGAATGGGGCCCGCTGAACAACTCCCTCCCGAACATGAACCGCTTCTACCGCGATGCCATGAGCTCGCTCGGCCGCTACAGCTCCGGCTGGGCGGGTTACGTCTGGTGCTACGGCGGCGGCTACTGCGCGGTGAACGGCGACGGCACCTTCCGTACGAACAAGGAGCTCACCGCCGAGCCCTACGCCGAGGCCGTCGCCGGCACCGTCCGCGCCTCCTCCTACAACGCCACAGCCGGCGTCTACCGCCTGGAGTACGACGCCGCCGGCCCCCGCGGCTCCCGCGTCACCGAACTCTCCCTGCCCCCGGGCGCGTGGCAGGTCGCGACCGGGGGCAGGGCGATCGTGCTCCGCCCCGCCCAGGGCAGAGCCCTCGTCATCGCCGCCCCCGGCAGCCGGGTGACGGTCACGGTGACCGCCACCGACCGCGGTTGACCGGCGGGAACCGACCGGGCCGATCCGGCGCCGGGCCCTCCCGGCCCGGGGCCGGGCCAGGGCCGGCCCGGCGCGACGGCCGTTACGGCCTGTGGCGGTCCGGGGCGAGCAGGGACAGGATGCCGTCCGCCGCCGTCGCCAGATGGCGGCGGGCCTCGGCCAGCTGGTCACGGCTCACGCCGTGGTCCCGGGCGGCGTCGCGGACGTCGTCGCGGAAGCGGTCGAGCAGCCGGTCCAGCTCGCGGGCCGGCTCGGCCGCGCCGTCGATGTCCTTCGCCCAGTCGGAGACGGCCTGTTCGGGCGAGCCGGGCCGGCCGGCGGCCGGGCCGTGGGCTGTGCCCGTCACCAGGTTGCCCAGCTGGGCGGTGATGTCCGAAATGCCCTCCCAGACGCCCTTCGGCCAGTCGCCGCCCTTCAGCCGGTCCTGGAACTGGTCCTGGAGCTGCTGCGCGATCCGCTGGTACTCCTTCGCCTGCAGCTTCGCCGACTGCGCCTCCGCCCGCGCCTGTCGGGCCTGCTCCTTCAGCTCCTGCTTGGCCTTGCGCAGCTCCTCCCGTGCGTCGAAGGAGGCCGAGGCGCCCGTCGAGCGGGACGCGCTCGCCGCCGCCCGCATCTCGCTGCGCAGCTTCCCGGCGGCACCTCGCACGTCGTCGCGGATCTCGGCGGCCAGTTCGGAGACGGACTCGCGGATCTCCTCCTCCAGGTCCGCCAGTTCGCCGCCGCGCCCGGCCAGCTCGGCCCGGCCGGCGTCGGTGATCGAATAGACCTTGCGGCCGCCCTCGGTGGCGTGGGTGATCAGACCCTCCGCCTCCAGCTTGGCGAGCCGTGGATAGACCGTGCCCGCCGAGGGCGTGTACAGGCCCTGGAAGCGCTCCTCCAGGAGCCTGATCACCTCGTACCCGTGGCGGGGGGCCTCGTCGAGCAGCTTGAGCAGATAGAGCCGGAGCCGGCCGTGAGCGAAGACGGGCGCCATGTCAGAGGACCTTTCCGGTCGTGGGGGAGGAGGCGGCCGAGCCGTCGCCGTCGCCGTCGCCGTCCGGCCCGGTCGCGGGCTCGGTCTCCGGCTCGGGGCGGCGCAGCAGGGCGATGGAACCGGACACCGTGGTCGCCTTGAGCGCACCCCGGCCGGCGCCCAGGGTGCCGGTGATCGACCGGGTGCCCCATGTGCCGCCGACCCGCAGGTCGTCGAACGCGCTCGACACCGAGCCGCTGGTGGTGGTCGCCTGGACCCGGGCGTCCGCGGGGTGCGGCAGCCGGATCGCGATCTCGCCGGAGACACTGGCCAGCCGGATGTCGGCGGGCGGCCCGTCGAGGCCGGCCGCCGGGTCGAGGTCGATCACCATGTCCCCGCTGACCGTCTCGGCCTTCACGGCCGACCCCGCGCCGTCGATCACCGTGAGGTCGCCGGTCACCGAGTTGACGTGGAGGGCGCCCGTGACCGACTGCGCCTCCAGGTTCCCGGAGACGGTCTCGGCGCGCACCGGGCCGCGCAGGCCGACCAGCGTGGTGTCCCCGGTGACGCCGCGCACCGCCGTGCGTCCTCTGACGCCGGAGATCACGGTCTCGGCGCCGACCGCGCCGACCTCGACCTCGGCACCGGCCGGCACGGCCACGGAGACCACGACCCGGCGCCGGTGGCCCTTGGGGTCGAGCCACTTGAGGAGGCCCTTCCAGTGCAGGTCCTCGTAGGTCACGACCAGCGTGGAGCCCTCCTGCGTGACGATCAGCGGCGGGCCCTCGATCTCCGAGACCTCCACCCGCGCGGAACTCTCGTCGGTGCCCACCACGTTCACCGCTCCGTTGACCACACGGACCTGGAGCCGCTTGACGGGGTCGGTCAGCGGGATCTTGCGAGGCTCGGTGACGGACCACTCTGTCATGGTGCTGCCCTCCCGTGTCACGGTCACGACGTCGACGACGACGCAACATATCGCGTCTTCCGATAGACACGATATATCGCGGTACGGTCAAGTCAACCCTGACTCACCCCTGACAGGGGTCGCGGCATCGGCGCTCTGGGGCATTCACCGCTGAAAGCGGACAATTGCCCTACGTTGGGGGCATGACTGCGACATCGGGAACCCGCTCCGCCGGAGCGCTGCTGCTCTGCCGTGCCGAGCCCCCGGCGGTCCGCCCGCCGGCCCAGCTGCTCCGCGAACAGCTCCTCCTCGCGCCCGCGGGACCCGACTGGAGCGTGCTCGTCCCGGAGGGGAAACCCTGGCTCGACGACGGCGAACCCGTCGAACGGGTCGTCACCGGCTGGGCCACCGCCCTCGCCGTCGGCGCCGCCACCTGGCCGGTTCTCGCACTGTGGTGGGACGCGGACCGCGCCGGACTCACCCTCGCCGCCGGCTTCCGCCGCACCGTCGGCTACACCTGGCTCGCCGACGGCACCCCGGTCGGCGAGGACGAGGCCATGCGGACCTTCGCCGAGCGCCTCGCGCTCGACCCCGTGCTCGACGTCCAGGCTCTGGAACCGCTCACCCGGCCCGACCCGGACGCCGACGCCCACGCCCGGCTCGTGGGGCTCACCGCCGTCCTCGCCCGCAGCGGACTCGCCCTGCCCACCGGCCTCACGCCCGGCGACAGCGCCGACCGGCTGCGCGCCGCCGCCCGCGCCCAGGGCGCCGAACACCTCGAATGGTCCGGCTGGCGGGACGCCGTACGCGCCGAGCTCGGCGCCGTCCAGGACACCCGCATCGGCCCGTATCTGCGCGGCCCCCGCGCCCGCCTCCTCGCCGCCGCCCAGCTCGCGGCCGGGCTGCCGCTGCTCGCCTGGGGGATCGGCCGGCGCAGTGGCGGCTGGACGACGGCCGGCGCGCTGCTCGTCGCCCACGGGGTCGCAGGGCTCGCCTACGACCGCTTGTGCGACCGCCTCGACGACCGCCTGCGCGAAGTGACCTGACGGCTCTGCCGGTGCCTACTCGTCGTCGTCCTCGTCGTCGAGCCGCGCCAGCCAGGTCGCGAGGCGCTCGACCGGCACCTCGAAGTCGGGATTCAGGTCGACGAACGTGCGCAGCTGCTCGGCGAGCCACTCGAAGGTGACCTCCTCCTCGCCGCGCCGCTTCTCCAGTTCCTCGATGCCACGGTCGGTGAAGTACATGCGATCAGAATAGGCCGTGGTCAGCGAAGCCGACCGCGTCCCCTGTTCCTCTCACGTCCCACGGACTAGCCTCTTTCATCATCGTTTCGGGGAGCGGGGGCCGCTGTGACGGATGGGATCGCTCGGATTCGGCTGGACGACGGCACGCCCGTGTGGGCCCGGGTCAGCGCGGCGGAGGAGCTGCGCCGGGGCGGCGGGTTCCAGGACACCGGGATCGGGGACCGGATCGGCGACCGGGTGGTCTCCATGGCCGGCGGGCTGACGGACGTGGTGCGAGGGGTGGTCGGCTCGCTGCGCGCCGGACTCGACCCGGAGGGCTCGGTCGAGGTCGCGGTCAGCTTCGGCATCGAGCTCTCCGCGCAGGCGGGCAAGGTGATCGGAGTGCTCGCCGACGGCGGCGGCAAGGCCTCGATCAACGTGTCCCTGACCTGGACGGAACCCGGCCGCCCCGCCGAGGACGGCGCCACGCGCGCGGAGGAGGCCGCCCCGGCCCCCGCCGACCGGGCCGCCCCCGCCGACCAGACCGCGCCCGCACCCCGGCCCGCTCCCGTACCCGCACCCGTACCCCCCATGCCTCCGGCGCCGCCGACCCTGCCCTCGCCCGCAGCCTCCCCGGAGAACGGCCCTGGCGCCGTATGAGCGCCTTCGACGCTCTCGTGCGCCCCGCACTCGTGCGCATCGCCGCTCCCGGCGACGGGTATGACCCGCACGGCGACCCGTTCTGGGGCACGGGATTCTTCATCGCCCCCGGCTGGGTGCTGACCTGTGCCCACGTCGTGGCCAAAGGGGGGAGCGCGGTGTGGCGAGAGGAACCCGCCGTCGGCATCACCTGGGAGGGCGGCCGGACCACCGGCCAGGTGGTGCTGGCCAGGCCGCGCCCCGCCACGCCCGAGGACGAGCTCGACTTCTGGGAGTTCCCGGACCTCGCGCTCGTCCGCGTCGAGGGCGCCGAGGACGCCGCCTGCGTACGGCTCAGCGAGCGCCCGCCCACCACCCCCACCCAGGTCAGCCTGCACGGCTGGGCCCGGCAGACCGGGGAGGTCGGCGTCCGGGACGTCCTCGGCACGGCGTACGGCTTCGAGGCCGGCGCCCTGCTCCTCAAATGGGGCGTCCCCGTCGAGGGCTGCTCCGGCGGCCCGGTCGTCGACCTCACCAGGGGCGCCGTCATCGGCGTCAACAAGGGCCGCGGCCAGGACGAGGGGGCCGCCGTCCCGCTCACCTCGCTGCGCGAGCTCCATGACGTGCCCGGCGGCCAGGTCCTCCACGAGGTGCTGCGCGCCCACGACCGCCACCACCTCGCCCGCCACCGTTCGCTCCGCCCCGGACGCCGCACCTGGACCGACGCCCAGATGTCGCTGTGGCCGGCCACGGCCCGCGGGGTCAGCCCCGCCCGGCGCACGCATCTGTACGGGCGCTTCGCCGAACTCCCCTCGCCCACCGTGCCCGGCGATGTGATGGGCCTCGTCGACGCGGTCAAGCGCCGGGTCCTCCATCCCGATTACCAGGCCGTCCTGGAGGCCCGCGCCCACACCTGGCGCGACGGTGTGGGCCTGCTCCACGAACTGCACACGAGCGAGCGGGAGGACGGGCGGGGCAGTACCGACCTCGGACTCGACGCCGTGCTCCTCTACGCGGCGCACGTCGTCCGCCACCTCACCGAGCGCTACGGGGCCGAGGCCGCCCCCGGCAGCCCGACGGCCGTCGGGCTGCGGAGCCTGGTCGACTGGATCACCGACGAGTCCGGCGACGCCCACGCGGCCGTGCGCGAGGAGATCGCCGCCCTGCTCGACCCCGCGCCCCCGGACCCCGCCGCCCCCGCCACGGCGGCCGGGCCGCGCGCCGACGTGCGGATCGAGATCGACCCCGTGCCTTGGGTCACCGGCGCCCCGCGCTACACCTGGCGCGTGATGCTGCTCTTCGACGGCCGCACCATGACCCCGCTGGCCGGCCACGACGAGGGACTGCTCCGGGACCGGCTCCAGGACAGCCTGCGCGGCCCGCTCGACGAGGCCCTGGGCCACGGGGACAGCGGCGACCACCTCGCCGCGGTCGAATTCGTGGTGCCGCGCGAGCTGTTCGACGTGCCCTTCGACACCTGGCGGCTCGCGCCCGAGGACGAACCCTTCGGCGAGCGCTCCCTGCCGCTCGGCCAGCGGCGCACCGTCGTCCTCCGCGACCGCCGGCGCAGCCGTCGCCGGCCGTCGCCGGAGTGGCACCGGCGCTGGCGGGGCAGCGAGGGCGGTCCGCTGCGGGCCGTGCCGCTGCGCGCCGAGGTGCTCGCCGCGGGCGCCGAGGCGCACGCCCCGCACCTGCGCAAGGAGAGCCAGACGGCGTCGTACGAGCGCCTGGACGGGGCTCCGGACGGCAGTGTGCCGATCTTCTGCGGCCCGGTCGGCACGGGCGACGGGCGGCGCGCGATGGACGCCGCGCTGGCCGCCGGGCACCCGGTCGCGCTGTGGCGGCACGCGGCCCGCGAGCACGGCGACTGCCCCGAGTTCCACAAGGGCGCCGGGGTGCTGCTCGCGGGCGCGGGCGCCGCCGAAGGACTGCACCGGCCCGTGCGCACCCTGCGCCGACGCGTGGGCGACACCGAGGCCGACCCCCGGGAGTGGGCCGAGCACGCCTGGGCCGAGGGCCTGGCCGTCCTGTACGACCCGCCCGACCGCCCGCCCTTCGAGGCCCCTTTGGAGGGCCCGTCGCTGCTCGGCGAGGAGGAGCGGTGACCCGTACGGGACGGGATGGGGGAACGGTCAGGGGCCGGGCGGGAGTCCTGGCGGGGGTCCGGACGGTTGTCCGAGAGGGAGTCCGTGCGAGTCCGTCCGGCACCGGGCGGACTCGACCCGCCCGCGACGGGGCAGGTTGGACGGGGCAGGCGCCCGGAGTCCGGGCACGGGGAGGGCGGATGCGGACGGCCTTCGGCCGTCCGGGTCAACTCCCGCTCGACGGGGCCGGATTGGCCGGAGACGGACCGGAGGTCCGAGCGGTACGGTCGACGGGGGTCGGCACAGGCATCGCAGCCAGGAGGGGTAAGGCGTGAACGATTGGCGGATCTACCGTGGGGCCGGCCATCCGCACGACGAGATACGGCGGCTCCCCGCGCCGCCCCCGTGGCGGGACTTCTCCGCGGGCGGCGCCGACGACACCCTGGCCGGTTCCGACCGGCGGCTCGGCGTGCGCCGGCGGCTCGTGCAGAACCACCACCCCCGGCCCGCCGAGACCGACGCCGTCAACGCCGCGCTCTACCTGCGCCGTCCGCTGCTCGTCACCGGCAACCCCGGCACCGGCAAGTCCACCCTCGCGCACGCCGTCGCCCACGAGCTGGGCCTCGGACGGGTCCTGCGGTGGCCGATCGTCAGCCGTTCGACGCTCCAGGACGGCCTCTACCGCTACGACGCGATCGGCCGCCTCCAGGACGTGCAGCTGGAGCGCGCCCGCGCCGAGGCCCGTACCGCCGAGGAAGCGGAGGAGGGCGCCGGGGACGGCGGTGCCGCGAGCGCGGCCGGCATCGGCTCGTACCTGCGGCTCGGGCCGCTCGGCACCGCGCTGCTGCCCTCCGAGCTGCCCCGGGTGCTGCTCATCGACGAGCTCGACAAGAGCGACCTCGACCTGCCCAACGACCTCCTGAACGCCCTGGAGGAGGGCGAGTTCGCGATCCCCGAGCTGGAGCGGCTCGCCGACCGCGAACCGGTGGTGCGGGTGCTCACCGACGACGGACGCAAGGTGCCCGTGCAGGGAGGACGGATCCGCTGCACCACCTTCCCGTTCATCGTGCTCACCTCCAACGGCGAACGGGACTTCCCCGCCGCCCTGTTGCGCCGCTGCATCCGCCTGGAGCTGGAGGCGCCCGGCGAGGAGCAGCTCAACGCCATGATCGAGGCCCACCTCGGGGCGGACGCCGTGACCGCCGAACCCGGTCTCGTCGCCCGCTTCCTGCACCGGGAGCCGGGCGAGGTCATCGCCACCGACCAGCTGCTCAACGCCCTCTATCTGACCCAGCACGCCCCCCGCGCCGAGCGGGTGACGCGGGACCGCATCGCGGACATGCTCATGCAGCCGCTCGATCAGCCGAGGTGATGGCCGGATGCACCGGATGCATCTGGAGGAGCTCACCCGCAGACTCCGGGCCGGCGGGCAGGACCCGACGGCCGAGGAGATCGCGGACGCCGTCTGGCTCGCCCAGTGGCTGCCTCGCGCCGACCCGGCGGGGCGGGCCGGGGACCCACCGCCGGGCCCGCCGGGCCCGCCGGGCACCGACGAGGACCGTCGGGATCCGGCCAACGGCGCGACCGGTGCCACCGGCGTCAGTGGCACACCCGCCACCGGCGCCCCGTCGGACCCTGACGCCCCGGATGCCCCGGACGCCTCGGGCGCACCACCCGGCCGGCCGGCCGAGACCGTCGACCTGTTGATGCCGAAGGACGGCGGCGGACCCGGTGGGGAGCTCGGCGGACTCGCCCAGCGGGCCCGGGGCGGCGGTGCCGCCCTGCCGGTCCGAGCCCCCGGAGCCAACGCCCTGCCCGGCCTCCTCGGCCTGCAGAAGGCGCTCCGGCCGCTGCGCCACTACGCCGCCCGACTGCCCGCCCGCCCCGGCGGGCAGCGCCTCGACGAGGAGGCCACCGCCGAGCGCAGCGCCGCCTCCGGGATCCTCACCCCCGTGCTGCGCCCCGCCGCCGGCCAGCGCCCCGACATCCAGCTGCTCATGGACACCGGGCCCGCCATGGTCGTCTGGACCCGGATGGTCGAGGAACTGCGCCAGGCCTGCCAGCAGTCCGGTGCCTTCCGTGACGTCCGGGTGCACCGCCTGCACGACACCGGCGAGGGCCCGCCGCTCGTCACCACCACCAGCGGACCCGACGGCCGTCCCCGGCTCCGGCCCGGTGACCAGCTGCACGACCCCACCGGGCGCCGCCTCACCCTCGTCGTCTCCGACTGCGTCGGCCCGCTCTGGCAGCGCGGCGCCGCCCAGAAGCTCATCCACCAGTGGCCCCGGCACTCCCCGCTCGCCCTCGTCCAGCCACTGCCGCCCCGGCTGTGGCCGCGCACCGCGCTGCCCGTCGAACCCGGCACCCTGGAACGCCCGGCCGGTCCCGGCGGGCACGTCCGCTTCGAACCCGACGAGCCGGACTGGGACCCCGTCGCCGCCGACCTGCGGGCCGTGCCCGTGCTCACCCCGACCCCCGAGGCCTTCGCCTCCTGGGCGCGGCTGCTCACGGGGCACGGCGGGGGAGCGGTACGCGGCTGGGCCGCCCGCATCGGCCCCGTACCGGCCGGATCCGCACGTCCGGCCGACCCGTCGCTGCCCGGAACGGCCGCCGCCCGGCGCGGCGACGACGAACTCCTGCGCGCCTTCCGGGCCGGGGCCTCGCCCGGGGCGGTCCGGCTCGCCGTGCACCTCGCCGCCGCCCCGCTCGCGCTGCCCGTGATGCAGCTCGTGCAGCGCGCCATGCTCCCCGACACCGGCCCCATGGAGCTCGCCGAGGTGCTGCTCAGCGGCCTGTTACGACGGCTGCCCGGCCCCACCCCGTACCCCTGCTTCAGCTATCCGCCGGCCGTGCAGGACCACCTCCTCGGCTCGCTCGACCGGGGCGCCGCCGCGCTCGTCCTCAAACACTGCTCCGAGTTCGTCGAACGGCACTTCGGGCAGGGCATGCGCAACTTCCCCGCCCTCGCCGCCGCCCGGCTCGCCGGGCAGGGCACCGACGAGGAACCGGCCACGCCCGGCGGCGCCGCCACCGTGCCGGCGGAGGACGACGAACCGCAGGCGGGCGCCGCCTCCGAGCTCTTCGCCCGCATCCCCGCGCGCGTGCTGCGCTTCTACCACCCCGATCTCGTCACCCCCGAACCGCTCGCCGCCGCCCGCCGGCTGCTCGACCGGTGGCGCGGCCAGTCCGACCCCTCGCTCCTCGCCGCCGCCCGCGAGCTCGCCGAGACCGCGCTCGGCGCCGACGGGCCGCCCGCCCGCCCCGAGGACCTCGCCGGGGCCCGTCTGGTGCTCGGCCAGGTGCTGTACGCGCAGGCCGGCACCGCGGCCGTACGGGACCGGGGACAGCGCCGGGAACTGCTCGACCGGGCCCTGGCCGAGCTCGTACGGGCCGGGGAGCTCGCCGCACCCGGCGGCCCGGACTGGGCCGAGGCCCGGCTCGAACAGGCCGCCGTCCAGCACGCGCTGTGGCGGCACACCGACGAGACCGGCCGGCTCGACGAGGCCCTCGCCGCGCTCGCCGGAGACCCTGCCGACTGGCCGGAGAGCCACCGGCACGCCCTGCGCGTACGGCGCGGCCGGCTGCACCTCGCCCGCACCGAAGGCGCCGAGGCCGCCGCCGAGTTCACCGCGGCGCTCGATCTGCGGGCCACCGGCCCGGTCCTGCTCGACCTGGCCGACGCCCTGCTCCTCGCCGCCGCCCCGCCCGCGCGCGTCGCCGACGCCCTCGACCGCGCCGAGCCCCTGCTCGGCGACTCCTCCGCGCTCCTGCTGCGCTGGACCACCACGCGGGCCCGGCTCCACGAGACCACCGGCGACGGCCCGGCCGCCGACGAGGCCTACGAGCGCGCCACCCTGCTCACCCCCGCCGAGGGCGAACAGCGCGGCCGACTCCTCCTCACCTGGGGCGAGTCCCTGCTGCGCCGGGCCGCCGCCGGCACCGGCACGGCCCCCGTCGACCGCGCCGAGTCCGTGCTCCGCGAAGCCCTCACCTGCCTGCCCGCCACCGCCGGTGTCCGCTTCCGGGCCATCGTCCTCATCGGCAGCGTCCTCGCGCTGCGCTTCGACCGCGCGGGCTTCCTGCCCGACCTCTTCGAGAGCCGCCACCTCCTCGACCAGGCCGTCCGCACCGCCCAGGGCCCGGCCGCCCGCGCCGAGGTGCTGCTCCAACTCGCCTGGGTCCGGCTCCACCTGAGCGAGGCCGCCCGCGACGGGCACCTCGCCGACGCCCTCACCGCCTACCAGCGCGCGGCCGAGGACACCCGCACCGCCCACGGCACGAACCCGGGCACGGTGACCCTGGCCCGGGCCCTGCACGGCCAGGGCACGGTCCTCCTCCTGATGGACCGCCTGGCGGCCGCCACGGCCGCGCTGCGCGCCGCCGCCGAGCAGTGGCGGCGCCTCGACGGGGCGCTCGTGGCCCTGGACTGGGGGGACGTGGAGCGGACACGGGCGCTGCTCGCGGCGATGACGGCGAACCCGCGCCCGCGGCCGGACCGGCTCTCCAGGGAGGAGCGGAAGCAACTCGCGCCACCCTGGTGGCCCTGGCGGGAGGCGGAGGCGTAGGCCGAGCGGAATCGGAACGGCTTGATGACGGGGGCGCGCGTGGGGGCAGTTGAGTCGAACGGGTTTCTGGGTTTGCGAGGTCGGGAAGAACCGCTCCGCCGCTACGACCGTGGGGGACATGGCCGTGTCTTGTGGATCTTGCCGGGCTCCCGACGCCCGGCAAGATCCACAAGGCACGGCCAAGGGCCGGTGAGGAGGAGCCGAGGGTGTTGGAGCACACGCAGTGGCAGACCGGCACCGCCCGGGATCCCGGACCGCCTCCGCCCCTGCCCGATCTCGCCGCCCTCGACCTGCACACCCTTCGGGTCGTGGACCATCCCGCTCTGGTGGCCGAGGCCGAGCGGGTGCTCGGCCGGCTGCCCGACCTCGGCGAGTCCTGGGTCAGTGAGGGCAACCCCTGAAACCTCGCGCCCCCACCGGCGCTTTTCGGCCGGATTTCCGCACCGGCCGCCCGCCGGTGGAGCGGGCGCGTGCTGACGACCGGCCTCCTGACCGAGGCCCAGTTCGCCGAACTGGCCAGGACGGGCCCGGCCGTCCTGGGCATGTCGACGCTCCGTACGGGGCTGCGCGGGCACCGGCTGCTGCTGCTCAAGGCCCTGCTGATCCGCGTCCGGCGCGAGCACGACCTCGTCGACCCGGCGGTGCTCGACCGCTTCGAGAACGCCTGGCGGCTGCTCGAACGGGCCGAACGCGCCCGGCCGGTCGTGGCGCGGGAGGTCCTCGACTACCCCACCACCGGGGCGTGGCTCGCCGCCGCCCTCGGCGCCGAGGGCGGAGCCGAGCTGGATCATCGTCTCGGCCGGCTCGAATCCATAGCCGTCACCGCGGCCCTGCGGGCCGGCTGCCCCCTCGACCTGACTGCCGTCGCCCCCGGGGGAACCCTGTCGCTGACCGGCGTCGGGCGCTGCCACATCGGCGCGGAGCTGGTACGGATCAGGTCGCACGGCCGGGTGGTGCGCATCGTTCCGGAGGGCGCCCGTGCCACCCGGGGCCTGCTCCTCGCCCGCCCCGGACGCGGCGGGCTCACCGGGCTCGGCCCCGGCTGGGCGGCGCTGCGGACACTCCCCGGCACCGTGGCCCTGCTCGACGACCTGGACCCCTATCGAGTGCCGCCCGGCGGTGTGGGCGCGCCGCCCCGGGCCGCGGCCGACCGCGCCGCCGTCGATTCCGACGCCTGGCACGAGCGCTGGCGCGTCGCCCACCGACTGCTGCACCGGATCGACCCGGTCCGCGCCGGTGAGGTGCGCCGCTCCGTACGGGCCGTCGTCCCGCTCGCCGCCGCCGAGGGCCCCGGTGCCGTGCCGATGAGCGCCACCCTCCGGGCCGCCCCGGGCGCCGTGCTCGCCTCGCTGCCCGTCAGTCCCCGGGCGATGGCCGAGACCCTCGTGCACGAGGTGCACCACAGCAAGCTGGCCGCCCTGCACGAGCTCGTACCCCTGCACCGGCGGGGAAGGGCCTCCGTGCACCGGGTCGGCTGGCGCACGGACCCCCGGCCCATCGCGGGGGTCTACCAGGGTGTCTACGCGCACCTCGCCCTCACCGACCTGTGGCGGCGGGCGATCGTCGCCGACGGTGCACCGAGGGCGTGGCGGACGCGCGCGGAACACCGGTTCGAGCGCTTCCACATTCAGGTGGGCGGCGCACTGGAGATCCTGCTTGAATCGGATGAACTGACCATCGCAGGACGGGAGTTCGCCCGACACATGCAGAGGCATCATGCGAGCCTCGGCAGAGTGCGCGGACCCCTTGGGTAACACTGTGTCGCAGGAATGTGACACGCCGTGGCGCGTGAGCGGATAGGGAGACACGATGGCGGAACAAGGGCGGGCCGGCGCCGCGACCGGACCGGAACACGTCCTGGTGGTCTTTCCGGGCTATCACCGCCCCTGGGCCACCTGGATCGCGCAGCGGCTCGACCTGCAGGGCGTCCGGAACACCCTGCAGCGCTGGGACCCGCCGCGCGAGGTGCCCCTGGAGGACTCCCTCGGCGACCTGCTGCTCGCTCGCGGACAGGTCCTTCTCGTCCTGAACGACTGGTTCTTCGAGCTCGGTCCCCGCCCGGCCGGCGAGTGGAACGACGTGTTGCGCGGTTTCGTCGCGGCCCAGGCCGACCGGTTCGCCGCCGTCAACCTGACCAACCGGCCCCTGCTGCCCGCCACCGCCGTTCTCGAACCCGTCAGCCTCTGGGGGGTCGGCGAGGAGGAGGCCGAGGCCCGGCTGCTCAGCCGGCTCGGCATCGGACAGCGCCGGACCGCCGCCCGCCGCGTCGGGCCCGGCTCGCTGGTCCGTTACCCCGACACGCCCCCCGAGATCTGGGGCGAGGTACCGCGCCGCAACCCCCGGTTCACCGGCCGCGACGATCTGCTGACCGAACTGCAGGAACGGCTCATGGACGCCGAACGGGGCAACGCCGCCTGCACCCTGCTCGGCATGTCCGGCATCGGCAAGACCCAGATCGCCGCCGAGTACGCGCACCGCTTCAGCCCCGACTACGACGTGGTCTGGTGGGTCAGCTCCGACGACCGCAACGTCCAGCGCGACCGCTTCGGCGAACTCGCCGCCTCCCTCGGCCTCGCCACCGGAAACGAGCCCGGCGAACGCATCCGAGCCGTCCGCGAGGCCCTGCGGCGCGGCGACCCGCAGGCCAAGTGGCTGGTGATCTTCGACGGCTGGGACGACACCGACGGCGCCGAGATCATGCTGCCGCACGGCCCCGGCCACGTCCTGATCACCTCGCGCAACCGGGCCTGGGGCGAGCACACCGACATCCTCCAGGTGCCCAGCTTCGACCGGGCCGAGTCCACCGGTTACCTGATGCGCCGCGCCCCGCACATCTCCGCGGTCGAGGCCGACGAGGTCGCCGCCGAGTTCGGCGACGTGCCCCTGCCGCTCGTCCAGGCCGCCGCCTGGCTCGGCGAGTCCCGCATGGAGGTGCCGGAGTACCTGCGCATGGTGCGGGAGGGCCGGCTCTCCACCGTCGACGAGGGCGCGGCCACCCACGGCTACCCGCACGCCTCCCTCACCTCCTGGGCCATACTGATCAACAGGCTGAGGCGCACCCAGCCGCAGGCCGTCGAGATCCTCAGCCTGTGCGCCTCCTTCGCCCCCGGGCGCATCCCCCTCGGCATCATCCGCGCCTATCCGCAGGCCGAACTTCCCGAGGACCTGCGGTGGATGACCACCGACCTGCCCACCTGGAGCCGGGCCCTGGACACCCTGGTCAACTACTCGGTCATCACCCGGGAGATGCGCGGCCCCACCACGGAGACCGGCCCCCACCAGGAGTCCGTGCACATGCACCGGCTCGTCCACGACATCGTCGCCCGGCTCACCGACGGCCCCCACCGGGACGCCCACCGCAAGGCCGTGCGCACCCTGCTCGCCGAGGCCGACCCCGGCAACCCCATGGACAGCCGCCACTGGCCCCGCTACGCCGAGCTGCTGCCCCACCTGGAACCCTCGGGCGCGCTCACCAGCCGCAACCCCCGCATCCAGAACGCCGTCCTCAACTGCCTGCGCTACTGCTACCGCAGCGGTGAGTTCAAGGCCGGGGCGAGGCTGGCCGAGAAGATCCGGGCCAGCTGGAGCGGCTTCATGGACCCGCTCGCCCAGCCGATGCTCGACCTCACCACCCAGGAAGGCAACGTCCTTCGCGCCAGCGGCCGGTTCCGCGAGGCCCACCAGCTGGACCACGCGCTGCGACAGCGGCTCGGCGAGGCCACCCCCGTCAACGACCTCGGCGTCATGCTCTGCGACGGCGCCCTCGCCAGCGACCTGCGCCACCTCGGGCAGTACGCCGACGCCGAGACCCTGCAGCGCGAGGTCCTCGACGAGGCCCGGCGACTGCTCGGCGACACCGACTTCGTCAGCCTCGTCGCCCGCTTCAACCTCGGCCTCGGACTCCGGCTCCTCGGCCGCTACCAGGAGGCGTACGAACTCGACATCGAGACCCTGGCCACCCGCGAGACCGTCCTGCGGCCCCGGCACGCCAACACCCTCAACTCCGGCATCGCCTGCGCCCAGGACCTGCGGCTCCTCGGCCGCTACCGGGACGCCCTGGCCCGCCAGGAGTCCAATCTGCGGATGCACGTACAGGTCCTCGGACCGCTGCACCCGCAGACCCTCAAGGCCCGGGCCCAGCTCACCCTCTGCCGGCGTCGCGAAGGCGGCTTCCAGCAGGACATCGGCGCCATGATGGCGAGCACCCTCGACCAGCTGGAACAGGTCCACGGGCGCGGCCACTACGTGACGCTGGCCTTCATCAACGACTACGGCAGCTTCCTGCGCGAGCACGGCGACCTGACCAAGGCCACCGAGCTGATCACCGAGGCCGAGGCCGGCTACCGCGCCCTCCTCGGCCCCGCCCACCCCTTCGCCACCGGCATGCTCAGCAGCACCGGGCTCGTCATGCAGGCGGCCGGAGACCGCGCCGACGCCCTCGCCATGCTGGAGGCGGCCCTCGCCGGGCTCACCGCCTCCCTCGGCCCGGACCACCCCTGGGTGCTCGGCTGCGCTCTCAACGCGGGCGCCGCACGGAACTTCAACGGCAGGGTCGCCGACGCCGCGGAACTCAGCCGGGACGCCCTGCGCCGGGCCCGGCACACCCTGGGCAACGACCACCCGCTCACCCTGTCCTGCCAGATCGCGCTCGCCACCGATCTGCGGGGCCTGCGGGAGACCGAGGAGGCGGGCAAGCTGGAGGAGGACGCCCTGCTGACCCTCACCCGGACCCTGGGCGCCCAGCACCCGCACACCCTGTCCGCCCGCCAGCGCATCCGCCCCTACTGGGACTTCGAGGCCTACTTCTAGTCCCTCGTGGAACGCCGGAGCCGGGAACGCCGGAGGCCCGGCACCCCCTCTCGGGGTGCCGGGCCTCCGTACGTACGACCGCTCCGTACGCCTCGGATCAGGCGTCGAAGACCTCCGCGACCAGCTGCGCCTGCTCCGCCTGGTGGCGCTTGGCGGAGCCGACCGCCGGGGACGAGGAGTGCGGGCGGGAGATCCGGCGCAGACGCTCGCCCGCCGGGATGTCCGCGCCGACCGCCAGGTCGAGGTGGTCGATCAGGTTGAGCGCGATGAACGGCCAGGCACCCTGGTTCGCCGGCTCCTCCTGGGCCCACAGGTACTTCTCGGCGTTCGGGTACTTCGCGATCTCGGCCTGCAGCTCGGCACCCGCCAGCGGGTACAGGCGCTCCAGACGGATGATCGCGGTGTCCGTGACGCCGCGCTTCTGGCGCTCGGCCTCCAGGTCGTAGTAGACCTTGCCGGCGCAGAAGACGACCTTGCGGACGTCGGCCGCGTTCACCGAGTCGTCGCCGATCACCGGGCGGAAGCCGCCGGTGGTGAACTCCTCCACCTTCGACGCCGCGGCCTTCAGACGCAGCATCGACTTCGGGGTGAAGACGATGAGCGGCTTGTGGTGCGGGTTGTGGACCTGCCAGCGCAGCAGGTGGAAGTAGTTCGACGGCAGCGTCGGCATGGCGACCGTCATGTTGTCCTGGGCGCACATCTGGAGGAAGCGCTCCGGGCGCGCGGACGAGTGGTCCGGGCCCTGGCCCTCGTAGCCGTGCGGCAGGAGCAGCGTGACGCCGGAGGTCTGACCCCACTTCTGCTCGGCCGAGGAGATGAACTCGTCGACGACGGTCTGCGCGCCGTTGACGAAGTCACCGAACTGGGCCTCCCAGACGACCAGGGAGTCCGGGCGGGCCAGCGAGTAGCCGTACTCGAAGCCCATCGCCGCGTACTCGCTGAGCAGCGAGTCGTAGACGTTGAAGTGGGCCTGCTCGTCGGTCAGGTAGAGCAGCGGCGTGTAGTCCTCGCCGGTCTCCTGGTCGACCAGCACCGCGTGACGCTGGCCGAAGGTGCCGCGGCGGGAGTCCTGGCCGGACAGCCGGACCGGGGTGCCCTCCATCAGCAGGGAGCCGATGGCGAGGGTCTCGCCGAAGCCCCAGTCGATGGTGCCGTCGTCGATCGAGGCCGCGCGGCGCTGCAGCTGCGGCAGCAGACGCGGGTGGACCGTGACCCGCTCCGGGATGTTGACCTGCGACTCCGCGATCCGCTTCACGACCTCCTGGGAGACCGCGGTGGTCACGGCGACCGGGAACTGCGGCTTCGCGTCCGGGACCTGCGCCTGGGCCGGCGCCGAGGTGGCCTCGCGGACCTCCGCGAACACCTTCTCCAGCTGGCCCTGGAAGTCCTGGAGGGCCTGCTCGGCCTCTTCCAGGGTGATGTCGCCGCGACCGATCAGCGACTCGGTGTAGAGCTTGCGCACCGAACGCTTCTTGTCGATCAGGGTGTACATCTGCGGGTTGGTGAACTGCGGGTTGTCGCCCTCGTTGTGACCGCGGCGGCGGTAGCAGATGAGGTCGATCACGACGTCCTTGTTGAACGTCTGGCGGAACTCGAAGGCGAGCCGCGCGACGCGGACGCAGGCCTCCGGGTCGTCGCCGTTCACGTGGAAGATCGGCGCCTCGATCATGCGGGCCACGTCCGTCGCGTACATCGAGGAACGCGAGGACTCGGGGGCCGCGGTGAAGCCGACCTGGTTGTTGATGACGATGTGGACCGTGCCGCCGGTGCGGTAGCCGCGCAGCTGCGACATGTTCAGCGTCTCGGCCACGACGCCCTGGCCCGCGAAGGCCGCGTCGCCGTGCAGGGCGACCGGCAGGACGGTGAAGTCCGTGCCGCCCTTGTTGATGACGTCCTGCTTGGCGCGGGAGACACCCTCCAGGACCGGGTCGACCGCCTCCAGGTGGGAGGGGTTGGCGACCAGCGAGACCTTGATCTGCTCGCCGTCGAGACCGGTGAAGGTGCCCTCGGCGCCCAGGTGGTACTTCACGTCGCCGGAGCCGTGCATCGACTTCGGGTCGAGGTTGCCCTCGAACTCGCGGAAGATCTGCGCGTACGACTTGCCGACGATGTTCGCGAGGACGTTCAGGCGGCCGCGGTGGGCCATGCCGATGACGACCTCGTCGAGGCGGGACTCGGCCGCCGAGTCGATGACCGCGTCGAGCAGCGGGATGACGGACTCGCCGCCCTCCAGCGAGAAGCGCTTCTGGCCGACGTACTTGGTCTGCAGGAAGGTCTCGAAGGCCTCCGCCGCGTTCAGCCGGCGCAGGATGCGCAGCTGCTCCTCGCGCTCCACACGCGCGTGGGGACGCTCGACGCGGTCCTGGATCCACTTGCGCTGCTTCGGGTCCTGGATGTGCATGAACTCGATGCCGGTGGTGCGGCAGTACGAGTCGCGGAGCACGCCGAGGATGTCGCGGAGCTTCATCATCGACTTGCCGGCGAAGCCGCCGACCGCGAACTCGCGCTCCAGGTCCCACAGGGTGAGGCCGTGCTCGGTGATGTCCAGGTCGGGGTGCTTGCGCTGCTTGTACTCCAGCGGGTCGGTGTCGGCCATGACGTGGCCGCGGACCCGGTAGGAGTGGATCAGCTCGAAGACCCGCGCCGCCTTGGTGACGTCGTCGTCGTGCGAGGCGTCGATGTCCTTGAGCCAGCGGACCGGCTCGTAGGGGATGCGCAGCGACTTGAAGACGTCGTCGTAGAAGCCCTCCTCGCCGAGCAGGAGGTTGGCGACGATGCGCAGGAACTCGCCGGAGGCCGCGCCCTGGATGACCCGGTGGTCGTAGGTCGAGGTCAGGGTCATGACCTTGGAGATGCCCAGCTTGTTCAGGGTGTCCTGGGAGGTGCCCTGGAACTCGGCCGGGTAGTCCATGGAGCCGACGCCCATGATGACCGACTGTCCGGGCATCAGACGCGGCACGGAGTGGACGGTGCCGAGGCCGCCGGGGTTGGTCAGGGAGACCGTGACGCCGGAGAAGTCGTCCATGGTCAGCTTGCCGACGCGGGCGCGCTTGACGATGTCCTCGTAGGCCTGCCAGAACTCGAAGAAGTTCAGGGTCTCGGCCTTCTTGATGCCGGCGACGACGAGCTGGCGGTCGCCGTTCGGCTTCACCAGGTCGATCGCCAGACCGAAGTTCACGTGCTCCGGCTTGACCAGGGTCGGCTTGCCGTCCTTCTCCGCGAAGGAGTGGTTCATGGACGGCATGGCCTTGATCGCCTGCACCATCGCGTAGCCGATCAGGTGCGTGAAGGAGATCTTCCCGCCCCGGGCGCGCTTCAGGTGGTTGTTGATGACGATCCGGTTGTCGAAGAGCAGCTTCACCGGGACGGCGCGGACGGACGTGGCCGTCGGCATCTCCAGCGAGAGGTTCATGTTCTTCGCGACGGCGGCGGCCGGGCCGCGGAGCGTGATCAGCTCGGGGCCGGCGGGCGCATCGGTGGCGGGGGCCGCGGCGGGCTTCGCCGGGGCGGCCTTCGCGGGGGCCGGAGCGGCCGGGGCGGCCTTCACCGGAGCCGGAGCGGCGGCGGCGGGCCTGGCCGCGGCGGGGGCGGCCGGCGCGGGCACGGAGGCCGGAGCGGCGGGCGCGGCAGGTGCGGCCTGTGCGGGGCCCGCCTGCGGCGCGGCGGGCGCGCTCGGAGTGGTGGCGGCCGGGGCGGCGGGGGTCTCCGCGCCACCGGGCTTGTAGTCGGCGAAGAAGTCCCACCAGGCACGATCGACCGAATTCGGGTCCTGGAGGTACTGCTGGTAGATCTCGTCGACGAGCCACTCATTGGCACCGAAGGCGGCGGCGGGGGACTTCCCCTGCCCGTCCTGGTCGGTCGGGGAGCTCGGGGTACTGGGGGACTGAGACGACACGGCGGCAACCGCCCTCTTCCGCTTCACAAGGTGATGGACAGCGGAAATAAAGGCTACGCCTCCCTGGCCTGGAGGTGCAGGCCGGGCACTCCAACGTCGCGCAAGTCACACTTGACGGGGTGTTTCGCCGCTGTGAATGGCGGGAAACAAGCGTGGTTCCGGTCCTGTGAGGGTACGGAGAACCGCGGCTGCGGCCCCCTTGGACCGCACCCCTGACCGGTCCCGCGCGTCACCTGTACGAATCCCGCACGGGGCAGTCGTACATGTACACGCAGAACGAGAGCTTCCGGTTCGGACCCTACGTCAATCCCGGGCGGGAAGGCTGCCCGGAAGAGTGAGCTGAATGCGGCAGCCGCGTGACGATTCGGCCACTCCGATGTGACCGCCGTGCAGATCCACCGCCCAGCGCGCGATGGCCAGGCCGAGACCGGTCCCGCCGTCGCTGCCCGGGCCCTGCTGCGCGGGGACCGCGCCCCGGTTGAAGCGCTCGAAGACCTTGTGCCGCTCCGACTCCGGAATCCCGGGGCCCTCGTCCTCGACCTCGAGCACCACCGACTGGGGACACAGCCCGCGCCGTGCCCGTACGGTCACGCGCCCGTGCGGCGGGGAGTGCTTCACGGCGTTGTCGATCAGGTTGGCCATCACCTGGTGCAGCCGCTCCGCGTCCGCGTGCGCGGTCAGCTCGGGCGGGGAGACGTCCAGGTGCAGATGCACGTCGGTGCGGCGGTGCAGGCCGGAGGTGGAGGACAGGCCGCGCTGGGAGGCGGCGAGATTGGCCTCGCGCAGCACCCCGGACAGATACGGCCACACCTCGAAGCGGGTGCGCCGGAGCGTGACGACACCGTTGTCGAGTCGTGACAGGTCGAGCAGCGTCTCCACGAGCCGGCCGAGCCGCTCGGTCTGCTTCAGGGCCGTCCGCATGGTCTCCGGGTCGGCCGCGGAGACGCCGTCCACGACGTTCTCCAGAAGCGCCCGCAGGGCGGCGATGGGGGTGCGCAGCTCGTGCGAGACATTGGCCACCAGCTCCTTGCGGTGCCGGTCCACGGCCTCCAGGTCGTCCGCCATGCGGTTGATCGTGGAGGCGAGGTCGCCCAGCTCGTCGCGGCGGTCCGCGCCCCGCACCCGGCGGCTGAAGTCGCCGCGCGAGATCGAGCCGGCGACATGGTTCATCTCGTCCAGCGGCGCGGTCAGCGACTGCGCCACGAACTGGGTGATCAGCAGGGTCGCGATCATCGCGAAGATCGTGATGTAGCGGAACTCGGTCGAGGTGCGGATCGCCACCAGGGCGAGGCCCGAGGTCAGCAGGACCGCCCCGACGACCAGGGCGCCCAGCTTGGTCTTGATCGAGATCGCTATCCGGTGCCGTTGCCGGCGCCGCGCGAGTGGCCCCCGGGGGCCGCTCGGTGGCTCGGGTGCCGCCGGTTCCTCCGGCCTCTCGGGCCTCTCTGGTCCCTCCGGCCCCCTGGGCCCCCGCCGGCTCACGGCGCCGGGGTCTCCAGGGCGTAACCGACGCCATGGACCGTACGGATCCGCTCGGCGCCGATCTTCCGGCGCAGCGCCTTGATGTGGGAGTCCACGGTCCGGGTGCCGGAGGCGTCCGCCCAGTCCCACACCTCGGCGAGCAGCTGCTCGCGGGAGAGCACCGCGCGCGGGGTGTTCGCCAGGCAGACCAGCAGGTCGAACTCGGTGGGCGTCAGATGCACGTCCTCCGCGCGGACCCGGACCCGGCGCTGCGCGTGGTCGATCTCCAGCTCGCCGAGCCGCAGGATCCCGCTGCGCGGGGTGACGGCGGCGAGCGCGGCCCGCTCCACCCGGCGCAGCAGTACGTGCACCCGGGCGGCCAGCTCACGCATGGAGAACGGCTTCGTCATGTAGTCGTCGGCGCCGACGCCCAGGCCGACCAGCATGTCCGTCTCGTCGTCCCGCGCGGTGAGCATCAGGACCGGGACGGGGCGCTGGGCCTGCACCCGGCGGCACACCTCCAGGCCGTCGAAGCCCGGCAGCATCACGTCGAGCACCATCAGGTCCGGCTGCCACGCCTCGGCGGCGTCCACGGCGGCCGGGCCGTCGGTCGCGGTCTGCACCAGGAAGCCCTCGGCCCGCAGCCGGGCGGAGATCGCCTCCACGATCGTGGCGTCGTCCTCCACGACGAGAACTCTGCGCTGGGCTCCCGGAGTCGTCGCCGCACCGTGGTTCGTGGTGTGTGTCTGCTCCATTGCCCCGCCTCGCGTCGCCAACATCGGTGCAGCAGCCTAGAGGCAGCGGCGGCGTCAAGGCTACGCAGTCGATCCGGCGGGCCGGACGGCGAGGTGGACCACGTCGGGGACGCCCCGGGCAACGGGGATCTCTTCCGTCCGTACCCCGCTGAATCCGGCATTCCGCAACGACTCTTCGAAATCGGCGGAGGGCTGCGCCGACCACACGGCGAGGATTCCGCCCGGCTTCAGGCGGGCCGCGCAGGCGGCCAAACCCTCGGCGGAGTAAAGGGATTCGTTGTCCTCGGTGACCGTCCAGTCCGGCCCGTTGTCGATGTCCAGGCAGAGCGCGTCGTACGTGTCCGGGGAGGTGCGGACGTACTCGACCAGATCCGTGTGCAGGATCACGGTGCGCGGATCGGTGAGCGCCGGACCGGACACGGCGGCCAGCGGGCCCCGGCGGTGCCAGTCGATGATCGCCTCCTCGCGCTCGGCGACGGCGATCCGTCCCCAGCGCGGATCGGCGGCGGCGTGCGCCAGCGAGAAACCGACGCCGAGACCGCCGATCAGGACGGCGGCGCCCGGCCGCCGGTCCTCCGGCAGCGCGTCCATCGCCGCGTCGACGAGCAGCCGCTCCGAGCGCCCGTCGGAGGTGTCCATCAGGAAGGTGCCGTTGGCGATGATCTCGTAGTGGGTGCGGTCCTCGGCGTGCTCGGCGTCCCGGCGCCGCAGGACGACCTCTCCGTACGGGCCCTCGCGGCGGTCGAGGGTGACGGGGCTGGTCATGCTCACTCCCTGGCTCGATGCGTACGTGTCCGTCCGGCCATCCTCCGAAAGCGGGGCGGCCGGGACAATCGCTTATCGAACGGGATGCGCGGGGGTTACGGGCGGGGCCCGCGTTCAGGGCGCGGTCGGCGGGCCGCCGTCGGGGAGGGCGTCGAAGACCCGCTGGAGCGCGGGCGGGCGGTCCTCGCCGTCGCGGGTGAGGACGAGCCGGTGGGCGTACGTGACGGCGTACTCGAAGCCGTCGGCGACCGGGCTGCCGGTGGGGCGGTCGGGGACCTTCGCGTACGCCGGGTCCTCCAGGGCGGCGCGGAGCGCGGCGACGTGGTCCGGGGTCATCCGGCCGGTGGTGGGCTCACCGGTGCCCCTGCGGAGGGTCCAGGAGCCGTCGTACCGGACGACCAGCTTGTTCCGGACGCCCGCGAAGCCGCCGCTCACGACGACCTCGACCAGGTCCTCCTGGGGCGCCGGATGCCCGTCCCGGGGCGCGGTGCTGCTCGTGCCCGGGGCGTCCGGGGGCGCCGCGGGCGCCTGGCCGCAGCCGGTGACCACGACGACCGCGGCGAGGACCGCCGCCGCTCCGTACCGCTTCGCGTACTCCATGGCCCGAGCATGCCCGCACTTCGGGGTCGGGCGCAGCCGGAACACGAACCGGAGCACGTGAAGGCGAGGCGTGGGCCGGTCAGGCGGTGCGGACGATGCCGGTGAGCGGGCCGCGGTGGTACCAGTCGAGGGAGTCGTAGAGCGCCATCCCGTCGGCGGTCGCCGACAGGACCCCGGTCTCGGCGCCGGCCTGCGCGGCGGCCGCCTCCAGGGTGCGCGTCACATTGGCGCCGAGCCCGCGCCGCCGGTGGGCCGGATCGGTCTCGATCTGGTCCGCCACGGCCGTCGCGCCGGTCGGCGCGATCTGGCCGCGGGCGGCCAGGGTGCCGTCGGGCGCGAGGATCCGCACCCGGATCACCCCGTCGCGGGTCTCGGTGGTGCGCGCGTAGCCCTCGGGCGGCGCGGGCCGGACCGAGGGGTCGAGCCGCCTGGTCATCATGAAGCCGGGGTCGTCGGGGACCGTCCAGCCCTCGGTGATCCAGGGCGCCACCTCCTCGGGCGTCGCCATCACCTTCAGCCAGGCGCCCGGCTCCGTGATCCCCGCGCACAGCTTTCCCACGGACACCGCGTCCGGGTGCGGCAGCACATGCCGGAAGACGTGCCCGGGCAGTCCCACGTCGATCCGGTAGCCCCAGGGTTCGACGACGGCGGGCGCGGTGCCCCGGGAGACGGTCCAGCCGGCCACCCAGGCCGATGTAATGGCTGCGATATCCATGAGGGCATTACATCGGCTGTTCACGGCCTGCGGGGGAGTGATCGCTCAGAGCGAACAAGGGGTGGGGAACATTCGGCGGCTCAGGTGCATTGAGTCCACATAGCTCAACTTGACTGCCGAAGGGGAGATCATGGCTGCTGAGTCCATGGCGTCCGCGCCGATCGCTCTGCCTGTGCTGCCGCTCGACGACGAGGTCGTGCTGCCCGGAATGGTGGTGCCGCTCGACCTGTCCGACAACGACGTGCGGGCCGCGGTCGAGGCCGCGCAGGCCGCCGCGCGCGGCGGCACCGGAAAGCCGCGGGTGCTGCTGGTGCCCCGGGTGGACGGCACGTACGCCGGGACCGGTGTGCTCGGCACCGTCGAGCAGGTCGGACGCCTGTCCGACGGCGACCCCGGCGCGCTGATCCGCGCCCGCGGCCGCGTCCGTATCGGCGCCGGGACCACCGGCCCGGGCGGCGCCCTGTGGGTCGAGGGCACCGTCGTCGAGGAGATCCTGCCCGAGCCCCTGCCCGGCTCCGTGACCGAACTGGTCAAGGAGTACAAGGCGCTGGCCACCAGCTGGCTGCGCAAGCGCGGCGCCTGGCAGGTCGTCGACCGCGTCCAGCAGATCGAGGGCGTCGGCGCCCTCGCCGACAACTCGGGCTACTCGCCCTTCCTCACCGTCGAGCAGAAGCTCGCGCTCCTGGAGACCGCCGACCCGGTCGCCCGCCTGAAGCTCGCCACCGCGCAGCTGCGCGAGCACCTGGCCGAGCAGGACGTCGCCGAGACCATCGCCAAGGACGTCCAGGAGGGCGTCGACAAGCAGCAGCGCGAGTTCCTGCTGCGGCGTCAGCTCGAAGCCGTCCGCAAGGAGCTGCGCGAGCTCAACGGCGAGAGCGAGGCGGACGAGGCCGACGACTACCGGGCCCGGGTCGAGGCCGCCGACCTGCCGGAGAAGGTCCGCGAGGCGGCCCTCAAGGAGGTCGAGAAGCTGGAGCGGTCCAGCGACCAGTCCCCGGAGGGCTCCTGGATCCGCACCTGGCTCGACACGGTGCTCGAACTGCCGTGGAGCGAGCGGACCGAGGACCGGTACGACATCCAGGGCGCCAAGGCGGTCCTGGACGCCGAGCACGCCGGCCTGGAGGACGTGAAGGAGCGCATCACCGAGTACCTGGCCGTCCGCAAGCGCCGGGCCGAGCGCGGCCTCGGCGTGGTCGGCGGCCGGCGCGGCGGCGCCGTGCTCGCGCTCGTCGGCCCGCCCGGCGTCGGCAAGACCTCGCTCGGCGAGTCCGTCGCGCACGCCATGGGCCGCAAGTTCGTCCGGGTCGCCCTCGGCGGCGTCCGGGACGAGGCGGAGATCCGCGGCCACCGGCGCACCTACGTGGGCGCGCTGCCCGGCCGCATCGTCCGGGCGATCAAGGAGGCCGGGTCGATGAACCCGGTGGTCCTGCTCGACGAGATCGACAAGGTCGGCTCCGACTACCGGGGCGACCCGGCGGCGGCGCTGCTCGAAGTCCTCGACCCGGCGCAGAACCACACCTTCCGCGACCACTACCTGGAGGTCGAACTCGACCTGAGCGACGTGGTCTTCCTCGCCACGGCGAACGTCCTGGAGGCCATCCCGGAGGCCCTGCTCGACCGCATGGAGCTGGTCCGCCTCGACGGCTACACCGAGGACGAGAAGGTCGTCATCGCCCGTGACCACCTGCTGCCCCGGCAGCTGGAGCGGGCCGGCCTGGCCGAGGGCGAGATCGTCCTGGAGGAGTCGGCGCTGCGCAAGCTGGCCGGCGAGTACACCCGGGAGGCGGGCGTCCGCACCCTGGAGCGCTCGATCGCCCGGCTGCTGCGGAAGGTGGCCGCCCAGCACGAACTGGGCGAGCGCGAGCTGCCGGCCACCCTCGGCGAGGGCGACCTGCGCGGCCTGATCGGGCGGCCCCACCACGTGCCCGAGTCCGCCCAGGACCCGGCCGAGCGCCGTACCTCGGTGCCCGGCGTGGCCACCGGCCTCGCCGTCACCGGCGCCGGCGGCGACGTGCTCTTCGTCGAGGCCTCGCTGGCCGACCCGGAGACCGGCGCGGCCGGACTGACCCTCACCGGTCAGCTGGGCGACGTGATGAAGGAGTCCGCGCAGATCGCGCTCTCCTTCCTCCGTTCGCACGGCGCGGAGCTGGAGCTGCCCGTCACCGGTCTCAAGGACCGCGGCGTGCACATCCACTTCCCGGCGGGCGCGGTCCCGAAGGACGGCCCCAGCGCGGGCATCACGATGACCACAGCCCTCGCCTCGCTGCTCAGCGGCCGGCTGGTCCGCACGGACGTCGCGATGACCGGCGAGGTCTCCCTCACCGGCCGGGTCCTCCCGATCGGCGGCCTGAAGCAGAAGCTCCTCGCCGCCCACCGCGCGGGCATCACGACCGTCGTGATCCCCAAGCGCAACGAGGCCGACCTCGACGACGTCCCCGCCGAGTTCCTCCAGAAGCTGGAGGTCCACCCGGTCACGGACGTCCGCCAGGTCCTGGAGATCGCCCTGACCCCGGCGGAGGTCGCGGTGAGCGCGGCGGCGTGACGGACGGCGGTGTGCGGTGGGCGCCCCTCGCCGAGGGGCGCCCACCGGCCGTCTCACGCGGGGACGGTACGGCGCACGGCGTCGGCGACGACCGAGGCCAGGTCCGCGTCGCCACCGTGCGCGGCCCGCTGAAGGTCGGCGCCGGTGCCCCGGGCGAGCAGCAGTTCGGTGCCGCGCACGGCCCGGTCCAGGTCGCCGGTGGCCCGCAGGGCCGGGGCGACATGGCCGACCAGGGCCTCCAGGACGGCGCCCGCCGGGGCCGGCTGCCAGGTCAGCGGGTGCAGCAGCGCGCCCCGTAGCCCGTATCTGCTGGCTCGCCAGGACGCCAGGCGCAGCACGGCGGTCGGGACGGGATCGGGCTCCCGGCCCGCCCGCCAGGACCGGGCCTCCGTCTCCACCAGGGCGCGGACGAGGACGGCGAGGAGCACACCGTCCTCGACGTGCTGGCAGACGTCGCCGACCCGCACCTCCACCGTCGGGTATCGACGGGACAGCCGGGCGTCGAAGTAGACCATGTGCTCGTCGAGGAGCACCTCGCTCGCCACCATGGCCCGCGTGGTCTCCTCGTACGTCTCGACGTCGCCGTACAGCTCGCTCGGCCCGCTCATCGGCCAGCGCGACCACAGCTGGTGGCGCCAGCTCGCGTAACCGGTGTCCCGGCCCTGCCAGAACGGCGAGTTGGCACTCAGCGCGAGGAGCGGCGCGAGCCAGGGCCGGAGCCGGTCGAGGACCGCGACGCCCTCCTCCGCGGAGGCGAGATGGACGTGGACGTGACAGGCGCAGGTGAGCTTGTCGTCGACGAGCCGGGCGAACCGGTCCTCGATGCGCCGGTAGCGGTCGGCCGGATTGAGCAGCGGGTCGAACCGCACCGGCGCGGTCGCGAGCGCCGCCACGGCCGCCCCCGCCTCCTTGGCGGCGGCCGCGACGGCGCCTCTTGCCTGCCGCAGCAGCTCGTCGAGCTCGGCCGAGGTCACGCAAGGGCGGGTGGCGATCTCCACCATCTCGCAGAACAACTCGCGCTGCACCGGCTCGACCCGTTCCGCCGGCCGCAGGACATCGGCGTGCCATGCGGCGATCTCGGTGACGGTGCCGGAGAGCGGCCGGGGAATCCCGTTCTCGGGATCGACGAGGAGCAGCTCCTCCTCCACCCCGAACGTGCGCGGCCCTTCCCCACGGTGATAGACCCACCGCTGCTGCTTCCGCATGGAGCGCTCTCCTTCGCGGTCGGACGACGTGCGCTGACGGCCGTTCGAACGGAGCTCTCCTGAAGCCTGTCCACGGAAGCACTCACTCCCACCCGTCCTGGTACGGATGGCGCGAAATCGACACGAGAAGGTACGTCGGAGGGCACGAGGGCGACAGCAGCGCCCTGGGCGGCAGGTGAGCGTTCACCCCGGTGCGGGGAGCTCGCCGTGGACCGTCAGGCGGTGTGCGGGTCCGTGGAGACCAGCCACCGCCAGCGTCGGCGTTCTGTGACGAGGGTGGCGGCGGCGAGGAGCGACACAAGGGCTGCCGCGTAGACGGGCCACGCCAACCATGCGGAGATCACGGCGGCGGCGAGCTGGAGGAGCACGAGCAGGATCGTGACCGTCCCCGGAACCGGGATGATCACCTGCCTCTTGTCTCCCGGGGTGGAGAAGACGGTCGGAAGGCCGATCAATACCACCACCGCCAAGACGGCGAGCAGCCACGAGTACGTGGACAAGGCCCACGGGGTGGCCACCCAGGCGACAAGTTCCGTGGCGAAGCGCAGGGTTGATGCGAAGCGGTCGTCCGGTCGTTCCACGTTCGTCCCCCAAGAGCTGTGTCGACCATCAGCGGACGATCTTACGAGGCGCAAGCGACCGTGGCGCGGCTGGCCCGTTCGGGGGAATCTTCGGGTTCGGTGACTGCGGGTGAGGGGGGATCCGTACAGTCGGTAGCGGCTACGGGGGTGGCAACTACGCTGCGGGTTTGGGGAGTTAAACCATGGCCAAGGCCAAACGGCAGGAAGCGTGGGAGTTCTTCGGCGAGCTGCTGAAGGAGCACCGGGAGGCGGCGGGGCTCACGCAGAGCGAGTTGGGTGCGCGGGTGTTCGTCTCCGGGGCGTACATCGGGCTGTTCGAGCAGGGGGTCCGGAAGCCGCAACTGGAGCTGGCGAAGATGTTCGACGAGGTGCTGAAGACGGGGCACCTCTTCGAGAAGACCTGGCGGAGACTGATCAACAAGTCGCCGTACGCGTCGTACTTTCAGGCGGCGGCCGAGCTGGAGGCCGCGGCGACGAAGATCTGCGACTTCGAGTCCACCACCATCCCCGGCCTGCTCCAGACGCCCGCCTATGCGTGGGCCGTTACGCTCGCAAGCAACCCTCTGGCCACCGACGAGTACATCGAGGACACGGTCCAGGGTCGGATGGACAGGAACGCGATCCTCAAGGACGCGACACGGCCGGTGTATTGGGCGATCCTGCATGAGGCGGCGCTACGCATTCCGGTGGGCGGCCCCGCAGTCATGGCCGAGCAGCTGGACCAGCTTGTGGCGGCCGCACGCGAGCGCAAGGTGCTGATCCAGGTGCTGCCGTTCGCTGCGGGCGCGTACCCCCAGATGGGGAAGCCGCTCAGGCTCATGGAGTTCGAGGATCAGCCGCCAACGGCCTATACCGAGGCGGTGTATTCGGGCAATCTGCTCGACGATCCGGCGGTGGTGAAGCGCGCGCAAGCGACCTACGATCTGCTCAGGAGCGCCGCGCTGTCGCCGGAGGCGTCCCTGGCCCTGATCGAATCGGCGGCGGAGGACTACAGACGATGCGCGCCTACGACCTGACCCACGCCCACTGGTTCAAGAGCTCCTACAGCGACGGTCACGGCGGCGATTGCGTCGAGGTCTCGTACGACTTCGCGGACGCCGGCTGGCGCAAGAGCAGCTACAGCGACGGCGACGGCGGAAATTGCGTCGAGGTCCGGGACGACGTTCCCGGTGTCGTCCCGGTCCGCGACAGCAAGGTTCCCGCCGGGCCGGTGCTCGTGGTCGCCGCCCCGGCCTGGGCGTCCTTCATCGCCGGCCTGAAGGCCTGACGGTCAGCCCTCGTTACGGCGCCGCGCGACGAGCACGCTGCCCGCTCCGAAGGCGGCCAGCGCGCCGGCGCCCGCCAGGGCGAGGGGGAGCGGGGAGCCGGAGGTCTCGGCGGTGTCCGTGGCGAGGGCCGGGGGCTGTTCGTCGCCGCCGTGGCCCGCGTGGCTGACCGTGGACAGCTGCGCGCCCGCCATGAGTTCCGCCTCGGTCGGGGCCTCGGCCGTGGCCGCCGCGGTCCCGCCGAAGGTCACGTCCGAGCAGCTGTAGAAGGCCTCGGGGCTGTCGTTGCGCTGCCAGATCATGTAGACGATGTGACGGCCGGTCCGGGAGGGCAGGGTGCCGTCGAAGGCGTAGTAGCCGTCGGTCGAGGTGCGGGTGGTGTTGTGGACGGCGACCGGGGCGCTGTCGAGGTCCGACCACTTCAGCGGCTGCGTCGGGTCGAAGCCCTGCTTGGTGATGTACATCGTCATCGTGCCGGAGTGCGGGGCGGTGACCCGGATCTTGAAGCCGAAGGCGCCGGAGTTCACGGCCGTGGCCGGCCAGTCGGTGCGGGCCCAGTCGAGCGCGCGGTACTTGTCGCGGTTGGCCGAGCAGAGCTTGCCGTCCGGGATCAGCGCCTGGTGGTTGCCGTCGGCGTTGGCGATGTTGACCTCGTTCCAGTCGTAGAGCGGCTGGGTGCCGGAGTCGGCGACGAGGTCCTTGCACACTTGGGAGTCGGGGGACTCCGGCCCCTCGGCGTAACAGGCGGCGATCCGGCTGACCGGGTTGAACACGGCGCCGTGGGCCTGCGCGGCGGTCGGGGTGAGGGAGACGAGCGCGGCGGCGGAGACCGCGGCGAGGGCGGCGGTGGTGCGGCGAGGGGACGGCATGCGGGGGCTCTCTCTCGTACGTGGGGGAGGACGGGACGAGCAACACACGTGTGGCGTATGGGAGTTGCGGCCTCCCGTGGCGCCGCCAAGAGGGTCGCATTGGTCCATACCAATAGGCAAGGGGAGTGGCCCGGGCAACGCGCGGCGGCGGGGCCTCGGGCGTGCCGCTCGCCCGGAACCCCGCCGCCGTACCGTTCCGTCAGCCGTTCGCGAGCGCCTGCACCCGCGAGAGGTCGCCGTTGAAGTGGTTGTGGTCGCCGACCGTCGGGCCGGTCGAGGTGTACTGCCACATCGTGTAGTAGCTCCAGCCGGCCGGCAGGGTGCCGACCGTGGAGGAGTACCGCGCGATCCACAGCGGGTTGGTGGTGGCGAAGCCGCCGTAGTTGCCGGTGCACTGGGTCCACCAGCTGGTGGCGGTGTAGATCACCGGGTCGCGGCCGGTCCGGTACTTGTAGCGGTTCACGAAGTCGCGGATCCAGGCGACCATCCCCGACTGTGTCTTGCCGTAGCAGGTCGCGCCGTACGGGTTCCACTCGATGTCCAGCGCCCCCGGCAGCGTCTTGCCGTCCTTCGACCAGCCGCCGCCGTTGTTCACGAAGTAGTCGGCCTGCGCCGCGCCCGTCGTGGTGTCCGGCGTGGCGAAGTGGTACGAGCCGCGGATCATGCCCACGTTGTACGAGCCGTTGTACTGCTGCGTGAAGTAGGTGTTCTTGTAGTACGTGCCTTCCGTCGCCTTGACGTAGGCCCACTTCACCCCGCTGTTCCACAGCGTCGACCAGGCGACGTTCCCCTGGTGGCTGGAGACGTCCACGCCCTCGGTCTGCACGGCCTGGATCGAGATGCCGCCCGGCTGTGCGCCCTGGCCGTCATGGGCGATCACGCCCATGCCCATGTAGGCGGAGCCGCGGGCGGGGACCTGCTTGGCGGTCTTGGTGTCGGGGTCCGGCGCGGCGCTCGCGGGGCCGGAGAGGGCGAGGGGGAGGGCGAGGGCCAGGGCCGCGAGAGCGGCGCCGGCGAGAGTCGTTCCGGATCTGTGCACACGCATCGCGTGCCTCCGAGGGGCTCGGCGGGGGAACCAGGACGGGGAACCAGGACAGAGCTGCCCGCGTCAAAGCTGGCGCGGACATGTCATGCAGTGTCGCCGGGGACGACGCTACGCACGTAGACCCGCCGGACGGAAGAGGGCCCGGCGGCTGCCGTTGGTCTACGCCTGCGAAATACTGAAAGAGCTGCGGCGATGGCCGCCGTGGCTGTGAAACTTTCAGCGAGCGGAAAGCGCGCGAGGGGTGCTGACGTGCACGTAAGCGGTACGGGGAGTGAATCCGGACCCAAGAGCGGGAGTGGTGTGGACCAGGAATTCCTCGCCCTGGAACGCGAACTGGCGGTCTTTCTGCGCCGCGCCCGCGCCCAGTCCGGCGAGATGGCCCGCGAGGTCCACCCCGAACTGGAGCCCGCGGCCTACGGGCTCTTCGTCCGGCTCGACGAGGCCGGACCGCAGCGCGCCACCGACCTGGCGGGGTACTTCGGCGTCGGCAAGGCCACGATGAGCCGTCAGCTGCGGGCCCTGGAGGACCTCGGCCTGGTCGCCCGCGACCCCGACCCCGCCGACGGACGCGCCTCCCTGGTCCGGCTCACCGAGGAGGGCCAGGGCCGCTTCCGCCACGTCCGGGACGCGCGCCGCGAGCGGTACGTCCGCAAGCTCGCCGACTGGGACCGCGCGGAGGTCGCGGAACTGGCCCGGCTCCTCCGCCACTTCAACGTCCGCTCGGCGGAGGGCTGAATCCGCGCGGCGCTCAGAGCTCCACATACACGGCGGTCGCGTCGTCGTGGAGCTTCCAGCGGTGTGTGCCGCCGGCTGCCGCGTCCGCCGTCTCCAGGGCCCGGACCCGGTGCAGCAGGGCGTGCGGGCCCTCCTTGTCGAGGATCGCGAAGAGGTCCGTCCAGTCGCCGGCCCGGAACAGCTCCACCCAGCGGGTCGCGCCGTCGCTGAGCGCCGCCACCGCCCGTACCGCCGCACGCGGGCTCGTCCCGGTCACCGCGTGGGCGGCGACGGACGGGTCCGCGGCGGCCGTGAAGAAGCCGCCCTCCGCGTTGCGCAGCCGGTCCGTGGCCGCCAGGGAGCGCCGCACCTCGGCCGGCACCCGGTCGAGCCGGTCGTCGAGCACCGCCCGCACCGTGCCGTCCGGGGCCGCGAGGAGCAGCGCCGCGTCGGACAGCACCAGATGCTCCACGGTCTCCTCGTCCCAGCGCGCCATGGCCACCGTCGCCTGCGGAGTTCGGACGTGAGAAAGGTCACAGGTGTTCCGGTGGGCGTCCGCGGTGCGTCGGATTGCCAAGGCGAGGATCCCGGACAGCGTCAGATCGCGCCGCGAAGCGGACAGTTCCGTCAAAGCGCCGCCGAGCCGGGCCGTGAACCAGGGCACCCCGTGCACACAACCGTCCTCGCCCGCCGGGGGTGTCACCCCGTCCAGGACCACGATCGTCCCGCCCGCCCCCGCGGCGGGCAGAGCTGCGGCCGCCCAGTCCTCATTGGGGCGTTCGGGGCTGCCGGGGAGGGTCACCGCTTCCGTGCGCATGATCCACAGTCTGCCCCGCGGACCACCCGCCCGCATCACTCCTTCACACCGCCTCCAGACGCCCGAAAATGGCCTGTACCAAAGGCGCCTGACGGGGGTGGAGACACGGAAGTGAAGGCTCCGGGAAGCTGCGGGCGGGCATCCTGCCAAAGCCCGCGCGGAAGATCCAACCGGCGGTAAGCCGGACACACCTGTACCCGCGGGTGCGAGTTGTTCGCCAACTCAGGAGTGTTGTTCACTCGTTCGGGTGGCGGAGCGGCCGATGCCAGACCCCTGACCAGAACCGCTGAAATGGTCGGAAGACACACCAGGGGTGGGGGCTCTTACATGTGACCGGTCGTCACCTCTGCTTCATGGGCGGACGAGTCAAGAATGCGAGCACCGGTGCAGAAGAAGCGGCCTCGGAGCAACAACGGCACGCGGAGCCAGACCCCCGGTGACCCGCAGAATTCCGGGCTGCCCGCGACCCCCGCGGCCCCCGGCGCGACGACCGGTCCCGGCGCCACGGCCGGTCCCGGTGCCACGGCCGGTCCCGGTGTCGCAACCCCCGCCGGCCGCGCCAAGCGCGTCCGCAGCCGGCTCTTCGCCGGAGTCGCCCTGGTCGGCGTCACCGTGCTCGCCGCCGGCGCCCCCATGGTCCTCACCGCCTCCGCCGACCTCGACGAGTCGGTCGACCTGGTCGCCCTCGCCGAACTCGACCGCCAGGCCGTCACCCTCGCCCACTCGCTCTCCGACGAGCGCGACGAGGTCGTCGCCTACGTCGCCGCGGGCCGCGACGAGCAGAGCGGCAGCGCCAAGGACAAGCGCCGGATCACCGACGCCCGCTCCGCCCGGGTCGACCGCCAGATCGACGAGATCCGCGCCGCCGCCCCCGCCGAACTCCGCCGCGACCTGGCCGGTCTGCCCTCCATCCGGCGCGCCGCGCTCACCGGCAAGGGCACCGCCCTGGAGGCCCACAAGGCCTACACCGACGTCATCGGCAAGCTCCAGGCCCTCGCCGACGCGCTCGCCGAGCGCACCCCGGCCCGCGCCGCCGAGGCCCTGCGCGCCCCCGCCGCCCTCGGCCGCGCCACCGAGCAGGCCTCCGCCGAGCGCGGACTGCTGCTCGCCGCGCTCGCCGTCCCGCGTCCCGACTCCAGCGGCACCACCCACTACGACCCGCTCAGCGGCACCTACGTCACGGACAGGCCCGAGGGCGCGGAGGAGGCCGACCGCACCCGTAACGCCCTCACCGCCGCCGCCCAGCAGGCCCGGGTCCGGGAACTCGCCGCCCTCGCCGACTTCGACCAGGCCGCCACCGCCCCGGCCCGCGACTCCCTCGCCGCCACCGTCACCGGCCCCGACGTCAAGAGCGCCGAGCGCCAGCTCGCCAGGCTCACCGACCGGCCCGAGCTCTCCGACTCCGAGCTCGACACCGACCCGGTCAAGCTGGACGCCGCGCTCTCCGCCCGCATCGAGCAGATGCGCGGCGTCGAGTCCACCCTCGCCACCCAGCGCGCGGAGCGCCTCTCCGCGCTCCGCGCCGACGACATCACCGCCCTCGAAGTCCGTATCGCCTACCTGGGCGGCTGTCTGCTCGTCGCCGTCGGCATCGCCACCTGGGTCGCCCGCTCCATGACCCGGCCGCTCGCCGTGCTCCGGATCGGCGCCGCCCGGCTCGCCGGCTCCGGCGAGCCCGAGCGCGAGGAGCCGATCCGCTTCACCGGGCGCAACGACGAGTTCGCCCAGGTCGTACGGTCCCTCAACACCCTCCAGGGCCGGCTCGCCGAGCTCTCCGCCCGGGTCGGGCGGCTCGACGGCGAGCGCGCCGAACTGGCCGCCGCCCGCGAGGCCGTCGCCGCCGAGCTGGCCGCCCAGCGCGCCGAGCTCCAGGGCCAGAACGCGCTGCTCACCGCCGAACTGGAGCGGCTGCGCGGCACCGTCCAGCACACCTTCGTCAACCTCTCGCTGCGCAGCCTCGGTCTGGTCGAGCGCCAGCTCGGGGTCATCGAGAAGCTGGAGGAGCGCGAGCAGGACCCGGACCGGCTCGCCACCCTCTTCAAGCTCGACCACATGGCGACCGTCATGCGCCGCCACAGCGAGAACCTCCTGGTCCTCGCCGGCCACGAGCACCACCACGGCCACCCCGGCCCGGTGCCGCTGGTCGACGTGCTGCGCGCCGCCGTCAGCGAGATCGAGCGCTACGAGCGGGTCAGCATCCAGTCGCTGCCGCCGCACGCCCAGGTGGCCGGCTTCGCCGCGGACGACCTCAGCCATCTGATCGCCGAACTCCTGGAGAACGCCACCTCGTTCTCGCCGCCCGACACCCAGGTCCAGCTGTCCGGCTGGCTCCTGGAGTCCGGCGAGGTCATGCTCTCCGTCCAGGACGGCGGCATCGGCATCTCCGCCGCCCGGACCGCCGAGCTCAACGCGCGGCTCGCCGACCCCGGCGACCCGGCCGGCACCGGCGCGGACGGCGAGGGCCTGGGCATCCGGGTCACCGCGCTGCTCGCCGAGCGCCACGGCGTACGGGTCGAGCTGCGCGAGCACACCCAGGGCGGCACCACCGCCGTCGTGGTCCTCCCGCTGCCGCTGCTGCCCTCCGCCCCGCCGGCCACCGTCCCGCCGACCGTCACGCTCGCGGCGGGCGGCCAGGTGCCCGTACTGACCCTGCCGGGCTCGGTCG
Organism: Streptomyces sp. NPDC051909; assembly: GCF_040681095.1. NCBI lineage: Bacteria > Bacillati > Actinomycetota > Actinomycetes > Kitasatosporales > Streptomycetaceae > Streptomyces > Streptomyces sp. NPDC051909. The sequence goes on along the minus strand of NZ_JBFAYA010000002.1, from coordinate 342,491 downwards.
CCGAGGCGAACTCCAACACCCTGCCCTCGCACCGCGACCCGCTGGTCGAGGCGGCGGAGCGGGCCATCGCGCAGGCGGAGTCGGAGCCGCCGCTTCCGGAGCCCGCGCCCGCGCAGGAGCCCCCGCTCATGCAGGAGCCCGCGCCCGCGCAGGCGCCGGTGCGCCAAGAGCCGGTGTTCCAGGAGCCCGTACCGGCTCCCGAGCCCGCGCCCGCGCCCGTACAGACCCCCGGTCTCGGCGAGTCCGTGTCCGAGACCACGCTCCAGGTGCGCCTGCCCGACCCGCCGGCCGAGCCCGACGCGCACGAGCGCGTCACCGAGGAGCCCGAGGCCGACCACGTGTCCGGCCCGCGCTCCGGGCAGTGGGAGCGGGTCACCGACAAGGGACTGCCCAAGCGCACCCCGCGGATAGTGCGGCAGGCCGGTGCCGGTGCCCCCACCGCGCCGATACGGCGCGGCGGCGTGGACGCCGAGGCGCTGCGCAGGCGCCTGGGCGGCTTCCAGCGAGGAGCCGAGAACGGCCGCCGCGACGTCGCGGCCGAGATCCGCGCCGCTGACTCCGCACGTACCGAGGAGAAGACGGGGGACACAGTCGAGGAGGCACGCAGTTGACTGCGACCGGAACATTCGGACTGAGCAGCGAGGCCCGCAACCTGCAGTGGCTGCTGGGCAACCTGGTCGAGGAGGTGCCCGGCGTCCGCTCCGTCGCCGTGGTCTCCTCCGACGGCCTGCTCCTGCTCTCGTCGGACCCGGACGTCCCGGCCGGGGCGCCCGCGGCCGCCGACCGGGCCGACCAGGCCTACGGGCCGCGCGGCTCCAGCGCCGACCTCGCCACCATCGTCTCGGGCATCGGCAGCCTCACCATCGGCGCCGCCCGGCTGATGGACGGCGGCGGGGTCAAGCAGACCATGGTCGCGATGGAGGAAGGCAGCGTCTTCGTGATGTCGATCAGCGACGGCTCGCTGCTCGGCGTGCACGCCACGCCCGACTGCGACATGAGCGTCATCGCGTACCACATGGCGCTCTTCGTGGGCCGCGCCGGGCACGTCCTCACCCCCGAGCTGCGCAGCGAACTGGCCAAGTCCGCCCAGGGCATGGAGAGCGCACAGTGACCGCCGCGTCCCACATCCACCGGCTGCCGATACGCGGGGAGGGGCGGCGCCCCTCCCGGGTCCGTCCCTACTCGCTCACCGGCGGCCGTACCCGCTTCGGCCACGTCCTCCTCGTGGAGACCTTCGTGGCCGCCCTGGAGGCCTCGCCGGGGAGGAAGGCCCTCACGGACGGCGGCAGGGCCGCGCGCGGTCTGATGCCGGAGATGCGGGCCATCGTCGAGATCTGCCGCCGGATGCGGACGGTGGCGGAGATATCGGCGCTTCTGAAGATGCCGTTGGGTGTCGTCCGGGTGCTGCTCAGCGACCTGGCCGACCAGGGAAAGATCCGTGTGTACGGGACCGGTCACGGCACCGGCCAGCCCGACCGCGCGCTGCTCGAAAGGGTGCTGAGTGGACTCCGCCGTCTCTGAGGCGACTTCCGTCTCCGACGAAACCGAAGCGCCGGTGCTCACCGGCATCCCCGCCCAGCCCACGGCGGCCGAGCCCGAACCCGTGGCCGAAGCGGAACCCGCGGCCGAGCCCGATCCCGAAGAGGGCGCCCGGGACTGGCAGCTCGACCACACCCGCGCCCCGATCGCGACCAAGGTCGTCGTCGCGGGCGGCTTCGGCGTCGGCAAGACCACCTTCGTCCGCGCGGTCTCGGAGATCACCCCGCTCCAGACCGAGGCGCTGATGACGCGGGCGAGCGAGGAGACCGACGACCTCACCGCCACGCCGGACAAGCTGACCACGACCGTCGCGATGGACTTCGGGCGGATCACCCTCGACGACGACCTGGTGCTGTACGTCTTCGGCACGCCCGGGCAGCAGCGCTTCTGGTTCATGTGGGACGACCTGGTGCGCGGCGCGATCGGCGCGATCGTCATGGCCGACACGCGACGCCTCACCGACTGCTTCCCGGCGCTCGACTACTTCGAGAGCTGCGGACTGCCCTACATCGTCGCCGTCAACCACTTCGAGGGCACCGAGCGCTTCGAGATCCCGGACGTCCGGGACGCGCTGACCATCGCCGAGCACGTACCGGTCCTGATCATGGACGCGCGCAAGCGGTACAGCGTGGTGGAGACGCTGCTCGCGATGGTCGAGCACGCCCTCGAAGCCACCCCCGAATAGCCCGCCCTCAGCACACCCCAAGGTCGTTCATGCGGAAGATACTCATCGTCGGGGCCGGTCAGTCCGGTCTCCAGCTGGCCCTCGGACTGCAGTCGAAGGGCTACGAAGTCACCCTGATGTCCAACCGGACGGCGGACGAGATCCGTTCCGGGCGGGTCATGTCCACGCAGTGCATGTTCGACACCGCGCTCGGCCACGAGCGCGACCTGGGCCTCAACTTCTGGGAGTCCCAGGCCCCGCGCACCGAGGGCCTCGGCGTCTCCGTCGCCGGCCCCGCCGGCGAGCGCGTGATCGACTGGGTCGGAAGGCTCGACGGCTACGCGCAGTCCGTCGACCAGCGGGTCAAGATGGCCGGCTGGCTGGAGACCTTCGCCCAGCGCGGCGGCCAGCTGGTCATCCACGGCGCGGCCGTCGGCGACCTCGACTACTTCGCTCGCGGCTACGACCTGGTGCTCGTCGCCGCCGGCAAGGGTGAGCTGGTCTCCATGTTCGGCCGCGACGCCGAGCGTTCCCCGTACGCGGAGCCGCAGCGCGCGCTCGCCGTCGCGTACGTGCACGGGCTCGGCCCGCGCCCCGAGCACCCCGACTTCGACGCGGTGCGCTGCAACCTGGTGCCGGGCGTCGGCGAGCTGTTCGTGATGCCGACCTTCACCACCTCCGGCCGCGCCGACATCCTCTTCTGGGAGGGCATCCCGGGCGGCCCGGTCGACGCCTTCCGCGGCATCAAGGACCCGGCGGACCACCTGGCGCTCACCCTTGAGCTGATGGAGAAGTTCACGCCGTGGGAGTACGCGCGGGCCACGAAGGTCGAACTGACCGACGCGGGCGGCACGCTGGCGGGCCGATACGCCCCGACCGTGCGCAACCCGATCGGGCACCTGCCGGGCGGCGGTCTGGTGCTCGGCGTCGCCGACGTGGTCGTCGCCAACGACCCGATCACCGGCCAGGGCTCCAACTCGGCGGCCAAGTGCGCCGCCGCGTACCTCGACGCGATCGTCGCGCACGGCGACCGGCCCTTCGACGAGGCGTGGATGCAGGCCACGTTCGACCGCTACTGGGAGACCGCACAGCACGTCACCAAGTGGACCAACGCGATGCTCGGCGTCCCGCCGGAGCACGTCCTGAACCTGATCGGCGCGGCGGGGCAGCTGCAGCCGGTCGCCGACCGGTTCGCGAACGGCTTCGACAACCCGGCCGACTTCGAGAACTTCTTCTTCGAGCCGGAGAAGACGGCGGCCTATCTGGCGTCCGTGTCCGGGGCCTGAGCCGGGGGTTCGTCCGACAAGCCCTCGCCTGACAGGCCTTCGCCCGACAGGCCCTCGTCCGCGCCGTCCGTGGCTCCCGCCGGGAGCTCGGGCGGCGCGAACGTGTCCAGGGGTGAGGCCGCCGGGTCCGGGCGGACCGCGCCGAGCAGCGGGTTGGCGGCGATCGGCGAGACCTTGATCCGGGCACCGGGGCGCGGGGCGTGCACGACCATGCCGTCGCCGAGGTAGAGGGCGATGTGGGTGGCCTCGGGGAAGTAGACGACCAGGTCGCCGGGCCGCAGGTCGGTCAGGGCCACGTGCGGGAGGGTCTCCCACTGCTCCTGGCTGGTGCGGGGGATCTCCTGGCCGGCCGCCGCCCAGGCCGACTGGGTCAGGCCGGAGCAGTCGTACGTGTCGGGGCCCTCCGCGCCCCACTCGTACGGCTTGCCGATCTGCCCGACCGCGAAGCGCAGCGCCTCGGCGCCGGCCGCCGAGGGGGTGCGGGTGCCGTCGAGGGCGCCGGAGCCGAGCAGGGCGCTCTGGGCGCCGGCGGTCGCCTGCGTCTCCAGGGAGGCCAGCCGGCCGAGCTGCTCGGGGGAGAGGCCGGCGAGCAGCCGCTCGACCTCGCGGAGCTTCGCCTCGACCGTCTCCTTCTGCTTCTTCCGGCCGCCGAGCAGCGCCGTGCGGCGCTCCAGGGCGGTGCGGGAGGCGTGGGCCAGGGCGTCCGCCTTCTTCTCGGCGGTCTGCAGGCGGGTGACGGCGGCGGCCCGTTCGCGGGCGGCGCGGGCGAGCAGCCGGCGCTGGTCGAGGGCGTCGCCGGGGTCTGCGGAGAGCAGCAGTCCGAGGTACGGGGAGAGCTCGCCGCGGCTGCGGTACTGCTGGCGCGCGAGTCGCCCCACCTCGTCGCGGCCCTTCTGCAGGGCGGCCCGGGCGGCGGTCAGCTCGGCGCCGGTCCGGCGGGTGTCGGCGGTTTGCTTCTTCAGGGCCTCGTCGGCGGCGTTGTAGGCCTCGGTGGCACGCTCGGTCTCCTGGTAGAGGGTGCGGAGCCGGGTCAGGAGGCCGCCGACGGAGTCCGGGGGGTCGGTGGGGGCGGCCGCTCCGGCGACGGTGGTCGACAGGGCGAGGACCCCCGCGAGCCCTGCGAGTGCTCCCGTACGGACCGTGCGCAGCAGTCGTCCCGGCACGTCATCACCTCCAGGTGGATGATGACGTGTCGAATGGTGTGATTACCGGACCATCGGCACGGTGCTCGGCGCGCTCACTCGGACGGCGCAGTGGGTCCGGGCGTTGGCCCGTCCGCGGGCGCGTCCGCGGGCTTCGGTGACGGCTTCGTCCAGGGCCACCTCAGCTCGCGCCGCTCGCGCCCGCCCGGCGCGTACTCGTACACCCAGCCGCGCTGCAGCCCGAGCCGCCTGGTGTAGCCGGCCGGCTCGCGGCGGTACGCGTACACGGTGGCCGGGTGCCCGTCGTGGGCCGGGACCGGCACCTCGTACCACTTCGGGGGATGCCCGGTCGGTCCGACGAGCACGGGGAGGACCCGGCCGTCGAGGGGGCCGCCGCGGAAGGGGGTGTTCTCGCTCTTCACCCCACCAGTGTCCGACAGATGGCCTCACAACAGGTGCGCGGCCTGGTCCACCACGGGGATCACCCTCCGGGCCAGCCGCCCCACCGGCCCCTCCGCCCGCTCCTGGGAGAGCAGCCGGGCGACGACGTCGGCCGTCTCCGGGTCGCCGGCGGCGGTCGCCGTGAGCAGTGCGACGAGATGGTCGACCAGCCAGTCCCGCAGCTCGGCGGCCGGCGGGCGCTTGCCCTCGTCGACCCAGATCAGCGAGGCCGCCTCGACGGCCGCGATCCAGGTCCGCACCATCATCCCGAGCCGTGGCCCGGGCTCGTCCACGCCCAGGTGGAAGAGGATCTGCTCGGCGGCGGCCCGCCGCACCTCGTCGACGATCGCCGAGGTGCGGGAGGTCTCGGCGACGCTGCCGCCGCGCAGCAGGGCGGCGAAGCCCGCGTCGTGCTCGTCGACGAAGGCGAGATAGCGGTCCAGGACCCGGGCCAGACGCTCGGTGGGCGGCCCCGCCGGCGGCTCGGCGAAGCAGTGCTCCAGGGCGTCGGCGGAGGAGCGCAGCGCCGCCTCGTACAGCTGCTGCTTCCCGCCGGGGAAGTAGCGGTACACGAGCGGCCGCGAGACCCCCGCCGCCTCGGCGACGTCGTCGAGCGACACGTCCTCCGGCGGCCGGTGCGCGAACAGCGTCTGCGCGGCGTCGAGCAGCTGCCGCCGCCGCTCCTCGACGCTGAGGCGGCGGTACGCGGGCGTAGCGGCACTGGTCATGCCCGCAGCGTAACCCCGTGGGGGCGACGCCCGAGGGGCGATGTCGGGTCGGGATCCGGATCCCGACCCACCCCTCAGGCCAGCAGCCCCGACGACCTCCACAGCCGCCGTCCCGCGCCCCGCAGCACCCCGATGTCGTCCAGGAAGTCGGTCAGCCGCTGCGCGCCGGACCGCATCACCTCGCGGCGGTGGGGGCTGGCCTTCACCTGCGCCACGGCCTGGCGGCGGTCCAGGCCCACGTTGTCGTAGACCGCGGGGTTGACGAAGCAGGTGGAGAAGACCCGGGCGGCCTCGCCGCAGCTGAGCCGGGTGAACTCCTGCTCCCAGCGCGGGGCGGTGATCATCTGGCGGCGCAGTTCCTCCCGTGCGTAGCGCACGTGGCGGGCCTCCTCGACCACGTGGATCCGGGTGACGCCGCGGACCAGCGGCTGCACCCGCTCGTCGGGGAAGGTGAGGCGCTGCATCCAGTCGAGGATCTCCTCGCCGAGCAGGGTCGCGGCGAAGGAGCCGGGGGTGGTGGAGACGGTCTTCAGGACGCGGCCGAGGTTGTGGTAGATCCGCGGCACCGGGTACTCGGGCGCGCCGCCGCGGCGGATCAGCTTGGCGAACATCATCGAGTGCCGGCACTCGTCGGCGATCTCGGTGAGCGCGTACCGGACATGACTGCTGGTCAGTGATTTGTCGTAGATGTGCCGGACGAGCAGTTGCATGAGGATGATCTCGAACCAGATGCCCAGCGAGGCGAGCGACGCGGCCTCGTGCCGGGACAGGTCGATCCGCTGCTCCTCGGACATCCGGTGCCACAGCGGGGTGTCGTAGAGGGAGACCAGCTCCGGCGGCCAGAACCACTTGCCGTCCTCGAAGGGCGCGGTCCAGTCGAGCTCGGTCTCGGGGTCGAAGGAGTGCTTGAGGGAGGACTCCAGGAGCCGCTCGGCGACCTGTTCGCGGTCGCGCAGCGGTCCGAGGGCGTCCCGCAGCAGGCTGAAGTCGGGCTCGGTCATGCGGGGCATGACTTTATAAGACTCCTCGTCAGTAACGTGGTCAATCCCTCGCGCACGACTTGTTGACCCTGCGTCTACCAACGTGTGAGCCTGCTGGAAGACAGCGGGAAGGAGCCGTCAGTGTCGACGCACGACTTCTACGTCCGGGCCCCCGAGGAGCCGATCTGGTCGGTGCCGGCGTCCGGCGCCGCCCGTTTCACCTGGGAGTACGACCCCCAGGCGGCGGACGGCCAGAACCGCCTTCTGGCCCTCTACCAGAAGGGCAAGGACAAGCAGTGGGACGGCGCCAAGCGCATCGACTGGGACCTGGAGGTCGACCCGTACGACCCCCTCGGCACTCCTGACGAGGCCATGTCGCTGTACGGCACCCGGCACTGGGCCAAGCTCACCGACAAGGACAAGGGCGAGCTGCGCCGGCACTACACCTCCTGGCAGTTCAGCCAGTTCCTGCACGGCGAGCAGGGCGCGATGATCTGCGCCGCCCGGATCGTGGAGTCGGTGCCCGACCTGGACGCCAAGTTCTACTCGGCGACCCAGACCATGGACGAGGCCCGGCACGCCGAGATCTACGGGCGCTTCCTGCAGGAGAAGATCGGGATGCTCTACCCGATCAACGACAACCTGCGGGGACTGCTCGGCGACACCCTGCGCGACTCCCGCTGGGACATGCCCTACCTCGGCATGCAGGTGCTGATCGAGGGCCTCGCGCTCGCCGCCTTCGGCATGATCCGCGACACCACCGACAAGCCGCTGCCCAAGCAGATCCTGGCGTACGTGATGCAGGACGAGGCCCGGCACGTGGCCTTCGGCCGGATGGCGCTGCGCGACTACTACAAGCAGCTCACCGACGCCGAACTGCGCGAGCGCGAGGAGTTCGTCATCGAGGGCTGCTACCTGATGCGCGACCGGCTGCGCGGGGTCGAGGTCCTGGAGAACTTCGGCATCCCGAAGAAGGAGGCCGAGGAGCTCAGCGAGCAGAGCGAGTTCCTGCACCTCTTCCGCAAGCTGCTGTTCAGCCGGATCGTGCCCTGCGTCAAGGACATCGGCCTGTGGGGCGAGCGGCTGCAGAAGGCCTATCTGGACATGGGCGTCTTCGACCTCGGCGACTCCAACCTCGACCTGCTGATGACCCAGGACGAGGAGATCGCGGAGGCGCTGGACCGCGAGCGGTTCGCGGCGGAGGAGGCCCGGCGGGTCGCCGAGGTGACGGAGGCGATCGCTGAGGGGGAGGCCGTCTCGTAGCCGTACGGGGAAGGGGTGGGCCCCCGGCGCCGGAATCCCGGCACCGGGGGCCCACCCCTTCCCGTACGGGCCTCGGCTCAGCCGAAGGCCTTCTTCACCTGCCAGCCGGAGGCGATGACGGTCTTCGCCGCGGCGTTGGTGTTGGTGGTCGACGGGTAGTAGACCGCCATGTGTCCGTCGGACGCGAAGCGGGCCCAGATGTCCGGGATCCCGTCGGCGTTGATGTCCGGGATGCCGATGGCCGAGCTGACGTTGGCCTCGGTCCAGCCGGTGCCGAAGGGCTCGTCGCCGGCGACGGCGTTGGCGGCCAGCATCAGGGAGTCGAGGTCGACGCTGCCCGTACCCGTGCCCGGCTTGCCGCGGCGCAGGTACATGTTGCCGTTGTCCAGGTTCCGCCAGAGCAGGTCGGGGACGCCGTCCTTGCTCATGTCGGCCAGGTTGACGATGTCGCGGCGGCCCCACGCGTCCGGGTTCATCATGGTCGCGGTCTGGACGGTGCCGCCGGTGTAGCCCGAGAGCACCCAGAAGGAGAGGCCGGAGCGGATCACCAGGTCCGGCAGCTTGTCGCCGGTGATGTCACCGACCGCCTTGAGCTGGGTCCAGGTGGACGGCGCGGGCGCGTTCGACGGCAGCCGGACCTTCATCCGCTTGCCGGCGTCGAAGGAGCCGTAGCCGTCGCCCGGGTAGAGCCAGAAGCCGCCGTCAATGGTGACCGCGAACAGGTCCGTGGTGCCGTCGCCCGGGTAGGCGTCCTGGTAGTGCGCGATCAGCGCGACCTTGCCCGAGGCGGCGTCGAACCAGTGGCCGGCCGGGTCGAGGTCCGGCTTGCCGTCGGCGCCGATCGTGTACGAGGCGGCCAGGGAGCCGTACAGCTCGCCGCCCGGCTGGGCCGCGTACGACCGCAGGTTGCCGTTCTCGTCGACGACGAGGAGGTCGGGCGTGCCGTCGCCGCCGACGTCGCCGGGACTGTCGGCGGTCTCCTTCGGCGGGATGTAGGTGGTGTAGTCGGTGCGCTTGCTCGGGTTGCCGAGGCTGTCGTACGCGTACACCTGGAGGGTGCTCGGGCCGGCGTTCAGCGGCTGCAGGGCGGGCACGGTGGCCATGCCCTCGGCGTCGGCGTTGATCGTCTGCGGGCTGACGCCGGTCCAGTTGTACGTGAACTTCACGGCGCCGGGCGAGTCGAAGGTGACCGGACCGGTCTTGCCGAAGCTCACCGTGGCCCAGGTGGCGCCGTCCGAGGTGGCGCGCAGGAACACGTCACTGGTGACGATGGGCTGCGAGGGGCCGCTCGGGTCGACCGTGATGCGGCAGGGCTCGGAGCCCGGCGGGTACACGGTGGAGTCGGCGCCCGCCGCGTCCCGGGCCATCACGTCCCAGGAGAGCGTGGTGTTGGTGGTGATGCCGCTCAGCAGCGGGTCGGTGACCGGGATGTTCAGCGAGGCGACGCCGGACGAGTTGGTGGTGACGAAGGTGCCGGCCGGGATCGTGCCGCCGGTCTTCCAGATGCGGAAGCGCAGCGACTTCAGGTTGCCGTCGGCGTCCTTGGCACTGGCGGTCAGCGTGATGTTGGTCTTGCCGATGGTGACGCCCGCGCCCGGGCCGGGGGTGCACGCGCCACCCGGCTTCGAGGTGCCGCCGGTGGGCTCGGACGGCTTGCGGTTGTAGTCGACCTCCAGCGTCGCGGACGTGGCACGGAACTTGCGCCAGGTGTACGTGCTGGTCTCGGTCGTGGCGCGCAGGCCGAAGGTGATGTTCGACCAGCCGTTGGTGGCCGCCTTCTGCGCGGCGCCCACGACCTCGGAGTTGTTGAACACCTCGTAGTCGTCCGGGCAGGAGGTCGACCAGCCGTGCGCGAAGGACTTCTTCTGCAGCTGGTCCGACCAGGACGGCTGGGAGTTCCACGTCGTACCGGAGGAGATGGCGCCGGTCAGGTAGAACTGGAACTCGCGGGTGTCGCAGGACCACGAGTGGTTGTTCAGCACCTTGAACGCGGCCGAGGTGACGGTCGCGCCCTTGATGCTGCTGGAGAAGCCCATTCGCCAGAAGGAACGGCCCAGACCGCCGGTGTCCTGCTCGTAGCCCACGCGGGCGTCGGACGTGCCGGAGGAGAAGTTGGTGCCGTTGTAGAAGCTGGTGTTGGGGTACGGCCGGTAGGCGGTGGTCCAGGCCTGCCAGGCGGTGTTGAGCGTCGGGTCGACGAAGACGGGGTACGTCACGTCCTTGCCGGACAGCAGACCCGCGCCGGCGACGTTCAGCTCGATGCGCGCCTCGCCCGTCCCTTCGCCCGCGAGCGTCAGCGGCAGCTGGGCGGACTTCGCGCCCGGCTCGATGCCGGTGAGGCCCGAGAGCTTCAGGACCTGGGCCGGGGTGCCGGTGGCGACCCGGTTCGCGGTGCCCGCGGGCAGCTCGGGGTCACGGCCGCTGGAGTCCCAGGCGAAGGGGGTCGGGACGGAGCCGATCTCCTTGCCGGCCCTGTCCTGGACTTGCACCCGGCTGCCCGCGGTGTCGTTGCGGAAGGTGGCGGTCGCGGAGCGCAGTCCGTAACCCACGTGCGCGAGCGCGGGGTTCGCGGCGGCCTTCGGGGTCTTGACGATCAGCAGCTCGGCCAGACCGCCCTCCTCGCGGGCCACGAGCAGCAGGTCGACGCCCGGCAGCACCTCGGAGTAGAGGGCGCGCGGACCGTCGAGCACCGGCTCGGGCAGGGCGCCCGGCCAGGTGTACGCGACGGTGTGGCCGTCGAGTTCGACCTCGGCGAGCACCGTCTCGCCCGGCACCTCGGCGCGGGCGAACGAGCGGTCGGCACGCGCCTTGGCCGGCGTTCCGCTTGCGAACCGCACGGGAACGGCGGGGTTCACGGGTGCGATGCCGAGGCCGCGGGGCGCCTTGGCCGAGCGCTTCAGGGTGTTGTCGAGGTCGGCCCACTCGCCTTGGGCGTTCCTCGCCCGGGTCGGGGTGGCCGTCATGCGGGTGCGGTACTGCCCGTCGGGCAGCGCCCAGGTGAGCGACGTGGCCGTGGTGGCCGTGTCGACGAGGACCTTCTTGCCGGTGCGGACGGCCTCGGCCACCGCGGCGGCCTCGTCCTTCGGACCGGTCGAGGCCGGTGTGGCCTTGGTGGAACCGCCGGCTTCGGCGGGATGCGAGCCGCCCGGCAGCCACCAGGGCAGCAGGGCGGCGGTGAGGACGACGAGGACGAGGCCCAGGGTCGACGACAGCCGTGCGCGCGTGCGCACGAAGGGGCTGAGATATCGGGGATATCGGGGCGGCGCGGTCACGGCGGTCTACTCCCGTGGGAACCATGTGGATGGGGACAGCACAGACAGCCCCGACGGCGGGCCGCGGGGCACAAGGCGCGCACACGATCACACATGTGAAGCACCGCGTCTACGAGTGAAGGATTTATGAATCCGTTACGCAAAGCCGGAACCGACTTGACGGAATGTCAACGCGGCCCGGTTCGCGGCATTTCGGTGCCGTAATCACCCGTGATCATGTGACATCGCGGGTTCTGACTGACGCGCCGTCAGTGCGCCGGTCCGCTCGCCTTCATCCCGTGACCGAGATCACTTCTCCCGGCTTTGCGCGGCTCCGGTCGATCTTGATATGTGCCCGGAACATGACAGAGAGTGCGCACGCACGCGCCTGAGCCAGGCGTGTGCCCTTCGGTGTTTCCGCACCTCGTCCGTATCGAAGTTGCCAGGGTGGGAGTCGACGCGCATGCGTGCTTCAAGTCCGCTGTCATGGCTGGGGCGAGGACGCCCAGCCCTGACGGAGTCACAACGACGGCGCCGGCGGCGAAGCCGCGCGGCGATCGTCCTGCTGTTGTCCTCGACGCTGACCGTCACCAGCCTCGGCGGACAGGCGCTCGCCGTCCCCGGCCCCGGCATGAACCGCCAGGAGTCCACCAGCACGGTCGACCTCCCCGACCTGCCGAAGGAGTCCGAGACCCCCGGTGACGACACCGCGCAGAAGACCCTGACGCTGGCGCCCGAGGCGGCCATCCCCCAGTACGCGCCCGACAACATCGCCCCCTGGCCCTCCGGCCCCGGCACCGCGACGATCGACGCGACCAGCACGCCCGGCACCACCGTCCCGGTCACCAGCCCGAACAACCTGCCGGTCGCGCTCGGCGTGCCCGAGGGCGGCGACCCGGCGGCCCTGGCCGGCGACTGGCAGGTCAGCCTCGCCCCGCAGACCGACTCCGTGACGGCCGGCGTCTCGGGCATGGTCATGAAGGTGACCCCGCCGGCGACCGTCGACCCGGCCGCCGAGGTGGCCCTCACCGTCGACACCACGGGCTTCGCCGACCTCTACGGACCGCAGGCCGCCGACCGCTTCGGTCTGATGCTGCTGCCCGAGTGCGTGTACTCGGCTCCCACCGAGGGCGACTGCGCCGACGGCGCCGGCACCACCCCGATGTCCCTGTCCGAGGAGGACAAGGACGTCAGGAACGGCAAGAAGAACTTCCAGCGGCTCGCCTCCACGGTGCGGACCGTGCCCGCGAAGAACGCGCCCACCAGGTCGGCCGCCGCGAAGAAGTCGCCGACCCGCACCCTCGTCACCGGCACCGTCCCGGTGTCCAGCCTGGTCGGCGAGGGCTTCGTGCCCGCCGGCGCGACCAAGGCGTCCTACCGCGACGGCGTGCAGCCCGCCGCCACCGCCACCGGCGGCGCCGCGGTCGGCATGCTCGACACCGGCTCCTCGGTCTCCGGCGACTTCACCGCCTCGCCGCTGCTGTCCTCCGGCTCCTGGTCCGCCGGCTCCTCCTCCGGCGCCTTCACCTACGGCTACCAGGTGCAGGTCCCGGAGACCGCCGGCGGACTGATGCCGAAGGTCAGCCTGGCCTACTCCTCGCAGTCCGTCGACGGCCGCACCTCCGCGTCCAACAACCAGGCCTCCTGGATCGGCGACGGCTGGGACTACAACGCGGGCTCCATCACCCGCACGTACGCCAACTGCCGCCAGGACTCCAAGAAGGCCGGCTCCAACAACTCCACGCACCGCACCGCGGACCTCTGCTGGGGCTCGGACAACGCCACCCTCTCGCTCGCCGGCATGACCACCGAGCTGGTCTGGGACGAGACCAAGGGCCCGCTCGGCTCCGACGGCAAGCCCGTCGGCCAGTGGTTCACCGCCAACGGCGACGGCTCCAAGGTCGACCGGGTGCGGGGCACCGCCACCGGCAACGGCGCCAAGGACGGCGAGTACTGGCGGGTCACCACCAAGGACGGCACGAAGTACTACTTCGGTCTGAACAAGCTCCCCGGCTGGTCCGACCACGGCACCGCGGCCGACGACCCGACCACCGACTCGGTGCTCACCGTCCCGGTCTACGGCAACCACTCGGGCGAGGACTGCTACAAGGGTCCGACGACCGAGGACTGGAAGAACTCCTACTGCACGCAGGGCTGGCGCTGGGGCCTCGACTACGTCGAGGACGTCCACGGCAACGCCATGTCGCTGTGGTGGAAGAAGGACCAGAACCACTACGCCCGCAACTTCAACTTCAAGGACCCGGTCGTCTACGACCGGGACGGCTGGCTCGACCACATCTACTACGGCCAGCGCAGCGACACCATCTTCACGAAGACGGCCCCGGCCCGCGTCGGCTTCGAGGTCGCGGAGCGCTGCTACACCATCGGCACCATCACCTGCACCGAGGCCAACTTCACCTCGAAGGACCCCGGCCAGTACCGGCCCTGGTTCGACACCCCGGCCGACCTGCGCTGTGAAGCGGACAAGAAGTGCTGGAACGCCGGCCCGTCCTTCTGGACCCGCAAGCGTCTGGACAAGATCCAGACCTCGGCCCAGCGGCGCACCGACACCGACGCCCGCCAGGTCGTCGACGTCTACCAGCTCAAGCAGTCCTTCGCCGAGCTGAAGACCGGCCCGAACACCGCCCTGTGGCTGGAGTCCGTCCAGCGCACCGGCTACGCCCGCAACGGATCGACCGACGCCAGCGTCACGCTCAACTCGGTCCGCTTCGAGCCCAACACCGAGGACATGCCGAACCGGGTCAAGGCGGTCCACCCGAACCGGCCCGGCTTCTCCCGGCTGCGCATCGCGCGCGTCATCAACGAGTACGGCGGCGAGACCGTCGTCAACTACAAGCCCATCGAGGGCGACTGCCTCAGCGGCAGCCTCCCGGGCAAGGACGACAAGGCGGCCCTGAAGGCGAACAGCCGCCTCTGCTACCCGTCGTTCTGGAACCCGGACCCCGAGGTCCAGGACATCGACTGGTTCCACAAGTACGTCGTGGACACCATCGAGGAACTGCCGAACATCGACGGCAGCTTCACCACGAAGACGGCCTACCAGTACCGGAACCCGGCCTGGAAGCTGGCCGAGGCCGAGTTCACCAAGAAGGCCGAGCGCACCTACTCGCAGTTCGCCGGCTTCGAGCAGACCACGGTCCTGACCGGCCCGGACGACGCCACCAGCGCCGCGCAGCGCTCCAAGGCCGTCACCCGCTTCTTCCGCGGCCTCGGCGACACCGTGCCCGTCACGGACATCACCGGCGCCGAGATCGCCAAGGACCGCGAGCCCTTCGCCGGCATGATCGCCGAGGAGCTCACGTACACCGACTCCACCAAGGCCGACGGCGACTGGCTGTCCCGCTCCGTCACCAAGCCCGAGGCCACCGAACTGGCCAAGCGCGACCGCGACGACGGCCTGAGCCCGCTGCGCGCCTGGCGCGTGACGGAGCCCGAGGAGACCGCGTACACCAAGTCGTCGGGCACGAACACCGACGACCCGCGCACGGTCCGCTCGGTGCGGACGACGACCACGTACGAGCCGGACTACGGTCTGCCGACGCTGGTCGAGTCGCTGGGCGACACCGGCAAGACCGGTGACGAGACCTGCACCAGGTCGGAGTACGTCCACCAGACGGCGAAGAACCTCATCGGCCTGAGCAAGCAGGTCCTGATCTCGCCGACGACCTGCGCGAACGCCGACTGGGCGAACCTCGGTTCGCTGGCCGGGGCCACGCGCACCGCCTACGACGGCGCCGCGTACGGCACGGCCCTCGCCGCCGACTCCCGCGGTCTGGCGACGCAGAGCTGGTCCCTCAACGGCACCGGCACCGGTTTCCAGACCGACGGCACGCGCGCCTTCGACGACGTCGGCCGCGTCATCCGGCAGACCGACCCGGACCAGCTGGCCAAGGCGACCCCGAAGTCGTCCACGATCTCCTACGTCTCCGAGGGCCCCGCGACGGGCCAGGTCTTCAAGGTCGTCACGACCAACGTGCTCGGCCACACCCAGACCCAGGAGCTGGAGCCGGGCCGCTCGGTCACGACGAAGACCACCGACCCCAACGGGTACACGAGCGAGGCGCTGTACGACCCGCTGGGCCGGCTGTCCGAGGCCTGGGCCCCGGGCCGCACCCCCGGCAGCGGCATGGCCGACTTCCGCGCGGTCTACACGATCCCGGCGGAGGAGACCGACCCGACCGACGCGCAGATCAAGATCCGCAAGCCTCCCTACGTCACCACGTACGCGCGTGGCTACGAGGACCGGATCGAGACCTCCGTCACCCTCTACGACGGCCTCGGCCGCGAACGGCAGACGCAGGAGGAGGCCGACAACGGCTCCGGCCTGCTGATCACCGACACCCTCTACAACAACGCCGGTGAGGTCTACCAGACCAACAACGCCTACCTGACCCAGGAGGCGAAGCAGGGCGAGCTGTTCAGCCCGCTGTCCGACACCGCGGTTCCCAACATCACGCGCTACACGTACGACGGCCTCGGTCGCGTGACCGAGGAAATGCCGTACATGAAGTGGATCGACCCGAACACCACGGAGTCCTACTCCAAGCCGTACCCGGAGCGGGCCGTCCGCTACGAGTACGGCGAGGACTGGTCGAAGGTCGTCCAGCCGCAGGGCGACTCGTCCTACCGGGTCTGGACCGACGCGACCGGCCGCACCCTCCGCACGGACACCTTCAACCCGGCGGCCCCCGGCGGGTTCACGTCGACGCGCTACACCTTCGACGCGAAGGGGCAGGTCCAGCAGGCGGTCGCCTCGGCCGACCCGACGCACCCGTGGTCCTGGACCTACGACCACCGCGGCCGGGCGGAGACCGTCACCGACCCCGACGCCGGTGTCACGCGGAACACCTACGACAACCGTGACCGCCCCCTGACGGTCACCAACGGCCGCGGCACCAAGGTCTGGAACGGCTACGACGAGCTGTCGCGGCCCACGGAGCAGCGACTCGACGGCTCCGCCGGCAAGCTCCTCGCCGGCTTCACGTACGACACCGTCGCGGGCGGCAAGGGCATGCCCGCCACCGCCACCCGCTACACCGACGACCTGGCGTACACCCAGACGGTCAACGGCTACACGAAGGACTACCAGCCGACCTCGACCACCCTGTCCCTGCCGCAGTCGATCGCCACCACCTGGGGTCTGCTGAAGGACTACACGTACGAGTACAAGTACTCCGACAACGGCATGCTGGACGAGTCCACCGTCCCCGCGGTGGGCAGGTTCGCGAGCGAGAAGCTGGTCGTCCGCTACAACAAGGACGGCAAGCCGCTCTCGGTCTCCGGCAAGGACTGGTACGGCTCCGAGACCGTCTACGACGCCTACGGGCAGGTGCTGCGCTCCACCCTGGGCGCCCAGCCCTACCGGGTGTGGACGCAGAACTCGTTCGACGAGTCCAGCGGTGAGCTCACCGAGCAGTCGGTCTACCGCGAGAAGGGCGCCGCCGACCCCGCCACCGACAAGAGCGTCGTCGGCGGCAACCTGGTGTCCAACCGGGCGTACACCTACGACCCGGCCGGCAACGTCACCTCGATCCAGGAGAAGTCCACCGGGATCGAGGAGCGCCAGTGCTTCGTCTACGACCCGATCGGCCAGCTGAAGTCCGCCTGGACCTCCAAGGACCCGGCGACGAAGGCCTGCACCACCCCGCAGAACACCGACGGCACGCTCAACGTCGCCGCCGGCGCGGACACCTCCGGCTACTGGCAGGAGTACGAGTACGACCTCCTCGGCAACCGCACCAAGCTGACCGAGAAGGACCTCTCCGGAGACGCGAACAAGGACGCCACCACCTCGTACGAGTACGGCGTGGGCGCGGCCAAGAGCCAGCCGCACACGCTGACCAAGGTGTCGAAGACCTACCGGACCCCCGCGGGTGCGCAGGTCAAGGCCGAGGCCACGCGTCTGTACGAGCTGACCGGCGAGACCAAGTCGATCACCTCGATCGAGAACGGTGACAAGCAGGACCTGACCTGGACCTACGACGGACGGGTCGACCGGATCACCGGTGCGGGCAGCGGCGGCAGGACCCCGTACGTGGGCCTGGCCGACAAGTGCCTGGACCTGAAGACCGGTCTGGGGGCCGCGGGCCAGCCGGTCCAGCTCTACGGCTGCAACGCCACGACGGCACAGAACTTCAGGTTCACCCCCACCCCGGCCCCGGTCGGCGGAACCCAGAGCGACCCCGACCGTGGCACGCTCTCGGTGAACGACACCTGGTGCCTCCAGCCCGCGGCCAACACCGCGGGGTCGGCGGTCCAGGTCCAGAAGTGCGGCACCACGGCGGCGCAGGTGACCGCCCAGGAGCTGCGCCGGAACACGGCGGGACAGCTCACCCACCTCGCCTCCGGCCTGTGCCTGGCGGTGCAGGGGGCCAACTCGGCCAACTCCACACCGGTCGTCCTGGCGACCTGTGACGGCACGTCGGCCGCGCAGCTGTGGCTGCCGCAGAACGACACCCGGCACATCTACGGTCCCGGCGGTGTGCGTCTGCTGACCGTCAAGGGCAAGCAGGCCACCCTGTACCTGGCCGAGGCCGAGGTCACCGTCCAGCAGGGCGGCGTCCTGGTCAACACCCAGCGCAGCTACCCCACGCCCGGCGGCGCGGTCATGCGCTACGCCTACGGGACCGGCTCGGAGACCCTGGTCGCGCAGACCGCGGACCACCAGGGCAGCGCGTACGCGGAGGTCACCCTCTACGGCGGCATGTCGGTGCGCATCCGCAAGCAGGACCCGTTCGGCAACGAGCGCGGTACGGCCGCCGCCAACATGCAGAACCACAAGGGGTTCCTGGGCCAGACCAAGGACGACGCCTCCGGCTTCCAGCCGCTGGGCGCGCGTCTGTACGACCCGGTGGTCGGACGCTTCCTGTCCGCCGACCCGGTGCTCGACCTGAACGACCCGCTGCAGTCCAACGGGTACGCGTACGCGCAGAACAACCCGGTGACGTACTCGGACCCGAGCGGTCTGGCGATCAGCCTGACCGCGTCGGAGAAGGCCGCGGCCCTGGCCGGCGCGGGTCTGACCGCGGCCGAGGTCGCGCAGGCGCAGGCGATGCAGGGCAAGTCCCTCACCTCGGTGATCCTCGCCGTGGCGTGGGAGACGCTGAAGGACTTCATCGGCATCAACGACGCCATGGCGTGCTTCGGCGGCGACATGTGGTCCTGCGTCAGCATCGCGGTCGACGCCATTCCGTGGACGAAGCTCGGCAAGATCCCGTCCGTCATCAAGGCCGTCAACCGCACCATCGACGCCATCAAGGCCTTCAAGGCCGCGAAGCGGGCGGCGGAAGCGGTCCTCAAGGCGGCCAAGGCCGCCGAGGCGGCCGCGTTGCGGGCCAAGAAACTGGCCATCGAGAAGGCCAAGAAGGAAGCCGCGCAGAGAGCCAAGAAGAAGGCGGCGGAGGCCGCCAAGAGACGAGCCGACGCGGCGGCCGCCGCCAAGCGGAAGACGGGTAACCCGACACACAAGCAGGCCCAGTCCAAGGCCGCACCCAAGTCCTCCTCCCACGGCGGCGGAGGCAAGGGCGGCGGCAGCAAGGGCGGCGGCGGAGGCGGCGGCGGCAAGTCCGGCGGCTCCTCCCGCAGCAACGGCGGCAGCAGCGGTGGCGGCGGTTCCGGAAAGGCCGGCCCCGGCTGCAACAGCTTCGTGCCCGGCACGAAGGTGCTGATGGCCGACGGCTCCACCAAGCCGATCGAGCAGGTGAAGGCCGGCGACAAGGTCGTCGCGACCGACCCGAAGACCGGGGAGAGCCGGGTCGAGACGGTCACGGCGGAGATCAGGGGCCAGGGACTCAAGCACCTGGTCGAGATCAGCGTCGACGTCGACGGCGAGGCCGGGGCGAAGACGGCCCGGGTCACCGCGACCGACGGCCACCCGATCTGGGTTCCCGAGCTCGGCGACTGGATCGAGGCCACCGACCTGAAGTCCGGCCAGTGGCTCCAGACCAGCGCCGGTGTCCGGGTCCAGGTGACCGCGGTCAAGCGCTGGACCGCTCAGGCCGCCACCGTGCACAACCTGACCGTCTCCGACCTCCACACCTACTACGTGGCGGTCGAGGACACCTCGGTCCTGGTGCACAACTGCAACGGCTGGCTCGACGGCCACGCCGACTCCTGCCGGTGCGACGGCAGCGGCAGCGACCCGAACGCGGTCCTGGAGGGCCAGGGCGGTGCCGCGGACGACGCCTGGGACGCCCATGAGGCAGCCCAGAGGGCCGCCGACGACGCGGCTGACGCGGCGGACGACGCCGTCCAGGCCGCTGAGGACACCAGCGGCTTCACGTCTCATGCATTGCAGCGACTGAGGGAGCGGAATGTCTCGGTGGAGACAGCGCGTGCGGTGCTCGCGCAGACTCCGTTCTCGTACGAGCACGAGGGCCTGAACAAGATCGGTTACTACGACCCGAAGTCCAGGGTGTTCATCGCCAAGACCATCGATGGCAACATCAATACGGTGATAGCCGACGTGTCGCAGAGCTACGTCGACGGTCTCCGGCCTGACGGCGGAAACGGCGGAAGAAGAGGAGGGCGTCACCGATGACGAATGTTCGGGTCACCTACGACGGGGAGGCCAACGCGGCATATGTGTACCTCGACCACCCGGAGGTACGTCAGAGGGTGGCGCACACGTATCCGTGTGATCCGGCCAAGGTCGGGGGCATGATCAACCTCGACTTCGACAAGGACGGACGCCTCGTGGGCGTCGAGGTACTGGACGCTGACACCAAGGTTCCCCAGTACCTGCTCGATGCGGCGGAGCGCCTGGACGCCTGACGGCGTCGAGGTAACCCCGAGGGAGCCCCCGCCCGGCACACGCCGGGCGGGGGCTCCCTCGCGTCCGGGACATCCCTAACGCCCCCGCGCCTCCGCCTCCAGCCTCAGCGCCTCCTCCATCACCGCCTTCGCGATCGGCGCCGCGCTGCCGCCGCCGCTGATGTCCGTGCGGCTCGCCTCCGCGTCCTCCACGACCACCGCGACCGCGACCGCCGGCTGGGCCGAGTCGGCGGCCTGGGCCCAGGCGATGAACCACGCGTAGGGGGTGCCGGTGTTGCCGAGGCCGTGCTGGGCGGTGCCCGTCTTGCCGCCGACGCGGGCGCCCGGGATGGCGGCGTTGGTGCCCGTGCCGTCCTCGACCGCGCGGATCATCAGGTCCTGGAGGCGGGTGGCGGTGGAGGGGCGCATGGCCTGGCGGTAGGTGCGGCGGGGGGTGGTGTCGATGGTGGTGCCGGAGGAGTTGGTGGTGCGTTCGACGAGGTGGGGGTGGGCGATCTCGCCGTTGTTGGCGACGGCCGCCGCGACCATGGCCATCTGGAGCGGGGTGGCCGCCGTGTCGAACTGGCCGATGGAGGAGAGGGCCAGCTGGTCGTCGCTCATGTCGGTGTCGAAGTTCGACTTCGCCACCCACGACGGGACGCGCAGCCCGGTGTCGTTGAAGCCGAAGGCCTGGGCGGTCGCCACCATCCGGTCGAGCCCGACCTTCACGGACAGGCCGGCCATCACCGTGTTGCAGGACCACTGGATGGCGTACGCGAGGGAGGCCTTCGCACAGCCGGTGGCCTCGTTCGGGAGGACCTGGCGGGTGCCGGGCAGGACGAAGGGGTCGGGGGTGTCGGTCGGGGCGTCGGGGTCGGTGACGACGTCCGTGTCCAGGGCCGCCGCCGCCGTCACGATCTTGAAGGTGGAGCCGGGCGGGTACGTCTGCCGGATCGCCCGGTCCAGCATCGGCTGATGGGGGGAGGTGTTGAGCCGCTGCCACTCCTCCGTCACCGCCGGGCCGGTGCCGGACAGGACCCCCGGGTCGTACGAGGGGGAGGAGACGAGCGCCAGGATCCGGCCGCTCGACGGCTCGATCGCCGCCACCGCGCCCCGCTTGCCGTCCAGCCCGCGGTAGGCCGCCTCCTGCATCCGGGCCCGGACGGTGGTGACGACGTCGCCGCCGGGCCGCCGATCGCGGCTGATGTCGTTCCACAGGGGGAGCGGGGCGAGCATCGGGTCGGTGCCCGACAGGACGGAGTCCTCGGCGTTCTCGACCAGGGTCGTGCCGTACGTCTGCGAGGCGTAGCCCGTCACCGGCGCGTACAACGGGCCCTGGGTGTACGTGCGTTCCCAGCGCAGCTGCTGCCGGCTGTCGCGCGAGCCGGTCACCGGGCGCCCGTCCACCAGGATCTCGCCGCGCGGCTGGCCCCAGCGGTTGATCGCGATCCGGCGGTTCGCCGGGTTGTCGTCGTACGACCCGGCCTCGAAGACCATCACCCGGGCCGCGTTCACGAGGAGCGCGACCAGCAGGACGAAGCACAGGGCGGCGGCCCGCCGGATGTACCGGATCACGGGGAACCCCTCATGTCGCGTCCCTCACTTCGAGTCCTCCGTGATCGGGGCGATGACCCCGGTGTCCGCCATGTCCGGGCGCGGCGCCCGTGCCGAGTCCGAGACCCGGACGAGCAGGGCGACGATCACCCAGTTGGTGACGACGGACGACCCGCCCTGCGCGAGGAACGGCATCGCCATGCCGGTCAGCGGGATCAGCCCCATCACCCCGCCCGCGATGACGAAGACCTGGAGCGCGAGGATCGAGGCCAGGCCGACGGAGAGCAGCCGCCCGAAGGGGTCGCGCAGTGCGAGCCCCGCCCGGTAGCCGCGGGCGACGAGCAGCGCGTACAGCAGGAAGAGCGCGGTGAGGCCGGCCAGGCCCAGCTCCTCGCCCACCGTCGCCAGGATGAAGTCCGACTTGGCGGCGAAGCCGATGAGCACCGAGTGCCCGAGGCCCAGGCCCGTGCCCAGCATCCCGCCCGCGGCGAACGCGAACAGCGACTGGGCCAGTTGCCCCGGCCCGTCGCCCGCCCGGATCGACGCGAACGGGTCCAGCCAGTCCTCCACCCTGCTGTGCACATGCGGTTCGAGCGAGCCGACCAGGAAGGCGCCGGCCGCGGCGAGCAGCAGCCCGACCGCGATCCAGCCGGTGCGCCCGGTCGCCACGTACAGCATGATCACGAAGAGCCCGAAGAACAGCAGCGAGGTGCCCAGGTCCCGTTCGAGGACGAGGACACCGACGCTCAGCAGCCAGATCGCCACGATCGGGCCGAGCACCCGGCCGGTGGGGAACTGCAGCCGCCAGACCTTCCGCCCGGTGTACGCCAGCGCGTTGCGGTTGGCGGCCAGATAGGCGGCGAAGAACACCGCGAGCAGGATCTTGGCGAACTCGCCCGGCTGGAAGGACAGTCCGCCGATCCGGATCCAGATCTTCGCCCCGTTCACGGCGGGGAAGAAGATCGGCAGGATCATCAGCGCGAGCGCCGTGGCCACCGACAGATACGCGTAGCGCTGCAGCACCCGGTGGTCCCGGATCAGCAGCACCACCAGGATGAAGAGTCCGACCCCGAGAGTCGACCAGTCCAGCTGGGTGGGCGCGGCCGTGTCGGCCGGCGTCTCCAGGTCGAGCCGGTAGATCAGCACCAGACCGAGCCCGTTGAGCAGCACCGCGATCGGCAGCAGGAGGGGATCGGCGTACGGGGCGCGCAGCCGTACGGCGAGATGCGCGAGGAGCGCGAGGGTGCCGAGCCCGGCGCCGTAGCGGGCGGCGTCCGGCGGCACGGCCCCGTGGCGGGCCAGCCCCACCTCCGCGTATCCCAGGACCGAGATCAGGACCGCGCCGACGAGCAGCGAGAACTCCACACCGCGCCGCTTCGGGACCCGGACCCCGGGCGGGGGCGCGTCCCTGATGTCCTTCGCGTCCGTCGGCGGCGGTGCGGTCATGGACCGCAACGTAGCAAGCAGTAAGCCTTATGTCCCTTTTGTGTGACGGTGTGCCGCGGCCGGGGCGTTACGGGTTCGCCGGGCCTTCCGGGTCCGCGAGGCGTACGTACTCCGGGAGCGTCAGCCGGGCCAGCGCCCCGCCGCCCCCGTCCTCCTCCGGCGCGTTGGCGAACACCAGCTCCGCGCCGATCACCTCCGCCTGCCCGGCCGCGATGGTGAGCCCGAGCCCGTGGCCCTTGCCCCCGCTCTCGGTGCGGAACCGCTGCGGGCCGGCCGCGAGCAGATAGTCCGGAAAACCCGCGCCGTGGTCCCGGACCGTCACCACCGGCCCGTCCACCGTCAGGACCACCGGCGGAGCGCCGTGCCGGTGCGCGTTCGCGACCAGATTGCCCAGCACCCGCTCCAGGCGCCGCTTGTCCGTCTCCACGGCCGCGTCCCGCACCACCCGCACCTCGGTCCGGGCCGCCCCGGCGGTGCTCGCGGCGGCGCGCACCACCCGCTCGGCCAGCGGCCCCAGGTCGTGCACCGCCAGGTCGACCCTCTCGGTGCCCGCGTCGAGCCGGGAGATCTCAAGCAGGTCCTCGGTCAGCGCCCGCATCGTCCGCACCCGGTCCCGCACCAGCTCCGACGGCCGCCCCTCCGGCAGCAGTTCGGCCGCCGCGGACAGACCGGTCAGCGGAGTGCGCAGCTCGTGCGCCACATCCGCCGTGAAACGCTGCTCGCTCTGCAGCTTGCGCTGGAGCGAGGAGGCCATGGTGTCGAGCGCCGCGGACACCGTGGCCACCTCGTCGAGTGGCCGCGAGGGGTCCTCGGTGCGGGGGTCGCCGACGCGCGCGTCCAGGTCGCCGGCGCTGATCCGCCGCGCCACCGTCGCCGTCGCGTGCAGCCGCCGGGTGACCCGGGTGACGGCGAACGCGCCGACGAGCAGGGTGGCCCCGATGGCCAGGACCGACGATCCCAGGATCGAACGGTCGAGCCGGTCGATCGTCGCCGCGCCCTGCGTGTAGTCGACGCGTACGGCCAGGGCGCGCCCGTCCGCCGGACCCGCCGCCCACATCGTCGGACGCCCCTCGAACTCCGCCACCATCGTGCCCCGCTCGCCGCCCGTCGCGAGCGCCCGCAGCGAGGCGGGCAGGCCGGGCGGGTCCACCCCGGCGGACCGGGGCAGCGGCTCACCCGACTCGTACAGCCGGCCGACCTCGTCGAGCCGGGTCAGCGCCTTGTCCCGGGAGTCCCGCACGGTGTGCCCGGCCACCGACGCGTGCACGAGCACGCCGAGCAGCGCCGCGAGCGCGCAGCACATGACGGCGATGAAGACGGCGGCCTTCCAGGTGAGCGTCGCCGACCAGGCGGGCCGCCTCGCGAGCCGCCTCACGGGCCGCCCCCGGAGGGGGTGGGGCTCACGAAGTCGGGCGCGGGGACGATCGAGGCGCCGGGGCCGCGCGGCCGGACCCGGACGATCTCGTCCCTGGCCGGCAGCATCGTGTGCTGCTGCGCGTCCCAGGACCACGCGGTCCGGTACTCGTAGCCCGGGATCCCGGCCGAGCTCGCCCGGACGATCAGGTCCCGGCCGGCCAGCTCGACGCTCACCACCTGGTCGACCGTGGACATGATCCGGGTCAGCCCGCCGTTCTCGGCGATGTAGACGCGCACGCCGAGCTGCTGCTCGGGCATGCGGATGCCGACGATCAGGTCGTCACGCCCGTTGCCGGTGAGATCGCGGTAGTACGGTGCGAGGACCGGGCAGCCCTTGCGGTCGGTGCCGCACCTCTCGACGGCCCGCACCGTCTCCTCGTACAGCCCGTCCCGCCCGGACCGCGCGTCCTCGTGCCCGCGCACCTCGGCCTGGACGACGGCGACCGGGTCGACCGCGCGCACGTCGTTGTCCGGGGCCGCGATGCCGGGGACGCGTTCCGTGGTGTTCTCGCCGTAGTCGATCGGCGGATCGGTCGCGGGCGGCAGGTCCGGCCAGAGGCGGACCGGCCCGACGGCGCCGGACGTGCGCCCCGCGCTCTGCAGCTCGCCCTGCCCGCCGCAGCCGGCGAGGAGCGCAGCGAGGAGCGCCGTGAGCAGCGCGGTGAGCGGTGCGGTGACGGCGAACAGGCGTCGGCGGCGCATTCCCACGCTGCTCCCTCGCTGTGACGGGCTCCCTTTCTCCGTAAACCTTATTCGTAGGGAAGTCCTTTTTGTCCACTCGCCGGAGTCGGGCGCGGGCGCTCCCACGCCGTCATGCCCTCACGCCGTCATGCCTTCACGCCGTCATGCCTTCACGCCTCTCGCGCCCTCACACCGAGCGGCGCTCCAGCTGCGACAGGGCCGCCCGGCACAGGGTCAACAGCTTCTCGTCGTCGTGCACGTCGTGCGAGCCCGCACCGTCCTCGCGCGCGTTGTGGCGCCGCCTCCGGGACAGCTCCGCGCGGATCGCGGGCTCAGCGCCCGCCGCCGCCGGACCCATCTCCGCCAGGCACTCCGCCACGGCCACCCGGGTGTGACGGTTCTCCTCCCAGGCCGCGAGCAGCACCGGCAGGGTGTCCACGGTCTCGCCGGTCACCCGCCACAGCGCCGCCGCCGACCGCACCCGCACCCACAGCTCCCGCGCGCCGAGCCCGGCCCGCAGGGCCGGCGCCGTCCGCGCCGCCGCCGGGCCGATGGCGCCCAGGGACAGGGCCGCCGCACACCACTCCTCGCCCGAGGTGCCCGGCCGCAGCCACTGGTCCAGGGTGTCGAGCGCCTCGTCCAGCGAACCGTCGAGCGACCACACCGCCCGCGCCGCCATCGCCGAGACCGCCGCCGACGGCGAGGCGAGCAGCCGCCGGGCCTCCGGCAGCGCCTCCCGCGCCGCCGGGCCGAACGCGGTCAGCGTGCGCAGACACGCCTCGTGCACCCAGTCCCGCCGGTTCGCCGGCGCCCCGCGCAGGATCCTCAGCACCTCCGGCAGAGCCTGCGCGCCCCGTACCGAGCCGAGCGCGAACAGCAGCGGCGCCGCCCGGTCGTACAGCAGGTCGTCGAGCTCCACCTCACCGAGCCGGCGCCGCAGCACGGGGGCGAGCGGCAGGGCCGCCGGACCCAGCGAGTCCACCGCGTACAGCAGCTCCCGCCGCACCTCGCGCTCCTCCAGGGCGCGCGCGAGCAGCGGGATCGCCCGCGAGTCGCCCGACCGGGCGAGCGCGAGCAGCGCACCGCCCCGCCCGGCCCGCGCACCCGGCCCGGGAACCGGCCACGCCTCCGTCACCCCGCCCGCCCCGGCCGTCAGACGGGCGGCGAGCGCGTCGGACGAGGGCGCGGCCAGCTCGAAGAGGCGCTCCAGGAGCGACGTGGCCGCCTCGCGCAGCCGCGGCTCCGGGTCGCTCAGCTGCGCCCCGACCAGCCGCACCACCTCGTCGTACCGCCCGCGCCACACCCGTATCAGACCGCCGCACAGCCAGATCGCGTCCGAGCGCTGCCCCCAGTCGGGGCTGCGCAGCTGGGCCAGGACGAGCGCGATGCGGTCGTCGACCCGGTCGTCGAGGGCGGTGTGCAGGGTGCGAAGCAGCTCCTCGGTCCACGGGGTGGGGCGGCCCGCCGAGTGCTCCTCCAGGAGTTCGCGCACCTGGCCGATGAGGGTGGGCGCGGCGACCGTACGGGCCGGCTCGGCGGAGACGTCGGCGGGCGCCGTGCGCACCTCGTCGAGCAGCACCGTCACCCGCTCCACCACGTCGTCCGGGATCTCGGCGGGCGCCACCCGGGCGAGCTGCGCGAGCGCGGCGAGCCGCAGCCCCGGCGCCTGCGCGACCCGCGACAGCCAGTCCAGCCACTCCACGGTCTCGGCGCGCAGCGACTCGTGCCGCAGCGCGATCCGTCCGACCGCGGCGACGAGCGCGAGCCGCACCTCCGTGTCCCGCTCGATCGTCAGCCGCTCACGGAGCAGTCCGAGTACGTGGACGGGGTCGCCGTGCAGGGAGGCGAGCGCGCACGGGGCCGCGAGCCGCACCTCGGGGTCGGGGTCGTGGACCAGGGCGAGGAAGACGTCCGCGCCGGCGGCGATCGCGGCCGCGGCCATCGCGTAGTTCGCCGCCGGGGTGAACTCGGCGTCGTCCGGGTCGAGTTCGTCCAGCTCCTCGTCGCCGCAGAGGTCGATGCCGCCGATGCTGGTGAGCAACTCCACGATGCCGCCCCGGTCCTGGACCGTGGGGTCGGCGACGAGTTCGAGGAGGAAGGGGATGCAGGCGAGGGTCGAGTCGTAGACGTCGCCCTGGTGGTGGACCGCTCCGTACATGCCGTCGAGGGCGTTCTCGCGCTCGGCGGGATCCTCGGAGGCGAGCCCCCGCAGCAGCTCCGGCACGTCGTCGGCGGGGCCGTAGGCATGGCCCAGCGAGGCCCAGTCGACCTCCTCGATCCCCGTCAGCATGCAGGCCGCCTTCCCCGTGAGCGCGCTGTACCAGGCAGCAAGTGTGCACCAATGGGCCCTTCACAAGGACCCGCCTGCCGGACGCGGTCCCGCAACCCCCGCACGGCCGCTCGCTTTGCGCCATCCGCAGGTCCGCCCGGAGCGCCGGCGGACCCCCGCCCCGCCGTCCCTGAGCCCTCGCACGCCCTCTTCCCTCGGCTCGCGCGCCCGCCCGCGCCCGCCGGACATGCGCACTTGTGCGCCGGAGTGCGCCCCGGGTGCGGCGCGCCGGGCGTCCGGGGACTTTGTCCGGAACGGAACGGAGCAGAGTGGCCGCCGGGATCCGGCCAGAGGGCGGTCCGGTGGCCGGGTGCGGGCTTGCGCGGGCGGGGCCGGCGGGGGTTCCCGTACGGGGCCGGGTCCGGCGTCGGGGTCAGAGAGCGTCCGGGTCCGGGCCGGGAGCGGCGTCCGGGTCCGGGTCGGCGTCCGGGTCGGGCCAGGGTTCGGTCTCCCGTACCCGGACGAAGCGGGCGGTGTCCTGGCGGCCGGCGATCACGAGCAGCTCGACCGTCACGGGCGCGGCCAGCGGGCGCACCGGCCCGTGCTCGGGATGCTCCACCGGTTCGTCGGCGACCCCGGCCGCCGCCGCGGGCCCGGCGACCTCGTGCGCCTGGCGCCCGGTGAGCCGGGGCGCGGTCCGCAACTCGCGTCCGTCGGGCAGCCGGACGAGGAGCGCGTGCGGCCGGCCGGGCAGACCGAAGAGCCCGACGAGCCGGGCGTCGACGGTGTCCGAGTGCCGGACCTTGCGCCAGGCCCAGGTGCCGCCCGGCCGGTACGCCGAGTTCCAGGCCTTCGCCACGACCCCCTCGACCCCGGCCTCGCGCAGCGCGTCGAACCAGTCGCGGGCGGTCGCCTCGTCCTCGGTGGCGAGCACCCGCTGGAGCGGCGGCCCGATGCCGGCGAGGGCGGCGCCGAGCAGCTCCCAGCGTTCGCGCAGCGGCCGGGCGCGCAGGTCGTGGCCGGGGAGGGCGAGCAGGTCGAAGGCGATGTACGAGACGGGGACCCCGGCCCGCTCGCGGTCCCGGTGCGAGCGCAGCAGATCGGTGAAGCTGAGCCGCCCGTCGCGGTACGCGCAGAGCTCGCCGTCCAGGACGATTCCGGGCGGCAGCCGCTCGCCCAGGTAGTCGGCGATGCCGGGAAACTCGGGCGCCAGGTCCCGCCGGGCCCGCGACTGCAGGAAGACCTGGCCGCCGTCGAGGACGAAGGCGAGGGCACGGAAGCCGTCGAGCTTGAGCGAGTACTGGTAGCCGCCGGGCACGCCGTCCTGCCGGGGCAGCGCGTCGGCGGCCCGCGGCCGCATGACGTCGACGGGCGGCCGGAGGACGACATCGGGATCGGGGCTCCCGGCGGGACCCGCACCAGGGCCCGTACCCGGACCCGCACCCGGACCCGGACCCTTACCCGGGCCCGTACCCGGGTCGGCGCCGGCGCTCACGGCACCGGGCCCGCGACGGCCGGGTCGAACAGCGGGGCGAGCAGCTCGCCGTACTCCTCCAGGCGCGGACCGATCGCGTCCATCAGCAGGACCAGCCGCTCCGGCGACCCGCTCTCGGCGGTCTCGGCGACCTCGTCCCAGGTCACGGGCGCGGAGACGGACGGCAGCGGGCGGGCCCGCAGGGTGTAGGGGGTCGCGGTGGTCTTGGCGGCGGCGTTCTGGCTGTGGTCCACGAAGACCTTCCCGGGCCGCAGGGCCTTCGCCATCCGGTGCACGACGAGCCGCGGCAGCGCCGCCTCGGCCGCGACGGCGAGCCGGCGGGCGTACCCGGAGACCGTCTCCGACGGCGTCGGCGTGACCGGCACGAGCAGGTGCAGCCCCTTGGCGCCGGACGTCTTCGGGAAGGCGGTGAGACCGTCCGCGGCGAGCTGTTCCCGCAGGTGGAGGGCGACCCGGCAGCACTCGACCACGGTCGCCGGCGGCCCCGGGTCGAGGTCGAGCACCAGCCGGTCGGCGACGGCGGGGGCGTCGGCCCGCCACTGCGGCGTGTGGAACTCGACGACCAGGTTCGCCGCCCACATCAGCGAGGCCAGGTCCTGGATCATCACCTGCCGGGCGCGCGGGGCGTCCGAGCGCGGCACCGGGGTGGTGTTCACCCAGGCGGGCGTGCCGGGCGGCGGGTTCTTGGTGAAGAAGAGCTGCCCGTCCGGGCCGTCCGGGTAGCGCAGGAAGGAGACCGGCCGGTCGCGCAGATGGGGCAGGATCGCGGGCCCGACGGTGGCGTAGTAGTGCAGCAGCTCGCCCTTCGTGGTGCCGGTGGAGGGGTGGAGGACCTTGTCCAGGTTGCTGAGGGCCAGACGGCGCCCCTCCACCTCTGTGATGGGCGTCATACGATGAGAATCCCACGTATGCCGGGACGTATCAGGACGAAGGGGATGAAGCGTGCGATCCATCTGGAACGGGGCCATATCCTTCGGACTGGTCAGCATCCCGATCAAGCTGGTCAACGCCACCGAGAGCCGGTCCGTCTCCTTCCGCCAGGTGCACACCGAGGACGGTGGCCGCATCCGCTACAAGAAGGTGTGCGAGCTCGACGGCGCCGAGGTCGCCCAGGCGGAGATCGGCAAGGCGTACGAGGACGCCGACGGCACCATGATCCCGATCACCGACGAGGACCTGGCCGCGCTGCCGCTCCCGACGGCGAAGACGATCGAGATCGTGGCCTTCGTCCCGGCCGGAGAGATCGACCCGCTCCAGATGGACGCCGCGTACTACCTCTCCGCCAACGGCGTGCCCGCCGCCAAGCCGTACACCCTGCTCCGCGAGGCGCTGAAGCGCAGCGAGAGGGTGGCCGTCGCGAAGTACGCCCTGCGCGGGCGTGAGCGGCTCGGCATGCTGCGGGTCGTGGACGACGTCATCGCCATGCACGGGCTGCTCTGGCCCGACGAGATCCGCGCCCCGGAAGGCGTGGCGCCGGAGACGCCGGTGACGGTGCGGGAGGCTGAACTCGACCTGGCCGACGCCCTGATGGCCACCCTCGGCGAGGTCGACATCTCCACCCTGCACGACGACTACCGCGAGGCGGTCGAGGAGATGATCGCCGCGAAGGCGGAGGGCGGCGAGGGCGTCGCACCGCCGGAGCCCGAGACGGGCGGCGGCGGCCAGGTCATCGACCTGATGGCGGCACTGGAGGGCAGCGTCCGCGCGGCGAAGGAGGCCCGGGGAGAGGCGGCGCCGGTCACCGAGCTGCGCCCGCGGAAACGGACGGCGGCGACGTCGACGCCGAAGGAGACGGGCGCGAAGAAGTCGACGGCGAAGACCGCGGCGAAGAAGACGGCGGCGCCGGCCCGGAAGTCGACCGCGGAGAAGAAGCAGCCCGCGAAGAAGACGACGGCGAAGTCGACCGCCAAGTCGACCGCCAAGTCGACCGCGAAGAAGCAGCCCGCGGCCGCGAAGAAGACGGCGGCGAAGAAGGCCGCGCCGCGCAAGCGCAGCGCCTGAACGGCCCGCACGCGTGTACGGTCGGTCCGGACCGGAGGGGGACACCGACCGATGCGTGCCGATGCCTGGCTGCTGGAACTCGACGAACCGAGCGCACTGAACGAGACCGCCGACGCGCCGTCGCTCGCCCCGGCGTTGCTCGACCCGGGCGTGCTCGACGCGCGGGAGCGTGAGCGGGCGGCGGCGTTCCTGCGGCCCGCCGACCGCGTGCTCTACGTCGCCGCGCACGTCGCCCTGCGCACCGTACTCGCCGGTCTGCTCGGCGAGCGTCCGGCGGACCTGGAGTTCACCCGCGAGCCCTGCCCGTGCTGTGGCGAGCCGCACGGCCGGCCCGCCCTGGCCGGGTCCGCACCGCAGCTGCACTTCTCCCTCTCGCACACGCGCGGCCGGGTGCTGATCGCCACCGCGCCCGTCCCGGTCGGCGCGGACGTCGAACTGCGCCCCGAGCCCGCGGCCGTACGGGAGCTGGTGGCCGTCCTGCACCCGGCCGAGCGGGCCGAGGTCGGACCGGACGGCGACGCCGCCGCGTTCGGCCGGATCTGGGCGCGCAAGGAGGCGTATCTCAAGGGGCTCGGCACCGGCCTCGGCCGGGCCGCGCACCTCGACGACCTGAGCGGGACCGCGCCCGCCCCGGCCGGCTGGAGCCTGTACGACCTGCCCTGCGGCCCGACCCACGACGCCGCCCTGGCGCTCCGCGCCCCGGCCGGGCTCGCCGAGCCCCCGTCGCTGCGTCACCTGTCACCGCGTCACCTGTCGGCAACGACGGAACTCATCCTTCCGTAACCTTCCGGCCGCCCCTTCGGCCCCCCTCTGACCCTTTCCGGACCCCCTCGGCCACCCCTATGTCCACCCTCGTCGACCCTTGGACCGGTCAGCTCGCCGTATAGCGGACGGAGTTGGCCGTCCTTCGGACAACGGTTGGTCAAATCCTTGTTGCATACCTGTCAATCAGGGCTGCTCGCTGGCACGCTCGCACCCGCACCACCCCCCACATGAAACCCCCACGCTTCATCAGCGAAGGAGCCCGCGTGATCCGCCAGCAGACCTCGCGCCGTACCTCTCGTACCACCGCCCGAGCCGCCGCCCTCATCGCATCCGCCGCCATGGTCGTCGTCGGAGTCCAGACCGGCTCGGCCAGCGCCGATGCCCAGCGCGAGGCGGGCGCGACCGCGCTCGTGCTCAGCAGCACCCAGCGCGCCGCCGCCATCCAGGAGGCGCAGAGCGGAGCGGCCGGTACCGCGAAGGCGATCGGCCTGTCCGACCAGGAGAAGCTGGTCGCCCGGGACGTCGTCAAGGACGCGGACGGCACCGTCCACACCCGGTACGAGCGCACCTACCAGGGCCTTCCGGTCCTCGGCGGCGACCTCGTCGTGCACCAGAAGAAGAACGGCGCCCGTTCCACCACCAAGGCGACCAACGCCCGGATATCCGTGGCCACCACGAAGGCCGCCGTCGCCCCGGCCGCCGCCGCCGACGCCCGCAAGGTGATCTGGGCGGCCGACGGCAAGCCCGCCCTCGCGTGGGAGACCGTGGTCCACGGCACCCAGCACGACGGCACCCCGAGCGAGCGCCACGTCATCACCGACGCGGCCTCCGGCAAGGAGCTCTACTCCTACGAGGCCATCGAGACCGGCGTCGGCAACACCCAGTACAGCGGCCAGGTCACCCTCGGCACCTCCGCCGGCTACACCCTGACCGACGCCACCCGCGGCGGCCACAAGACGTACAACCTCAACGGCGGCACCTCCGGCACCGGCACGCTGTTCACCAACAGCACCGACACCTGGGGCAACGGCTCGCCGAGCAACCCGGAGACCGCGGCCGCCGACGCCCACTACGGCGCGGCCGTCACCTGGGACTTCTACCAGAACGAGCTCGGCCGCAACGGCATCCGCAACGACGGCAAGGCCGCCTACAGCCGCGTCCACTACGGCAACGCGTACGTCAACGCCTTCTGGTCCGACCAGTGCTTCTGCATGACCTACGGCGACGGCACGAACAACCTCAAGCCGCTGACCTCGCTCGACGTCGCCGGCCACGAGATGTCCCACGGCCTGACCGCCTCCACCGCCGGTCTCAACTACCGCCGCGAGTCCGGCGGCCTGAACGAGGCCACGTCCGACATCTTCGGCACCTCGGTCGAGTTCTACGCCAACAACACCTCGGACCAGGGCGACTACCTCATCGGCGAGAAGATCGACATCCGCGGCAACGGCACCCCGCTGCGCTACATGGACAAGCCCAGCAAGGACGGCAACTCCGCCGACTACTGGTCCAGCGGCGTCGGCCGCCTCGACGTCCACTACTCCTCGGGCCCGGCCAACCACTTCTTCTACCTGCTGTCCGAGGGCAGCGGCGCCAAGACCCTCAACGGCGTCAGCTACAACTCCCCGACCTACGACGGCTCCACCGTCACGGGCATCGGCCGCCAGAAGGCCTACAAGATCTGGTACAAGGCCCTGACCACCTACATGACCTCCTCCACGGACTACGCCGGCGCCCGCGCCGCCACCCTGTCCGCCGCCACGGACCTCTACGGCGCCGGCAGCGCGGAGTACACCGCGGTCGCCGCCGCCTGGAACGGGGTCAACGTCAAGTAACACCCGGCCGGCCGTGAGCGGGGCCGTACGGCAGGATGGGCAGTCCTGCCGTACGGCCCCGCGCTCGTTCACACGCCCCGGCTACAGCAGCTCCGCCGCCTGCCGCAGCAGCTTCTCGTAGATCTCCGGGCGGTCCTCGTCGATGTACGGGTAGCCCGTCCCGAAGCCGCCGTTGATCCAGCGGGCCCGGATGCCCGGGTTCGCCGCCTCCGTGCCGTCGTGGAGGAAGACGTGCGGGCTGCAGTCGACACGGCCGTCGCGGGCCGAGTCGTACTGGGACATGATCGCCGGGCGGGACGTGCCGCTGTCGACGGCGGCGGCGAGCAGGGCGACGTCCACCGCGCCGGTCTCCTCCGCGACCTCCAGGATCACATGGCGCTGCGAGATGCAGCGGCCCTGCGCCCAGAAGGCGCGGCGCAGGGCGCGGTCGAGCTGTTCGCTGGCGTGCCAGCTCTGGGACTTGGCCGCGTGGACGGCCTCCAGGGCGGGCAGCGTGGTCACCGGGTAGGTCCAGTCCGGGCCCTCCCAGAGCCGCCAGCCGGCCTCGGGCTCCAGGGCGCCGAGGACGGAGATCTCCGAGTCGACGCCCGGACGGGCGTTGACCTCGCGATTGAACAGCTCCAGCGGGAAGGCCCGGAAGTCGAACCAGACCCTGCCCTCCAGGCCGAGCCGTCGCCGCGTCTCGTGCAGCCGGTGCACGGCGACATGGGCGAAGGAGCAGTTGAGGTCGGTGTAGACGGCGATGGTGTCGGGCGCGGCGGGCAGCCGCGGGTCGGTGGCGCTCTCGATGGCGGTCTCGGTTGCGGTCTCGGTGGTCGTCGGGGATTCGACGTCGGTCATGGACCCTCCTCTACACGGATCAGTCCCCACCAGCCCTCGCTGACACCCCAGTGCATGTTGCTGGTGCGGTACAGGTGGTCGCCCGGATGCTGCGCCCGGAAGCGCACCGTCCGGGTGCTTCCGGCGGCCAGCGCGCCGATCGTCGACACGTACCAGCCGAGACCGGTCTCCGAGGCGTCCCACACCTGCCCGTGCACCGTGAAGCCCTGGTTGCGCATCCGGTGCGAGCCGATCGCCAGGTGGACGGCCACCTGGTCGCCGGGGCGGACGGTGAGGAGCGGGGTCGGCGGCGCCGGGTCGGACAGCACCGGGTCCAGCGGGTGCAGGGCCGCGGTGCGGTAGTTGTACGCCTTCTGGCCGGCGTCGTCCGGGCTGTCCGAGAACAGGTCCGTGACCGGCTGGGTCAGGTCGCCGTCGTGGTAGAGCCGCAGACCGTCCTGGGTGACGAGGACCAGTTCGCGTACGGGTTCGGCGTGCGGGCGGCGGACCACGGCCCGCTCGCCGGTCCACCGCTCCCGGCCGGTGTCCGGGTCGTACGGCGTGGCGTCGGCCTCCTCCACGACGAGCACGCCGACCAGGCCCCGCCGCGGGTGCGAGATCACGTCCGCGTGCGAGCGCAGCAGCACCACACCCGGCTCGGCGGCGAACCAGCGGTACGTCCGCGACGACCCCGGCTTCACCGTCGAGTCGGAGTTGCGGCCCACGTGCGCGCCGTCGTCCGTCCGCACGTCGAAGTCGAGCAGGGTGGGGTGCAGCGAGACCCGGCCGGAGATCGTACGGGCGCCGGGGTCGGCCTCGTCCATCAGCCGCGGGTCCAGCGGGCTGGCGGGCGGCGGCCCGTCCAGCTCGTTCACCAGGGTGACCTCCACCCACTCGCCGGCCCGGCAGCGCAGCACCAGCGGGCCGTCCTCCGGGCCGCCGTCCCCCTCGGCGCTGAACACGAGCCCGTACGGGTCGGTGCGCAGCGGGCTGTACTCGATGACCTGGGAACGGGCCCGTACGGTGTGCCTGCGCACCCGGCGGCGCGGCGGAAGCCCGGGCGCGGAGACGCGCCCCAGCGGCGGCAGGTCCGCCTGCGGGCGGTCGTGCAGACGCAGCAGACCCCAGCAGCCCAGCCACAGGTCGTTGCCCGCGCCGAAGGACCACAGGTGGTCGCCGGCCCCCAGCGTCGGGGCGAGCCGCAGCTGGGCGACGTTCGAGATGCCGAAGGTCTGCTGGTTGCGCCAGGCGGTGTCCTCGCGGCCCGCCCACTCGCGCCAGCGCGCCCCGGAGATCGTGAAGCTGTGCTGGAGGTCGTGCGAGCCCTGCACGACGTGCACGCGCAGGTCCTCGCCCGGGTAGCCGCGGAGCAGCGCGGTGCCGGGGTCGCCGTGCTCGGCACTGGAGAACCAGTGGGCCGGGTCCCCGCCGCGCTCGGAGAGCGGCTCGCTGCGGTAGTTGACGCCCATCGCGCCCTGGTCGTCGGGTGCCCCGGGGGCCGGCGGCGGGTTGACCGGGCCGCCGTGGTCGCCGTGTCCGTGCCGCACCATCGGTACGAAGTCGCCGATGGCGAGGACCAGTTCGCGGTGCGAACTGCCGTCGGCGTGCTTGATGACCGCCTGCGTGCCACGCCGCAGCTCCTGGCCGTGGTCCTGCGGCGACACCCAGGTGGCGCCCTCCGGCTCGGCCATCAGCGCGCCGAACAGGCCGTGCCGCTGGCGGTAGTTGGCGAGCAGATGGTCGTGGAAGAGGACGGTGCCGAACTCCTCGTCCACGTACCAGCGGTACGTCCACGAGTTGTACCGGCCGAACGCCTCCTCGCCCTGGTCGGCCGTCGTCGTCGCGGAGAGGTAGTTCCAGCCCACCGCCGAGCCGTCGGAGACCAGCGGGTCGTACTTCACCAGGTGGGTGTGCAGGCCGAGTTCGGGCTGGAAGGGCAGCGGCGGATCGAAGGCCGACTCCTTCTGCGGACCGGCCGGCAGGGCGTTGGTGAGGGTGAGTTCGAGCACCTCGCCCTTGTTGGCGCGGATGACCAGCGGCTCCAGGGTCCGCTCGCCCGCGGCCAGCTGCCGCTTGAACTCCTCCAGGCCGCCCGCCTCCTCGATCTCCTCGGCGAGGACGTAGAAGTGGGCGTTGTGGTCGTGCCAGGTCGTGGCGTGCTCGTCCGTCGGGTCCCCGTGGTAGAAGAGCGTCCCGTTGGTGACCACCAGATGGAAGCGGCGTACGGGCGCGTCCGCCGGCCCGATCTTCGTGAAGGCCTCGCCGGGCTGCGGATCGTCCACGAACGCGGCGAGCTCCAGGGGGGTGGGCTCGCGGCCCATGCCCGGCGGCTGGAGCGGGGTCCGCGGCGGCCGCGGGTTCTTCTGCGGGAAGGTCGCCGACTGGGTGATGAAGCCGGGGAAGCCGGGCCGCTCGGGCGTCGGCTCCGGCGGCGCCGCACGATGGGGGAGCGGTACGAGGGCGTCGACGGGCCGCCCGTCCGGGTAGTGGCCGGTGCCGTCCTGGAGGGTGTCGAAGATCCGGAACAGGCCCCACATGCCCATGTGGAAGTGGACGTACATGTGGCAGTGCCAGATCGAGTCGCCGACCGCGCCCTGCCGGGACCCGAGACCGCCGATGAGTTCGAGGGTCATGGCCTCCTGCGGGCCGATGCTGACGGAGTCGACGATCGGCGCGTTCTCGTCCTCCGGGCGCACCCGCCACTGGTGCAGGTGGGTGTGGAAGACATGGGTGTCGCGCATGCCGCCGTGGACCAGGCGGATCACGGTCGGGTCGCCGGAGTAGCCGCGGAGGACGGGCGTGGCCGGGTCGCCGAACAGCCAGGAGCTGTGGTGCATCTCCTCGCCGATCATGGCGTCGCGGACCGGGTCGATCCTCCCCTGCTCCATGAGCTGGTGGTAGCGGTACATCCGCCACTCCATCGGCTCGATGCGGTGGTTGACCGGGAGCATCGCGTTGTTGAGCGGGGTGAGGTCGTCGATCGTGTCGGAGGTGCCGGGGCGGAGGGCGGGGGCGCCGGTGGCGGAGGGACGGTAGATGCCGGCCTCGGAGGCCGGAGCGGAGGCGTCGGCTGCGGCGGCGAGCATGTGCCCGCCCTCGTGCCCGCCCCCGCCGCCCCCGCCGCCGTGTCCGCCCCCGTGCCCCGGCATCGGCGGCGGCATCACCGGGTTGTCGTTGCTCGGGTACTCCATCATGAAGACCACGAACTCGCGGAAGCTGCGGTCCGGCAGATGGACGTCCGCGTACAGGCCGGTGGCCAGCGGACCGCCCGTCTCCGGGTCGGTCCAGGTCGCCTCCGGCGCCTCGACCACCACCGCGCCGACCATGCCGTGGCTCTGCGAGCCCTCGCCCCGCGCGTCGGACATGTCGCCGAAGTGGAACACGCCCTCGTGCTCGCACACCCACTCGTACACGCGGGTGTCGCCCGGCGCCACGCTCGTGTCCGGATTCGCTCCCGCCGCCAGACCGTCCGTCGTGCGCACGTCGTACCGCACGCCCTGCAGCGTGATGCCGGCCCGGCGCGAGAGCTCGTTGGTCAGCCGCACCCGCAGCCGCTCGCCGCGCCGGACCCGCAGGACCAGCGGGCGGGCGAGCGGGTGCGGACCCGGCACCAGCTCGGGGTGCTCCAGATAGCTGGGGAAGGGCTGCGGCCAGGAGGCCGCGAGCTCCCGCAGCTCCGGCGCGTCCGAGGCGAGCGTGTAGAGCGCGCCGTTGCGGTCGTGGTCGCCGAAGGCGTTGTACGCGATGGGGACGTCGAGGGCGACCACGTCGTACGTGCGGACCGGCCGCCCATGCCCGTCCGGGTGCCGACCTGTGGTTGTCGACGTCGACTCCGTGCTGTTCATCATCCTTGGTGAACTCCCCCGTGGTGATTGGTTGTTGTGCTTGACGGCCTAGTCGGGCGGGGCGGTTTCGGCGGTGCCGGTGCTGTGATCGAATTCGGCCACCACACGCGTGCCGGAGAGGACCCGTCCCTTCCACGTGTACGTCTGGCCGAAGGGGCTGCCGTCGCGGCCCGCCGCCCGGGCCAGGGTCATCGCGATCCGGTCGCCGCGCCGCACCCGTACCGGCCGCTCGATCGGCAGGTAGCAGTGCTTCCAGCTGTCGGAGGTGGTGCGGCCCGCGATGTCGTCGCCGGAGATGTCGAGCGCGACGGTCTCGGACAGCCGGGCCGCGAAGTACCCCTTGAAGCCGGTGAGCACGCCGTCCCGCTGCACCGTGTAGACCAGCGGCACGTCGTACGAGGTCGGGGTGGCCTCCGGCCGCTCGGGCTCGTAGTGGCGCACGAGGCGGGGCGAGGCGAGGTGCCCGGCGACCGGCAGGATCACGTCGTAGTACAGCGCGTACGGATCCTTCGCGCCGCGCGCCGCGAGCAGGTCGGCGAACGCCTCCGGCCCGCCCGCGTCCCGCGGCCCCTCGCCGGCCAGCTGCGCGTGCGCCTCCTCGGCCGCCACCGGCACCAGGAAGCTGTCGACGACCCGTGGCAGCATGAGGCCGCCGGGGCGCAGGAAGCGTGTGCGGGCGTCGTCGAGGATGGCGGAGAAGTTCTCGTTGTCGGCGAGGTTCCCCATGATCTCGGAGATGACGATGTCGACCCGCTCGGGCAGCTCCAGGTCGAAGGAGAGGCCGAGAAGCGGCTCGAAACGGTCGGCGAAGCCGGCCGCGCCGAGCCGTTCGACCGCCGCGTCGAGGACCTTCTCGTTGAGGTCGATGCCGTAGACCTTGGCCGCCCCGGCCTCCAGGGCCCACAGGGCCAGGATGCCGGTGCCGGTGCCCAGGTCGAGGACGGTGTCCCCGGGGCGCACGGCCTCGGTCACGGCGGTCTTGAAGGCCGCCATGCGCAGGTCGTCGCCGAGCATCAGTTCGTGGAACTCCTCGCCCCAGTCGAGCAGTTGCTCCGAGGCGGGCAGCCACACCTCCTCCGCGCGGTAGTAGCCGGGCCAGACGCCCGCCCGGTACACCGGCAGCGACTCCTCGGTCGGGCCGCCGGCCGGGCAGCCGGTGGCCAGGTCGAAGGTGCTGTGGTGCAGCGGGCAGCTGATCCGCAGCGTCCGCGGGTTGACGTAGCCGTGGACCAGGCGCCCCTTGCGGTGCGGGCAGGAGGCGCCGACGACGAACTCCTGCCCGGCCACGCGCACCCGGAGCCGGTCGCCGGGGAGCTCTTCGAGGACCGGCTCGGGTGGCTGCCTGTTCTCGGTCGGCCTGTTCTCCGTCGGCCTGTTCTCGGTCGGCCCGCTCATGCCGCCGCCCCGCCGGACAGCTCCCGCGCGCGGGCCACGGCCGCGTCGAAGGCGCCGCCGATCAGCCCGGAGAGCAGCCGGGCACCGGTCCACAGCCGCGCCGGGTCGAGGCCGTGGGCCGCCTCGTACTCCTTGATGGCGAGCTGCATCTCCTGCATGTGGAAGGTGTCGATGTGCAGGTGCTCGGTGTAGTAGCGGCCGTGCGCGACGCCGAGGCGCTCGCAGGCCCGCGCCTGGTAGGTGAAGGCGTCCGGGATGGAGGCCTCCAGGTAGGCGAGGGCGCCCAGGAAGTACTCGACGTGCGGGGCGCGCTGGGTGAGCCAGTAGAAGACGTTGAGGAACTGGAAGGTCTCGTCGCCGGTGGTGTCGACGAAGTGCTCCGGCTCGGTCGGCAGGCCCAGCTCGGCCAGGAGCAGCCGGTAGAGCTGGGAGTGCGCCTGCTGGAGGTTGCCGCAGCCGAACTCGTCGATGAGGACCCGCATCACCGCCATCTGCGCCTTGATCGGCAGCCGGGGGACGGCGGGGAAGAAGTTCTGCGCCTCGGTCAGCCCGTCGAGCGCGAACTCCCTCACCACCAGGGTGAATTCCTCACGGGTGGCCTCGTCGGCCAGATACGTGCTGGACGGGCTCGGCTCGCGCTCCTCGGCGAGCAGCCCGTCGAGCAGCCGCTGCCAGGCGGCCCGGTCGGGCACCGGCTCGCCGGCCGCCTCGACGGAGTCGATCAGGGGCAGGATCCAGGCCCGCTCGATCTCCTCGACCCGGGCGAGCAGCCGGGAGTCGAGGCGGGAGCGGTTGAGCCGGAACAGCTCGCGGTGCGCCGACTCGGCGTCCGCGGGGCGGGGACCGGGTATGCCGCTCCTCTCCACCGTCTGCGTCGTGGTCATCCCTGGACCTCCCCGCCGGCGCCGGAGCCGGCCCCGGTGCCGACGGTCCGGT
This sequence comes from Streptomyces sp. NPDC051909, assembly GCF_040681095.1. Lineage (NCBI taxonomy): Bacteria > Bacillati > Actinomycetota > Actinomycetes > Kitasatosporales > Streptomycetaceae > Streptomyces > Streptomyces sp. NPDC051909. Next base: position 301,968 of record NZ_JBFAYA010000002.1, on the reverse strand, counting down.
CCGTCTCCAGCACACCGCGCTCGTGCAGCGCGGTCTTGACCCGTACGTACCAGTCGTCCTCCTCCAGGCCGTACCGCTCGACGGCCTCGGCCAGCGGCGCGGCCGGATCGTCGAGCCGTCCCGCGAACAGGTCGGCGCACAGCGCCGGTTCGAGGTTGGCGAGCGCCACCACGTACCCGTCGACGGCCCCGGACTCAAGCAGCAGGTGTTCGAGCCCGGCGTAGACGCGGGCGCCGGGCGCGGCCTCGACGAGCCGCCGGGTGAAGGCGGAGCTGCCGGAGGAGTCCTTGACGCCCACCACCGAGGGCAGCTCGCAGATGCGCAGCAGCGTCTCGAAGTCGGCGCAGTTGTCGGCGACTTCGGTGCCGTGGTACGCGACGACCGGCAGCCCGGCGCGGGCGTCGAGCTCGGCGAAGTGGCGGTGGATCTCGTCCTGGGTGACACCGGATCCGTACGGGGTGGTGCTGACGAGCCCGTGGGCGCCGAGGTCGGCGGCGACCCGGGCCCGCTCCAGGACCCGCTCCGTCGTGGGCCGCAGCACTCCGGCGAGGACGGGCAGGTCGCCCGCGTGCTTCACGGTCGCCGTGAGCATGTCCTCCCACTGGCGGTCGGTCAGCCACCGGCCCTCGCCGGTGCTGAGGTTGGGCAGCAGGGCGTCGACGTGCGGACGGATGCTGTCCAGCAGCCGGGCGACCCCGCTCTCGGAGACCTCTCCGGTCTCCGAGAGCGGCGTCACCAGGGCCGCGATCACTCCCTGGAACATCTCACGCTCCCTCGGGCAGGCGCAGGGCCAGCGATGTGCGGTAGAGCCGCTCCAGCGGCTCGGGGAAGGAGGGCTCCGGCGCGCCGGCCGGCCGGGCGGCCACCGAGCGGACCGGAAGCCCTCCGAAGGCGGCGAGCCGCGGGCCCGCCGTGTGCAGCAGGCCCTTGCGGTTGATCACCTGGGCGAGCAGCAGCCGGTCGGTGAACGGAAGCCGCGCGGGCAGGCCGGAGTCCTCGGCGAGGGCGAGCCCGGCGTCCGCGGGCTCGTACCCCTCCCGGCTGATGTCCATGACCGTGTGGAGGTGGTCCATGAACGGGTAGTAGAGGTCCTGGAGTTCGCGCGAATAGCCCCAGATGAGGTCGTCGCAGCGACCCACCTGCTCCAGGCTCATCGTCACCCGCCCGCCGAGGCGTTCCACGAAGAACGCCTTGCAGGCGACGCGCAGGCCCTCGTCGGCGCTGTTCATGCCGAGGAAGAGGTCGGCGTCGATGAAGGCCTCGGCGTCGGTGAAGGCCTCGGTGTCGATGAAGGGTTCCGTGCCCTGAGCCGTGTCCAGAAGGGGATCAGCCGGCATAGCGGTCCAGCACCTCCCGCAGGCGCTTCATCGCCCCGGCGAACATCTCCGGCTCGCGGGCCAGGGCCATGCGGATGTAGGGCTCGCCCTTGCCGGGCTCGTTCCAGAAGAAGAAGCGGCCGGGCAGCACGTACACGCCCTCGGCGCGCAGCTCGCGCTGCAGCTCGGTCGCGGTCAGCTCGGGGTGCCGGATCCTCGCCCAGGCCACGCTGGTCTTGGCGATGGGCTCCTGGTACTCCAGGATCGTGCCGGCCAGCGCCTCCTTGACCGCGGCCCGGTTCACGTCGAGGAGGTCGCGGACCGAGGCCATGCCGTCCTTGGCCGAGTTCTCTATGTACTCGGCCAGCATGTTGAGGACGAAGGGCGAGACGTTGAGCAGGACGCTGGTGTGCAGGTTGTACACGTCCTCCTTGATGTCGTCGCTGGCGGTGAGCATCGCGGCCTTGGCGTCCTGGACCGGCCAGGTCTTGCCGGTGTCCTCGATGACCAGGTAACGGACGCCGGAGTTCTCCAGGAGCTCGTAGACGTCGAACCGGGCGAGCTCCTCGTCGTACAGCGTGAACGAGGCGAAGCAGAAGTCGATGACCAGCAGCTTGTCGTGGTCCTTGCAGTACCGGACGACCTCCTCCAGGCCCCGGCGGCCGTGCGACATCAGGCTGAAGCCGGTGGGGTTGTTGGGATCGACGAGGAAGAGCGCGTCGGTGCGGACCCGGCGCTTGAGCTCGGTGTAGATGCGGTCGACGTCGTGCAGCGCGGACTCGTCGATCGGGTAGAGCGGTACGCCCATGTTCGACAGCACGTCGTGCAGGTTGTCGAAGCAGGGCTCGACCAGGGTCACCGCCATGCGCTGCCGCTTGAGGTACATCGCCACGACCATGGTGGAGATGGACGCGGCGTACGACAGCAGCGTCTTGTTCTTCTCCAGCGCGGTGGGCTGGCGGTGGAGGCGGAAGAACGCCTCGGTGAAGCGCTGTTCGTAGGTGGCCTGGAGGCCTTCCTCCGCCTCGTACCACAACTGCGGGAGCCGCTCGACGATCCCGTGCTGGGAGGCGGACTGGCGCTGGTGGGTGTGGGCGTCGGCGAGGTTGAACTCGGTGCGCAGTGCCTGGATCTCGTGCTGGGTCAGATCCAGGAAGCGCTGGTCGTCGTTCTCGGTGCTGAAGGTGGTGTCGGCGTGCACGGTCATCGTTCCTCCGGTCGTACGGCGTACGGGTGAGGAGCACGGGCGGGTGGGCGGGCGCATGGCGGCGCCGGCCGGCTCGTGCTCAAGAGGATTTCTCGTTGCAGGCCGCGGCCTCGGGGCACGCGGAAACCGTCCCTGCGGACGGGGAGCGGGTGCGGTTGCTGTGCGGGTGCGGTGCGGGTGCTCCGGTGTCCTACGGATGTCCTACGGAACGGTGGAGTGGATGCGTCTGCGGGAGGAGGTCGAAGAGCTCCTGCCGGAACGCGATACAGCCATGATTACCCCCGTAAACGGACTGCGGTCCGATTGGGGACTCTGTCACAGTCGGCGGCGGGGGGACAAGCGGCTCGCCACGGAGTGGGCCATGTTCTGGACGCCGGTTGCGAGATGGTCGTGTGGCCGTCGCACGATGGTCGGTTGGCGGTCGGTTGACGGTCGGTCGGCGGTCGGTTCGCGGTCGGTCGGCGGGCTCGTGGCGGGGGTACGGCGGCGAGACGGTCCGGCCCGGACCGTCCGCCGTACACTGCACGTACGCCGCCCCCGCTCCGCCATCCCCACGGAGAAAGAACCGAGGCCCCGCGTGCAGAACGTCTCGCCCGCGCCCGCGCCCCTGCCTGTGCCCGTCCTGATGCCCGCGCCCCTGCCCTGTGCCCTGCACGAGCCCCCGGCCGAGCGCTCGGACGCCGCGCGCAACCGGCTGCGGATCCTCGCGGCCGCCCGGGATCTCTTCGACCGGCTCGGGGTGGCGAACGTGTCCATGGACGCCATCGCCGCCGCGGCCGGCGTCGGCAAGGGCACGCTCTTCCGCAGGTTCGGCAACAAGGCCGGCCTGGCCGCGGCCCTGCTCGACGCGCAGGACAGCCGCCTCCAGGAGCGCATCCTGTACGGCCCGCCGCCCCTCGGCCCGGGCGCCCCGGCGGCCGCGCGCGTCACGGCCTTCTTCGGTGCGTACCTGGACCTCCTGGACGAGAACCTGGAGCTGGTACGGCTCTCGGAGACGGCCGCGCCGGGCGCGCGCTACCGGATAGGTTCGTACGCCTTCTGGCGCGTGCATCTGACCATTCTGCTGCGCGAGGCATGTCCGGATATCGACGCCGATTGTGGCGCGCATCTGCTTCTCGCACCGCTGGACTCCGACCTCCAGCACGCGCTGCGGGAGGGCGAGTTCGACGGTGAACGGATCCGGGCGACGCTGCTCGCGCTGGTGACCCGGATCACGGGCCCCTGAGCGGCTGTTGGGCGGGGCTCTGAGAGAGGCTGCTGGGTGCGAGGCAAGGGCCTCGGCCGTGCCGGCTTGCACGACCGAGGCCCTCGCCGGGGCGACAGGAGGTCAGTTCTCCTTGATCGCCTCGAGCTCCAGGGACAGCTCGATCTCCTTGGAGACGAGGATGCCGCCGGAGTCCAGGACCATGTTCCAGGTCAGGCCCCAGTCCTCGCGGTTGACCTTGCCGTGGGCGGAGAAGACCGTACGGTCGTTGCCCCACGGGTCGCGGGCGTGGCCGAGGTAGTCGACCTCCAGGGTCACCGGCTTGGTGACGTCCTTGATGGTGAGGTCGCCACTGAGGGTGCCGCGCTTGCCGTCCCAGGTCACCCGGGTGGAGGCGAAGGTGGCCTTCGGGAACTTCTCCACGTCGAAGAAGTCGCCCGAGCGCAGGTGGTCGTCGCGGGTCTTGTCGCCGCTGTCCACGCTGGCCATGTCGATGACCGCGGTGACCTTGCTGTCCTCGGGCCGCTCGCCGATCTCGATGGTGGCGTCGACGCCGGTGAACCGGCCGCGGACCTTGGTCAGCATGAAGTGGCGACCGAGGAAGCCGACCTCGGCGTGACCCGGGTCGATCTTCCAGGTGCCGACGGCGGGCAGCTCCACGCCGTCGACGGTACGAGTCGGGGAAGTGGTCATGTCAGTCGCGTCCTCTGTTCGGAGGTCGAGGTGTCAGGCGCCGGACTCGGTCGGCAGGCCGGCCTCGACCCAGTCGGCCTTGCCCTCGTAGTACTCGCGCACGTCGGTGTAGCCGAGCTCCACCAGACGCTCGGCGGCGATGCCCGAGTTGGGGCAGGGGCCGTCGGCGCAGTAGGTGACGATCGCCGCGTCCTTGTTCGGGAGCAGGGTCGGGGAGAGCTCGTCCACCTGGTCGAGCGGGAGGTTGAGGGCGCCGGGGAGGTGCTTGTCGGCGTAGTACGACAGCGGCAGCGCCTCGACGACCGTCACCAGGCCCTCGTCGATCTTCTTCTGCAGCTCGTCGCGGGTGATCTTCTGGACCATGTCCGTGCCTCCAGCATGAGTGGCTAATCAGTGCGTCCGCACACACATTAATCAATGCGTGCGCACGCACGCAAGTCCCGTTACACTCGTCCTCGTGAACGAAGGTGAGCACCGACTCGAGGCCTGGCGAGGACTGCTTCTCGCCCACAGCGCCGCCGTGCGCGCCATCGAGAGTGATGTGGCGCGCAACGGCACCATTCCGCTGACCTGGTACGACGTCCTCTTGGAAGTCAGGAGCGGCGGCGACCAGGGCCTGCGCATGCAGGAGGTCGCCGAGCGGGTGGTCCTCAGCAGGACCCGCGTCAGCCGCCTGGTCGACGAGATGGCCCGCTCAGGCCTGGTGACCAAGCGTCCCGACCCCACGGACAAGCGCGTCACCTGGGCCGCCATCACCGACGCGGGCCGCGCCGCCATCCTCGCCACGGCCCCCGCCTACATGGCCGGCATCTGGGAGCACTTCTCCCGCCACCTGACCGACGAGGAGTCCGCGACCATCGCGGAGGCGCTGCTGCGCGTGGCGCACGCCCAGCAGGAGATCCGCCTCACCTGACCCCGGGACCCGGCCCCGGGCCCTGACCCCGGAGCAACGCGAACAGCGCCACCGTTCGGAGGATCCGAGGGTGGCGCTGCTCGCACGTACCGTGTGACGACCGTTACGACCGGGCTTCGGCACCGGCCTCGGAGAGCGGGAGACCGGTCTGCTCCGCGGTCTCGGTGGTCTTCTCCTCGGTGGTCCTCTCCGAGTCGGCCTGCTCCGCCTCGGCGCGGGCCGACTTCGCCCGCCCCACCCAGAGCAGCAGGAGACCGAGCGTGCCGGCGAGCGCGGGCCAGTAGAAGTACCGGAAGTCGCCGGCGGGCACCGTCGGCAGGTAGCCGGCCATGTACGCCGCCGCGCTGATCCCGAGCACCCGCACGGGCATCGCGTACTGCCCGCGGCCCGGCCGGATCGACAGCGTGACGCCGACGGCCAGCCAGAACCAGCCCGCGAAGAGGAACGGCAGGTCCTTGACCATGCCCACCACGTAGTAGCGCAGCATCGCCGTGCGGCGCATGTCGGGCTCGCCGATGCCGGGGGCGTTGGCCAGGGTGCCGTTCTGGAACTGGTACCGGCCCTGGAACATGACCTTGGAGAAGACCTGCAGGCGGTACTCGGCGTACTCGGGCAGATGGCGGGGGATCTCGCTGATCCACATCGAGGTCAGCTCGTCCGAGTGACGGCCCAGGTCGGCCAGGCCCGCCGAGAGGTCGCGCGGGTAGCAGCGCCAGTAGGCGTCGGACAGATTGCTCTCGGGCCGGCACCGCTTGGTCGTGACGACCATGTTCTCCTGGAAGTCCGGCGTCGTCGCGGCCTTTCCGGCCGCCTTCCGCACCTCGTCCACGCTCAGGACGTGGACCAGGTCGTCCAGCAGGACCTGCGAGAGCTGGCGGGTCTCGACCGGCTTGGCGACGGCGGAGACGATGCCGCTCGACGCCGCGGCGGCGACGACCAGGGCCACGGCCGAGACCAGCCACTTCCGCCGCCCGGGCGCCGGCCACAGGGCGCGTACGAGCAGGTAGAACACCGGGATGCCGGCCAGCACGGCGTTCTTGCGGACCAGGATCGCGTAGGTGATGAACAGCACACCGACGGCCAGGAGCACCCAGCGCGTGCGCGTGCGGTCGGCCGGCAGGTCCCGGGCGACGAAGGCGACGGCGCAGGCGGCGAGGAGGGTGAACGCCATCTCGACGTCCTTCCACACCACGCCGGTGAAGTTGACGATGTACGGGGCCACGCCGATCGCGAGGATCGCGAGGGAGCCGCCCTTCCTGCCGGTGCGCGCCCAGACCCGCCAGGCGATGACCCACAGCGCCGACCACAGGACGGCGGACTGGAGGGCGGCCAGGGCACCGGGGCGGCCGGTCAGCTCGATGAGCGTGCGCCAGAGCAGGGCCATGACAGGCGGGTGCCAGTCGGTCAGGGTCTGCTTGCCCAGCGCCTGCTGGAGCTGGTCGACGCTGTCCAGGCTGAGGAAGCCGGGGGAGAACACGAGGGCGGTGCCCCAGCCGCAGAACGCGGCGATGGCGCCGAGGACCCACGGCCACAGCGCTCGATCCGACAGATATGACCTCATCCGCAAGATCGGTCGCGCGGGTCGCTCAGGTGTCATGAGGTGGGAGCCTAACAGCACGGGGTTGACACACCGCGGGCACCGAACCTGCACGCCCGTGCCCTGCCGTCAGGCGTCCTCGGAAGGTCTCGGAAGGTCTCTGAAAGGTCTCTGGAAGGTCTCGGACGGCCTCAGGCGGCCTGGAACACATAGCGCCGATAGACCACGAAACGGACGAGCGTGGCCGCCGCCCACCCGGCGAGACGGGTGATGTTGTCGGTGAGGGCGGAGTCGAGTCCGAGCAGCTCGCGCGAGAGGTAGACGGGTGCGGCGGTGATCACGATTCCCGCGATGTTCACCAGGATGAACACGACGACCTCGCGCGGTGTCGTCTCGGTGCGCTGGTCGCGGTACGTCCAGTGCCGGTTGCCGTACCAGCCGACCACCATCGCCGCGGCCGTGGCGACGACCGACGCCAGGACCGGGAAGGACGCCATGGGCCCGCCGGCAAGGCCGGGAAGGCCGAAGACGAGAAGGTTGTAGCCACCGGCGTCCACGACGAAGGCGACCGCCCCGACGACCCCGAACTTGGCCACCTCACGCCAGAGGCCACGAATGAGGTCGCTCAGGCGGAGACGCAGGGACAGATGATCCGACATGAAAGAGAGCCTAACCGCAGGGTATTCTCGCGTGACTCCACACATGACTACCTCGTCGTCTCAGGTGCCCGCTCGCGGCGTGGAGCTGGAGCTGGAGCTGCGACAAGCCTTAAGGATCAAGACATGAGACCCACGATCGCCTGCGTCGTCCCCTGCTACAACGAGGAGGCGGCCATCGGCAAGGTGGTCAGTGATCTGCGTGCGGCGCTTCCCGAGGCCGAGATTTACGTGTACGACAACGCCTCCACCGACCGCACGGTCGAGGTCGCCCTGGAGGCCGGAGCGATCGTCCGGCACGAGCGCCGCAAGGGCAAGGGCAATGTCATCCGTCGCGCGTTCGCCGACGTCGACGCGGACGCGCTGCTCATCATCGACGGTGACGACACCTACGACGCGTCGCGCGCCCGCGACCTGGTCGACCTGCTCTTCGAGGGCCCGTACGACCACGTCGTCGGCGCCCGCCGCGAGACCGTCGAGGGCGCCTACCGCCCGGGCCACGCGGTCGGCAACAAGATGCTGACGGGCGCCGTCCGCAAGCTCTTCGGCAACGACGTCACCGACATGCTGAGCGGTTACCGCGTGTTCTCGCGCCGCTACATCAAGTCCTTCCCGGCGCTGTCGCACGAGTTCGAGACCGAGACCGAGATGACGGTCCACGCGCTGAACCTGCGGCTCCCCACGGCGGAGATCCCCGTCGACTTCAAGGACCGCCCGGCCGGCAGCGAGAGCAAGCTGCGCACCTACCGCGACGGCTGGCGCATCCTCAAGATGATCCTCGGCCTGGCCCGCCGCCAGCGTCCGTCGCTCTTCCACAGCGTGCTCGCGGGCCTGCTCGCGCTGATCTCCCTCGGCCTCGGCACCCCCGTGATCGTCGACTACATCAACACGGGCACGGTGCCGCGCTTCCCCACGGCCATCCTCGCCGCGGCGATCATGACCATCGCGGTGCTCGTACTCCTCGTGGGGTACATCCTCGAGTCGTTCATGCACCTGCGCCAGGAGCAGTCCCGCCTCGCCCACCTCGCCTACCCCGCGCCGACCCGCTCCCCGAAGGGCCTCGACGCGGACCAGTCCGCGAAGACCCTGGCCCGCTCGTAACCCGAGCGGCCCCGCCTCTCGGGCCCAGCATCGCAAGAGCCCCCGCCGGATCCGTCCGGCGGGGGCTTCTTCGCTGCCATACAGCGAAACTCGATCCCCATTCATGCGATGCATCGTCCCGATCCGGACTCCGTCGCCCGTCGCCGATGACGTGCCCAGGACGACGGCGGGAATCCTCGCCTGCTCCAGGGCCTGGGCGATGCGGGTCGTGGGCCTTCTCCAGCTTCTCCAGGTGCAGGCCGGCGTGCTGGTGCTGCCGGAACTTGTCGAAGACCTCGTGGACGCGCGCGACGAGGCCCGAGTTGCACGGTGCGTTCCGCGTGCTGATCGCTGACGGCAAGCGGCCGTTTCGAGACGTTGCTGTGTGACAACCCCGTCGAGGTGGTCTTCCAGTATCTGAAGCGCCGGCCGTCCTTCGACGACGAGCTGATGGCACGCCTGGCCAGGTGGACGGCATCGACCGCGCCGAGGCGAAGCCGGACCTGCACCTCTCCTCCCCTCTGGAGGTCTTCGCCGAGCACGGCGCGGAGACCCAGGAGGTCCTGGAGTGGTTCGTCCTCACGGTCGCGCTGCACCCCAGCGTCGGGCGACATGTACAAGCGGCGGCGCCGGGCGCTGAGTGCTGCTCTCGAACATGCGGTTGCCATGGGGGATATTCCGGAGAACCCGCTTCAGCGGACCCGCCGGAAGCGCGTCGGCTCCAACGACGTCGTCGGTTCCTGGGATCGCTGTCGTGGGCGGCGCCTGGTGGCCTTCTACGCGGTCCTGTACTACGCGGGGCTCCGGCCCGCTGAGGCGGTCGGGCTCCGGTGGTCGGACTGTCACCTGCCCGAGAAGGGTGGGGCACGCTGACACTGCGGGAGACGCGCCCAGTCTCCGGGAAGCAGTGGACCGACTGCGGCGAGCGCCACGACAGGCGGGGCCTGAAAGGCGCGCGAGGCGTCCACGGACCAACCGGTCCCTATCCCGCGCCCGTCCTGGTCGCCACCCTTCAGTCGCACTGAGAGGATTTCGGGACCGCCATGGAGGGGCGTGTCTTCGGGAACGAACGTGGGGGAGTGGTCGGCTCTTCCACTTATTGGCGGGTGTGGGAGGAAGCGCGAGAGTACGCGCGGCCGCCGGAACGCATCGACTCTCCGTTGGCCGGCCGCCCATACGGCCTTCGGCATGCCTGCATTACACGGTGGCTGAACGCTGGGGTGCCGATTGCCGAGGTGGCCCGGCGGGTCGGCAACTCGCCGGAGGTGATCCACCGCCGTTACCACGGCTGCATCGATGGCCATGAGGAAGCCGCAAATGTGCAGATCGCAAAGGCGCTAGCGGAGGATGGTGATGTCGTGTAGGGCTATGTTTGGGAACGGTCTGATCGGCTAGGGGCGGATGACGATTCGGTCTACCCCGATTTGATCAGGGTAGACCGAATCGATGTCGACCCCGGGCGCCGTCTCGGCGTAAGTGTTCGGAGTCGATGATTTCATCATCTGGTAATCGGTGGCTTGGAGGTCGGTTCCGAGAACAATCAAGATTCCGCCCTGTCTCTGAGGATGCTTGAGATACCAGTCGTCCCACGGGTCCAAGCGGATCTCCTTTTGTTCATCAGTCCAAGCGCCGCACGAGTCGTTGATCCCCCATGCGTAGGTTCGATAGCTGGTGGGGTTACCGCCAATGTATGTTTGGAATGCGTATTCCGAAGATGTTGCAGTCGCGCTAAAGACCTTGAGGCGCAGTCCATTGGACTTAGATTCGATCTCGTCAGCGAGCGTGTTGTAGAGGTTCTCGCTGTTCAGCGTCACTCGTGGCCACCGGCTCCCATTCCGGAAGCGGAACGTCGGGCGGAATTGATTGCTGCACGAGGTGACGGAGTAAGAGAGGGTGGTGTTGGTTCGATCCGTTGTGACATCTACCCAGTATTCCTGTCTCGGGTGGAATACTAGAGAGACCTTTCCGTCGGTCCGTGTTTTTCTGTACGCTGGCTTCCCTAGAAGTTCCTGAAATCTCTCGATCGTCTGGCCGGATCGTAGCTGGTTCAGCTTCTTGTATTCCGCTGGTCTCCAGTCCTCATGCGATTTCTGCCACCACCCCCAGCCCGCGACGCTGGCCGTGGCCAGGGTGCTGAGTGCGGTAACGATGCTTGCTACGAAGAAGAGAACGGTGAGCGTTCCATTTTCTGATTGGAATCGCTTCAGTCTTTCTGTGAAGGAAGGGCGATCTTCGGATCCCGCCATTGCCGATCTCCCAGTGCGGCTGAGTCTCTCCCGAGGGCGTGGTCAAACGACATGCGAGGCTCAGGTTGTGCGCAAGCGCCTCACTAAAGCCTGATGAAGCAATCGCTTGGACGCCACGCCGCACGGCTGTCTGGGTGGACGGAGCGTTGCAGGGCTGGGTACCGGGCAGCGAGGGGCGCCCGGGTCGGGCCGATGCCCGCGGCCGCGCCGGCGAGGCCCTGCGTGTCGGAGGTGTGTCGCGATCAGTGAGAGACAACGAGAGAGGGCGGGAGTCAGTGAGACTGACTCCCGCCCTCTTCTGCTGGCACACGTGCTGGTCAGCGGGTTGATCACGCTGGCCTAGCTTCTGTGCCCCCGGCAGGATTCGAACCTGCGCACACGGCTCCGGAGGGCGCGTGCCTCCCTGGCGTATTGGCAGGTCAAGAGTGTAGTGGCGGGCTGGCGTGTCCCGCTGGTCCACAGATGGGCCACAAGTTGGTGTGCTGCCAATCAGCAGAAGTGCTGATGCCGGCGACCGCGTCAGTCACGCTGTCTGAAGGATGCAGCCCGCGTGGCTGGCTGGCGCCTGTCCGGGATGAGCGGGTGCTAGCCGGAACGCGTCCTGTATCGGCAAGCGAGACTATTAACGCAAAAGGTACGTGCTGTCTCAATCGAACACCGGGACTGTGCACTCATGCCATGATGCGGATCATGAGCGTCCAGGACGACAAGCGCGAGAACCAGATGATCGATCGCTTCAACCTTGAGGTTCCGGAGGACCGCAAGCGATCCGACGTCGATGCCTACTTGACCGTCGAGGGTCAAACTATTTCTTTCGAGCTGAAGTCGGCTACGCGTAAAGGTGTGTCGACAGTCAGGGACCTTGGGGCGGGCCATTTCAGTAAGTGGAAGAACATGCATTGGCTCTTCGGTGTGTACGACCCCAGGGGGGAGCGGCTGCTGTACACCCACTACGCCTCGCCCGAGGCCATGGTCCCGTGGATCTCGGGCAGGGAGGAGTACGTACGCCCCGATGTCTCGCTCGCGCTGCACGCCGCGAAAGGTGTGGGCCGAGATGCTGTCATCGACCTGCTCGGCGAGAAGGATTACTACACCCGAGACGAAGCCGAGTGGGTCATGAAGAAGCAGTGGTCGACCGCGCAGTACCTGGAGGCGGGAGATTTGACCGAAGGAAAGGACGTCCGCTACTCCCTGGGTCGAATGGTTGAGATAATGCGGGAGCGTTGCCTCTACGTGATGTCTCGCGGAGCTACTCTGAATAACCCGCACATTCCGATGCGGTACATTGCTGAGTTGCCGAAGATTACGGATGAGCCGGCGATGAATCTCCGGCGGCTGGTCAGGGACTACTTGGAGAGTGCGTCCTTGACTGAAGACGCCACGGCGTAGGCGAGCGGCGGCGGAACGGCGTTCCCAATCTGGCCGAGAGCCATGTAGGTGGCGCCTACGAAAGGCCAATCCTCCGGAAACCCTTGAATCAGCGCCACGTCAGGGACGGAAAGTCGGAAGTGTCCGTTCTTGGCGATGAAAGCTCGGGCGGAAGGTCGGTCCGCCGCCACTCCGTTCGGCCAGATTTCCAGACTCTCGAACTTGCGCTGCGCGGCGACGCTATTGAGGATCGACGTCGTGTGGCGCGGTCCGGTCAGACTGCTTCGGATCGTGGGGGAGAGATCGTCGATTCCGATGTCTGGCAGGCCCAGAGCCTCTCGAAGTCCCATGCATCGGGCCTCGCTTCCGATGGAAGCGTCACCCCAAAAGTGTGTGGGTTCAGGTGCGTTCCAGGCATTGGCCATCTTTTTGGTGCGAAAACCCACAAAAAAGACTCGGCGTCGAACCTGGGGTACGCCAAAGTCGCTGGCCTGAAGGATTACCTTCTGAATGTGGTAACTGGTGGACAGGGGGGTCAGGATGTTTTCCGCTACATATTCTGAGAACTTCGGGCTAGCCAATGCGGGCACATTCTCGCCGATGAAGGCAGCCGGCCTGATCTCCTTTACGGCGCGCACGAACTGTGGCCACATGTCTCGTTCATCCAGGTGGCCTTGCTGTCGTCCTGCGTTGGAGAATGGCTGGCAAGGGGGTCCTCCGTGCAGCAGGTCAACCTCCCCGCGCCACTGCTTGAAATTGACTCCCCGCACGTCGCCTTCGCTGCCGCTGAAAACCGCCCAATGGTCGCGGGCTTTCCGCAGTGTGTCGCCGGCCTCCGGCATAATTTCGTATGATGCCGTGTGGCCGAAACCGGCCCGCTCCACGCCTAGGTCCAGTCCGCCTCCGCCGCTGAAGAGCGACAGAGCCCTCATGCCTGCTGCTTCGCGCTGTGGCATCAGGTCCAATGGCCGGAAGTTCGGTGTGTTGATCTCATGCAGTGGGGCAGGTCCCTCGCCAGCCAATGCAGAGCGTCGCGCTTCTCGAGACTCGCGCGACATTCTCCTGAACTTTTCGCGCTGCGCTTCGGTCAGATCACGTGGCTGGTGGAAGGGGGAGGTCGTCCGGATCCGACTCGGCACGACCTGCCCCTCGGGTGCCTCCGACGTACCGGAGGTGTCGAAGAGGCTGTCTTGCTGAGTGGGCTTGGGCATGCTGTGAATCTTACGAGACGCCGGAACGTTTGTCAGCTGCGTGAGGTGTTGACTGCTCTGACCTGGGGATATGTTCCGGCTGCCTCGCGCGTCTTGCAGGGTTTCGCGGGCGAGGGGCCTTGGGGTCTGCAGTCGGTTAGTGAGGTTCTGCGTGAATGATCACGACGTCGTTTAGCTCCGCGTCGCAGGACCTTGCAGTACCCCCTAACTCCCATCCCGTCTGCCGTCGGCCCACACGTATGTGGAGCTGGCGCGGGGCCGGGCGTCAAGGTGGAGCGCGCCACTGTACGAACGACCTTGACGCCCGGTGCCGTGGCTGCTCGGCTTGTCCTGGGCCGATGGCAGGCGGGATGGGAGTTCCCCACCTCAGCACCCCTCCGGCCGGCACCCGCGTACGCTCCCCCTCCATCCCGGAGCCGGAGCGCCCCCGCCGGAGGCATCGTCTTGAGCCGCACTCACGTACCGCCGCGGCCACATCGTGGGTTCGTCACCCATCAACCCGAGCCGTCAGGCGTGCGGCCGGCGGCCGGGGCGAAGCGGGGCGTAGACAGGAGCGGCGGCCCGGACGACGGGCCGCGCGCGCCGCGCTGTGCGCGGCGGGTGCCTCGATGAGGTAGAGAAATCTGTAACAGGTCCCCGCTGGCTCTCGGCTATGCCGTGGTGAGCGCGTCAGCGATGGACTGCATGTCCTGGGTAACGACGTCCGCCCGTGCTTCGGTGAACGCCTCGGACTTGTGGGGCTTGTTCGCGTAGCCGATGACCGTTGCCCCGGCGGCATGGGCGGCCTGGATGTCTGTGAGCGAGTCACCAATCAGCGTGCAGCTCGTGACGTCGATGTGCATGAGCTCGGCTGCTGTGATGAGCGGGAAGGGGTTCGGCTTCATGAGGTGCGGCTGTTCAGAGGGCCGGCCTACGATCTCGGCGACGTACTCGTCTAGCTCGTGCAGCTTAAGGAAGGCCTGTACGCACTCGGCGGAATTGTTGCTCACCACTGCCACGCCTCGACCGGCGGACTGTGCTGCCCGAAGTGCATTTGCCGCACCTGGCGTCGGCTGCCCGGCCACTGCGACGGCTCGGACTTCGGCGGCTGTCAGTGCCTGCTCGATCTTCTGGCCAAGCTCGGTATCGGCCTCGTGCGCGATGCGCAGTACCTCGATCGGGTCCTCCGTCTGGGCCGCCATCGAGCCCGCGGCTTCGTTCTGATTGGAGAGGAGCGCAGTCAGTTCCCCCGCGACTTTGCGCGCCGGTAGTCCGGCGAACACGTCGCACACGGGCCCGTCGAAGTCGAAGAGGATCACGCGGGCGTTCGCCAGGGCCTCGGAGAGTCCGTCAGCGTGCGTCAAGGTCGAAGTCCCTTCCGATCGTCTCCCAGACGCTGTCGAACCACATCCGGGCCTGCTGGACCTGCTGCGCTCCACTGGACGACTCGCCGTCGTTGACCGAGTGGTGGAAGAGGGTCGTGTCCTTACCCACCAGGTCGTAGATCTCGATCGTCTCGCCCTGGGTAACGACCTTGTTCGGACGGATCGGGTAGTACCCGAAGAACGCGTCCTCGTTATTGATCACGTACAGCTTGAAGAACTGCGTGCCACTGTGGACGCGCACGCTGATGCGGGTCTCGGCTACAAGCCCCAGGTGCTCCAGCTCAGTGATGGCGTCCCGGATGCTTCGGGTGTAGCCAGTCATGATGTCGTGCATGCGGTCGCGGAGCCGCTTGTCGTCGGCCCCGTCCGACATCCGCACGGGCGCCGCCTGCGGGACGGACATGTCAGGAACGAGTATCCGCATGGTGATGCTCGACGGGGTCAGCCTGCCGATACGGATCTTGTCGAGTGGCTCTTGAAGCGCGCCGTGCAGGGTCTCGCTGGAGAACCCCGCGAAGTCAATCGTGACGTGGTCCTTCGCGAATGCCTGCTCGACGTACGGGCGGAGACCCGCCGGCCGCTCCGTCCGGTTGCGGACGTAGACGCCGCTGCCCTTTCGGGAGATCACGAGCCCCTCATCTTCGAGGTCCCGCAGCGCCCGTTGGATCGTCGCCCTTGCGAACCCGTAGCGCTCCGTCAGCTCCTTGTGAGACGGCAGCTTCTCGCCCGGCGCCAGGCGCCTGGTTCGGATCGCCGCCCCAAGGCTGCTGGCCACCTGCTCGTACGGGGCTCGGTCGTCGTCGGGGTCGAGAGGCTCGGGGACAAAGGTCATGAAGCGATGGTAGGCGACGCACCCCAAGCAGGACAGTCATGGCAGCCATGTTGTTGACATGGCTAGCCATCTCCCCTAGCTTCGAGATGTGACTAACCGGGTTAGCCAAGTTGGTCATCTAGGCCCTTCCTGCCCTCTCGAAGGAGAAATCCATGCCGTCGTTCAAGGTGGACACGTCGACCGCCGTGGTGTTCGTGGCCACGGCGCCCGTCCCGAAGCTCGTGAGCAAGCAGACCGGCGAGCGGGCCATGGACCGGGAGACCGGCGCCGGCCTCTCGACCGTTGGCCTGCTGATCTCGGACGAGGGTGAGGGGAACCTCTACCAGGTGACCGTGCCGGAGACCGGCCTTCCGGAGGGGCTGGCGCCGGGTATGCCGGTGTCGGTGATCGGGCTCAAGGCGCGGGACTGGGAGAACACGTTCAACGGCCAGACCCGTCACGGCATCTCGTTCCGTGCGGTCGCCGTCACACCGATGGGGGCCTGATCATGACGGACCTGTCGACGTTATGGGAGGTCGGCGTCCCGCTGGCCGGAGCCGCGGGTGGGCTCGGGTACGCGAAGGTGCGGGCGCCTCGGGTGTTCTGGTCGCTGGTGGGTCTGCCGGTGGCGCGGGTGCGGTTCGCGATGACGTACCGGTCCACGATGGACGTGTGCGGGCTGACGGTGCAGCCGTCCCGCCTGCGGGCGTTCATGGTCCGCACGGTCGCTCGCCGCACTGACGTCCAGCCGGTGCCGCCGAAGGTCCGCCGCGTGCGGGGCACGTCGACCGGCCTGCGGGTCACGCTCCGTCTCCCGGCCGGCCTGGAGCCCGCTGACGTGGTCGCGGCCTCGGAACGGCTGCGGCACGCCTGGGGCGTCCACTCGGTCAATGTGGTGGAGACCAAGCCGGGGCACGTCGAGCTGCGTATGACCGGCTATGACGTTCTGCGGCGGGTGAAGATGCCGCGCCGGGTGCCTTCCGGTCCGATGACCGTTCCGGTCGCGCTGCGGGAGGACGGCACCGCGTTCGTCCGGGACTACCTGAAGGTCCCGCACGCGCTGACGCTCGGCGCGAACCAGTCGGGTAAGTCCATGTATCAGCGCAACCTCGTCGCCGGGCTCGCCCGGCTGCCGGTCGCGCTGGTCGGGATCGACTGCAAGCGGGGTGTCGAGCAGCGCGGATACGCACCCCGCCTGTCCGCCCTCGCGATCACCCCTGAGGAAGCCTCCGGCCTCCTGGATGCCTTGGTGGGCGAGATGGAAGAGCGCTTCGACCTGCTCAGCGAGTATGGCGCTGGCGACATCTGGGACCTGCCCGACAGCATCCGGCCTGTGCCGGTCGTGGTCCTGGTCGATGAGGTCGCGGAGCTGTTCCTCGTCGCCACGAAGAAGGATGAGGAACGCCGGGACCGGATGGTCACGCAGATGATCCGCCTCGGCCAGATGGCTCGCGCGGCCGGCATCTTCCTGGAGGTCTGCGGGCAGCGCTTCGGCTCGGACCTCGGCAAGGGAGCCACCGCCCTGCGCGCTCAGCTCACCGGCCGCGTCGTCCACCGGGTCAACGACAAGCAGACCGCCGAGATGGGTGTCGGCGACATCGCCCCGGACGCCGTGGTCACGGTGCTGGTCATTCCGCCGGACAAGCCCGGTGTCGCAGTGGCCGGTGACTCCTCCGGCGGCTACTCCCGCATCCGTACACCCAAGCTGAGCGCCGCCGCCGCTGCCGCGGCCTGCGCGAAGTTCGCGCACCTCACCCCGGAGCTCCCGGCCCTTGCCCCGTACCGGCCGATCATCGCCACCCCGGTCGAGTCCGCCCCGCCGGTGCCGCTCGTGAAGCCGATTCCGGCGACGGACTGACACACCCTGCCCCTCGGTCGGCGTGACCGTCTCACGCCAGGTCCCTACCCGACCCATGCCCAAAGCCGAAGGGAACAGCCATGACCACCACCCCCAAGACGCCCCCGTCCTCGCGCCGCCGCTCGCCCAAGCCCGTGTCCGTCCCGCCGTCCTGCGGCACCTGCGCCGGCACCGGTGAGACCACGACGACCGTCCTCGTCGGGCGCAAGCGCCGGGAGATCAACGCCACCCAGACCGCGCTGTGCCTGGACTGCTTCGGCACCGGCACCGCCTGACCGAGGAAGGAGACGGCCCGGTGTCCCGCACCTTCCGCTTCGACGCCGTACTCATCCAAGCCGTCATCGCCGGCGCCCTGTCCTTCGCCCACCTGCACGACCTGGCCGCGGCGGCCGGACAGGACGGCTGGAAGGCCTGGGCCTACCCGGTCAGCGTCGACCTGCTCCTTGTCGCAGCCTGGCGCCGGATGCGCAACGACGGTGGCAACCGTGACGCGTGGCTGTGGTTCGCCATCGCCCTCATCGCGTCCCTCGGCGCCAACGTCGCCACCGCCGGAATGCTCGACATGAACAACGTCCCGGCCTGGCTGCGCATCCTCGTCGCCGGATGGCCCGCCCTGGCCTTCCTCGGCGGCACGCTCCTCGCCCACGCACACACCGCGACACCCACCCCCGAACCGGCCCCGGCCGCCGTCAAGCCGCACGACACCGAACCCGTGCCGGACCTGACCGTGGAACGGGCTCCGGAACCGGCGCCCGAACTCCCGCCGGCCGAACCTGCACCCGTAGCTGTTCCGCCGGAACCCGCCCCGCAGGAAGAAATGCCGGAGCTCGCACCCCCGGCGCCCGCCGCGGCAATCCCGCCCGCGCTGCTCGACCACGCCCGGAAGATCGCGGACGCCCACCGGTCCCAGACCGGTGCCCCGATCGACGCGGCCACCTTGCGCGCTCGCCTCGGAGTCCCGCCCGCGCTGGCGGACTCGATCGCCCTCCAACTCGCCTGACCCGAAAGGAGACAAGACCCGTGCGTCCGAACCGCTTCTACAACGTCGTCCGCTTCGGCCCGGTGCAGGTCGGCACCCACCACGACGGCCGTGGCCGCACCAAGCACACCGCCGTGTGCACCGCCCCCGGCTGCGACTACTCCGCCGACTACCCCACCCGCTCCGGCGCCGAACTCGCCGCCCGCACCCATCGCTGCAACCCCCGCTGACCCGAAGGAGCCCGTCTCGTGGACGTTCCGCTCTGGCTCGCCCTGATCGTCGTCGGCGCCCTCGGCATCAAGCTCATCCGCCCGCCCTGGTGGCTCGTCGCCGTGATCCTCCTCGGCGGCTACCTCCTCGCCGACAGCCTGTTCGCCCCGCTCATCGACAGCACGATCAACAAGTAGGGAGATCCGTCATGCTCCGACCGCGCATCCCGGTCAACCCGCTCCCGACCGGCATCGTCACCCCCCTCGTCCACCCCACCCCCACCCCGACTGCGGGCGTCGACCTGCACCACACCTCCGCGCCGGTGGTCTGCGGGCACGACCACACCCCGGCCCCCGCGCCGGTGCCGGTCGCCCCGGCCCGTACGTCGGTCCAGCTCACCCCGGGCAGCGCTCTCGCCCTCGCCGCCGGCGGTGGCGCGGTGGTTCTGGTCGTCGGCGCCGTCCTCGTGTCGATGCTGCTCGCGGTCGCCATCACCGGCGTCTCGATCGCGGTCGTGGCGGTCGTCCTGCGGCTGCTCATCCGCGACATGCAGAAGGGCCGGTGACCAACACCGTGGACACATACACTCTCGCCGCCGCCGGCTTACCGGCCCTCGGCTGGGCCCTGCACGGCAGCCTCCTCGCCCGCCGTCTGGCCACCGCCCGCCGAGACCCGCTGACCGGCCTGCACACCCGCGCCGGATTCACCGCCCGCGCCGAACACCTCATCACTCGGCACGCGAACGCGCTCGTGGTCCTGGTCGACCTGGACGACTTCAAGGACATCAACGACACCCACGGCCACGCGGCCGGAGACGCCGTTCTCACCGCGACCGCCCGCCGCCTGGCGGCCTGGTGCGGACGCCACGGCATCGCCGCCCGCCTCGGCGGAGACGAGTTCGCCGCCATCGTCACCGACCCCGCCCACACCCCCGGCCTCCCCGCCCTCCGCGCCGCACTGGACGAGCCGGTCGAGCACCTCGGGCACGTCCTGCGGGTCTCCGCCTCGGTCGGCCACTGCCACCGAACGGGCCTGCCGGTCCCGGTCCTCACCGACGCCCTGTCCGCCGCCGACATGTCGATGTATGCGGCCAAGGGCCACGGCAGGCGCAACACACTCTGAGCGGCCCCCGGGGCGGCCTCGGTCGCCAAACTTCCGCCGCCCCGGGCGCCTGAACCCACTCCAGATCCAACGGACCCGAAAGGGAAAACCCATGATGCCCCAGACCCCGACCGCCCGCGTCTGCTCCCACTGCGACGGCTTCCCCGTTGTCCACATCACCACCGGCAGCGTCACCCCGAACGGGCAGCGCAGCACCCTCGCCGCCACCTGCCCCGCCTGCAAGGGCACCGGCCACCGCACCGTTTCCGCCGCCCTCATCCGCGCCGGGAAGTGACCACCGTGACCGCTCTCACCCACACGCCGAACCCGCCTCGGGTCCTGGACCTGTTCTCCTGCGCCGGCGGTGCCGGAACGGGCTACGCCCTCGCCGGGTTCGAGGTCGACGGCTGCGACATCGCCGACCGGCCGAACTACCCCTTCGCCTACCACCGCGGCGACGCCCTCGAACACCTCGCCCACCTCATCAAGTCGGGGGACTTCGAGCGGTACGCCCTCGTGCACGCCTCGCCGCCCTGTCAGGCCGGATGCGCCGTGACCGTCGGCACCAACGCCTCCCGCGGCTGGGGCAGGGAGCACGTCGACCTCGTCGCCCCGACCCGCGAACTCCTCGACGCCTCCGGCCTGCCGTACGTGATCGAGCAGCCCAACGGCCGGGCCGCGATCCGCAAGGACCTCATGCTGTGCGGCGAGATGTTCGGCCTGGGTGTCCTGCGGCACCGGAACTTCGAACTCGGCCGCTGGGCCACCGCCAAGCCGGCTCACGCCCGCCACCGCGGCTATGTCCGTGGGCACCGCCACGGCATCCGCCGCGACGGCCCCTATGTCGCCGCGTACGGCCAGGGTGGCGGCAAGGCCACCGTTCCGGAGATGCAGCGTGCCATGGGGATCACGTGGACCGATGTCCGCGAGGAGCTGACCGAGGCCATCCCGCCCGCCTACACCCGCTGGATCGGCACCGCCTTCCTCACGGCCCGGCAGGAGGTGTTCGCGTGACCGACACCGCCACCGCGGCGGGCCTGGACCCGGCCACCCTGAGCGATCTGCTCCGGGTGGCCGGGTCACCCGGCTTCGACCGCCTCACCGAACAGCTCCGCCGCACCGGCGGCTGCTCCGCACCCATCCGGCTCACGGGTGGCACCAAGCTCCTCGACCCCGCCACCAAAACCGTCCTCCACGCGTACACGACCGACGCCGAGCCCGGTGGGGTCCTGCGGGTCGCCTGCGGCAACCGCCGTGCCTCGCGCTGCCCGTCCTGCGCCTGGACCTACGCCGGAGACACCTACCACCTGATCCGCGCCGGACTCGTCGGCGCCCCCGACAAGGGCACCCCCGACACCATCCGCGACCACCCCCGCGTCTTCGCCACCCTCACCGCCCCCTCCTTCGGCCCCGTCCACAACCGGCCCGGCACCCGGCCCTGCCGCTGCGGCACCCGCCACGCCGAGGACGCCCCGGAGCTGGGCACGCCGCTCGACCCGTCCTCGTACGACTACGCGGGCGCGGTGCTGTGGAACAACCACGCCTCCGAGCTGTGGCGGTACTTCACGATCTACCTCCGCCGGGAAATCGCCGCCCGCGCCGGCCTCACCCAGAAGGCGGCCCGCGAACAGTCCCGCGTCTCCTTCGGCAAGGTCGCCGAATACCAGAAGCGCGGCGCCGTCCACTTCCACGCCGTGATCCGCTTCGACGGACCGGACGGCCCCCACACCCCGCCCCCGCACTGGGCCACCCTCGACCTCCTCACCGACGCCATCCGGGCCGCCGCCGCCCGCGTCCGTGTCGTCGTCCCTGCCGCGCCCCATCACGGTGTCGAAAAGGACGTGACGCTCGCCTGGGGCGCTCAGCTCGACGTCCAGCCCATCGGCGCCTTCGGCGACGGCAAGGAACTGACCGAACAGGCCGTCGCCTCCTACGTCGCCAAGTACGCAACCAAAGCCGCCGAGACCACCGGCACCGTCGACCACCCGGTCGGCAACAAGGAAGCCCTCATCCTCCTCGGCATCCCCGACCACCCGCGGCGCCTGATGGAAGCCTGCATGGACCTCGATGCCGCCTACCCCGACCGGCGCCTCCGCGCCTGGGCCCACATGCTCGGCTTCCGCGGCCACTTCTCCACCAAATCCCGCCGCTACTCCACCACCCTCGGCGCCTTACGCCAGGTCCGCGCGGACTACCGAGCCGCCCAGCAACGCACCGCCCTGGGCCTGCTCGACCCCGACGAGCACCCGGAGTCCACCGTCCTCGTCGTCGCGCACTGGGCCTACGCCGGCCACGGCCACACCCCCGGCGAGTCCTGGCTCGCCGCCAACATCCGCCGCGACATCCAACACAACCGCGAGCACGCCAGAGAGATCCGCACCGAACTCGAAGCACAGGGGGATGAACTGCTGTGAAGGACGAACTGATGACCGTGCCGCAGATCCTCGCCGAGCTGGGCGGGGTGTCGCGACGGACCTTCTACCGGTGGCGTGAGCTGGGGCAGGGGCCGAACGCCTTCAAGCTGCCTAACGGTGAGCTGCGGGTGTGGCGCTCGGATTTCTCCGCCTGGCTGCGCGGTCTCGAAGGAGCTGCCGCGTGAAGTCGACCGATGTGCGGGTCTGGGCGATTCGGACCAAGCAGGGAGCCCGGCCTTCCTATGAGGTGCGGTGGAAGGTGGCGGGACAGCCGTTCTCCCAGACGCGCAAGACGAAGGCTCTTGCTGACAGCTTCCGGTCCAAGCTGCTCCGGGCCGCGCGGGACGGGGAGGAGTTCGACACGGAGTCCGGTCTCCCGGACTCGATGGTCGAGAAGAAAGCCACCCTGAGCTGGTACGAGTTCGCGCTGAAGTACCTGGCTATGAAATGGCCGCACGCTGCTCCGAACACGCGCGATGGCATAAATGAGTCGCTCACCTCCGTGACGATCACACTTCTGGAAGAGCGCCCCGGCCGGCCCGCTGATGATGTGCTCCGAAAGGCACTGCGGAACTGGGCCTTCGTCCTGCCCGGGCCTACTGACAGGGAGCTCCCGGTCGACGTCGGTAACACGCTCCACTGGGTCTCGAAGGCGTCTCGCCCCCTGGCGGTCCTCACCGATCCCGTGGTCGGCCGGGCCGTCCTCGACTCGCTCAAGCTGAAGCTGGATGGGACTGCCGCCGCTGCCGAGACCGTACGACGGAAGCGTCGAACGCTCGTCAACGCACTGAATTACGCCGTGGATCTTGGTGAGTTCTCCGAGAATCCGCTGACCGCCGTTCGCTGGCAGAAACCGAAGGTTTCCAACGAGGTAGATCCGCGCGTCGTGGCGAATCCTGAGCAGGCCCGGTCTCTGCTTCACTCCGTCTCGTACGTCGGCGGCTACCGCCGTGCCCGTGGCCGGCGCCTGGTCGGGCTCTTTGCCGGGATGTACTTCGGCGGCTTCCGACCGGCCGAAATCGTCGGCCTGGCTGAGCCGGATCTATCCCTGCCCGCGTCAGGCTGGGGGACTGCTCTCCTCCACCGGACTCGCCCCAGCGTCGGCAAGCAGTGGACCGACTCCGGCGAGAGCCACGACGACCGCGGTCTGAAGAACCGCCCCACGGAGGACGTCCGGAGGGTGCCCATCCCTCCCCAGCTCGTGAGCATCTTCCGCGAGCACATCGACACCTTCGGCACGGCTGACGACGGGCGGCTGTTCTTCAGTGAGAGCGGGGGAGTGGTGTCCTCCTCCACCTACTACCGGGCCTGGCAGGAAGCCCGGGAGCTCGCGCTTCCGCCAGCCGTCGTTGCCTCGCCGCTTGCCCGGCGCCCGTACGACCTCCGGCACTCCGCGCTCTCCACGTGGCTCAATGCGGGCGTCGATGCCACTGAGGTTGCCGAGCGCGCCGGCAACAGCGTTGAGGTGCTGCTGAGTCGATACGCGAAGTGCCTCGACGGGCGGCAGGAGGTGGCGAATCGGAGGATCGAAGACCTGCTCCGCGAGTACGAGTGAGCGGCGAGTGAACCACCCTGCAAGGCCCTGGGACCCGTCCCGGGGCCTTCGTCGTTTCCTGGTGCTGACCTGGGGCTTTGCCCTGCGGTCCAGGCCGCGAATAGGCCGCGGCCCCCGTCATACAGCCGCTCAGGGCGGCATACGCCTGCACATACAACAAGACCCCGATCTCAGCGTTTCTGCTGATCACGGGGTCTTTTGGCACTTCCTGCGAAGTGCCCCCGGCAGGATTCGAACCTGCGCACACGGCTCCGGAGGCCGTTGCTCTATCCCCTGAGCTACGGGGGCGTTCACCGCTTGTCGCGGCGACGGGAAGAACACTACCAGCTCTCGGAGTGTGCCTGTGAACAGGTATTTCCGGGGCGTCACCGGGGTAGGGGTCGCTCGCACGGGTCAGAAGTGGGCAAAAGCCGGACGCAGTGGCTGCGCGGGTCCTACTCTCGAGGTGTGTCAGGCGTGTCCGGGCGGGTGCTGGTTGTGGATGACAACCGGGTGATCCGTCAGCTGATCAGGGTCAATCTCGAGCTCGAGGGGTTCGAGGTGGTGACCGCGGCCGATGGTGCCGAGTGTCTGGATGTCGTGCATGAGGTCTGTCCTGATGTCGTCACCCTGGACGTCGTCATGCCGAAGCTCGACGGGCTGAAGACCGCCGCGCGGTTGCGGGAGGATCCGCGGACCAGGGATCTGCCGGTGGCGATCATCAGTGCCTGCACCGAGTACGACACGGACGGCGGCGACCTCTCCGGGGTCGACGTGTTCCTCGCCAAGCCCTTCGAGCCGGCCGAGCTGGTGCGGGTCGTGCGGCAGCTCATGCACCGGGAACGGCGCGGGCCGCGGGACGGTGGGGGAGCGGCGGGTGGGCAGGACGGCGCCGAGGAGCCGTCCGCAGTGAGTTCGAGCCGCCGCGGGGGAGAGGCCTGAGCGAGGGCCGGACCCGGGCCCGGCGCCGTACCGTCCACGCACCGCCCACATGGCGAAACCCGTTCGCGTTCGTACCCCCCTCCTCCCCTACGCTTGTCCCGTGACCCCCGCGGACCTCTCCCTCACCGTGCTGCACGCCGTGCGCCGTGCGGTCGACGAGGGCGCGTTGCGGGTCGACGTGCCCGCCCGCGTCAAGGTCGAGCGGCCCCGGCCCGGTGGCACCGGCGACTACGCCAGCAGCGTCGCCCTCGGGCTCGCCCGGCCCGCCGGGCTCGACGCCCGCGCCGTCGCCGCGATTCTGAGGGAACGGCTCCACGACAGCCCGGGTGTCCGCTCCGTCGACATCACCGGGCCCGGGTTCCTCAACTTCACGCTGGACGTCGACAGCCGGCAGGAGCTCGTACGGGACATCCTGCGGCGCGGCGAAGAGTACGGGCGGCGCGAGCCCACCGGGGCCGTCGCTCAGCTCGTCCATCGGGCCGACGTCCGCGCCGCCGTCACCGCCGACGCCGTACGGCGGATCCTCGCCTCCCAGGGAACCCGCGTCCGGGTCTCCTGCGAGGACGCCGCCGACCCCGACTGGGCCCTCCTCGGTGCGCGCGCCGAGGCCGAGCACGCCCGCGGGCGGCTGACCGCCGACATCGCGCCCCTGCCCGTCCCCTTCGGCGCCGCCGAGCTGCACCGCCGCCTCGGCCGCGACGCCGCGCGCTGGGGACTCCTCTCCGCCGCCGGGCACGACCACGCCGGGCTCGGCGACGAGCTGCTCCACCAGCACGAGGACAACCCCCTCTTCCGGGTGCGCTACGCGCACTCCCGCACTCGCGCCCTGACCCGCAACGCCGAGCAGCTCGGCTTCCGGAGCGAGCCGGGGCAGACCGAGGACGCGACCCGCCTCCTCACCCTCCTCGGCGACCACCCCGACGTCCTCGCCTCCGCCGCCCGCCACCGTGCCCCCGACCGGGTCGCCCGGCACCTGGAGAGCCTCGCCGACGCGTTCCTCGCGTACCAGCACACCGTCCTGCCCCTCGGCGACGAGAAACCCTCGGCCGCCCACCGCTCCCGGCTCGCGCTCGCCGAAGCCGCCGGGACGGTGCTCGCCGGTGGCCTCTCCCTGCTCGGCATCAGCGCACCCGACCAGATCTGAAAGACGCAGAGACCATGAGCCGTTCCGCCCACCCCGCCGGGCCCCGCCACGCCGACGTCCTCCCCGAGGGCCACTACTCCGCGCCGCCCACCGACCTCAACCGGCTCGACCCCAAGGTCTGGGCCCGGACCGTCGAGCGCGACGAGCAGGGCCGGCTCACCGTCGGCGGGCTCTCCGTCACCGAGCTGCGCGAGCAGTTCGGCACCCCCGCCTACGTCCTCGACGAGAGCGACTTCCGCGCCCGCTGCCGCGCCTGGGCCGACGCCTTCGGCAAGGAGGCCGACGTCTTCTACGCCGGCAAGGCCTTCCTCTCCCGCGCCGTCGTCCGCTGGCTCAAGGAGGAGGGGCTCAACCTCGACGTCTGCTCCGGCGGCGAGCTCTCCACCGCCCTCTCCGCCGGCATGCCCGCCGAGCGCATCGCCTTCCACGGCAACAACAAGAGCACCGAGGAGATCCAGCGCGCCGTGGAGGCCGGCGTCGGGCGCATCGTCCTCGACTCCTTCCAGGAGATCGTCCGCGTCGCGCACATCGCGCAGTCCCTCGGCAAGCGGCAGCGCGTGCAGATCCGCGTCACCGTCGGCGTCGAGGCGCACACCCACGAGTTCATCGCCACCGCCCACGAGGACCAGAAGTTCGGCATCGCACTGGCCGGCGGGCAGGCCGCCGAGGCGGTGCGGCGGGCGCTGAAGCTCGACGGCCTGGAGCTCATCGGGATCCACTCGCACATCGGCTCCCAGATCTTCGACATGGCCGGCTTCGAGGTGTCCGCCCGGCGCGTCGTCCAGCTCCTCGCCGAGGTGCGCGACGAGCACGGCGTCGAGCTGCCCGAGATCGACCTCGGGGGCGGCCTCGGCATCGCGTACACCTCCGACGACGATCCCCGCGAGCCGCACCACATCGCCAAGGCGCTCACCGAGATCGTCTCGCGCGAGTGCGAGGCCGCCGGGCTGCGCACCCCCCGCATCTCCGTCGAGCCCGGCCGCGCGATCGTCGGCCCCACCGCCTTCACCCTGTACGAGGTGGGCACGGTCAAGCCGCTGGAGGGGCTGCGCACGTACGTCTCCGTCGACGGCGGCATGTCGGACAACATCCGCACCGCGCTGTACGACGCCGAGTACAGCGTCGCGCTGGTCTCCCGTACGAGTGACGCCGAGCCCATGCTGTCCCGCGTCGTCGGCAAGCACTGCGAGAGCGGCGACATCGTCGTGCGCGACGCCTTCCTGCCCGCCGACCTCGCGCCCGGCGACCTCATCGCGGTGCCCGCCACCGGCGCGTACTGCCGCTCCATGGCCAGCAACTACAACCACGCGCTGCGCCCGCCGGTCGTGGCCGTACAGGACGGGGAAGCGCGCGTCATCGTGCGCCGCGAGACGGAGGAAGATCTCCTGCGTCTCGACGTCGGGTGATGAAATAGTCGAGTGATGGAAACCACGTCTCGCCATTCGGACCAGGCCCTGAAACGGACGTCCGGTGAGTGAGACTGGTTCCACCGTAAGCACCTGACCGTAGAGATACGGATCAGTAGGTATCAGTAGGTACGAGAGACGAGGTCGGATGATGCGTACGCGTCCGCTGAAGGTGGCGCTGCTGGGCTGTGGAGTGGTCGGCTCAGAGGTGGCGCGCATCATGACGACGCACGCCGACGACCTCGCCGCGCGCATCGGCGCCCCGGTCGAGCTCGCCGGCGTCGCCGTCCGCCGGCCCGACAAGGTCCGCGCGGGCATCCCCGCCGAGCTGCTCACCACCGACGCGACCGCCCTCGTCAAACGCGGGGACATCGACGTCGTCGTCGAGGTCATCGGCGGCATCGAGCCCGCCCGCACCCTCATCACCACCGCCTTCGAGCACGGCGCCTCGGTGGTCTCCGCCAACAAGGCACTGCTCGCCCAGGACGGCGCGACCCTCTACGCCGCCGCCGAGCAGCACGGCCAGGACCTCTACTACGAGGCCGCCGTCGCCGGCGCCATCCCGCTGATCCGGCCGCTGCGCGAGTCCCTCGCCGGCGACAAGATCAACCGGGTGATGGGCATCGTCAACGGCACGACCAACTTCATCCTCGACAAGATGGACACCTCCGGGGCGGGCTATTCCGAGGCCCTGGACGAGGCCACCGCGCTCGGGTACGCCGAGGCCGACCCGACCGCCGACGTCGAGGGCTTCGACGCCGCCGCCAAGGCCGCCATCCTCGCCGGGATCGCCTTCCACACGCGCGTGCGCCTCGACGACGTCTACCGCGAGGGCATGACCGAGGTCACCGCCGCCGACTTCGCCTCCGCCAAGGAGATGGGCTGCACCATCAAGCTGCTCGCGATCTGCGAGCGGGCCGCCGACGGAGAGTCCGTCACCGCGCGCGTGCACCCCGCGATGATCCCGCTCAGCCACCCGCTCGCCTCCGTCCGCGAGGCGTACAACGCGGTCTTCGTCGAGGCGGAGGCCGCCGGGCAGCTCATGTTCTACGGTCCGGGCGCCGGCGGCTCGCCGACCGCCTCGGCCGTCCTCGGCGACGTCGTCGCCGTCTGCCGCAACCGTCTCAACGAGGCGACGGGCCCCGGCGAGTCCGCGTACACCCAGCTGCCCGTGAGCCCCATGGGCGACGTGGTGACGCGGTACCACATCAGCCTCGACGTGGCCGACAAGCCGGGCGTGCTCGCCCAGGTCGCGACGGTCTTCGCCGAGCACGGCGTATCCATCGACACCGTGCGCCAGCACGGTCGACAGGACGGAGACGGCGAGGCATCGCTCGTCGTCGTCACCCACCGCGCGCCCGACGCCGCCCTCTCCGGGACCGTCGAGGCGCTGCGCAAGCTCGACACCGTGCGCGGTGTCGCCAGCATCATGCGTGTTGAAGGGGAGTAAGGACCCATGACCACCAAGGGCACCCACCAGTGGCGCGGCATCATCGAGGAGTACCGGGACCGCCTTCCGGTCACGGACACGACGCCGGTCGTCACGCTCCGTGAGGGCGGCACGCCGCTCGTCCCCGCTCAGGTCCTCTCCGAGCGCACGGGCTGCGAGGTGCACCTCAAGGTCGAGGGCGCCAACCCCACCGGTTCCTTCAAGGACCGCGGCATGACCATGGCCATCTCGAAGGCCAAGGAGGAGGGCGCGCAGGCCGTCATCTGCGCGTCCACCGGCAACACCTCGGCCTCCGCCGCCGCGTACGCGGTGCGCGCCGGGATGGTCTCCGCGGTGCTCGTCCCGCAGGGCAAGATCGCGCTCGGCAAGATGGGCCAGGCCCTCGTGCACGGCGCGAAGATCCTCCAGGTCGACGGCAACTTCGACGACTGCCTGGACCTGGCCCGCGCGCTGTCCGACAACTACCCGGTCGCGCTGGTCAATTCCGTGAACCCGGTGCGTATCGAGGGGCAGAAGACCGCCGCCTTCGAGATCGTGGACATGCTCGGGGACGCCCCCGACATCCACGTGCTGCCCGTGGGCAACGCCGGCAACATCACGGCGTACTGGAAGGGGTACCGCGAGTACGCCGCCGACGGTCTGGCCACTCACCGCCCCCGCATGTGGGGCTTCCAGGCCTCCGGCTCCGCGCCCCTCGTGCGCGGCGAGGTCGTCAAGGACCCGTCGACGATCGCCACCGCGATCCGCATCGGCAACCCGGCCTCGTGGGACTACGCGATCGCCGCGCGCGACGAGTCGGGCGGCTTCATCGACGAGGTGACGGACCGTGAGATCCTGCAGGCCTACCGCCTGTTGGCCGCTCAGGAGGGCGTCTTCGTCGAGCCCGCCTCGGCCGCCTCGGTGGCCGGCCTGCTGAAGGCCGCCGCGCAGGGCAAGGTCGACCCGGGCCAGACCATCGTCTGTACGGTCACGGGCAACGGCCTCAAGGACCCCGACTGGGCCGTCGCCGGCGCCCCGCAGCCGGTGACCGTCCCGGTCGACGCCTCGGCCGCCGCCGAGCGCCTCGGCCTGGCCTGAAATCGGTCCCCGTAGGTTCCTGATCAAGGGGCAAACCCGATCAGGAACCTACATAGGCGCACAGGTTGGCGCGCGACACGCATCGTGCGCCTCCTGTGCGCCCTATGTCGCGACAGAACCTTCCTTCGATAGGCTGTGTCCAACCCGCCCCGCCGCAGATGTGCGGTGTTGTTGCCGTCGCCCGAGAGGCGCGAACGGCCCCCGGGTTCTCCGCACTTCCTTCGAGTCACCCCGCAAGTCAAGGAGAGTCATCGAGCGATGGCCGGTCCAGCGTTCCGCGCCGCCGCCGTACGGGTGCGCGTTCCCGCCAGCAGTGCCAACCTCGGCCCGGGCTTCGACGCCTTCGGGCTGTCGCTTGGGCTCTACGACGACGTCGTCGTCCGGGTCGCCGACTCCGGACTGCACGTCGACATCGCCGGCGAGGGTGCCGACACCCTGCCCCGCGACGAGAGCCACCTGCTCGTCCGCTCGATGCGCACGGCCTTCGACCTGCTCGGCGGGCAGCCGCGCGGCCTCGAGGTCGTCTGCGCCAACCGCATCCCGCACGGCCGCGGCCTCGGCTCCTCCTCCGCCGCCATCTGCGCCGGCATCGTCGCCGCCCGCGCCGTGACCATAGGCGGCGACGCCCGCCTCGACGAGACGGCCCTGCTCGAACTCGCCACCGAGATCGAGGGACACCCCGACAACGTCGCCGCCTGTCTGCTCGGCGGATTCACCCTCGCCTGGACCGAGGCCGGTGCCGCGCGGGCGATCAGGATGGAACCCTCCGATTCCATCGTTCCGGTGGTTTTCGTCCCCGGGAAGCCGGTGCTCACCGAGACCGCCCGCGGTCTGCTCCCGCGCACCGTCCCGCACGTGGACGCCGCCGCCAACGCCGGCCGCGCCGCCCTCCTCGTCGAGGCGCTGACCCGCCGCCCCGAACTGCTGCTCGCGGCCACCGAGGACAAGCTGCACCAGGAGTACCGGGCACCCGCGATGCCGGAGAGCATCGCCCTTGTGAACCGGCTGCGGGCGGACGGGATCCCCGCGGTCATCTCCGGCGCGGGCCCCACGGTGCTCGCGCTGGCCGAACACGGGACGGCCGACAAGGTCGCCCTGCTGGCGGGCGAGGGCTGGGCCGCGAACCGGCTCGACCTCGACATGTCCGGCGCGAGCGTGCTGCCGCTCGCGCCCTGACCGACCGGCCGCGCGGTCTTTCGAGCCGGACCGCGCGGACACGGGATTGCCGGTGACGGAGAGGGGGAATGTTTGTTGGAGCCGGTAGTGTTAACCTCAAGTCTGCACCCGACGTCTTCGAGACGCGGTGCTGAGTGTCCCCGTCCGGGACCACAGATTCTTCCGGGAGCCTCCTCCACTGCCTGAGCAGCCTGCCTGAGCAGTTTCGAGCACGCTCCGGAACCGGCGCGACACCCCTCGTTCTTTCTCGTCGAGGGCCGAGCAGGGGGCGCTCGGGCCGGACCCACAGCACGTTTTCCTCTCTCCGCCGCACCCGGCGGGACCACCGCCCCGACACGGTTCACCAAGCAGGACCGCTGCCGGACAGCACAACCGGTCGCCGAGCCAGATGGCCGACGTCCGCTCCAGGGAAGGACCCTTCGTGAGCGACACCACCGATCTGATGGGCGTGACTGCCGACAACAGTGTCGACACCACCGCGCCCGCCGCAGGTGCTGCCACTGGCACCACCGCACGGCGCCGCCGCTCCGGCACCGGCCTCGAGGGCATGGTCCTGGCCGAGCTGCAGCAGGTCGCGTCCGGCCTCGGCATCAGGGGCACCGCGCGGATGCGCAAGAGCCAGCTGATCGAGGTCATCAAGGAGGCGCAGGCCGGAGGCTCCGCCGCCGGTTCCGCCGCGCCCGCCAAGTCCGGCGACGCCGCCGAGACCAAGCCGAAGCGCCGCGCCACCTCCAAGGCCCGCACGGCCGAGTCCGCTGCCGAGACCGCCGCGCCCAAGGCCGAGAAGGCCGAGCAGGGCGAGAGCGCCGCCCAGCAGCAGATCGAGATCCCGGGCCAGCCGGCGGGCGAGGCCCCGGCCGGCGAGCGCCGTCGTCGGCGCGCCACCGCCCCCGCCGGTTCGCCGGAGGGCGGCGAGGGCAAGGCCGAGACCGCGCAGGCCGTCAAGACCGAGGCCCGTGCCGAGGTCCGTACGGAGACCAAGGCGGAGCCGCAGGCCGCGACCGACGCCAAGGCCGAGGCCGCCGCCGACGGTGCCGAGGGCCGTGGCCGCCGCGACCGCGGTGAGCGGGGCGAGCGCGGTGACCGCCGTGACCGCCGCGACCGTCAGCGCGACCGCAAGGGCGACGACCAGCAGGGCGGTGGCCAGGGTGGCCAGCGTCAGCGCCAGGGTGGCCAGGGCCAGGGCGGCCAGCAGGCCGGCCAGGGTCAGGGCCCGCAGGGCGGCCAGCAGGCCGGCCCGCAGGACGACGACGACTTCGAGGGCGGCCGTCGTGGCCGTCGCGGGCGCTACCGCGACCGTCGGGGCCGTCGTGGCCGTGACGACTTCGCGACCGGCGAGCCGCAGGTCTCCGAGGACGACGTGCTGATCCCCGTCGCGGGCATCCTCGACATCCTCGACAACTACGCGTTCATCCGGACCTCCGGCTACCTGCCCGGCCCGAACGACGTGTACGTCTCCCTCGCCCAGGTCCGCAAGAGCGGCCTGCGCAAGGGTGACCACGTCACCGGTGCCGTGCGCCAGCCGAAGGAGGGCGAGCGCCGCGAGAAGTTCAACGCGCTCGTGCGCCTCGACTCGGTCAACGGCATGGCGCCGGAGTCCGGCCGCGGCCGCCCCGAGTTCAACAAGCTCACCCCGCTGTACCCGCAGGACCGCCTCCGTCTGGAGACCGACCCGGGCGTGCTGACCACGCGGATCATCGACCTCGTGTCGCCGATCGGCAAGGGCCAGCGCGGTCTGATCGTGGCCCCGCCGAAGACCGGCAAGACCATGATCATGCAGGCGATCGCCAACGCGATCACCCACAACAACCCCGAGTGCCACCTGATGGTCGTCCTCGTCGACGAGCGTCCGGAAGAGGTCACCGACATGCAGCGGTCGGTGAAGGGCGAGGTCATCTCCTCGACCTTCGACCGTCCCGCCGAGGACCACACCACCGTCGCCGAGCTGGCCATCGAGCGCGCCAAGCGCCTCGTGGAGCTGGGTCACGACGTGGTCGTCCTGCTCGACTCGATCACCCGCCTGGGCCGCGCGTACAACCTCGCGGCGCCCGCCTCCGGCCGCATCCTGTCCGGTGGTGTCGACTCGACCGCGCTCTACCCGCCGAAGCGCTTCTTCGGTGCCGCGCGCAACATCGAGGACGGCGGCTCGCTGACCATCCTGGCCACCGCGCTGGTCGACACCGGCTCGCGCATGGACGAGGTGATCTTCGAGGAGTTCAAGGGCACCGGCAACATGGAGCTCAAGCTCGACCGGAAGCTCGCCGACAAGCGCATCTTCCCGGCCGTCGACGTCGACGCCTCGGGTACGCGCAAGGAGGAGATCCTGCTCGGCAGCGAGGAGCTCTCCATCACCTGGAAGCTGCGCCGGGTGCTGCACGCGCTCGACCAGCAGCAGGCGATCGAGCTGCTGCTCGACAAGCTCAAGCAGACGAAGTCGAACGCCGAGTTCCTGCTGCAGATCCAGAAGACGACGCCCGGCGGCGGCAACGACTGAGCCCGACACCTTCGCCGAGATCCTCGTCACACGGCGTGACGGCGGCCCCAGGGTCGTAACCTCGTCGTGACCTGCGCAAACGACTGCGCCCACCGTGCCCGGCACGGTGGGCGCAGTCGCGTTACGGGCCGTCGCTCATCCAAACCTCACAGCCACCCATGCAACCCTTTCGGGTGCTTTGCCGTCACACAAGGTGAACCATAGGGCTGAGGGAAGACGATGACCGAGCAGAACAGCACCGGCCGAATAGGCACCCGGGGCCGCCGCCGCAAGCCGCCCGCCAAGGGCCGCCGCGCCGCGGTCGTGGCCGCGTGGGCCGCCGCCGCGCTGGTCCTCGTCGGAGGCTCCGGACTCGGTTACGTGTACTTCAAGCTCGACGGCAACCTCGAAGGCGTCGACATCAACGCGGCGCTCGGCAAGGACCGGCCCGAGAACGTCGACAACGGCTCGATGGACATCCTCCTCCTCGGCTCCGACTCCCGCTCCGGCGCCAACGGCGCGTACGGCAGGGACGAGGGCGGCGCCCGCTCCGACACCGCGATGGTCGTGCACGTCTACGAGGGCCACAAGAAGGCCTCCGTCGTCTCCATCCCGCGCGACACCCTGATCACCCGCCCGACCTGCACCGCCGGCGACGGCACCACCGTCCCCGCCGAGCGGCGCGCCATGTTCAACACCGCGTACGAGGTCGGCGGCCCCGCCTGCGCCGTGAAGACCGTCGAGGCCATGTCCGGCATCCGCATGGACCACTACATCGAGGTCGACTTCACCGGCTTCAAGAAGCTCATCGACAAGCTCGGCGGCGTCGAGATCACCACCACCCAGGCCATCAAGGACTCCAAGAGCCACCTCGACCTCGCACCGGGCACGCACACCCTCGACGGCGAGCAGTCCCTCGGCCTGGTCCGCACCCGCAAGAGCGTCGGCGACGGCAGCGACCTCGGCCGCATCCAGCTCCAGCAGGCCTTCATGAAGGCCTTCATCGACCAGGTGAAGAGCGTCGGCGTCTTCTCCAACCCCAAGACCCTCTTCGACCTCGCCGACACCGCCACCAAGGCCATCACGCCGGACTCCGAGCTCGACTCGGTCAACGAGCTGATGGGCTTCGCCAAGGGCCTGTCCGGGCTCGGCGCCGACGACGTCCACATGATCACGCTGCCGGTCCGGTACGACCCCCGGGACCCCAACCGCGTGGTGCCCCTGGAGGCCCAGGGCAAGCAGGTCTGGGCGGCCCTCAAGGCGGACCGGCCGATCCCCGGGGCGGCCACCAGGGACGCCGCCACCGGCCAGGCCGCCGGCCTGGTCAGGTAACCCCCCGGACCGGCAGGCAGGCCGTCGGGAACAGTCAGGAATAGTTCCGCACCGACCCCGGTTTTGGGAGATGCGGCCGGTCCTGGCAGACTGGTACGTCGGCCCCGGTTCACGCATGTGCATCCCGCACGGGCGACCCGGAGCCCTCCCGAAACTAGGAGACACCTTGAAGCGCGAGATCCACCCCGAGTACGTCGAGACCCAGGTCAGCTGCACCTGTGGCGCGTCGTTCACCACCCGTAGCACCCTCACCGAGGGCACCATCCGTGCCGAGGTCTGCTCCGAGTGCCACCCGTTCTACACGGGCAAGCAGAAGATCCTCGACACCGGCGGCCGCGTCGCCCGCTTCGAGGCCCGCTTCGGCAAGGCTGCCGGCTCCGCCAAGAAGTAGCGAGCCACAGCGCCGGTCTTCGGCTGCCCCTGCGCGGGTGGCCGGGACCGGCGCTTTGCCGTCCCCGTAGCAACTGACGAAGACCCCAGGAGCCCCCGATGTTCGAGGCCGTCGAGGAACTGGTCGGCGAACAGGCCGACCTCGAGAAGAAGCTCGCCGACCCTTCGGTTCACGCCGACCAGGCCAACGCGCGCAAGCTGAACAAGCGTTACGCCGAGCTTTCCCCGATCGTCGCCACCTACCGCTCCTGGAAGCAGACCGGTGACGACATCGAGACCGCGCGCGAGCTGATGCACGACGACCCCGACTTCGCGGCCGAGGTCAAGGAGCTGGAGAAGCAGCGCGAGGAGCTCACCGAGAAGCTCCGCCTCCTGCTGGTCCCGCGCGACCCCAGCGACGACAAGGACGTCATCCTGGAGATCAAGGCCGGCGCCGGCGGCGACGAGTCCGCCCTCTTCGCCGGCGATCTGCTGCGGATGTACCTCCGCTACGCCGAGCGGATCGGCTGGAAGACCGAGATCATCGACGCCACCGAGTCCGAGCTCGGCGGCTACAAGGACGTCCAGGTCGCCGTGAAGACCAAGGGCGGCAACGGTGCCACCGAGCCCGGCCAGGGCGTCTGGGCCCGGCTGAAGTACGAGGGCGGGGTGCACCGCGTGCAGCGCGTGCCCGCCACGGAGTCGGCCGGCCGCATCCACACCTCCGCCGCCGGCGTGCTCGTCACCCCGGAGGCCGAGGAGGTCGACGTGGAGATCCACGCCAACGACCTGCGCATCGACGTCTACCGCTCGTCCGGCCCCGGCGGCCAGTCGGTCAACACCACCGACTCCGCCGTCCGCATCACGCACCTGCCGACCGGCATCGTCGCCTCCTGCCAGAACGAGAAGAGCCAGCTCCAGAACAAGGAGCAGGCGATGCGCATCCTGCGCTCCCGGCTGCTCGCCGCCGCGCAGGAGAAGGCCGAGGCCGAGGCCGCCGACGCCCGTCGCAGCCAGGTCCGCACCGTCGACCGCTCCGAGAAGATCCGTACGTACAACTTCCCGGAGAACCGCATCTCGGACCACCGCGTCGGCTTCAAGGCGTACAACTTGGACCAGGTGCTCGACGGCGAACTCGACCCGGTCATCCAGGCCTGCGTGGACGCGGACTCGGCGGCGAAGCTCGCCAACGCCTCGTAAGGCCGCGCAAGCGCGCAAGGCCGCGTAAGTACTCGTAAAGCCCCACCCGCACCACGGAGGACCAGCGTGAACCTGCTGCTTGCCGAGGTGGCCCAGGCCACCCAGCGGCTGGCCGACGCCGGCGTTCCCTCTCCGCGTTTCGACGCCGAGGAGCTCGCCGCGTTCGTGCACGGCGTCAAGCGGGGGGAGCTGCACAACGTCAAGGACGCGGACTTCGACGCCCGCTACTGGGAGGCCATCGCCCGCCGCGAGGCGCGCGAGCCGCTTCAGCACATCACCGGCCGCGCGTTCTTCCGCTACCTGGAGCTCCAGGTCGGCCCCGGCGTCTTCGTGCCGCGCCCCGAGACCGAGTCCGTGGTCGGCTGGGCCATAGACGCGGTGCGGGCCATGGACGTCGTCGAGCCGCTCGTCGTCGACCTGTGCACCGGCTCCGGCGCGATCGCGCTCGCGCTCGCCCAGGAGGTGCCGCGCTCGCGCGTGCACGCCGTGGAGCTGTCCGAGGACGCGCTGGTGTGGACCCGCAAGAACGTCGACGGCTCCCGCGTCGCGCTCCACGAGGGCGACGCGCTCACCGCGCTGCCGGAGCTCAACGGGCAGGTCGACCTGGTCATCTCCAACCCGCCGTACATCCCGCTCACCGAGTGGGAGTACGTGGCCCCCGAGGCCCGCGACCACGACCCGGAGATGGCCCTCTTCTCCGGCGAGGACGGCCTCGACACCATCCGCGGCATCGAGCGCACCGCGCACCGGCTGCTGCGGCCCGGGGGCCTGGTCGTCATCGAGCACGCGGACACCCAGGGCGGCCAGGTGCCGTGGATCTTCAACGAGGAGGCCGGCTGGGCGGACGCCGCCGACCACCCCGACCTGAACAACCGGCCGCGCTTCGCGACCGCCCGCAAGGCGACCCCATGACGATGTTCGACGTGTACGAGGAGGACCGGGACTGATGGCTCGGCGATACGACTGCAACGAGGCGACGGACCGGGCGACGGGTCTGCGTGAGGCCGCGTCCGCCGTACGCCGCGGCGAGCTGGTCGTCCTCCCCACCGACACGGTGTACGGGATCGGCGCGGACGCCTTCGGCTCGGAGGCCGTCGCGGACCTCCTGGCCGCGAAGGGCCGGGGCCGCAACATGCCCACGCCCGTGCTCATCGGCTCCCCGAACACCCTCCACGGCCTGGTCACCGACTTCTCCGAGATGGCGTGGGAGCTCGTCGACGCGTTCTGGCCCGGCGCGCTGACGCTGGTCGCCAAGCACCAGCCGTCGCTCCAGTGGGACCTCGGCGACACCCGCGGCACCGTCGCGATCCGGATGCCGCTGCACCCGGTCGCCATCGAGCTGCTCACCGAGGTCGGCCCGATGGCGGTCTCCTCGGCGAACCTCACCGGCCACCCGGCGCCGGAGGACTGCGACGCGGCGCAGGGCATGCTCGGCGACTCGGTCTCCGTGTACCTCGACGGCGGTCCGACCCCCGGCAACGTGCCGTCGTCCATCGTGGACGTCACGGGCAAGGTGCCGGTGCTGCTGCGCGAGGGCGCGCTGACGGCGGAGGAGCTCCGGAAGGTGGTACCCGACCTCGAGGTGGCGAGTTGACCGCCCCTGAGGGGCGTGGCATAGCGGGGCACGAGCACGACGGCAAGACCTTCCGCATCCTCCACGTCAGCACCGGCAACGTCTGCCGCTCGCCGATCACCGAGCGGCTGACCCGCCATGCCCTGATCGACCGGCTCGGCGACCCCATGGGCGGCGGTCTGATCGTGGAGAGCGCGGGCACCTGGGGCCACGAGGGCGCCCCGATGGAGTCCAACGCGGAGCAGGTCCTCGCGGACTTCGGCGCGGACTTCAGCGGCTTCATGGGCCGCGAGCTCCTCGACGAGCACGTCATCCGCGCCGACCTGGTCCTCACCGCGACCCGCGACCACCGCGCGCAGGTCATCTCGATGGGCCACTCGGCGGGCCTGCGCACCTTCACCCTGAAGGAGTTCACCCGCCTCGTCCGCGCCATAGACCCGGCCACCCTCCCGGACCCCCGCGACGGCCACGGCACGGTCGACCGCGCCCGCGCCCTGGTCCGCGCTGCCGCCGCTCTACGCGGGTGGCTCCTGGCCCCGTCCCTGGAGGCGGACGAGGTGAACGACCCGTACGGCGCCCCGATCACGTTCTTCCGCTCGATCGGCGACGAGATCAACCAGGCGCTGGATCCCGTGGTGACGGCCCTGACGGGCGTGCGGGCGCGCCGCTGACGTCGCCGGGTCGTCGGTCCGGCACCCCCCACCGCCGGTCGGAGGCCGGCGCAGCGGCTCGAAGCCTGTGAGGCCCTCTGGGGCCGAGCAGTGCGAGGGGCGCGTCGGGGACAGGGGCTCGACCAGGCGCTGGATCCCGTGGTGACGGCGCTGACAGGCGTGCGGGCGCGCCGCTAGAAGGGCCCCTTGCGGGGCCCTGGCGGCCCGTGGAGCAGTCCGGGGGGCGGGGTGGGGCACTGGTGCCTAGAGTGGGGTTTCAGGTCCCCCCTCACGCCCGGAGTGCGCCATGCCGGTCACCGCTCCCACCGAAGCCGAGCACGGGCTCGACGTGCTGCGCCGCCAGGATCCCGAGGTCGCCGACGTGATCCTGGGGGAGGTGCGGCGGCAGGGGGACAGTCTGCAGCTGATCGCCGCCGAGAACTTCACCTCGTCCGCCGTGCTCGCCGCGCTCGGCTCGCAGCTCGCCAACAAGTACGCCGAGGGCTACCCCGGCGCCCGGTACCACGGCGGCTGCGAGTACGTCGACGCCGCCGAGCGGATCGCCATCAGCCGCGCCACCTCCCTCTTCGGCGCCGAGCACGCGAACGTGCAG
This sequence comes from Streptomyces sp. NPDC051909, assembly GCF_040681095.1. Taxonomy (NCBI): domain Bacteria; kingdom Bacillati; phylum Actinomycetota; class Actinomycetes; order Kitasatosporales; family Streptomycetaceae; genus Streptomyces; species Streptomyces sp. NPDC051909. The sequence goes on along the minus strand of NZ_JBFAYA010000002.1, from coordinate 262,861 downwards.
CCGCACTCCGGCTCCTCCGCCGTGCTCGCCGCCTACGCCGCCCTCCTCCGCCCCGGCGACACCGTGCTCGCCATGGGGCTCGCGTACGGCGGGCACCTCACCCACGGCTCGCCCGCGAACTTCTCCGGCCGCTGGTTCGACTTCGTCCCGTACGGTGTCGACGCCGAGACCGGGCTCGTCGACTACGAGCAGGTCGCCGCCCTCGCCCGGCACCACCGGCCCAAGGCGATCGTCTGCGGCTCCATCTCCTACCCCCGGCACCTCGACTACCCGCTCTTCCGCGCCATCGCCGACGAGGTCGGCGCGTACCTCATCGCCGACGCCGCCCACCCCCTCGGCCTGATCGCCGGCGGCGCGGCGCCGAGCCCGGTGCCGTACGCCGACATCGTCTGCGGCACCACCCACAAGGTGCTGCGCGGCCCGCGCGGCGGGCTCCTGCTGTGCGGGGCCGAGCTGGCCGAGCGGGTCGACCGGGCGGTGTTCCCGTTCTCCCAGGGCGGTGCGCAGATGCACACGATCGCCGCCAAGGCGGTGGCCTTCGGCGAGGCGTCCACCCCGGCCTTCACCAGGTACGCCCATCAGGTGGTCGAGCACGCCCGGGTGCTCGCGGCCGCCCTCGCCGCCGAGGGCTTCGCGCTGACCACCGGCGGTACCGACACCCACCTCATCACCGCCGACCCCGCCCCCCTCGGTGTCGACGGGCGCACCGCCCGCGCCCGGCTCGCCGCCGCCGGCATCGTGCTCGACACCTGCGCGCTGCCGTACGGCGACGGCCGCGGCATCCGGCTCGGCACGGCCGCCGTCACCACCCAGGGCATGGGCGCCCCGGAGATGGCGAGAATTGCGGCACTGTTCACTTCCGCGTTGCGGGACGACGCGGAGGAAACGGCCCGGGTACGCGCGGAAGTACGCGCGCTGGCCGGGCGATTTCCCCCGTATGGCCGGTAAAGCGGGCCCCACCGCAACCGTTCGCGGCACCCGTATGTCCTCAACCATGGGGACGGCCCGGCTAGGGTGTGGGGCTGAGATGGCCAGCGATTCCTGTGGGGCAGCCCGTGCGTGATTACCTGCTGACGCTCTGTGTCACGGCCGCGGTGACCTATCTGCTGACCGGTCCGGTGCGGAAGTTCGCCATCGCGACCGGCGCGATGCCGGAGATCCGCGCCCGCGACGTGCACCGAGAACCGACTCCGCGGCTCGGCGGCATCGCCATGTTCTTCGGGCTGTGCGCCGGCCTGCTCGTCGCCGACCACCTGCAGAACCTCAACAGCGTGTTCGAGCTGTCCAACGAACCCCGCGCGCTGCTCTCCGGCGCCGCCCTGATCTGGCTGATCGGCGTCCTCGACGACAAGTTCGAACTGGACGCGCTGATCAAGCTCGGCGCGCAGATGATCTCCGCGGGCGTGATGGTGATGCAGGGTCTGACGATCCTGTGGCTGCCCATCCCCGGTGTCGGCACGGTCGCGCTCACCCAGTGGCAGGGCACCCTGCTGACCGTCGCCCTGGTCGTCCTCACCATCAACGCCGTGAACTTCGTCGACGGCCTCGACGGCCTCGCCGCCGGCATGGTGTGCATCGCCGCCGCCGCCTTCTTCCTCTACGCGTACCGGATCTGGTTCAGCTACGGCATCGAGGCGGCCGCCCCCGCGACCCTGTTCGCGGCCATCCTGATGGGCATGTGCCTGGGCTTCCTGCCGCACAACATGCACCCGGCGCGGATCTTCATGGGCGACTCCGGCTCGATGCTGATCGGCCTGATCCTGGCCGCCTCCGCCATCTCCATCACGGGCCAGGTCGACCCCGACGCGCTGCGGATCTTCGAGGGTTCGACGAAGGCGGCCACGCACGCGGCGCTGCCGGTCTTCATCCCGCTGGTGCTGCCGCTGACCATCATCGCGATCCCGATGGCCGACCTGGTGCTCGCGATCGTGCGCCGTACGTGGAAGGGCCAGTCGCCGTTCGCGGCGGACCGCGGGCACCTGCACCACCGGCTCCTGGAGATCGGGCACTCGCACAGCCGCGCGGTGCTGATCATGTACTTCTGGTCGGCGCTCATCGCCTTCGGCACGCTGGCCTACTCGGTCCACTCGACCTCGATGTGGATCGTCCTCTCCGTGGTCTTCCTGAGCGCGGTCGGTCTGGTGCTGCTCCTGCTGCCGCGCTTCACGCCGCGCGCCCCGCGCTGGGCCGAGGCGGTCGTGCCGCCGCGCTACCGGCGCCGCGCGCACCTGGTGACGGCCCCGGAGTCGGCCGAGGCGGCCGAGACCGCCGAGGCGGCCCTCGGCGGGACGGAACCCGTGGCAGCCGAGCGCGAGCCCGTGCCGGCCGGAGTCAACGGGGCGACCGCCATCGGCCACCGTTCGCGCTTCTCCGACCGGAGTAAGGCCGGGGCGCGCGGTTGACGCACCGGTCGACGAAAGCCGTATTCGCGTCCAATACCAGACACTTCACCCCGCTGTCGTGCACACACGCGCGCGGTCACTCTCACGTGTGAGAGTTGGCACACCCACGGGTAAAGACCTATTCAAATAGTTTGTGATACGGTTCACGAGACCCGGCGACAGTGCCGAAGGACCGTAGTGCGACGGTCTGTTGGCCCCGAGACACACCTCGGACCGGGCTTACGCTCGTCCCTGACGACACCATCGCCCCCACCAGCAAGCGGAGACACCGCCATGCCGTCCAACGACGCACGCACCCTGCTGCACACCGCAGTGCCCACCGCCGCCGTAGGCGTCATCGCCACGGTCGTCAGCGGTGTGGTCGCCGGTGGCAAGGGTGCGCTCGGCGCCGTCGTCGGCACCGCGGTGGTCCTCCTCTTCATGGGTATCGGGCTGGTGGTTCTGCAGCGGACGGCGAAGAAGCTTCCGCAGCTGTTCCAAGCCATGGGGCTCATGCTCTACACGGCCCAGCTGCTGGTCCTCTTCATCTTCCTGGCCTTGTTGAAGGACACCTCGGCGTTCGACTTCAAGGCCTTCGCCTTCACGCTGCTCGCCACGACCATCGTGTGGGTCGCCGCCCAGGCCCGGGCCTATATGAAGGCCAAGATCATGTACGTCGAGCCCGACAAAACGGGACCGAAGTCGTGAAGGGTAGGGCCGGGATAAAGAGCCGTTCGGCTTCCTGCTATCGTCCGGTGCCAACTGCGGCACTGCGGGCGCGGGCATCCGAAGCGGCGCCTGTCCCAGCGCGAGGCTCGATGCCGAACCGCCGCCCCCTTATCCGTAAGACCAGTCCAGTGCCGACCCGCGGCTGCGTGCCGCGCCGACACAACGAGGTTGCCGTACCTATGCGCCACGCTGAAGGAGCCCGCGGTGAGTGCTGACCAGACGCTTGCCTTCGACCCGGATTGCCACATCTTCACCCCCTGTGGCTTCCCGGCGCCGGGGCTGCACACGTTCATGTACGAGCCCATGTTCTCCGTGGGCGGCTTCGACTTCACCAAGCCGATGCTGCTCGCCATCCTGGGTTCGATCGTGGTCGTCGGCTTCTTCTGGGCCGCGTTCAACAAGCCGAAGCTGATCCCCGGCAAGATGCAGATGGTCGGCGAGGCCGGTTACGACTTCGTCCGCCGCGGCATCGTCTACGAGATCATCGGCAAGAAGGACGGCCAGAAGTACGTGCCGTTCATGGTCTCGCTGTTCTTCTTCGTATGGATCATGAACCTCTGGTCCATCATCCCGCTGGCCCAGTTCCCGGTCACCTCGCTGATCGCCTTCCCGGCGGCCCTCGCGCTGATCGTCTACGTGGTCTGGGTCTCGCTGACCTTCAAGAAGCACGGCTTCGTCGGCGGCTGGAAGAACATCCTCGGCTACGACAAGTCGCTGGGCGCGATCCTCCCCCTGATCATGCTGCTCGAGTTCTTCTCGAACCTGATCATCCGGCCCTTCACGCACGCGGTCCGACTGTTCGCGAACATGTTCGCCGGTCACCTGCTGATCGTGATGTTCTCGCTGGCCACCTGGTACCTCATGAACGGCCTCGGCTTCGTCTACGCCGGCGCCTCCTTCGTGATGGTCATCATCATGACCGCCTTCGAGCTCTTCATCCAGGCCGTCCAGGCGTACGTCTTCGTCCTCCTGGCCTGCAGCTACGTCCAGGGCGCGCTCGCCGAGCACCACTGAGCCGGCCCGGCAGCAGCAACACCACCCCTTACCAACAGTCGTCCGGTGGCCAACCCCCACCGGGTCCTTGAAAGAGAAGGAAGAACCGGCATGTCCGCTCTCGAGACTCTCGCCGCCGTCAACGGAAACGTCGCCTCCATCGGCTACGGCCTCGCGGCCATCGGCCCCGGCGTCGGCGTCGGCATCATCTTCGGTAACGGCACCCAGGCCCTCGCCCGCCAGCCCGAGGCGGCCGGCCTGATCCGTACCAACCAGATCATGGGTTTCGCCTTCTGTGAGGCGCTCGCCCTCATCGGCATCGTCATGGGCTTCGTCTACAAGTAAGCCGGACCGACAGCCCGATTCTTTTTACGGAAGGCACTGATGTGAACGCTCTGCTTCTTGCGGAAGCGGCGGAGGAGCAGCCTCCGCTCATCCCGCATCTCGACGAGCTCGTCATCGGCCTGATCGCCTTCGTCATCGTCTTCGGCTTCCTCGCCAAGAAGCTCCTCCCGAACATCAACAAGGTTCTGGAAGAGCGCCGCGAGGCCATCGAGGGTGGCATCGAGAAGGCCGAGTCGGCCCAGATCGAGGCTCAGAGTGTGCTGGAGCAGTACAAGGCTCAGCTCGCCGAGGCCCGCCACGAAGCCGCGCGTCTCCGCCAGGAGGCGACGGAGCAGGGCACCGCGATCATCCAGGAGATGAAGGCGGAAGGCCAGCGCCAGCGCGAGGAGATCATCGCGGCCGGTCACACCCAGATCGAGGCCGACCGCAAGGCCGCGTCCGCCGCGCTGCGTCAGGACGTCGGCAAGCTCGCCACGGATCTGGCCGCGAAGCTGGTCGGCGAGTCCCTTGAGGACCACGCCCGCCAGAGCCGCACCATCGACCGGTTCCTCGACGAGCTCGAGGAGAAGGCCGAGGCCGTCCGATGAACGGAGCGAGCCGTGAAGCACTGGGCACCGCACGCGAGGCCCTCGACGCGCTGACCGACAACACGTCGGTCGACGCCGGCAGGCTCGCGGGCGAGCTGGCCGCGGTCACCGCGCTGCTCGACCGCGAGGTGTCGCTGCGTCGGGTCCTGACCGACCCGGCGCAGGCGGGCGAGGCCAAGGCCGAACTCGCACAGCGCCTCCTGTCGGGTCAGGTGGACGGCCCCGCCGTCGACCTGGTCTCCGGAATGGTCCGCTCCCGCTGGTCGCAGTCGCGCGACCTGGTCGACGGTCTCGAGGAGCTGGCGAACACCGCCGACCTCACCGCCGCCCAGAAGGCGGGCGCCCTCGACGACGTCGAGGACGAGCTGTTCCGGTTCGGCCGGATCGTCTCCTCCAGCACCGAGCTCCGCTCGGCGCTGACGGACAAGAAGGCCACGGCCTCCGCCAAGGGCGAGCTGCTCCGCAGTCTGCTCGGCGGCAAGGCCGACGCCGTCACCGAGCGCCTGGTCGTCCGTCTGGTGACCCAGCCCCGGGGACGTAGCCTGGAGTCGGGACTCGAGTCCCTGTCCAAGCTCGCCGCGGCGCGCCGGGACCGCATGGTCGCCGTCGTCACCTCGGCGGTGCCGCTGACCGACCAGCAGAAGCAGCGCCTCGGTGCCGTTCTCGCCAAGCTGTACGGCCGCTCGATGCACCTGAACCTGGACGTGGACCCGGCGGTCCTCGGCGGGATCTCGGTGCGCGTCGGCGACGAGGTCATCGACGGCACGATCGCGGAGCGTCTCGACGAGGCGACCCGCCGTCTGGCCGGCTGACGGCAGCCACACAGCAGAACAGCAACACAGCAACACAAGCGGCCCGGTTGGGCCGTGCAGAGATTGCAGAAGATTCCTGGGGGTCGGCCCCCAGACCCCTTAAGAAACTTCGGGCCCAACAAGGAGAGCAGGGAACCCAGATGGCGGAGCTCACGATCCGGCCGGAGGAGATCCGGGACGCGCTGGAGAACTTCGTCCAGTCGTACCAGCCGGACGCGGCCTCGCGCGAGGAGGTCGGCACGGTCAGCCTGGCCGGCGACGGCATCGCCAAGGTCGAGGGTCTTCCCTCGGCCATGGCGAACGAGCTGCTGAAGTTCGAGGACGGCACCCTCGGTCTCGCGCTGAACCTCGAAGAGCGCGAGATCGGTGCGATCGTCCTCGGCGAGTTCAGCGGCATCGAGGAGGGACAGTCGGTGCAGCGCACCGGCGAGGTCCTCTCCGTCGGTGTCGGTGAGGGATACCTGGGTCGCGTCGTCGACCCGCTCGGCAACCCGATCGACGGTCTCGGCGAGATCGCGACCGAGGGCCGCCGCGCCCTCGAGCTGCAGGCCCCGGGCGTTATGGCCCGTAAGTCGGTGCACGAGCCGATGGAGACCGGCTACAAGGCCGTCGACGCCATGACGCCGGTCGGCCGTGGTCAGCGTCAGCTGATCATCGGTGACCGTCAGACCGGCAAGACCGCGCTGTGCGTCGACACGATCATCAACCAGCGCGACAACTGGCGCTCGGGCGACGTGAACAAGCAGGTCCGCTGCATCTACGTCGCCGTGGGCCAGAAGGGCTCGACCATCGCGTCCGTCCGCGGCGCCCTGGAAGAGGCCGGCGCGCTCGAGTACACGACGATCGTCGCCGCCCCGGCGTCCGACCCGGCCGGCTTCAAGTACCTGGCGCCGTACACCGGTTCCGCCATCGGCCAGCACTGGATGTACCAGGGCAAGCACGTCCTGATCGTCTTCGACGACCTGTCGAAGCAGGCCGACGCCTACCGCGCCGTGTCGCTGCTGCTGCGCCGCCCGCCGGGCCGTGAGGCCTACCCGGGTGACGTCTTCTACCTGCACTCGCGTCTCCTGGAGCGTTGCGCCAAGCTCTCCGACGAGCTGGGTGCCGGTTCGATGACCGGTCTGCCGATCGTCGAGACCAAGGCCAACGACGTCTCGGCGTTCATCCCGACCAACGTCATCTCCATCACCGACGGCCAGTGCTTCCTGGAGTCCGACCTGTTCAACGCCGGCCAGCGTCCGGCCCTGAACGTCGGTATCTCGGTCTCCCGAGTCGGTGGCTCCGCCCAGCACCCGGCCATGAAGCAGATCGCCGGCCGCCTCCGCGTGGACCTGGCCCAGTTCCGTGAGCTGGAGGCGTTCGCCGCCTTCGGTTCCGACCTGGACGCCGCGTCGAAGGCGCAGCTGGAGCGCGGTCAGCGCATGGTCGAGCTGCTCAAGCAGGCTCAGTACCAGCCGATGCCGACCGAGAACCAGGTCGTCTCCGTCTGGGCCGGCACCACCGGCAAGATGGACGACGTCCCGGTCGCCGACATCCGTCGCTTCGAGGCCGAGCTGCTGGCGTTCCTGCGCCAGAACCACGCGAGCCTCATGACCTCCATCCGCGAGGGCAAGAAGATGTCGGACGACACCCTGACGGCCGTCGCCGACGCCATCGCGGAGTTCAAGAAGCAGTTCGAGACCTCTGACGGCAAGCTGCTCGGCGAGGACGCTCCTGCCGCCGTCAACGTCTCGAAGTGACGACGGAAGGGACCTGACTCATGGGAGCGCAGCTCCGGGTCTACAAGCGTCGCATCAAATCCGTCACCGCGACGAAGAAGATCACCAAGGCGATGGAGATGATCGCCGCCTCGCGTGTCGTCAAGGCGCAGCGCAAGGTGCAGGCGTCGACTCCGTACGCGACCGAGCTCACGCGCGCGGTCACGGCCGTGGCCACGGGCGCGAACGACAAGCACCCGCTGACCACGGAGTCGGAGAACCCGAGCCGTGCCGCGGTCCTGCTCCTCTCGAGCGACCGCGGTCTGGCCGGTGCCTTCAACTCCAACGCCATCAAGGCGGCGGAGCAGCTCATCAAGAAGCTGGAGGGCGAGGGCAAGGAGGTCGACATCTACGTGGTCGGCCGCCGTGGCGTCGCGCACTTCAACTTCCGTGAGCGGAAGCTCAGCGACACGTGGGTCGGCTTCACGGACGAGCCCACGTACGCGGACGCCAAGAAGATCGCGGTACCGCTGATCGAGGCGATCGAGAAGGACACGGCCGAGGGTGGTGTGGACGAGCTCCACATCGTCTACACCGAGTTCATCTCGATGATGACCCAGACGGCGATCGAGGCCCGGCTGCTGCCCCTCAGCCTCGACGAGGTGGCGAAGGAGGCCGGCCAGCCGGAGACCCTCCGACCGCTGTACGACTTCGAGCCGTCGGCGGAGGACGTCCTCGACGCCCTGCTGCCGCGCTACGTCGAGAGCCGGATCTACAACGCGCTGCTCCAGTCGGCTGCCTCCAAGCACGCCGCCACGCGCCGCGCGATGAAGTCGGCCACCGACAACGCGGGAGACTTGATCAACAACCTCTCCCGACTTGCCAACGCGGCCCGCCAGGCCGAAATCACCCAGGAAATCAGCGAGATCGTCGGTGGCACCGCAGCCCTGGCCGACGCGACCGCGGGGAGTGACAAGTAATGACGACCACTGTTGAGACGGCCGCCGCCACGGGCCGCGTCGCCCGGGTCATCGGCCCGGTCGTCGACGTGGAGTTCCCCGTCGACGCGATGCCGGAGATCTACAACGCCCTGCACGTCCAGGTCGCCGACCCGGCCGAGGAGGGCGCGCTCAAGACGCTGACCCTCGAGGTCGCGCAGCACCTCGGTGACGGCATCGTCCGCACCATCTCGATGCAGCCCACCGACGGCCTGGTCCGCCAGGCCCCCGTGGTGGACACCGGCGACGGCATCACCGTGCCCGTCGGCGACGTCACCAAGGGCCGCGTGTTCAACACGCTGGGTCAGATCCTGAACGAGCCCGAGGCCGAGTCCGAGGTCGGCGAGCGCTGGTCCATCCACCGCAAGGCCCCGGCGTTCGACCAGCTCGAGTCGAAGACCGAGATGTTCGAGACCGGCCTGAAGGTCGTCGACCTTCTCACCCCGTACGTCAAGGGTGGAAAGATCGGTCTGTTCGGTGGTGCCGGTGTCGGCAAGACCGTGCTGATCCAGGAAATGATCATGCGTGTGGCGAAGCTGCACGAGGGTGTTTCCGTGTTCGCCGGTGTCGGTGAGCGTACGCGTGAGGGCAACGACCTCATCGCGGAGATGGAGGACTCGGGCGTCCTCGACAAGACCGCCCTTGTCTTCGGCCAGATGGACGAGCCCCCGGGCACCCGTCTCCGTGTGGCCCTCGCCGGTCTGACCATGGCGGAGTACTTCCGCGATGTGCAGAAGCAGGACGTGCTGTTCTTCATCGACAACATCTTCCGCTTCACCCAGGCCGGTTCCGAGGTGTCGACCCTGCTCGGCCGTATGCCCTCCGCGGTGGGTTACCAGCCGAACCTGGCCGACGAGATGGGTCTCCTCCAGGAGCGCATCACCTCGACCCGTGGTCACTCGATCACCTCGATGCAGGCGATCTACGTCCCCGCCGACGACCTCACCGACCCGGCGCCGGCGACCACCTTCGCCCACCTCGACGCGACGACGGTTCTCTCCCGTCCGATCTCCGAGAAGGGCATCTACCCGGCCGTGGACCCGCTGGACTCCACGTCCCGGATCCTGGACCCGCGCTACATCGCGCAGGACCACTACGACGCCGCCACGCGCGTCAAGGGAATCCTGCAGAAGTACAAGGACCTCCAGGACATCATCGCGATCCTCGGTATCGACGAGCTGAGCGAGGAGGACAAGCTCGTTGTCCACCGCGCCCGCCGTGTCGAGCGCTTCCTGTCCCAGAACACCCACGCGGCGAAGCAGTTCACCGGTGTGGACGGTTCGGACGTTCCGCTCGACGAGTCGATCGCCGCGTTCAACGCGATCTGCGACGGTGAGTTCGACCACTTCCCGGAGCAGGCGTTCTTCATGTGCGGTGGTCTTGAGGACCTCAAGAACAACGCCAAGGAGCTCGGCGTCTCCTGAGCCCCGTGCTCACCTGAGGGGGGCGGGATCGCCCGCCCCCCTCTCCACGCCCTCTAGAATTGATCCCAACACCCGGCAGCACCGCCGGGTGGTGACCCGAGGAGCCACCCTTGGCTGCTGAGCTGCACGTCGAGCTGGTCGCCGCGGACCGGAGTGTCTGGTCCGGCGAGGCCACCCTGGTCATCGCGCGTACCACCTCCGGCGACATCGGCGTCATGCCCGGTCACCAGCCGCTGCTCGGTGTGCTGGAGTCGGGCCCCGTGACGATCCGTACGAGCGAGGGCGGCACGGTCGTGGCCGCCGTCCACGGCGGTTTCGTCTCCTTCGCGGACGACAAGCTGTCGCTGCTCGCGGAGATCGCCGAGCTGGCGGACGAGATCGACGCCCAGCGCGCCGAGCGCGCGCTGGAGCGCGCGAAGTCCGAGGAGGACGCCGCCGCCGAGCGGCGCGCCGAGGTCCGGCTGCGCGCGGTAGCGGTCCGCTAGCGGACCGCGCCGAGAGCCCCAGACCTCAGCCGCGGCACGGTTGGAATCATCCAGACCGTGCCGCGGCTGAGGCGATGCAGATGCAGGTTGTATTCGGTCAGGCCGGTTCTGCCGGTCACGGGACGCAGCGAGGAGGTCGGTGAAGATGTTCCTCGCGCTGCTCGTGTGCGGCCTGGTCGTCGCACTGCTGGTGATCGGGCTCTTCGTCTTCGGCTTGCGCCGCAGACTCATCCAGCGGGCCGGCGGCACCTTCGACTGTTCGCTGCGCAGCCCCGTGGCGGACACCCCGGACCCCAGCGGCAAGGGCTGGTCCTACGGGGTCGCCCGCTACAGCGGTGACGAGATCGCCTGGTTCCGGGTCTTCTCGTACGCACCCCGCCCCAAGCACGTCATGGAGCGCTCGGCCATCGAGGTCCTGGAGCGCCGGATGCCGGAGGGCGAGGAGGAGCTCGCGCTGCTCTCGGACTCCGTGATCCAGGGCTGCCGGGTGAACGGCACGCGCCTGGAGCTGGCGATGAGCGAGGACGCCCTGACCGGTTTCCTGGCCTGGCTGGAGGCGGCGCCGCCCGGCCAGAGGGTGAACGTCGCTTGATTTCTTCTGTACGGCCCGGTGAGTGCCATGTGTGGACCGCCCGGGCCGTTTCCGTTGCCCGGGATCTGGCGGTGCTGCTCGACGCCGCCGAGCGACGGGTGTACGAGTCGCTCACCGAGGAGCGCGTGCGCGCCCAGTACGTGACCGCGCACGCCCTGCTGCGTACGGTCCTGGGCGAGCTGCTGCACCGGGAGCCGTCCTCGTTGTCCTTCGACAAGGGCCCGCACGGCAAGCCGTACCTGACCGACGGGTCCGTGGAGTTCTCGCTCTCCCACTCGGGGGAGCTGGTCGCGGTCGCGCTGTCCCTGGACGCCCCGGTGGGCGTGGACGTGGAGCGGGTGCCGGAGGCGGCGGCCGAGCTGCCGCTGCCGGTGCTGTCCGCCGAGGAGCGGGCGGTCTTCGACCGGGTGCCCGGGCCGGAGCGCTCGGCCGCCTTCGCCACGTACTGGGTGCGCAAGGAGGCCGTGCTGAAGGCGACGGGGGAGGGGCTGCGGGTGGATCCCGCGCGGCTGACGGTGGCCGCCCCCGACCGGCCGGCCGAGCTGCTCGGCCGGCGCGGCCGGGCGGCCGTACCGGAGAACGGCGAAGAGGCCGTACAGCCGCACCCGCCGGTGCGCCTGTACGACCTCGATGCGGGTCCCGGCTACCGGGGGGCCGTCGCCCTGCTGGGCGCCGGACCCCACCGGATCGTCCGGAGAAGCGCCTAGCTCAGACCGGTGTTGATGGCGCCGACGAGCTCGCCGTTGCCGGTGTCACCGCTGAACTCCCAGAAGAACGCGCCGCCGAGGCCCTGGTTCTTGGCCCAGCTCATCTTGGAGTTGACGGTGGCGGGGGTGTCGTAGCTCCACCAGTTGGTGCCGCAGTGGGCGTAGGCGGTGCCGGCGACGGTGCCGTTGGCCGGGCAGGAGTTCTTGAGGACCTTGTAGTCCTCGATGCCCTGCTCGTACGTGCCCTGCGCCGGTCCGGTGGCGGTGCCGCCGGGGGCGGACTGGGTGACGCCGGTCCAGCCGCGGCCGTAGAAGCCGATGCCGAGCAGCAGCTTGTTCGACGGGACGCCCTTGGCCTTGAACTTGGCGATCGCCTCGGCGGAGTTGAAGCCCTGCTGCGGGATGCCGGCGTACGAGGTCAGCGGGGAGTGCGGGGCCGTCGGGCCCTGCGCCGCCCAGGCGCCGAAGAAGTCGTACGTCATCACGTTGAACCAGTTCATGTACTGCGCGGCGCCCGCGTAGTCGGTGGCGTCGATCTTGCCGCCGGTGGAGGCGTCGGCGGTGACGGCCGCGGTGACGATGCCGTTGGAGCCGAACTTGGCGCGCATCGCCTGCATCATGTTCTTGAAGGCGTTCGGGCCGCTGGTGTCACAGGACAGGCCGCAGGCGTTGGGGTACTCCCAGTCCAGGTCGATGCCGTCGAAGACATCGGCCCAGCGCGGGTCCTCCACCAGGTCGTAGCAGGACTGCGCGAAGGCGGTCGGGTTCTGCACGGCCTGGCCGAAGCCGCCGGACCAGGTCCAGCCGCCGAAGGACCAGATGACCTTGATGTTCGGGTAGGCCTTCTTCAGCTTGCGCAGCTGGTTGAAGTTGCCGCGCAGCGGCTGGTCCCAGGTGTCGGCCACGCCGTCGACGGACTGGTCGGCGGTGTACGCCTTGTCGTAGTCCGCGTAGGAGTCGCCGATGGCGCACCGGCCGTTGGTGACGTTGCCGAAGGCGTAGTTGATGTGGGTGATCTTGGACGCGGAGCCCGAGGTCACGATGTTCTTCACGTGGTAGTTGCGTCCGTAGACGCCCCAGTTGGTGAAGTAGCCCATCTTCACGACGTTCGGGGGCGGGGTGCCGCCTCCGCCGCCGGTGGTGCGGACCGGGGTGGCGGCGCTGGCCGGGCCGGTCTGGTCGATGGTGTCGCGGGCGACGACCGTGTAGCTGTAGTCGGTGCCGGCGCTCAGGCCCGTGTTGGTGTAGGTCAGGCCGGTGACCGTGGCGATCGTGGCGCCGTCCCGCTTGACGTCGTAGTTCTTGATGCCGTGGTCGTCGGTGGCCGCGGTCCAGGTGAGCTTCACCGAGGTGTCGGTGATGTTCGAGGCGACCGGGGCGCCGGGGGCGGACGGCGCGTTGTCGCCGGGCTGGGTCGAGCCGTCGCAGGAGCCGCCGTTGACCTTGCAGCCCGACGGGGAGCCCGAACCGGTGCCGTTGAAGCCGAAGGAGATGGTGGCGCCGGGGGCGAGGGTGCCGTTCCAGCCGGCGTTCTTGGCGGTCCAGTGGTTTCCGGAGCTGGTGACGGTGGCGTCCCAGGCGGAGGTGACCGCGGTGCCGGAGGGGAAGTCCCACTCGACGGTCCAGGAGGAGAGCGAGGTGGTGCCGGTGTTCTTCACCGTCCACTTGCCCTCGAAGCCGGTGCCCCAGTCCTGGGTCTTGGTGTAGGTGGCGGTCGCGGAGGTGGCGGCCTCGGCGGGGGCGGCGAGTCCGATCATCGCGGCCAGGGGCAGGACGAGGGCGGTCAGACCGGCGGCGGCCCGGCGTCTGAAGCCTGTTCTGCGCGTCGGTGCTTGAGTGCTCAACGGTGCTCCTCAAGTTGCGGACGACAAGGGGTGGGGGTGGTCCGGAAAGGTGCGCGCCCCGCGAGCGTAGAAAGGTCTGGACCAGCCGTCAAGAGGTCCAGACCAACGTCGGAATGCGTACTCTCAGATCCCCAACTCCTGGGCCAGCACGGCCGCTTGGACCCGGCTGCGCAGTCCCAGCTTCCCGAGCACCTTGCTGACGTGCGTCTTCACCGTGGCCTCCGCCATGTCGAGCCGCACCGCGATCTCCGCGTTCGACAGGCCTCCGCCGAGCGCCCCGAGGACCTCTCGCTCGCGCGGGGTCAGCCGGTCCGCGATGCCCGGATCGACCCTGGGCTCGGGGCGGCGCGGGGCCGCGAACTCGGCGATGAGGCGTCGGGTCACCGCCGGGGCGATCAGCCCCTCGCCGCGCGCCACCGTCCGTACCGCCTCGATGAGGTCGCGGGCGTCCGTGTTCTTCAGGAGGAAGCCGGACGCGCCAGCGCGCAGCGCCCCGAACACGTACTCGTCGAGGTCGAAGGTGGTGAGGACGAGGACGTCCGCGAGTCCCTCGGCCACCACCTGGCGGGTCGCCGACACCCCGTCCAGCTTCGGCATCTGCACATCCATCAGGACCAGGTCCGGGCGCAGTTCGCGGGCCAGCTCGACGGCCCGCTCCCCGTCCGCCGCCTCGCCCACGACGTCGATGTCGGGCGCGCTGCCCAGGATCAGCACGAGCCCGGCGCGCACCGCGCTCTGGTCCTCGGCGACCACGACCCGGATCGTCCGGGCCCCCGTGGCGTCTGTGGCGTCCGTCATGCGTCCGGTGTCCTCTCCTCCGCGGGCAGCACCGCCCGCACCTGCCAGGTCTTCGTCCCGTCGCCCGCGGACACCGGCCCCGCCTCGAACTCGCCGCCGAGCAGCGCCACCCGCTCGCGCATCCCCACCAGACCGGCCCCCGAGCCCGGCGCGCGCGGCCCGGGCCGGTCGCCGAACGGGCTGGTCACCCGCACCGTGAGGGCCCGCGCGTCACGGGCCAGGAGCACGGCGACCGTGCCCGGGGCGGCGTGCTTGAGGGCGTTGGTCAGCGACTCCTGCACGATTCGGTACGCGGCCAGCTCGACCGGCGCCGGCAGCGGCTCCGCGCCGCTCGCCGGGCGGCGGTCCTCCAGGGCGAAGGCCAGACCGCTGGACTTCCCGTTGACGCGGGCCTGCGCGAGCAGCGCCTCAAGACCCGCCAGGGTCGGCGCGGCGGCCGGCTCGGCGTCCCCGCTGCCGTCCCGCAGCAGCCCGATCAGCCGGCGCATCTCCGCGAGGCCGTCCACGCTGTTCTCCCGGATCACCGTCAGTGCCTGCCGGGTGGTGGCCGCGTCGTCCAGGGACAGTGCGGCGGTGGAGTGGATCGCGATGGCCGACAGATGGTTGGCGACCATGTCGTGCAGCTCACGGGCCATCCGGCTGCGCTCGGCGGTCACCGCCTGCACCCGGTCCATCTCGGCGAGCAGCGCCGTCTGCTCGGCCCGCAGCCGGGCGGCGTCGGCGGCCTGCCGGTGGTTGCGCACGACGGCCCCGGTGACCGCCGGCAGGAAGGAGATCATGCCGGAGAGCACGCCCACGAGCAGCGCGATCGCGTTCTGCCACCAGATCAGCAGCCCCACCGTGATCCCCACGGTGATCAGACCGGTGGTGTACGGGATGCGCCGGGCCGAGGCCGGCGGGCCGTACACCACGGACGCGTAGACCACGTCCGTGAACATCAGCACGGTGGCGAGATTGCCGTTGGTGAACTGGTCCGCCGCGATGGCGAGCGTGCCGACGATCAGCGCGGTGCGCGGGGCGGTGCGCCGCAGCGCCTCCATCGCCGACATCACCGTCAGCGGGACCAGCGTGGCCCAGCGCGCCTCGACGACCCGGTCACCGGTCACGTACAGACCGAAGAACCACAGGACCAGACCGCCGACCAGTCCGGCGAGGGCGATCAGCAGGTCGTCGCGGTGGGGGCGGGGAAGGCGCACGTCTCCATCCAACACGGTGGCTACGGCCCCGGCGTCCTCGTCCGGGCCGAGCCGCCCCTCCGTCGAAGGATGTAGGCGCGGTTCGTCAGCGCCGACGACGCGCGGGGCCGGGCCGCACGGAAGCCTGGAGAGGTACCGGGCGCCGTACCGAAAGGGGAGTCCCGTGATCGTCACGCTGATCGTGATCTGCGAGGTCGGATTCTGGGTCCTGCTCACCGCCGGACTCGCCGCCCGCTATCTCCTGCGGATGCCGCGCACCGGCCTCGCCCTGCTGCTCTGCGAGCCGCTCCTGGAGGTCGTGCTGCTCGTGGCCACCGCGATCGACCTCAGGAACGGCGCCGACCCGAGCTGGGAGCACGGCCTCGCCGCGCTCTACATCGGCTACACCGTCGGCCACGGCCACCGCACGGTGACGTGGCTCGACGGGCATGCCGCCCACCGCCTGGCGGGCGGCCCGCCGCCGGTGAAGCCGCCGCGCTACGGCAGGGCCCGCGCCCGCCACGAGGGGAAGGTGTGGCTGGGCACGGCGGTCGCCGCGGTCGTCGCGACGGTCCTGCTGCTCCTCGCCGTCTGGTACGTCGGCTCCGACGGCAGCACCGAGTCGCTGTGGGCCTGGATGGGGGCCGCCTGGCGCGCGGCCGGCATCCACGGCCTGATCGCGCTGTCGTACGCGCTCTGGCCGAGGAAGGCCCCGAAGGACGCGCCGGCGGACCCGTCAGCGGTCCCCGCCCGGGACCCAGAGCACGTCCCCGACCTCACGGTTCGCGATCCTCGCCAGAATGAAGAGCAGGTCTGACAGCCGGTTGAGGTACGTGGCGGTGAGCGGGTTCATCGTCTCCCCGTGCACCTCCATCGCCGCACACGTGGACCGCTCGGCCCGCCGGACCACCGTGCACGCCTGGTGCAGCAGCGCCGCACCGGGCGTGCCGCCGGGCAGGATGAAGGAGCGCAGCTTGTCGAGCCGCTCCAGGAAGAGGTCGCAGTCCGCCTCCAGCTTGTCGATGTACGCCTGCTCGACGCGCAGCGGCGGGTACTGCGGGTTCTCCACCACCGGGGTCGACAGGTCGGCGCCCACGTCGAACAGGTCGTTCTGGACGCGGACGAGGACCTTCACCACGTCCTCGTCGAGCTGCCCGAGGGCGATGGCCGTGCCGATGACGGCGTTGGCCTCGTTGGCGTCGGCGTAGGCCGAGATCCGCAGATCGGTCTTGGCGGTCCGGCTCATGTCGCCGAGGGCGGTGGTGCCCTTGTCGCCGGTGCGGGTGTAGATGCGCGTCAGATTGACCATGAGTCCAGCGTAGTTACGCGCCGGCCGTGCGGAACGTGCGTGTGCCGACCGTCACGGCGAGCGCCGTGAGTCCGAGGGCGACGAGCACCCCGTACAGCATCGTCGCTGACCGGGGCCCCCGCCCTCCAGGCCCGGCTCATGGCCCTCCAGCAGGAGGTCCGCCGGAACACCGTCGCCGCCCTGCGGGAGGAGGCCGGCGCCGGGCCCGAGGAGGCCGGCGCCGGGCCCGAGGACCTGCTCGGCGAGGCCGTGCTCGACTACGCGGTGCGCCCGGCCGGCTGAGCCGCCGCCGGCCCCCTCGGGAAGGCCGCCCCGCACCCCCGCCGGGGTGTCGTGAGTGTGACGTCCGTCAAACCGGGCGTGACGTGGCTTACTTAGCGGTCACATGGCGCCCGCCGCCCGCTAATCTCCGCCGAAGAGCCAGAAGTGAACAGCCGTTAAGGCGATGAGGGGTGGAATCAGTGGCCAGGAAGCTCGCCGTCATCGGAGCCGGACTCATGGGGTCCGGCATCGCGCAGGTCTCGGCCCAGGCAGGCTGGGACGTCGTGCTGCGCGACGTCACCGACGCCGCGCTGACCCGGGGCACGGACGCCGTCAAGGCCTCGTACGAGCGCTTCGTCGCCAAGGGGAAGATGGAGGCCGCCGCGGCCGAGGCCGCGCTCGGGCGGATCACCGCCACCACCGAGCTCGACGCCGTCGCCGACGCGGACATCGTGGTCGAGGCGGTCTTCGAGAAGCTCGAGGTCAAGCACGAGATCTTCCGCTCCCTCGACAAGATCGCCAAGGACGGCGCGGTCCTCGCCTCCAACACCTCCGCCATCCCGATCACCAAGATCGCCGCGGTGACGGAGCGCCCGGAGGCCGTGGTCGGCGTCCACTTCTTCTCGCCGGTCCCGATGATGCAGCTCGTCGAGCTCGTCCGCGGCTACAAGACCAGCGACGCCACCCTCGCCACCGCGCGGGAGTTCGCCGAGTCCGTCGGCAAGACCTGCATCGTCGTCAACCGCGACGTGGCCGGCTTCGTCACCACCCGACTCATCTCGGCGCTCGTCGTCGAGGCCGCCAAGCTCTACGAGTCGGGCGTGGCCACCGCCGAGGACATCGACATCGCCTGCAAGCTGGGCTTCGGTCACGCGATGGGCCCGCTCGCCACCGCCGACCTCACCGGCGTCGACATCCTGGTCAACGCCACGAACAACATCTACACGGAGTCCCAGGACGAGAAGTTCGCGCCGCCGGAGCTGATGCGCCGGATGGTGGACGCGGGTGACATCGGCCGCAAGAGCGGGCAGGGCTTCTACACGTACTGACATCGCGGCCGAACGCGGGGCGTGCCACACGGCACGTCCCGAAGCCGGGGTGGCGCGTACCGATTCCGCACTGGGGTCCGACCGCCCCGGCGCCATCGCCCCCAGGGGTGAATTTCGATATCGGTTCGCTTACAAGGCGCAACGCTTCTGCCGATGCGGCAGTCAGACAGTCAAGCGTTGCGAAGACGGGCATACGACACGGAGCACTCTCGGGGAGCGCATATGCACATCAGGGGCGACGACGCCGAGCTGGTCGTCGGGGGCCGCCTCGACGTCCGTAGCGCGGCTGACGCCCGAACGGTCCTGCACACGGCCGTCGACGACGGAGTCGGCGACCTCGTGCTCGACCTGACCGGCCTCGACTCCTGGGACGCCACCGGTCTCGGCGTCATCATGGGCGTGCACCGCCGGGCCGGCCGCTGCGGCCGCCGGCTCGTGCTCCGCGGAGTGCCGCCCCAGATGCAGCGCCTCCTCGTCGCCACCCGTCTGCACCGCATCCTCGCGATCGAGGGCGGGCTCGCAGCGGAATCGCTTCCTCGCGTCTGATCCCGGCGTCCGACCGGCCCCGAGCGCCCATGGTCCGAACACCGCACGACACACAGGTCACGGCCGCGACACGCGGCTGTGAAGCACCTGTGCGAACCACGCGTCACACCCAATCCTCACAAGACCGTGACGTCTTGGTCTCCACCGCACCCCGGATGTTCACGGGAACCGGACAACCGTCTAGGGTCGGCTCGCCTGCACATCGCCCGCCGCTTGGGAGCTTGGACCATGGACCCGATCAACCGGGGACCGGAGGAGTACGGTCACGCCGCCGAGGGCGAGGACGTCCGCCCCGCACCCGCCGCACCCGCCCCCGTGTCCACCGCCCCCGCCCGCGTGCGCACCGCCCGGCTGGTCTCCGGCGGCCTCCTGCTCACCGTCAACCCGCTCGACGGCAGCGAGATCGAGGTCTGCCCGCCGGCGGATCTGCCCAAGGCCCCGCGGCGCCGGACCACACAGGAGCGCGTCGAGTCCGCCCGCGCCGCCACCCCGCCCGTACCGCCGGGCCCCGCGGCGCCCGTCCTGCCGCTGCTCGAACGCGACGAGCAGCGCGACACGCTCGTGCAGCACCTCACCCGGGGCCGCTCCGCCCGGCTCACCGGCCCGGCCGGCTCCGGCCGCACCCGGCTCCTCGACGCGGTCGCCGCCGAGTGCGGCAAGATCGCCCCCGACGGCGTCGTCCGGCTCTCCGGCCACCACCGCACCCCCACCGACCTGCTCTACGAGCTCTTCCAGGCCGTCCAGTACGCGCCCGGCTTCCGGCCCGACCGCGAGGAACTCCTCCTGGAGGTCCGCGGCATCGGCGCCATCGTCCTCGTCGACGACCTGGAGCTCGGCGGCGCCGCCCTCGACGAACTGCTCGCCGCCACCCCCGACTGCGCCTTCCTCTTCGCCGCCACCCCCGACACCCCCGCGCCCTCCGCCGACGCCGGCCTCGAAGAGGTCGAGCTGTCCGGACTCGGCCGCGCCGCCGCCGCCGAACTCCTGGAGCACGCCACCGGCCGCGCCCTCACCGAGGACGAGGTCAACTGGGCCGGCGACCTCTGGTTCGAGTCCGAGGGCCTGCCGCTGCGCTTCGTCCAGGCCGGCGCCCTGCTCCGGCAGCGCGACAAGCTGCGCGTCCGCCCCGCCGAGTTCGACGCCTTCGGCGCCCTGGAGGAGGCCTTCGGCACCCCCGGCGGCAGCCCCGCGCCCGCCACCGCCACCGCCATGGATCCGGCCACCGCCGGGGACGACCCCGACGTCGAACTGCGCGAGGTGCCCCTGCCCAGCCTCGGCGAGGGCGCCGCCCCCGCCGTGCTGCTCGCCTCCCGGCTCAGCCGCGCCGCCCAGGACGCCCTGCGGCTCGCCGTCGCCCTCGGCGGCGAGGTCCCGCACCAGGCCCACCTGCCCGCGCTGGTCGGCGACACCCACGCCGACGCCGCCGTCGGCGAACTCATGGCCTGCGGACTGCTCTCCCCGGTCGGCACCCGCTACCGCCTCGCCGCCGGTGTCCTCACCCAGCTGGTCGCCCAGAACTACGAGCCCGACCCGCTCGGCCGCGCCCACACCGTCGCCCAGCACTACGCCTGGTGGGCCGGCCACCCCTCGGTCACCCCCGAGCGCGCCACCGCCGAGGCCGACTCGCTGCTCGCCGCCCTCTCCGCGCTGCTCCCCGGCACCGCCCCCGAACACCCGGCCACCGCCGTCCTGCTCGCCCGCGCCGCCGCCCCCGCCTTCGCCGCGGGCCTGCACTGGAGTGCCTGGGAGCGGGCCCTGCGCAGCGGCCAGGGAGCCGCCCGTCAGGCCGGCGAGGTCGCCGAAGAGGCCTGGTTCCACCACGAGTTGGGCGTCCTCGCGCTCTGCCGCGGCAGTCTCCAGCGGGCCCGCGCCGAACTCGAGGCCTCCATAGGCATGCGCGGCGCCCTCGCCGACAAGCGCGGCACCGTCGCCGGCCGCCGCGCCCTCGCCCTGGTCGCCGACCTCACCGGCGCCGCCACCCCGGTGGACGCCGGGCCGGCGACCCCCGCCGAACCCGCCGCGGCCGTCACCGCCCCCGTACCGCAGATCGAGAAGACCGGACAGCAGACCGCCCGCACCGCCGCGCTCCCGCGCCGCGAGGGCCCCGCGTCGCCGCCGCGCGGCATACCGGCGGCGGCCCCGCTGCCCGTGAAGCCCGCCTTCCCCGCCCTCGCGCCGCCGGCCCCGTCGCGCCCGACGGCCACCTCCCCGGCCTCCCTGGACGCCTTCGCGTCGTTCACCGACGAGCCCGCGACCGTCGTCGTCGGCCCGCCCGCCGACGGCGAACCCGCCAAGCGCGGCGGCCTGCGCAAGGGCGTCCTCACCGGGGCCCGCCGCAACCTGGCCGCCGTCGGCGCGGGCGCCGTGCTCGTCGCCGTCCTCGGCACCGTGGTCACCCTGGGCCTCACCTCCGGCGACGCCGACGACCCCGGCACCGGCACGGTCACCTCCGACAGCACCGCGACCCAGGACGCCGGCATCGACGACGGCGGCGACGACACGGAGCCCACCGAGGACGCAACCACGAGCCCCGCCGACTCGGCGTCCCCGACCGCGACCGGCACCCCGAGCCCGGGCGCGACCGGTACGGCCGGCACCTCGCCGACGCCGTCGGGCTCCCCGACGGCGACGGGGAGCCCGACGCCGAGCAGGTCGGCGACGAAGTCGTCGGCGCCGAAGCCGACGATGACATCGCCGAAGCCGTCGCCGACTCCGACCGGGACGACCTCGACTCCGACGACGCCTCCGCCCACGGACCCGCCGACCACCACCCCGCCGCCGACGACCGAGCCCCCGAGCAGCGCCGAGGGCCCGACCACCACCGCCACCACCGGCGCCCCCGCCTGACGGCTCGACGGGTACGCCGAGGGCCCGGGCGCGATCACTCGCACCCGGGCCCTCGCCCGTACCTACGGAAGAACCGACGTCAGAACAGGCGCAGCTTGTCGTCCTCGATGCCGCGCAGCGCGTCGTAGTCGAGCACCACGCAGTCGATGCCGCGGTCGTTCGCGAGGACCCGGGCCTGCGGCTTGATCTCCTGCGCCGCGAAGATGCCCTTCACCGGCGCGAGGTGCGGGTCGCGGTTGAGCAGCTCC
This sequence comes from Streptomyces sp. NPDC051909, assembly GCF_040681095.1. NCBI lineage: Bacteria > Bacillati > Actinomycetota > Actinomycetes > Kitasatosporales > Streptomycetaceae > Streptomyces > Streptomyces sp. NPDC051909. Next base: position 241,034 of record NZ_JBFAYA010000002.1, on the reverse strand, counting down.
AGGTAGCGGGTCAGCTGCTCCACGCCGTCGATCTCGCCGCGCCGCTTGATCTCCACCGCGACCGTGCCGCCGCCGGAGTCCCGGCACAGGATGTCCACCGGGCCGATCGCCGTCGGGTACTCGCGGCGGACCAGGGTCCAGCCCTCGCCGAGGGTCTCGATGCGGTCGGCGAGCAGCTCCTGGAGGTGTGCCTCCACGCCGTCCTTGATCAGACCGGGGTCGACGCCCAGCTCGTGCGAGGAGTCGTGGAGGATCTCCTCCATCGTGATGATCAGTTTCTCGCCCGCTTTGTTGATCACGGTCCAGATGCCCTCCTCGCCGTCGACGCCCTCCTTGAGGGTGCACGGCGGGGACATCCAGTTGAGCGGTTTGTACGCCCGGTCGTCCGCGTGGATCGAGACGCTGCCGTCTGCCTTGACCAGGATCAGACGGGGGGCGGAGGGCAGGTGGGCCGTGAGCCGGCCCGCGTAGTCCACGGAACAACGGGCAATGACGAGACGCATGGTCCGCAACGCTACAAGACGGACGAGCCTCCACGCGATTCGGGCGCCGGGCGGGCGCCGGGCGGGCGCCGGTGTCCGCCGGGCGCCCGCGGCGCGTGCGCCCAACCCCCGTCACTTATTGGCCGGTTGTGTGCCCATTCTCCTGGTGCGGGCAGGACCCGGCGCCTAACGTGGAGGACAGGAGGTCGTCGTCCGTGCACGCTGCGTGCGCGACGACTGCCACCTGTCCCTGCCCGCAAGACCCCGCCCGTCGGGGTCGCGAGAGGAGAACCCATGTCGCTCGACGTCTCACCGGCACTGTTGGAACAGGCCGAGCGAGGCGAGGTCGACGAAGCCGCCTTCGTCGACTGCGTCCGGACCTCCCTGCCCTTCGCATGGGAGATGATCAGTTCTCTGGTGGCCCAGCTGAAGGTCGACGGCGGAGACTTCGCCGACAACCAGACGCCGCCGCCGGACGAGCAGGCACGTGGTCAGCTGCTGCGCGCTCTCGCGAGCGATGCCATCCGTGGTGCGCTTCAGCGGCACTTCGGGGTACGCCTCGCCTTCCAGAACTGCCACCGGGTGGCGGTCTTCCCGCTGGACCCGTCGGTCGACGAGCGGCTCGCCCGCTTCACGTCCGTACGGGCGCAGCTCCTCAACCAGTCGCCGGAACTGCGCGACTGCTGACAGGCCTGGTGCCGCCGCCCCGCGTCGCGGGAGATCACTGATCGCGGAAGCGGCGGCACGGTCGTCACGGCGTCGTCACACCCGGAGAGTCCCCTCACCGCACATGTCAGACGAGCAGCGGAAGCACCTCGGAGCCCAGTCGCCGCAGGTTCTCCTCCGTGGCGGCCAGGTCGCCGGAGCCCTCCGCGAGCAGCGCGAAACGGGTGATGCCCGTGCGCTCCGCGGTCGCCGCGAGCCGGTCCGCCGCGAGCCGGGGGGTGCCCACCGGGTGAAGCCCGCACAGCAGCTCGGTGTACGCCACGGGGTCGCGCATCGATCGAAACCTGCCGTCCACCGTGACATGAGCGTCGAGACCCTGTTTCAGCCAGCCCGGCATCGCCTTCAGCAGGGCCTCGGAGGCCTCCGCCGGGCGGTCCGCCAGCTGGACCACGCCCGCCGAGACATGGCCGGCGCCGATCTCCGCGATCTCGTCCGGGGTGCGCCCGGCCTCCCGTGCGGCCCGCTGCCAGCAGGCCACCATCTCGGCCTTCTCCTCGTCGCCGCAGTGCATGCCGAGCAGCATCGGCAGCCCGCGCTCGGCCGCCAGCCGCACGGTGGAGCGCGAGGTGCAGGCGACCACCACCTCGGGGGCGGCCGGTCCGCCGATCAGCTCGCCGGGGCGCGGCACGACCGCCACCTCGCGGAAGGCGTACCGCTCTCCCCGGGCGCCCACCCGGGGCTCGGTCAGCCAGCGGAGCAGCAGGTCGAGGGAGTCGGGGAACCCCTGTTCGTACGCGGGCAGTCCCGCGCCGAACACCTCCAGGTCGATCCACGGGCCGCCGCGGCCCACCCCGAGGGTGAATCTGCCCCCGGAGGTCACGTGCAGCAGGGCGGCCTGCTCGCCCAGCGCCACCGGGTGGACGCTCGGCAGCACGCTGACCGCCGTGCCCACCCGGAGCCGGCGGGTCCGGCCGAGCAGCAGGGCGGCCAGGGTGACGGCCGAGGGACACACCCCGTACGGCACGAAGTGGTGCTCGGCCAGCCAGACCGAGTCGAGGCCCGCCTCCTCGGCGACCTCCGCGGTCCGCACCGCCCGGTGCAGTGCCTCACCCTGGCCCTGCCCCGGAAACTGGGCGGCCAGCACGAACGTACCCACGCGCATCGCTTCTGCCTCCTCGCGGCCGGCGCGGTCTCCCTGGCGGTCTTCGCCCGCGCGTCCCCCTCGTACTGGCAACAACGTCTGACACGTGCCAAAGGCAACGGCCTGGCATGAAGTTCTTGCGATTTTCCGTTGATCCGCCACCCGCCCGTGCCGGGACACCCCGTCGCGGCCCGTACGCTGGACCGAACCGTCCGTGTCCCCGAGCCCGAGCGAGGTGCCGAAGTGTCCCCGCGCCACAACCGCCCCCGAGGCGGCGCGAAGCCCGACCGGCCGAGCGATCAGGGCGACCGGTACGGCGGCGTGCAGAGCACCGAGACCTGGCAGGGCGAGGAGTGGTACGTGCGCCACGTCGCCGGCGCCAGCGCGCCGGGCAAGCACTACCGCTGCCCCGGCTGCGACCAGGGGATCCCCCCGGGCGCCCCGCACCTGGTGGCCTGGCCCGAGTACGGCGGGGTCGACGACCGACGGCACTGGCACAAGGCCTGCTGGAACGCGAAGGACCGCCGCACCACCCGGGTGCAGCGGTCCCGCAACGCGCCTCGCTACTGACGCCTCGCCACCGAGCACTCTTCCGTGCGGCCCTAGGGGGTGTCCGGCGGATCAGGGTCGGGTCCGCCGGACACGCCCTAGACGTCCCGGCTGTTGAGCAGCGCGAACGCGCCGCCGAGCACGGCCGCCGTCAGAGCGAACAGGATCAGCACCGGCTCCCAGCCGGCCGGACCCTTGCCCTCGAACGGCGCGGTCTCGGTGTAGAGCGCGATCATCTGCGAGGGCAGCGCGTACATCAGCAGTGCCTCCTGCACCGAACGCAGCGCCTCCGAGAACATGAACATCGCCGCCACCAGCGGGAGCAGCAGCACACCGATCATCACGGTGATCGCGCCCGCCGAGTGCCGCACGATCGCGCCGACGCCCATCGCGAGCAGACCGAGCAGCGACAGGAAGAGCGCGACGCCGACGGTGGCCCGCAGCCACTCGCCGCCGGACGGCGTGGCCGCGTCGACCATCGACACCTGCGCCGCGGCCACCACCGCGGTGAGCACCGTGACGATCGAGAAGACCAGCAGGAAGAAGACGATCGCCTTCGCCCCGAGCACCCGGCCGCGGCTCGGGCAGGCGGTCAGCGTGGTGCGGATCATGCCCGTGCCGTACTCGGAGCTGATGGTGAGCACGCCGAGGGTGATCACACAGATCGAGGCCGGCAGGACGCCGAAGAAGCCGAGTCCGAGCGCGGGCTCCTCGGAGAACTCGGGCGTCGAGGCGGCGGCGATGGCGCCGACCGCGAGCCCGATGCCGAGCATGAGCAGCGCCATGACCCCCAGCGTCCAGATCGTCGAGCGCACCGAGCGGATCTTGGTCCACTCGGAGGCGAGCGCGTCGCCGAGATGCGCCCGGCGGACCGGGATGGGGGAGGTGTACGCGTACGGGGCGGGCGCCGGCCCGCCCATCGGGGCCGGTCCGCCCATCGGCGCCGGTCCGTTCATCGGGGTGGAGCTGCTCATCGGGCGTCCTCCGGGTTCTGGCCCGGCTGCTGCGGGTCCTGCGGGGCGGTGGCGTACGGGTTCTGTCCGGGCGGCGGCGGGGCGTACCAGCCCTGCTGCGGCACCTCGGGGATCACGTACTGCGCCTGCGGGTCCTGCGGCAGCTGGTGCGGCGGCACCGGCGCCTGGAGATGCGCGAGACGGTCGTCGGTGGAGCGGTAGTCCACGGCGCTCTGCGTCATGCGCATGTACGCCTCCTCCAGGGACGCCTGGTGCGGGGAGAGCTCCCACAGCCGGACGTCCGCCTCGTGCGCCAGATCGCTGATCCTGGGCAGCGCGAGGCCGGTGACCCGCAGCGCGCCGTCCGGCTCCGAGAGGACCCGGCCGCCGGCCTCGGTGAGCACCGCGGTCAGCTTCTCGCGCTGCTGCGGCTCGGTCTGCGGGGTGCGGACCCGGGCGAAGTCGGCCGAGTTCGCCGAGATGAAGTCCTTGACGCTCATGTCGGCGAGCAGCTGGCCGCGGCCGATCACGATCAGGTGGTCGGCGGTCAGCGCCATCTCGCTCATGAGGTGGCTGGAGACGAAGACGGTGCGGCCCTCGGCGGCCAGCTTCTTCATCAGGTTGCGCACCCAGAGGATGCCCTCGGGGTCCAGACCGTTGACCGGCTCGTCGAAGAGCAGCACCTGCGGGTCGCCGAGCAGCGCCGCCGCGATGCCGAGGCGCTGCCCCATGCCGAGCGAGAAGCCCTTGGAGCGGCGCTTGGCCACGTCCTGGAGGCCGACCACGCCGAGCACCTCGTCGACCCGCTGGGCCGGGATGCCGGCCAGCTGGGCGAGCGACAGGAGGTGGTTGCGGGCGCTGCGGCCGCCGTGCACGGCCTTCGCGTCGAGCAGCGCGCCGACCTGCCGGGGCGCGTTCGGCAGCTGCCGGAAGGGGTGGCCGCCGATCGTCACATGGCCGGAGGTCGGCATGTCCAGGCCGAGGATCATGCGCATGGTGGTCGACTTGCCCGAGCCGTTGGGGCCCAGGAAGCCGGTGACATGGCCCGGTCTCACCTGGAAGGAAAGGTTGTACACGGCCGTCTTCGCGCCGTAGCGCTTGGTCAGGCCGACTGCCTCGATCATTCTCCAGCCCCATCGACAGGTCAGGTCGTGTCCTCGTCGGGGCGTCGCGGCCGGCGGCCGTAGCCCCCCGTATGAGCGAAGAGCTTATCCAGCCGTTTACGGTTCCGACGAAGCGGAATCGAGACCTGAGGGAAGGACCAGGGTCGGTTCAGGGAAAACTCAGGGGCCCGTCAGGCGTCGCGCCGCTTCAGCACCAGATAGCCGCCGAGCAGCGCCGCCGCCACCCAGAGCACCATGATCCCGAGCCCGCCCCACGGCCCGTACGGCGCCTTCTCCGAGCCCAGCGCGTCCGGCACCACCTGCATGATCTTGGAGCCGGCCCGGTCCGGGAAGTAGCGGGCGACCTCCTTCGCCTTCGGCACCGCCGCGAGGATCTGCGAGATCAGGAAGAAGAACGGCACCAGGATGCCGAGCGACAGCATCGAGGAGCGCAGCATCGTGGCCACGCCCATCGAGAACAGCGCGATCAGGGCCATGTAGAGGCCGGCGCCGACCACCGCCCGCAGCACGTTGTCCGCGCCGAGCGTGGTGCGGTGGTCGCCGAGCAGCGCCTGCCCGAGGAAGAAGGACAGGAAGCTGGTCACCAGGCCGACGAGCAGCGCGAGCGCGCCGGCCACCGCGATCTTCGAGAAGAGGAAGGTGGCCCGCTGCGGGACGGCCGCGAGCGAGGTGCGGATCATGCCCGAGGAGTACTCGGTGCCGACCACGAGCACGCCGAACACCACCATCGCCAGCTGGCCGAGCGTCATCCCGGTGAAGCTCACGAAGGTCGGGTCGAAGGTGGCCCGCTCCAGCTCGGACAGGTCGTCGAAGGTGGCCTTGAACACCGCGGACAGCGCGGCGCCGACCGCCACCGTCACCACGAGCGCGCTGGCGAGCGTCCACACCGTCGACGAGACCGTCCGGATCTTGGTCCACTCCGACTGCAGGACCGCGGATACCGCTGCCATCGATCAGGCTCCCTCGAAGCTCTCGCCCCAGCGGGGCCCGGCCGTGTCGCCGGCGTCGCCGCCGTGGATGTCCGTCCCGTGCGCGTGGTACTCCACCGCGGCCGCCGTCATCTGCATGAACGCCTCTTCGAGCGAGGCCCGCTGGGAGCTCAGCTCGTGCAGCACGATCTGCTGGGAGGCCGCCAGCTCGCCCAGCTTCTCCGTGGTGGCGCCGTCCACCTCCAGGACCCCGCCGCCCGCCTCGACGGCGACGAAGCCGTTGGCGTGCAGCACGTCCCGCAGCCGCTCCTGCTGCGGCGAGCGCAGCCGTACGTAACTCCGGGAATTCTGCTGGATGAAATCCGCCATCGACGTGTCGGCGAGCAGCTTTCCCTGCCCGATCACGATCAGATGATCGGCCGTCAGCGCCATTTCACTCATCAGATGACTGGAAACGAAGATCGTCCGGCCCTCGGCGGCCAGCGCCTTCATCAGATTGCGGATCCAGTGAATTCCCTCGGGGTCCAGACCATTGACGGGTTCGTCGAACATCAGGATCTCGGGATCGCCAAGCAGCGCGGAGGCGATTCCGAGCCGCTGGCCCATACCGAGCGAGAAGCCCTTCGACTTCTTCCGCGCCACCGCCGTCAGACCGACCAGATCGAGCACCTCGGAGACCCGCTGCGGCGGAATCCGGTTGGACTGGGCCAGACACAGCAGGTTGTTGTACGCCGAGCGGCCGCCGTGCATCGCCTTGGCGTCGAGCAGCGCCCCGATGTACTTCAGCGGCTCCTGGAGCTCCCGGTAGTGCTTGCCGTCGATCCGGACGGTCCCGCTCGTCGGGTTGTCCAGGTCGAGCATCATCCGCATCGTCGTGGACTTGCCCGCCCCGTTCGGCCCCAGGAAGCCGGTGATCACTCCGGGGCGCACGGTGAAGGTGAGGTGGTCGACCGCCGTCTTCGACCCGAACCGTTTGGTGAGACCCTCCAGCTCGATCATGCGTACCAACCTAAGGGCACGCAAAACCCCCCGCCACCGGAATGACAGGGGGTCTTTTACGCCAGTGTGCCCGAAACGGCGACCGCCGAGGTCAGCGGGTCAGCGGCTCAGAGTGTCGGCGAGTCAGCGAGTCAGCGGGTCAGCGGGTCTGCTGCGCCGGGACGCCCGCGGTGCGCTCGTCGTCGATCGGGGAGCCGGCCGCCGCCACCGCGGCACCGGTCAGCGTCGCCAGCATCTCGCGGACGTTGGTCAGCTGCGCGTTGATCGAGTCGCGGCGGTTCGTCAGCGCCGCCAGCTCGCGCTCCGATTCCGAACGGATCCGGTCGGCCTTGGCGTTCGCGTCGGCCACGATGTCCTCGGCCTGGCGCTGCGCGGTCTCCACCGTCTGGCGGGCCCGGCGCTCGGCGTCCGTACGCAGCTTCTCGGCCTCCAGGCGCAGCTGCTCGGCCCGGTGCTCGATCTCCGCGAGACGCTTCTCGGCCTTGGCCTGACGGGAGGCCAGGTCGCGCTCCGACTGCTCACGGCGCTTGGCGAGGTTGGTCTCGAAGTCCGCGGCGGCCTGGGCGGCCTTGGCGCGGGTCTCCTCGAAGAGCGCGTCCGCCTCCTCGCGCTTCGACTGCGCGTCCTTCTGGGCCTCGGCGCGCAGCGAGTTGGCCTCGCCCTGGGCCTTCTCGACGATCCGGACGCCCTCGTCCTCGGCCTTGGCCTTGCGCTCGGCGGCGAACGACTCGGCGTCGTTGCGCACCTGCTGGGCCGCCGACTCGGCGAGCTCACGGTGCTGCTCGGCGGCGCGACGGGCCTCCTCTCGCAGGTCCTTCGCCTCCTCCTCGGCGAGCCGGAGGATCTTCTCGACGCGCGCGCCGAGACCGGCGTACGACGGCTCGGCGTCGGTGACCTGGGCCTGGGCGTTCTGCGTCTCGAGGTGCAGCTCCTCGATGCGCTTTTCCAGAGAGGTGATTCGGGCCAGAGCACTGTCACGGTCGGCGACGAGCTTGGTAATGCGGTCGTCCACCTGACCGCGGTCGTAACCACGCCGCACGAGCTCGAAGCCGAAGGGGGAGGAAGTGTCGCTCATGGGGTTCCTGTCGAATGAGACCGGTGAGGTGTTAGGGGGAATCCTAGGGGTCGAAGCGGCGTGTCATCGAGCGTATGCCCGTTTGATCTGGAGAATGTCCAGCCTTTTGAGTGGCTAGCTACCGGAGGACTTGCCCCCCGAACGAGTGGACCCCGTCGCGGCGCCCGCCTTGACCCCGTCCCGGCCGCCGTCGGACTTCGCTCCCGAGGACGGAGTCTCGAAAGACTCCAACGCCTCCAACACGTCCTGGACACGGGAGATCTCGGCATTGATGTTCTCGCGCCTGCGCACCAGGACATCCAGCTCGCGCTTGCCCTCCGAGACGGTCTGCTCGGCCTCCTGCTCGGCCTCGGCCTTGATCCGCTCGGCATCGGCCTTGATCCGCTCCGCCTCCGCGACCAGCGAGGCCTTCTTCTGCTCGGCCTCCTTGAGCAGCGCCTCCGCCTTCTTCACCGCGGCGATACGGACCTTGCTCGCCTCCGAAGTCGCCTCCGAGACCAGCTCCCTGGACTTCTCCTCGGCCTGCGCACGCTGCTCCTCGGCGGCCTTCACCAGCTTGTCGACACGCTCGCCGGCCGTCTTCATCTGCTCGGACGTCTCGCGCCGCGCCCGCTCGTGCAGCTCCTCGATCTCGCCCTCGATCCGGCCGCGCAGCTCCTCCGCCCGCTCCCTTATCGCGGTCGCGTCCGAGCGCGCCCCGACGAGCAGCTCGTCGGCGTCCGTCCGGGCCTTCTCCACCAGCGAGTTGCCCTCGATGGTCGCCTCGGCGACGATCCGCTCGGCCTCCTTGCGGGCCGCGCCGACCATCGTGTCCGCCTGCTCCTCGGCCTCGGTGGTGGCGCGCAGCGCCTCCTCCTGGGCCTTGGCGATCAGCTGGTCGGCCTGCTCGGCGGCGTCCGCGCGCTTCTTCGCGCCCGCCTCGCGGGCCTCGTCGAGCGTCCGGTCGGCCTCCGCGCGCGCCTCGGAGCGCATCTCCTCGGCCGCGGCCTCGGCGTCCGCCTGCACCCGTACCGCCTCGGCGGCGATCCGCTCGGCCTCCGCCGTCGCCTCGCCCACCAGGCTGTCCGCCTGCTCGGCCGCGTCGGCACGCCGCTGGTCGGCCGCCTCGCGCGCCTCGTCGAGGACGCGCGATGCCTCCTCGCCGATCCGCTCCGCCTCCGCCCGGGCCTCGCCGATCAGGCTGTCCGCCTGCTCGGCGGCGTCCGCCCGGCGCTTGTCCGCGGCCTTACGGGCCTCGTCCAGGATCCGGTCGGCGTCCGCGAGCGCGGCACTGCGCAGCGCCTGCGCGTGCGCCTCGCCGTCCACCTTGACCTGCTCGGACTCGGTACGGATCCGCTGCGCGTCCTGCTCGGTCGACTCGAGCAGCTCCGCCGCCTCGGCGGTGATCCGCTCGGCCTCCGCCGTCGCCTCGCCCACCAGGGTGTCGGCCTGTTCGGCGGCGTCCGCGCGCCGCTTGTCCGCGGCCTTGCGGGCCTCGTCGAGGACCTGCTCGCCGTCGGCGCGGGCGGCGGCCCGCAGCGCCTCGGCCTCGGCCTCGCCCTCGGCCTTGACCTGCTCGGCCTCGGCCTTGAGCCGCTCGGCGTCGGCGGTGAGCCGCTCCGCCTCCGCGCTCGCCTCGCGGATGAGCGTGTCGGCCTGTTCGGCGGCGTCCGTGCGCCGCTGGTCGGCCGCCTTGCGGGCCTCGTCGAGGACCTGCTCGCCGTCGGCGCGGGCGGCGGCCCGCAGCGCCTCGGCCTCGGCCTCGCCGTCCGCCTTGACCTGCTCGGCCTCCAGCAGAAGCTGCTCGGCCTCGTTGGCGATCCGCTCGGCCTCCGCGCTTGCCTCGCCGATCAGGGTGTCGGCCTGTTCGGCCGCGTCCGCCCGGCGCTTGTCCGCCGCCTCGCGCGCCTCGTCGAGGACGTGCGACGCCTCCTCGCCGATCCGCTCGGCCTCCGCACGGGCCTCGCCCACGACGGTCTCCGCCTGCGCGGCCGCCTCGGAACGGATCCGGTTGGCGTCCTCGCGGGCGTCCGCACGGGTGCGGGCCGCGTCCTGGTCGGCCGAGGCCAGCGCGTCGGTGACCTCCGTGCGTACCCGCTGCGCGTACTCGGCGGTGTCCGCCCGCAGCTTCTCCGACTCGGCCAGCGCGTCCGCGACGGTCCGCTCGGCCAGCGCCTTGGCGGCCTCGGTCTCCTCCTGCGCGCGCTCGCGGACCCGGTTCGCGTCCTCGGTGGCCCGCTCCCGCTCCGCGTACGCGTCGGCGCGGACCCGGTCCGCCTCCTCCTGTGCCTCGGTACGGGTGCGCTCGGCCGCGTGCTCGGCGGCGCTGCGCAGCCCGGCGATCTCCTCCTCGGCCGTCTCGCGCAGGCCCGAGACCGAGTCCCGCACCTCCTGCGCGGTGGTCTCGGCGGCCGACACCATCTCGGTGGCGCGGGCGTCCGCCTCCGACACCAGGCGCTGTGCCTCGGCCTGCGCCTCCTCGACCCGCTTGCGGGCGGAGGCGAGCAGCTCCTCGCTCTGCTCGCGGGCGACCTCGCGCTCCCGGCCGGCCTCGCCGCGCGCCGACTCCAGGGTCTCCTCGGCCTCCCGGCGGCGCCGGTTGGCCTCCTCCTGGGCGGCGGCGAGCGCCTCGGCGGCCTCGGCGGCCACCCGCTCGGCGGCGGCCGCGGCCTCCGCGCGCACCCGGTCGGCGGTCTCCTGGGCCTCCGACTTCAGCCGCTCGGCCTCGGCGTCGGCCTCCGAACGCACGGTAGCGGCGGCCGACTCGGCCTCGCTCCGGGTCGCCGACGCGTCGGCGGCGGCCTCGGCGCGCAGCCGCTCGGCCTCCGTCTCGGCCTGCGCCTGGAGGGTACGGATCCGCTCGGCGGACTCGGCGCGCAGCCGCTCGGTCTCCTCGGCGGCCTCGCGCCGGATCCGCTCGCCCTCGGTACGGGCGTCGGTCAGCTCCTGGCCGGCCGAGGCGAGCTTGCTCTCGGCCTCGGTGTGCAGCCGGGTCAGCTCCTCGGCGGCCTCGGCCCGGCGCGCCGCGGCGGCCCGCCCGGCCTCCTCGCGCGTCTCGGCGGCCTCGCGGTCGGCCGCGGCCCGTACCGACTCGGCCTGCTCCTCGGCCTCGGCGCGCAGCCGCTCGGCCTCGGCCCGGGTGCGCTCCAGGGTCTCCTCGGCCTGGGTGCGCAGGGTCTGCGCCCGCTCCATGGCCTCGGCGCGCACCCGCTCGCTCTCGGCGCCCGCGCTGCCGCGCAGCTCCTCGGCGTCCTTGCGGGCCTTGGTCAGCAGCTCCTCGGCGGTCTTCGCCGCCTCCTCGATCTGGCCGACGGCCTCGCGCCGGGCCTCGCCGCGGATCCGCTCGCCCTCGGCGATCGCCTCGGCGCGCAGCTGCTCGGCCTCGCCGCGCAGCCGGCGGGCCTCCTCCTGCAGCTCGACCGTCTTGGCGCGGTACTCCTTGGTGTCGTCCTTCGCCGAGCCGAGCAGCTCGTCGGCCTGCTCCTCGGCGGTGGACCGCAGCCGGTCGGCCTCGGTCTCGGCCTCGCGGCGGATCCGCTCGGCCTCCTCGGCGGCCTTGCGGGTGGTCTCCTGGGCGTCCGCGGAGGCCTTGGTGAGGATCTCCTCGGCGCTGCGCGCGGCCTTGGCGAGCGCGGCGGCGGAGTCCTCGGCGGCGACCGTACGGGCCTTGTCGGAGGCCTCGGAGACCAGCTTCTCGGCCTCGGCGGTGGCCTCGCGGAGCTTCTCCTCGGCCTGCTCCTTGAGGGCCTCGGCCTCCTTGGTGGCCTCGCCGACGAGGCGGGCGATCTCGGACTTGGCGGTGCGGGTGCGCGCCTCGTTGACGGACTCGGCGCTCGCGATCTGCTTGGCCGCGGCGTCCTTGGCCTCGGAGAGGGTGCGCTCGGCCTCCACCCGGGCCTCGCGCAGCCTGAGCTCGGCCTCCTGGACGCGGACCTCGGCCGTACGGGACAGCTCGGCGGCCTCGCGGCGGGCCTGGTCCGTCTCGGCGGTGGCGCTGGAGCGCAGCCGCTCGGCGTGGCCGGTGGCCTCCTCGGCCTGGCTGGAGGCGGCGGTGAGCATCCGCTCGGCGTCCTTGCGGGCGCGCAGCAGAATCGCTTCGGCCTCGGCGCGGGCGGTCTCCGCCTCGGTGCCGGAGCGGCGGCGGGTCTCCTCGGCGATCCGGGTGGCCTCCGCGCGGGCGGCGGCGAGCGCCTGCTCGGCCTCGGCCCGGGACTCCTCGAGGAGGCGGCGGGCCTGGGACTCGGTGCGGGCCCGCAGCTGCTCGGCCCACGCCACGTTCTCGTTGACGTGCGACTCGACGGTCTGCCGGCGCTCGCTCAGCTCCTGGTCGAGCTGCTGGCGGCGCTGCACGGCCTCGGTGTGCAGCTCGGCCTGGAGCCGGGCCTGCTGTTCGGCGTGCTCCTGCAGGATCCGCTGCGTCTGGGCGCGGGCCTCGCGCAGCTCGCGCTCGGCGTCCTGGCGCAGCTGCTCGGCCTGCATCTGCGCGTTGCGCAGCAGCTGTTCGGCCTGGTAGCCGATGTCCGCGCTGTCGTAGGCGGGCCTGGACGCGATCGTGCGGCGCGCCTCGTGGAGCTTGGCGCGCAACACCTCGACCTGGTACCCGAGGTCCTCGGCGTGCTGGACGGCCTTCTCTCGCTCCTTCTTCAGCCGGTCCATCTCGGCCTCGAACCGCGAGAGATGGTCGTCTTCAGCTCGGTGGCTCTCCTGGCGTTCGTAGCCCCGCACTGCGCGGTCCATCCTTCCCCGAGCCAGGCGAGCAGGGGAGACCCCAACCCTGGTCGCGACGTTCCGACGAGCACCGTTCACCGGACAGAACGGTCCCCCCGGGGAATCGTGGCAGATCGGACGACCCCGACATCCCGACTTCGCAGCCGCACGCGGACGGCCCCGACCGGCCCCGGCCCGGAGTTGCCCACTCTACCGGGCCGGGAATCCGGAGGTCAGTGCTCCGCTGAGGAGTGGTCAGCGGAGGGCTTCGCCGAAGTGACCAGTTCCGTCAGGACGCCGTGGCAGTCCTTGGGGTGCAGGAAGGTGATGCGGGAGCCCATGGAGCCGATCCGCGGCTCGTCGTAGAGCACCCGGACGCCCTTGCCCCGGATGGCCTCCGAGTCGGCGTCGACGTCGGCCGTGCCGAAGGCGATGTGGTGCACACCCTCGCCGTTCTTCGCCAGCCACTTGCCCACCGCGGAGTCCTCGCGGGTGGGCTCCAGGAGCTGGAGGTAGGAGGCGCCGCCGTCGGAGGTCTCGTTGATCTTGAGCATGGCCTCGCGCACGCCCTGCTCCTCGTTGACCTCCTCGTGGAACACCTCGAAGCCGTAGGTCGCCCGGTAGAACTCCACCGTCTTGTCGAGGTCGAAGCAGGCGATCCCGATGTGGTCGATACGCGTCAGCATGCCTCCAGTGCAGCGCCGACCCGATGGTTACGCAACGTGCGCGCCGTCACACCGGCAGGCCGGTGACCCGGCCCGTCGCGGCTCAGTACATTGAACGTAAACCCTCGTTCACTCCTCATCCCAAGGGGCTGCGCCTCATGTCTGGAACGACCGGTACCACCTCAGTGATCGTCGCGGGCGCCCGCACGCCCATGGGCCGCCTGCTCGGCTCCCTCAAGTCCTTCTCGGGCGCCGACCTCGGCGGATTCGCCATCAAGGCCGCCCTGGACCGGGCCGGCATCGGCGGCGACCAGGTGCAGTACGTGATCATGGGCCAGGTGCTCCAGGCGGGCGCCGGGCAGATCCCCGCCCGCCAGGCCGCCGTCAAGGGCGGCATCCCGATGAACGTCCCCGCGCTCACCGTCAACAAGGTGTGTCTGTCGGGCATGGACGCCATCGCGCTCGCCGACCAGCTGATCCGCGCCGGCGAGTTCGACATCATCGTGGCCGGCGGCCAGGAGTCCATGACGAACGCGCCGCACGCGCTGGCGAAGTCCCGCGAGGGCTTCAAGTACGGCGCGATCGAGATGCTCGACACGATGGCGTACGACGGCCTCACCGACCCCTTCGACGGCATCGCGATGGGCGAGTCCACCGAGAAGCACAACGCCCGCCTCGGCATCCCGCGCGAGGTCCAGGACGAGATCGCCGCGCTGTCGCACCAGCGCGCCGCCGCCGCCCAGAAGAACGGCATCTTCGAGGCCGAGATCACCCCGGTCGAGATCCCGCAGCGCAAGGGCGAGCCCGTCGTCTTCTCCCAGGACGAGGGCATCCGCGGCGAGACCACCGCCGAGTCCCTCGGCAAGCTCCGCCCGGCCTTCGCCAAGGACGGCACCATCACCGCCGGCACCGCCTCGCAGATCTCCGACGGCGCCGCCGCCGTGGTCGTGATGAGCAAGGCCAAGGCGCAGGAGTTGGGCCTGGAGTGGATCGCCGAGATCGGCGCCCACGGCAACGTGGCCGGCCCGGACAACTCGCTCCAGTCGCAGCCGTCCAACGCCATCCTGCACGCCCTCAAGAAGGAGGGCCTGGAGGTCTCCGACCTCGACCTGATCGAGATCAACGAGGCCTTCGCCGCCGTCGCCCACCAGTCAATGAAGGACCTCGGCGTCACCTCCGAAAAGGTGAACGTCAACGGCGGCGCCATCGCGCTCGGCCACCCGCTCGGCATGTCCGGCGCCCGCGTGGTGCTGCACCTGGCCCTGGAGCTCAAGCGCCGCGGCGGCGGCGTGGGCGCGGCGGCCCTGTGCGGCGGCGGCGGCCAGGGCGACGCCCTGATCGTGAAGGTCCCCGGCAAGTAACGGGCAAGTGATCCGTCACCTCAAGGAGCAGCGCACATGGTGGACGTTCCCGCACTGGTCGACCAGGCACGGGAGGGCCGGCCGCGCGCCGTGGCCCGGCTGATCTCGCTGGTGGAGGGGGCGTCCCCGCAGCTGCGCGAGGTGATGGCGGCACTGGCGCCGCTGACCGGCAACGCCTACGTGGTGGGCCTGACCGGCTCGCCCGGCGTCGGCAAGTCGACCTCGACCTCGGCGCTCGTCGCCGCGTACCGCAGGGCCGGCAAGCGAGTCGGCGTGCTCGCCGTCGACCCGTCCTCGCCGTTCAGCGGCGGGGCGCTGCTCGGCGACCGGGTGAGGATGTCGGAGCACGCCTCCGACCCGGGCGTCTACATCCGCTCCATGGCCACCCGCGGACACCTCGGCGGCCTCGCCTGGTCCGCCCCGCAGGCCATCCGCGTCCTGGACGCGGCCGGCTGCGAGGTGATCCTGGTGGAGACCGTCGGCGTCGGCCAGTCCGAGGTCGAGATCGCCTCCCAGGCCGACACCTCGGTGGTGCTCCTCGCCCCGGGCATGGGCGACGGCATCCAGGCCGCCAAGGCGGGCATCCTGGAGATCGGCGACGTGTACGTGGTCAACAAGGCCGACCGGGACGGCGCGGACGCCACCGCGCGCGAGCTCAACCACATGCTGGGCCTCGGCGAGGCCCGCGCGCCCGGCGACTGGCGCCCCCCGATCGTCAAGACCGTCGCCGCCCGCGGCGAGGGCGTCGACGAGGTCGTGGAGGCCCTGGAGAAGCACCGCGCCTGGATGGAGGAGCACGGGGTACTGGCGGAGCGGCGCCGGGCCCGGGCGGCCCGCGAGGTCGAGACGATCGCCGTCACGGCCCTGCGGGAGCGGATCGGCGACCTGCGCGGCGACCGCCGGCTCGACGCGCTCGCCGAGCGCATCACGGCCGGCGAGCTCGACCCGTACGCGGCCTCGGACGAGCTGATCGCCAGCCTGACGGGCAACTAGGGCCTGTCCGGCGGATCAGACACGGCCTAGGCGTGACGCGTACGGGTCGGGCCCGGCACCCTCTCAGGGGCGCCGGGCCCGACCCGTACCGGCTGTGCGGCTGCCTACGGCTTGCCGCGGCGGCCGCGCAGCTGCTCGGCGACCGGCTTCAGCGTCTCGTGGAGGTCGGTGAGCGCCTCCGGGCCGATCTGGTCGATGAAGTGCCTGCGCACCGACTCGACGTGGTGCGGGGCGACCTTGTGCATGGTCGCCATGCCCTCGTCCGTCAGCACCGCGTAGAGCCCGCGCCGGTCGGACTCGCAGTTCTCACGGCGCACCAGGCCGGCGTTCTCCATCCGGGTGATCTGGTGGGAGAGCCGGCTCTTGGACTGCAGGGTGGCGGTGGCCAGGTCGCTCATGCGCAGCCGCCGCTCGGCCGACTCCGAGAGATGCACGAGGATCTCGTAGTCGTTCATCGTCAGGCCGAAGGGCTGGAGGTCCTTCTCCAACTGGTACGTCAGCATTCTGTTGACGTCCAGGAAGGTGCGCCAGGCGCACTGCTCTGCGTCCGTGAGCCAGGGGGTGGCGGTCTCGGTCTCCATATATGGATTCTACCTAAGAAGTTGAAAACTTGACGAATGCTGGGAGTGTGTTCGACGCGTCACGCTCCGCAGACTACCGCTCACAGACCGAAGCGACGCTGCAGGTCCCCCAGCTGGCCGGGAAGACGCGGTACCGACCCCATCTGGTTCTGGCCGGATCCATGCGATCCCGGCACCCCGTGACCGGCGCCCGGCACACCCGGCGCCGCGCCCACCTCACCGATCGCCCGCTCCGGCATCAGCAGCTCCGTGGACTGCAACAGCACCGTGCCCGCCCCGACGAACTCGAACTGGTGCTCCTCACCCGACGAGCCGCCGATGCCCGTGAGGGCGCGCACACCGCCCATCACGCCGGTCAGATAGCCGTGATCGTAATGGTGGCAGGGGGAGGGGCAGTCCGCCCAGCCGACCAGAGCCTGCGGATCCACCCGCAGCGGCGGCTCCATGAAGACCACCGGACCGTTCGACGCCGCCACGAACTTCCCCGTACCGATCAGCGTCACGAAGCCCGGCACGATCGACTGCTTCAGCGCCAGCGAGGGCTGGTACGCGAGCAGATTGCCCGAACGGATCGTCAGGTTGCCCTCGTCCAGGTCGTACGAGTTCACGTCGAACGCCCGGTCCGCGAGCAGCATCTTCCCGCTGCCCTCCGCCACCACCCAGTCGCTCGCGTGCAGCGGCGAGTGGAACGAGGTCCGCACCAGCCGGTCGAGCCGGCCGTGACCGATCCCGTTGAACTCGATCCGCCCGTAGTAGGCGATCATCTTGCCCTTCTGCAGAAACCACTGGGAGCCCTTCAGCTCCACGCAGAAGGTGTACGGATTGACGTTGTCGTCCGACGGCAGCGTCATCGGGTCGTAGACCACAGGGGTGCTCACAGCTTCTCCTCCGACGCCTGGACGTACACCGCGCCACTGCCGCTCAGCTCCAGCTGGAACGCCTCGCCCGAGCCGCGGCCCACCATGTCCCGCCAGCCCAGCGCCGTGGACAGCTTGTTGCGCACGTCGCCGTGGTGCGCCACGTACGCCTGCGGGTCGACGTGCACCGGCCGGCCCGGCGTGATCGGCAGCTCGATCACCCCGCCGTGCGCCATCACGGCCACCGAGCCGTGACCCCTGAGGGTCGTGGTGAACAGGCCCTGGCCGGTCACCTGGCCGCGCACCATGCCCATCACGCCGCCCTGCGAGCCCATGAACATGGTGCCCTGCTCCAGGGTGCCGTCGAAGGCGAGCAGCCGGTCGGCCTCCACGTAGAGGGTGTCGCCGGTCAGCGCGATCACCTGGATGTGGTGACCGCCGTGCCCGAACATCACGGTGCCGCTGCCCTCGACGGTCATCAGCGGGGTCGCCTCGCCGGCCACCCGGCGCCCGATCATCGACATCAGACCGCCCTGGCCGCCGGCGATGTTCGGCGTGAAAGTGACGTCGCCGCGGTACGCCAGCATGGCGCCACGCTGACTGAAGAGCCGCTGCCCCGGGATCACCGTGGCCTCGATCATCTTGGAGTTGATCTCGCGGAACGGCATCAGACGTCACCCCCGATCGTGTTCCGCTCGGACGGCTGGACGTACACGAGTCCGTCACCTTCGAAGCGGATCTGGAACGCCTCGCCGCCGCCCTCGCCCAGGAAGGTGCGGAAGGTCACACCGGACTGGAAGCTCTGCTGGAGGTTGCCCTGGTGGGCTATGTACGCGCCGGGGTCGACGGACAGCGGGTACTGCGGGCTCACCCGGAGCACCACCGCCGGACCGTCGGACATGATCGCGGCCTGGCCGGTGCCCTCGACGGTCGTGGTGAACAGACCGTTGCCCGTCGCACCGCCGCGCAACCCGGTGAAGGTCGTGCCGGTGCGCAGCCCGGCGTCGGTGCAGAGCAGGTTGCTCGCCTCCACCCACAGCTTGTCGCCGTGCAGTTGGACGAGGTTGATCTCGGAGGCGCGGTCGGCGAACCAGCAGGTGCCCTGCCCGCGGACCTCCATCACCTCCATCTGCTCACCGGTCAGCCGGCGCGTGACCATGCCGCGCAGGCCCTCACCGCCGCCGGACATCTTCTTGAAGGCCATCTGGCCGTCGTAGGCGACCATCGAGCCGTTTTTCGCCTTCACGGCGTCGCCGGTCATGGTCACGGCGAGCACTTTGCTGCCTTGGAGTCGGAACGTTGCCACGGAGGGAAGGTACTGGCCCCCCGGATAAAGGGACAGCAAAGTCGCCGTGCACAATGGAACGGCCCTTGTGCATCCGTTCACAAGATCCGAACGAAGGTGACCCCTCCCGTGGACATCAAGACCGCCTCCTCCCTGCACCGGCTCCGGCTCGTCTCCGCCCCGGAAGCAGTGTCGTTCCTGCTGCTCCTGGTCTGCTCGGTGCTGAAGCGGACCACGGACTTCAACGCGGTGCCGGTCATGGGTGCGATCCACGGCATCCTCTTCATCCTCTACGTGCTCTTCTGGCTGGACGCCTGGAACAAGACCAAGTGGAGCTTCGGCACGGCCGCCCTCTACTTCGTCCTCTCCGTGCTGCCCTTCGGCGGCTTCGTCGCCGAGCGCAAGCTGAAGCGCGAGGCCGAGGCCGCGGTCATCGCGTCCCGCGCCCGCCGCGAGGGAGTGGTGAACGCATAACCTTCCCCCGTGTGGATGGCCGAGGTTCCTGCGGATCGTGCCGTAGGAACCTCTGGCGTCAGCCCCAGGCCACGGTCAGGCGGTCGGTCATCTGCTTTGGGTGGAGCGTCACCCGCAACCTCAGGCCCGCCAGGAGGCGGGACCGGGCCGGGATGTCGTACGACTCCCATGCCTGGGCCATCGTTCGCCCGGTGTCCACCTGGACTTCCCGGACCTCGGGGGCATGTGCGGCCCTCAGCCGGGCGTATGTGTCTTCGAGGTCCTGGGTCAAGCTCTCGAGCGTCCCCGACATCAGCGGGCCGGCGGTGGCCATACGTGCGGCCAGGCGCTTTGCCTGCTCCTTCGCTTCGAGCAGCTCGGCGGACAAGTCGTTGCCACCCTCCAGCCGAATGACGGTCTCGGCGCGGGACGCGAATCTCGTCAGGAACTCCGTCTCCACACGGCCGTCCAGCGTCGCCGCGTAGATGGTGACGTGGCCCGCCTTGCAGCGGTACAGGGGGATGCCCTTGTCCGACGTGCCGCCATTCAGCTTCCCGGCGCATCGGTGGCAGAACGCCATGCCGGAGCACATGAGGGTGGCGCGGCGCGGGGCGCGACCCTGGCCTGTGGCCAGGGTCAGCAGGCGCTCATGGACGGCGCGCAACTCGACAGAGGAGAGGATCTCCTCTGCGAATTTCATGGGAGTTATGCCGTCCGGCTCGCGGACCAGTTCGCCCTTGTGTGTTCGTTGACCCCGCAGCGTGGGTGATTTCAGGAGCCGTCGCCACTGAGGCTCTGACAGGCCCGTCATGCGTGCTGTGGCGGCCACCGTGGACCCGTTGACCAGAGCCGTGACAGCTTTGCGGATCTTTCCGGCTTGGCTTTCGTCGATGGCGAGGAAGGCGGCGCCGTCCCGCCGCTCGATGCGGTAGCCGAACGGCGGACGGCCCGAGGACCAACGGCCTTGACCCCGGCGTGTGGCGTGCCCGTCGGTGATGCGGGACGCGATCATGTTGCGCTCCCACTCGGCAAGCGCGGCCAGGGCCGCCGCCACCAGACGCCCGGTCGGCGTTGTTGTGTCGACGACGTGGTCGGTGGTGGCAATCGACGTGCCATGAGCTTCGGCCCAGGCGGCCAGCCGCAGGAACTCGGACACGGACCTGGTCAAGCGGTCCAGCTTCCAAGCCACAACCACGGTGGGGCGTGCGGCGATCAGGGCGGCCATACCCTTCCGTGCTTCCAGCGGTTTCGTGCCGGACGTCCCGGTGTCGACGTACTCAAGGGCATCCGCCGGGTCGTACCCGTGGGCGAGTAACCAGCGGTGAGTGGAGGACCTCTGGGTTTGAAGGCTCGCGCTGTCGTCGGACTCGCGTGACAGCCGTAGGTAGACGGCGACGACCGGCCGTTGTTCGGTCCGGTGCGATGGCGCGACTGACGGAGAAGGCCGAGACAACGGAGCGGCCCTACCCGCGGTGGTGGCGTCGGTCATGGGGTGCTGCCGTTGATCGATACGGCGCGGATGTTGTCCGCCGCCGTGGTCCACTCGACACCGGACGCCGGCCGGATGTGCGCCAGGCGAACCGGGCGGCCGCCGTCCTGAAGCTCGTGGGTGACGGCGGTGAGCCGTCCCACGCCGCGCGAGGCGACGTCGCGGACCAGTGTGTTCAGTAGCGGGTGCCGCTCGTAGCCGTCGGCGCCGACTGAGTGAAGGGCGCCTTCCTCTCCGGCGTGGTCCTGGCCGCGGCGCATGAACCGTTCCCATCCGTCGGCCGCCCGTAAGCGCAGGGTCCGGCTCGGTTCGCCGATGCGGGGTTCCTCGGGTGGCGTGGGCATGCGGATCCTCCTTCCGGCCGGCGAAGCGCACCGTACGTATGCCTGCCGTCGGAATTAGACTGGACCGGTGGACCGGTCCAGTCAATCCCCGTGACCCATCGAATAGTTGTCCGTGCGCTCCCACACTCCCTCGGGTGTCAGGCCCTCCTCGCAGACCAGTGGCCGGTCTTGCGCGTCGTACGCCGTGTGCAGCACCACGGCGACGGCGCACGGGCGCTTCACCCGAAGCTGTTCCGCTTCGGCGCTGGTCACCAGCCGGACCGAGGTGACGTCCACGCCCCGGACCGGGCCCCGACCGGTCGTGCGCCGGACGTAGTGGGTGGTTCCTTCGGCGATCGGACCGTTCTGGTGCAGCCGAGGGCAGGCCTCGGCGATGTCGGGCGGGAACCAGGCCGTGGTGAGGGAGTGCGGTCGACCGTCGTCCAGCAGAGTCAACCGGGCGCGGTGCAGGGCGCGTACGCCGCTCCCCAGCCCCAAGACTTCGGCGACGTGGGAGGGCGGCACCAGCAACTCCGGCACGCCGAGGCGCTTGAACGGCATCCCTCCCTGAATGCGGCTGGTGCCGGGGCCGCGCCCGCCGGCCGGCCTGGCCACCGGGGTTTCCACGACCGAGAATCCGCGCCCCTGGTGGGGCGTCACCAGACCGTCGGCGCGGAGTGTCTCCATGGCTTTGATGGCCGTCGCCCGCGAGACGCCCCACTGCTCGCACAGGTCGCGGCTGGAGGGGAGGAGGGAGCCCGGTTCGAACTCCCCGTCGGCGATGCGGCGGCGCAGGCTCTCGGCGATCTGCTCGTACTTCAGTAGAGGCATGTCCGTTCCCTGGTGTGTGACGCTGACCGGTTGACCGGTCAGGCTAGGGGGCTGTTACCTCGCACCGCCAGCGGTCACAATCGCCACCATGTCCACACCTTCCGTAGGTCCCGAGATCATCGCCTTCTACAGCGAGACCATCAACGAGTCCGAGCGGCTGACCGGCAGCGCCGACGGGGTCCTTGAGATGGTCCGTACTCAGGAACTGCTGCGACGGCACCTGCCGGACGCGCCGGCCCGGATCCTCGACATCGGCGGAGGGCCCGGCGCACACGCCCGATGGCTGATCGAGGACGGTTACGACGTCGAGCTCGTCGACCCGGTCCCGCGCCACGTCGAGGAGGCGTCCGCGCTGGGGATTCCGTCCACGCTCGGGGATGCCCGGGCGTTGGGCGCGCCTGACGACTCGTACGACGTGGCGCTCGTGCTCGGTCCGCTGTACCACCTGCTCGACCACGACGACCGCATTCGCGCGCTGCGCGAGGCGGCCCGGGTCGTCCGCCCCGGAGGTCTGGTCGCGGCGGCGGCCATCGGCCGCTACGCCTCGCTCTTCGAGCATGTCGCCACCACCATGCTCACGGTCGACCGCGTTCGCGACGCCGTGGCCGACATCCTCGTCACGGGCGTCCACGCGCCTGGCCGTAAGGGGTTCACCAGCTCGTACTTCCATACGGGCGAAGGCCTGGCCGCCGAACTGGACGAGGCCGGTCTGACGGACCCGGTCGTCTTCGGGATCGAAGGGCCGGTGTGGTCCGCGCTCAAGGCGACGGAACAATACGCCAAGGAGAGCGTGGTCGGAACGGCGATGTTCCAGGCCGCCCTGACGGCCGCCCGCCTTGCGGAGCCCCACCCGGACCTGCTCTCGGCGAGCTCCCACATGCTCGCTGTCGCCACCGTCTAGCGCGGTGCGCGGGCCTCCACGGCGGCGACGGCGCGTGTCACGGACGGCCTGACGAAGAAGGTCGAGACGGTGGAGCGGCACCTGGCCGACTGAGGCCGGCACTCGTGACGTGACGTCGATCCGCGAGTGCCGGGCGGCTCATCGCCGACGCGTACGGGCGTGGCTGGACGTCTGCGCCCGTGGGACCTGGTGCACACTGCCGACATGGCCGAGGACGAGGCGCGGCTCAGCCCTCCTGAGTCGTTGTTGCAGTTGATCGACAATCTCGCGCGGTTCCATCGCGAGCATGAGGAGTACTACTCGCAGGCACCGTTGCGGCAGGCCGGCGAGCTGCAGGAGCGGTCCCGGGCGCTGAGGACGCTGGCCGACCGGTGGAGCGTGGTCGGCGTGGGCGAACAGGCGCCGGGCGCCTCGTTCGCCGGCACGGAGGACCTCAACGCCCCCGGGCTCGTCGCGACGTCGGGGATCCTCTTCATGGAAGGGGAGGGCGAGCCGGTCGAACTGCGGCGGCTGAAGCGTGAGGTCGGCCTGGTCGCGGATGACGTAGAGCAGACGGGTGCCTGGCTGGCCGGTGCGATGGAGCAGGCGTGGGAGATCGCCGGAGGTCTGGCTGCCTACCCGGCGCTGGCCGACCTGCTCGGGGAGCGGCATCGGATCATCGCCAACGACTGGCAGTCCGCGGGCCTTCAGGTCCTGGTCGCCCGGCTGCTGCGGCGTGCTCTCGACCTGCTGGCCCGCATCGACTTCGCTCCGAGGGCGCTGCGGGCCGACCTGGGCGGCGACCGGACGGCCCCCGCCTACCTCTATTCGGCTTCCGAGCTGCTGGACCGGGCGGCCGATCTGATGACGGAGTCGGCGACGCTGGTGCATGACAACGAGCGGCGCTGGCGTGTCTTCCGCGCCCGAGTGCGTGCGTTGCGGTCCACGAAACCGGGTCCGCTCGACGCCTGAACAGGGGACGGCGTCACGCGCCTCGGGCCGGCTCCGTGGTCACCGTGTCGACGTGCTCGCCGAGCCGCTGGAGCAGCGTCATGAGCGTGCCGAACTCCTCGCGCGACAGGCACTGCGTGATCCGGGTGCGCAGGGCGGCGACCTGGGCGGCGATGCGGCGGTGGGCCGCGTGGCCCTCGTCGGTGAGGGTCACCGTGGTGTCGGGGGCGAGGACGGTCCAGCCGCGGGCGGTCAGGGCGTCGACCCGGGGCCGTACGGTCGGGGCGGTGGGGGAGAGAAAGGGCGCGAGGGACTCGTCGATCCGGCTCAGGGGGACCGGTTCGTACGAGACGGTGTTGAGGATCTGCCAGTCGCGGCGGGTCAGGCCCTCCTCGGCGAAGAGGCGGGCCATGGCGCCTTCGATCGCGCCGTCGATGTGCTTCAGCCAGTGGCCGAGCGGGCGCTGCGTGCGGACGTCTTCCATGGTGCGTGCACCCCGATCCCTGTAGATCCCCGTAGATCCCCGTAGATCCATGTCGTTTTACAACAGTTGTAAACTAGCATGCATGTCGGACAAGGAACAGCGGGAAGCCCTCACCGCCGTCGAGCGCGCCATGGTGGCCATCCGCCGCAGCCAGACCCGCCGCTCCCTCGGGCGCCTCGCCCCGCCCGGCGGCGAGGACCGGCCCGTCGACCCCACCCTCTTCGGCGTCCTCGACGCCGTCGAGGAGCGTGACGGGGCCTGCTCCGTCTCGGACGTCGCCGCCGCCCTCGGGGCGGACCAGCCCCGGGCCAGCCGCCTCGTGCTCCGCGCCGCCGAGGAGGGCTGGCTGACCCGCGCCCCCGACCCCGCCGACGCCCGCCGCACCCTGCTCGCCCTCACGCCCGAGGGCCGGGGCCGGCTCGACCGCACCCGCCGCCTCCGTGAGGAGGTCTTCGCCCGCGCGATGACGGGCTGGCCGGACGCCGACCGGGTGGAGTTCGCCCGGCTGCTCACCGCCTTCGTCGAGGGCTTCGGACGGGAGGTCGGCTCGGCTCCCCGGGTCGCCCGTCACCCGTCGCGCCCAGAGGATCGCGGTCTCTGAAAACCCCTCACTCGGACGCTTCCAGTCGACACGCCGATGAATGTCCCTTTTTGTAGGGCTATCGACAGGTTCGACGACAGCTGGAGGCACCGTGCGGCCGGGAGGCTACGACTACGACACCTACAGCCGACTCGCCGGTCCCCTCACGGAACCGGATCAGGCGAACGGGCCCTACCAGGTGCGGTACCGGAGTCTGCTCTCGAAGGAGCCGCACCGAATACGAGCCGTCCTCCTCATGGGGCTCGCCCCGCTCCTGTCGGCACTGCTGCTCGCGTACCTCGTGTGGCCCACCCACTGGACCGTGCGCGAGGGGGACGACGTCTGGCGGGTGCCGTACGACACGGTCATGCTCGTGGCGATCGGGCTGATCTGCTTCTTCATGCTGGTGAACGTCACCTCGATCGCGCACGCCACCCTCGTCGCCCGTGACCCGATACCCGTGCACGCCGAGCCCGGCACCCGGGTCGCCTTCCTCACCACGTACGTGCCCGGCAAGGAGCCGCTCTCCATGGTCCGGGCCACCCTCGAAGGGGCCGTGCGGCTGCGGCACGACGGGCCGCTCGACGTGTGGCTGCTCGACGAGGGCGACGACGCCGACGCCAAGGCGCTCTGCGAGGAGCTCGGGGTCCGCCACTTCACCCGGGCCGGTGTGCCCGAGTGGAACCGCAGGAAGGGCGTCCACAAGGCCCGCACCAAGCACGGCAACTACAACGCCTGGCTCGCCATGCACGGCGACGCCTACGAGTTCTTCGCCTCGGTCGACACCGACCACGTGCCGCTGCCCAACTTCCTGGAGCGGATGCTCGGCTACTTCCGCGACCCCGACATCGCCTTCGTCGTCGGCCCGCAGGTGTACGGCAACTACACCTCCGCCGTCACCAAGGCCGCCGAGTCGCAGCAGTTCCTCTTCCACGCGCTCATCCAGCGGGCCGGCAACCGCTACCGCACCCCCATGTTCGTCGGCACCAACAACATCGTGCGGATCTCCGCCCTCCGGCAGATCGGCGGCCTGTACGACTCCATCACCGAGGACATGGCCACCGGCTTCGAGCTGCACCGCCGCCGCAACCCGCTGACCGGCCGCTTCTGGCGTTCGGTCTACACCCCGGACGTGCTCGCCGTGGGGGAGGGACCGGCCTCCTGGACCGACTTCTTCACCCAGCAGCTGCGCTGGTCCCGCGGGACCTACGAGACGCTGCTCAGGCAGTACTGGAAGGCACCCTTCCGGACCCCGCCCGGACGGCTCCTCAACTACACGCTGATGCTCGTCTACTACCCGATGACGGCCGTCAACTGGCTCCTCGGCATCCTCTCCTGTGTCCTCTTCCTGTGGCTCGGCGCCTCCGGCACCCAGGTCTCCTCCTCGGTCTGGCTGATGATCTACAGCGACGCCGTCGCCCTGCAGATCGGTCTCTACCTCTGGAACCGCCGCCACAACGTCTCGCCCCACGAACCCGAGGGCTCCGGCGGCCTCGCCGGCATGGCGATGTCCGCGATCTCCGCGCCGATCTACCTCAAGTCGCTGGGCTCCGCGCTCCTCCGCACCCGCGGCCGGTTCGTGGTCACCCCCAAGGGCGGCGAGGCCAGCCCCGACCGCATCCTCACCTTCCGGATCCATCTCTACTGGGCCGCGATCCTCGTCGCCTCCCTCGTCGCCTCCGTCCACTTCGGCCACACCCATGTGGCCATGCGCACCTGGGCGGTGCTCGCCCTGGTCATCGCGCTCGCCCCGATCACGGTGTGGGCGTTCACCAGCCGCCGCGACCGGCACCGGCTGCGGGTGCGCGCCGCCGCCCGGGCCAGGGCCCGCGCCCGCGGCCGTACGGACGCCGCCGAGGGCCTCACCCGCGTCTCCGCCCCGGCCCCCGCCGGCACCGGACCGAAGCCCGCCGCCGCGCCCGCGCCCACGACGACCGGAGGGAACTGAGCCATGGCCTACCGGCCGTCCAAGCAGTTCAAGAAGACCCTGTTCGGCAGCGGTGCCGTCCTCGTCCTCGCGGCCCTCAACGCCCCGGCCGCCGTCTCCTTCGCGAGCGAGAAGTACCACGCGTACAAGATCGCCCAGCCCGAGTACATGAAGAAGTACGGCTCCTGGGGCGTGGTCGCCGTCCCCGAGCAGTACAAGGTCAACGCCATCCACGCCGCCCTGCTGCACACCGGCAAGG
Organism: Streptomyces sp. NPDC051909; assembly: GCF_040681095.1. Lineage (NCBI taxonomy): Bacteria > Bacillati > Actinomycetota > Actinomycetes > Kitasatosporales > Streptomycetaceae > Streptomyces > Streptomyces sp. NPDC051909. The sequence continues at coordinate 214,511 of NZ_JBFAYA010000002.1, read as the reverse complement.
TGCTGCTCATCGCCGGCTCCGGCAACAACCAGAAGAAGTTCGACGCCGGCACCTTCGAGACCGTCCTGTGGGACCCGGTCAAGAACACCTTCAAGAAGATCGACACCCCGGAGGACTTCTTCTGCTCCGGCCACACCCAGCTCCCCGACGGGCGGCTCCTGGTGGCCGGCGGCACCGCCCGCTACGAGATCCTCGACGGCGAGGTGAAGAAGGCCGGCGGCGGCATGCGGGTCAAGAACGAGAGTCCCGACAAGGCGGTCACCCTCAAGAAGGGCACCGTCTTCCGTTCCCCGTCCGGTGTCGAGTACGTGTCGAAGTTCGACGTCACCGTGCCCAAGGCCAAGCGCGAGTTCGAGATCTCGTACTTCAAGAGCGGCCAGATGAAGCCCTGGAAGACGAAGGTCACCGCGGCCGAGGCGCGGGTCTTCGTCGAGGCCAGGAAGGAGGGCCCGCAGGCGCTCACCACCGAGGCCGCGCAGTACGAGGTCGTCGGCCTCAAGGGCGACGACGCCGACAACGTCTACGGCCTCGCCCAGAAGCTCACCACCGAGAAGCAGGACTTCCAGGGCATCAAGGCGGCCTACGAGTTCGACCCGAAGGCCGAGCGGTACATCCCCGTCGCGCCCATGAAGGACGCCCGCTGGTACCCGACGCTCGTCACCCTCGACGACGGCAGGGTGCTCGCGGTGTCCGGGCTCAACGACGTCGGCGACGTCGTCCCCGGCGACAACGAGATCTACGACCCGAAGACCAAGAAGTGGTCCAAGGGCCCCTTCCGCTACTTCCCCACCTACCCGGCGCTCTTCCTCACCAAGGGCGGCAAGTTGCTCTACACCGGCTCCAACGCCGGTTACGGCCCCGCCGACAAGGGCCGCGAACCGGGCCTGTGGGACCTGAAGAAGAACGCCTTCACCAAGCTGCCCGGGCTCACCGACCCCGACCAGCTGGAGACCTCCGCCTCCCTGATGCTGCCGCCCGCCCAGGACCAGAAGGTCATGGTGCTCGGCGGCGGCGGGGTCGGCGAGTCACCGAACTCCACCGCCCGCACCTCCATCATCGACCTGTCCAAGGACAGCCCCGTCTTCACCGACGGGCCGGCGCTGCCGCAGGGCACCCGCTATCTCGCCAGCGTGCTCATGCCCGACGACACCGTCTTCACCAGTGGCGGCTCCGAGCAGTACCGGGGCTCGGGCGGCAGCGACATCCTCAAGTCGCAGTTCTACGACCCCCGGAGCAACGCCTTCAGCGAGGCCGCCGAGCCGACCGTCGGGCGCAACTACCACTCCGAGGCGCTGCTGCTGCCGGACGGCAGGGTCGCCACCTTCGGCTCCGACCCGCTCTACAGCAACAAGGACAACACCAAGCTCGGCACCTTCGAGCAGCGCATCGAGGTCTTCACCCCGCCCGTCCTGCACCGGGCCGGCGGGAACCGGCCGGTGCTCGGGGAGGGCCCGCAGGAGCTCGACCAGAACGGCCGGGCCACCTTCAAGACCCGGGACGCGACCCGGATCGCCACGGCCCGGCTGATGCGGCCCAGCGCCGTCACCCACACCACGGACGTCGAACAGCGCTCGATCGAGCTGGGCCTGACGAAGGAGCCGGACGGGGTGACGGTCACCGTCGAGGTCCCCAAGGACCGGACCCTGGTCCCGCCCGGCTGGTACATGCTGTTCGTGACGGACCAGGACGGCGTTCCGTCCGAGGCGAAGTGGATCCAGGTGGCCGGTGGGAGCGAGGACTCCGCCTGAGTCACGGCTTCGCCCGGCGCGCGAGCCCCAGCGCGTAGTCGGGCCACCAGGTACCGGCGGCCGGGCCGCCCCGGCAGGGGCCGTCCGAGTCGCCGGGCCGTTTGATCCACAGATACGCGTCGACCAGCTCGTCCCCGGTCCGGTCCGTCGGCGGTACGCCGAGCGCCCGGCCCGGGGGGTTGCACCAGGCCTCCGCCCGGTTCCCCGGGAGGGGGCCGTCGCCGTTGCGGCTGGTGTCCACCGTGAAGTGGGTGCCGCCGAGCAGCCGGGACAGACCCGCGCCGAAGCCCCGTACGACGTCGTTGGTCTGGAAGTTGGAGACGTTCAGCGCGAAGCCGTCGGCCCGGGCGATGCCCGCCCGGCGCAGCGGCTCCACCAGCTTGTCCGGGTCGTCGATCCAGGCCGGGTTGCCGGCGTCCAGATAGACCCGGGTGCGCGGCTGCCGCTTGAAGCGGTCGATCGCCTCGGAGAGCAGCCGGAGCCGCTCCTCGTGGTACTCGCCCGGGGTGCAGCCGTCCACGACGTGCGGCACCGCGTCCGGCTCCAGGACCACGACCGCGGGCGCGTCCCCGATCGCCGAGGCGAAGGCGTCCACCCAGTTCCGGTAGGCCTGCCCGTCGTGCGCCCCGCCCGCCGAGTACATCCCGCAGTCGCGGTGCGGGATGTTGTACGCGACGAAGACCACCGTGCGCTCGTCGGGCGCCGCGCCCTTCACCGCCCGGGTCACGTCCGGCACCGGGTCGTCGCCGGCCGGCCAGTCCGCCACCGGCCGCTCGGAGATCCGCCGCAGCACCTTGGCGTCCTCGGCGCGGCCCTGCGCCTCGTACTGCCGCACCTGCCGCGCCGCGTCGCTCTCCGGGTCGACCCAGAAGGGCGAGCCGCCGGTCGGCGCCGCCTCGCCGCGTGCCGAGGGCGGCCCGACGGGGGAGGCCGGTCCGTCGTCGTCCGTGGCGCAGCCGGCGAGCAGGAGGACGGTGACAAGGCCGAGAGCGGCGGTGGTGACGTGACGGCGGCGGGACATCCGGCCCCCAGGGTCGGGTTACGGGACGACGAGACGTGACATGTCGGGCCATCGTGGCATACCGGTCAGGCGGCATCCGGTTGCGACACCGTGAGCGCGATTCCGTGCGCGGCCCTGCTGGTCGGGGAGGTCCGGGCGGTCAGGCGGGCGTGGGCGGTCCGGGCGGCGGCGGATGCGACCGAAAGGCGAGACAGGGCTGACCGCCATATGACCAGTCGGTAAGGTCGACGCGTGCCGAAGCCGCTCAGTCTCCCGTTCGACCCCATCGCCCGCGCCGACGAACTCTGGCAGAAGCGCTGGGGCCCGGTCCCCTCGATGGCCGCGATCACCTCGATCATGCGCGCCCACCAGATCCTGCTGGCCGAGGTGGACGCCGTGGTCAAGCCGTACGGGCTGACCTTCGCCCGCTACGAGGCGCTGGTCCTGCTGACCTTCTCCAAGGCCGGCGAGCTGCCGATGTCGAAGATCGGCGAGCGGCTCATGGTCCACCCGACCTCGGTGACCAACACGGTCGACCGGCTGGTGAAGTCCGGCCTGGTCGCCAAGCGGCCCAACCCCAACGACGGGCGCGGCACGCTCGCGTCGATCACCGAGAAGGGCCGCGAGGTGGTCGAGGCCGCCACCCGCGACCTGATGGAGATGGAGTTCGGTCTCGGCGCGTACGACGCCGAGGAGTGCGCCGAGATCTTCGCGATGCTGCGCCCGCTGCGGGTCGCGGCGCACGACTTCGACGAGGGCTGACCCGCGCGAAGATCGCCCGGAACGTGCCGTTACGCTCGACGGCATGAAATCCAGCGTGCTGACCCGCTACCGCGTCATGGCGTACGTCACCGCGGTCATGCTCCTCATCCTCTGTGCCTGCATGGTCGCCAAGTACGGTTTCGGCGTCGGTGAGGACCTGACCTTCGCGGTCTCCCAGGCCCACGGCGTCCTCTACATCATCTATCTGATCTTCGCCTTCGACCTGGGCTCCAAGGCCAAGTGGCCGTTCGGCAAGCTCCTGTGGGTGCTGGTCTCGGGGACGATTCCGACGGCCGCCTTCTTCGTCGAGCGCAAGGTCGTCGCCGAGACGCTTCCGCTGGTCAGCGGCGCGCAGCCGGCTCCCGCCAAGGCCTGATCCGGGCCCCCGGGCCGTACCTCCGCACGTATGTGCGGAGGTTTGCCATCGACATTTACTAGGACGTCCTAGTAAATTCGAAGCATGGACGCTGACGCCATCGAGGAAGGCCGCCGTCGCTGGCAGGCCCGTTACGACAAGGCCCGCAAGCGCGACGCCGACTTCACCACGCTCTCCGGGGACCCGGTCGAGCCGGTCTACGGGCCCCGGCCCGGCGACACGTACGAGGGGTTCGAGCGCATCGGCTGGCCCGGTGAGTACCCCTTCACCCGGGGTCTGCACCCCACCGGCTACCGGGGCCGCACCTGGACCATCCGCCAGTTCGCCGGCTTCGGCAACGCCGAGCAGACCAACGAGCGCTACAAGATGATCCTGGCCGCCGGCGGCGGCGGGCTCTCGGTCGCCTTCGACATGCCCACCCTGATGGGCCGCGACTCCGACGACCCGCGCTCGCTCGGCGAGGTCGGGCACTGCGGCGTCGCCATCGACTCCGCCGCCGACATGGAGGTCCTCTTCAAGGACATCCCGCTCGGCGACGTCACCACCTCGATGACGATCTCCGGCCCCGCCGTCCCGGTCTTCTGCATGTACCTGGTCGCCGCCGAGCGCCAGGGCGTCGACCCGGCGGTGCTCAACGGCACCCTGCAGACCGACATCTTCAAGGAGTACATCGCGCAGAAGGAGTGGCTCTTCCCGCCCGAGCCGCACCTGCGCCTCATCGGCGACCTGATGGAGCACTGCGCGCAGGGCATCCCCGCGTACAAGCCGCTCTCGGTCTCCGGCTACCACATCCGCGAGGCCGGTGCGACGGCCGCGCAGGAGCTCGCGTACACCCTCGCCGACGGCTTCGGCTACGTGGAGCTGGGCCTGTCCCGCGGCCTCGACGTCGACGTCTTCGCGCCCGGCCTCTCCTTCTTCTTCGACGCGCACCTCGACTTCTTCGAGGAGATCGCCAAGTTCCGCGCCGCGCGCCGGATCTGGGCCCGCTGGATGAAGGAGGTCTACGGCGCCAAGACCGACAAGGCGCAGTGGCTCCGCTTCCACACCCAGACCGCCGGTGTCTCGCTCACCGCGCAGCAGCCGTACAACAACGTGGTGCGCACCGCGGTCGAGGCCCTCTCGGCCGTCCTCGGCGGCACCAACTCCCTCCACACCAACGCCCTCGACGAGACCCTGGCGCTGCCCAGCGAGCAGGCCGCCGAGATCGCGCTGCGCACCCAGCAGGTGCTGATGGAGGAGACCGGCGTCGCCAACGTGGCCGACCCGCTGGGCGGTTCCTGGTACGTCGAGCAGCTCACCGACCGCATCGAGGCCGACGCCGAGAAGATCTTCGAGCAGATCAAGGAGCGCGGTCTGCGCGCCCACCCGGACGGCAAGCACCCGATCGGGCCGATCACCTCCGGCATCCTGCGCGGCATCGAGGACGGCTGGTTCACCGGCGAGATCGCCGAGTCCGCCTTCCGCTACCAGCAGTCCCTGGAGAAGGGCGACAAGCGGGTCGTCGGCGTCAACGTGCACCACGGCTCGGTCACCGGCGACCTGGAGATCCTGCGGGTCAGCCACGAGGTCGAGTGGGAGCAGGTCCGGGTGCTCGGCGACCGCAAGGGCCGCCGGGACGAGGCCGCGGTCCGCGCCGCCCTCGACGCCATGCTGGCGGCGGCCCGGGACGGGAACAACATGATCCCGCCGATGCTCGACGCCGTACGGGCCGAGGCCACGCTCGGCGAGATCTGCAACGTGCTCCGCGACGAGTGGGGTGTCTACACGGAGCCGGCCGGCTTCTAGGACCCCGCCGCGAGGCGCGAGGGGCGGTACGGGAGTTCCCGTACCGCCCCTTCGTCCTACCGCTTGTCTCCGGCCGTCTTCAGTGGGCCCGGCCGGCCTCGTCCACCGCGCCCAGGCCGCCGATCAGCAGCGCGGACAGACGCCGTACCCAGGCCTCGTCGACCGGTTCGGCGCTCACCAGGGCGCGGTGCACCACCGCGCCGGCCACCACGTCGAAGATCAGGTCGTCGCCGGCCGCGATGGTCTCCGGGTCGCGCTCGGCGGGCAGTTCGCCGCGTTCCTGCGCGCGCTGGCGGCCCTCCAGGACCAGGCGCTTCTGGCGGTCCACGATGGAGCCGCGGATCCGCTCGCGGAGCGGTTCGTCGCGGGTGGACTCGGCGACCACCGCCATCAGGGCGGTCTTGGTCTCGGGGCGTTCGAGGAGCGCCGCGAACTGCAGGACGACGTTTTCGATGTCGGCGCGCAGGGAACCCAGATCAGGCAGTTCGAGTTCGTCGAACAGGACGGCGACGGCGTCCACGACGAGTTCGTTCTTGTTGGCCCAGCGCCGGTAGAGCGTGGTCTTGGCGACCCCGGCCCTGGTCGCGACATCGCCCATGGAGAGCTTGGACCAGCCCAGTTCCACCAGGGCCGCCCGGGTCGCCTCCAGGATGGCCGTGTCGGCCTCCGCGGAGCGCGGTCGTCCGGTTCGGCTTCGGGAACGGGTGCGGCTACACATGGACGCGACCATACCCGTCAGTAGGTATTGCGCCAGGGGCGGGCGATGTGAGCCAGTTCACCACCGCCCCCGCCCCACGCCGGGGCCGCTGCCATTACGCTACGACCCGTAGCGAAAGGCTTGGGGGTCCCCCCTGGACGAAGTCCTCGGGGGAAGCCTCAGCGACAACCACCGCGCCGGGTGGGGACCCGGCGCAGCGCACCCGCACGGAACCGCATCGTCCCGCCCCGGACGGCGCGGTTCGGCCATGGCTTTCCGGTTACGCGCGCGGAGGGGGGAGGATATAGCCATGCAGCCCCGAAACATGTCCATGAGCGGCGTCGTCGACCTCGCCGCGGTGAAGGCGGCCGGCGAGGCCAAGGCGAAGGCCGAGGCGGCGCGCGCCGAGGCCGCCCGGCACGGCGGCACGGCCGCCGTCGCCCCTTCCGCCCTGGTGATCGACGTCGACGAGGCCGGCTTCGAGCGCGATGTGCTCCAGCGGTCCGCCGAGGTCCCGGTCGTCATCGACTTCTGGGCCGAGTGGTGCGAGCCCTGCAAGCAGCTCGGCCCCCTCCTGGAGCGCCTGGCCGTCGAGTACAACGGGCGGTTCCTGCTCGCCAAGGTCGACGTCGACGCCAACCAGATGCTGATGCAGCAGTTCGGCATCCAGGGAATTCCGGCCGTTTTCGCGGTGGTCGCCGGTCAGGCGCTGCCGCTCTTCCAGGGTGCGGCCCCCGAGGCGCAGATCCGCCAGACCCTCGACCAGCTGGTCCAGGTCGCCGAGGAGCGCTTCGGTCTCACCGGTATCCAGGTGGCCCCGGACGCGCCCGGTGACGAGGGCGCCGCCGCCGTGCCGGCCGGCCCGTACGACGCGCTGCTCGAGGCGGCCATGTCCGCGCTCGACGCGGGCGACCTGGCCGGCGCCGTCCAGGCGTACAAGAACGTGCTCGCCGACGACCCGGGTCACCCGGAGGCCAAGCTGGGGCTCGCCCAGGCCGAACTGCTCTCCCGGGTGCAGGGCGTGGACCCGCAGCAGGTGCGCAAGAACGCGGCGGACAACCCGGCCGACGTGGCCGCGCAGATCGCCGCCGCCGACCTGGACCTGGTGGGCGGGCATGTGCAGGACGCCTTCGGGCGGCTCGTCGACGCCGTGCGCCGCACGGCCGGCGAGGACCGGGACGCGGCCCGGCTGCGACTCCTGGAGCTCTTCGAGGTGATCGGCGCCGACGACCCGCGCGTGACGGCGGCCCGGCAGGCCCTGGCGAGCGCCCTGTTCTGACCGTGTTCCGGCGGTCGAGACCCCTCCCGCAACGGGACGATTTGGCGACACGGTGACATTCGGCGGCCGCGCTTTACCAAAACTTGGTAATCGCGGCCGCTGTTACTTGCAGTAAATCGAACCCGCAAATCTGTCCGTCTTTCTCCGCCCTCATCCTCCTTTGTCATGTCGCACGGCGGCACCCTGTGTGGCCGTCCGATGTCGGCCCGTCGTGCCGTGGTTATCAGGCCGTTACTAGCGAGTAACGAACCCCCTTGTGCGGGCGCCCGTAATGGACCACGATCGGCGACGCTCGGTCCGACACCGCACCAGCCCGGCTACCCGCCGACTGACGCGGCGAAGGGTCCCCACCGAGCGGGCCGGCGGCGACGCCGCCGGTCGTGGACAGGGGGGTTCCTGCTCTGACCGGCAGGGCCTGTCCAATCCGGCCGCGCACCGCGTGGCCAGTGGTTGTCGCTCGGGGGTGATCGCCGGTGATTCGGACGCGCGTCGTGCCGCCTGAGCCCTCGGCGCTCTCCTTCCCGAGGACGTAGCACTTCTCCCATCCCAGGACGGGCCCCTGGGCCCACCCGGAGATGTACGTCCGAGAAGGAGGAATTCTCATGAAGTCCCAGGTTCGTGGCGGGACCAGATGGAAGCGGTTCGCCGTCGTCATGGTGCCGAGCGTGGCCGCGACGGCCGCGATCGGTGTCGGCCTCGCCCAGGGCGCGCTCGCCGCGTCGTTCAGCATTTCCGGCCAGGATTTCAAGGTCAAGGCCGACAGCCTCGTCGGCAAGAACTTCGTCCAGTACGGCAGCGTCGACGCCGGTAAGAAGCTCGACGGCAAGGACTTCGCGGAGCCTGTCGCGGTGTCCGGCTTCTCCGAGGCCTGGATCACCAACATGTGCCAGTCCGTCGTGACGCCGAACGTTCCGTTCGTCGGCGACGTCACGCTGGTGCTGCGGGCCGGCACCGAGGACAAGAAGCCGGTCTACGCGAAGGGCATCTACCTCGATGTCGCCGAGCTGAAGGCCGACGCCGAGTTCGGCAACATCGACATCGGCGTCGCGGCGGGTGACCTCAACAAGGTCAACGGCCAGGTGGTTCCGGGCAAGCCGGGCATCCAGCCGAACACCAAGGCCAACCCGTTCGGCTTCGGCCAGCGTGCCGAGGACGCCAAGCTCACCGACGTGAGGCAGCGGGCGTGGGCCACCACCGCCGCGACCTTCCAGCTGCCGAACCTCGACCTGTCGCTGCAGCGCGGCAAGGGTGCCGGCGTCGAGTGCTACTGATGCCGACGTCCGTCCAGGACTGACGCGTGCGGGTGCGGGGCCGTCCCGTACGGCCCCCACCCGCTTCGGTAGCACCCCTTCTTCTCCACCATCTCAGCAACACCGCTTCCAGGGAGCTGTTTTCCATGAGCGCCGAGTCCACTGCTTCCCGCGGAGTCCCCCTGCAGAACCGGTTCAAGGTCTGGCGGCAGACCCGGCCCTTCTGGGCGGGCCTCTTCACCATGATCGGCGGTGTACCGATCGCCTATCTCCCGTACGGGGACATGCGGCTCGGCAACATGACGCTCGCCATGCAGACGACGGCCGGAGCCGGCGCGCTGATCATCGGCGTACTGCTGATCACGCTCGGACTCACCATGTGGTTCCAGCCTGCCGTCCGGGTCTTCGCGGGTGTCGCGACCATCGTGCTCGGACTCATCTCCATCCCCGTGTCGAACTTCGGCGGCCTGGTGATCGGCTTCCTGTTCGCCCTCGTCGGCGGCGGCATGTCCGCGTCGTGGGCCCCGGCCCCGCCGGTGGAGGAGTCCGCCCAGGAGCCGGAGCGGGCCGAGCACTCGGAGCCGTACGAGCAGACGGAGGCGTACGAGCAGCCGGAGACGGCGCCGGCCGCTCCGGGCGAGCACCACGAGCACGACGGCACGACCGGTACCGGTACGACGCAGCCGCTGATTCCCCAGCAGGGTGCCGAGGCCCCGGTGGCCGAGACCACGACCGAAGCCAACGGCGGGAGCAACAGTGCGGGGTGACGAAACTCAGTCGGCCGGGACGGAGAGAGGACCGCGCCACGCGGCCCCCCGCAAGTCCCTCCTGAACAAGCTCCACGCGCCGGTCGGCAAGGCGATGGCCCTCGCGGCCATGCCCACCGCGGTGATCGTGGGCATGGGCCTGGCACCCCGGCTCGCCCTCGCCGACGACAGCAAGGACATCCCCTTCGCGCCCGGCCCGTGCGTGACCCGCTCGGACGAGCCGACGGCCGACCCGAGCGCCACGCCGGACACGACGGAGAGCCCGAAGCCGACCGCGAGCGCCACCGCGACCGCGAAGCCGACCGAGGAGCCCGCTCCGGACACCTCCGCGAGCGCCGAGCCGAAGCCGACCGCGACCTCCGGCGCGACCGCGCAGCCGCAGACGGGCGTCCAGGCGCTCGCGCCGAAGACCACCACGGCGCCCACGCCCACCCCGACGCCCACCAAGTCGGTCAACCCGCTCGACCCGCTGGGCCTCGGCGACGCGCTCAAGGACCTGTTCGACGGGCCGGACGCGACGACCGCACCGGCGCCCGCGCCCACTTCGACGGCCACCCCGACGAAGGCGCCCACCACGACCGCGGCCCCCACGAAGGCGCCCACCGCGCCCACCGGCACGACCGCGGACAAGTCCGCCGGGACGACGGAGACGACCGACATGGCCGTCGACAAGACGAAGGCGGCCATCCAGGACGCCGCCGACAAGGCCGGCGCCACCACCGAGGAGCTCGACGAATCGGCGAAGGGCCTCGAACCGACCACGGACGAGGACATACCCGACGGCGCCAAGCCGCGCTTCCCCTGTCCCGAGCCCGACCCGGCGGCGCTCGCCGCGGCGGAGCTGGAGACCGGCATGCCGCTGCTCCCGGACGAGCCGTGGCGCCTGGAGACCAGCACCCTTGAGCTGCGCGGTCTCAAGTACCACGGGATCGTCGAGGTGAAGACGGGCAGCGGTCAGATCAAGAAGGTCCTCAAGTTCACCGCGGACGAGGTGGACATCTGGAACCTGCACCAGCTGACCGTGCACTCCGCCGGCATGACCGGACACGTCCGCTCGGACCAGGGCTCGAAGTCCACCATCCGCAACGGCACGGTGACCATGTACACGGAGGAGCTGAAGGGCAACCTCTTCGGCCTCATCCCGGTCACCTTCAGCCCCCAGTCCCCGCCGCCGCTCGACGTCCCGTGGGCGGTCTTCACCAACTGCACGGTGAAGCAGGCCGGCCAGTTCGGCGGCACGCTCAGGGTCCCGGGCCTGCGCAACACGATCGAGCCGAACGCGTAACCGCCCGGCTCGTCACACACCCGTCCGGGAGCCGCACAGAACGGAGCCCCCGCCCCTCCGAGGAGGGACGGGGGCTTCCGTCATGGGATCCGATACGGCCCCCGGGACGTCACGCGCTCTCGGCGGCGCCGCCCAGGTGGTGCACCCGGACCATGTTGGTGGTGCCGGGGACGCCGGGGGGCGAGCCGGCGGTGATGATCATGGTGTCGCCGGCGTTGTAGCGCTGGAGCTTCAGGAGCTCGGCGTCGACCAGGTCGACCATGGCGTCCGTGTTGTTCACGAACGGCACCAGGAAGGACTCGACGCCCCAGCTCAGGGTGAGCTGGTTGCGGGTGCCCTCGTCGGTGGTGAAGGCCAGGATCGGCTGCTGCGCGCGGTAGCGGGAGAGCCGGCGGGCCGTGTCGCCGGACTGGGTGAAGGCGATCAGCGCCTTGCCGCCCAGGAAGTCGGCGATCTCGCAGGCCGCACGGGCGACCGAACCGCCCTGGGTGCGCGGCTTCTTGCCCGGGACCAGGGGCTGGAGGCCCTTGGAGAGCAGTTCCTCCTCGGCCGCGGCGACGATCTTCGACATCGTCTTGACGGTCTCGATCGGGTAGGCGCCCACGCTCGACTCGGCGGAGAGCATGACCGCGTCCGCACCGTCCAGGATGGCGTTGGCGACGTCGCTCGCCTCGGCGCGGGTCGGCCGGGAGTTGGTGATCATCGACTCCATCATCTGGGTGGCGACGATGACCGGCTTGGCGTTGCGGCGGCACATCTCGACGAGACGCTTCTGCACCATCGGGACCCGCTCAAGGGGGTACTCGACGGCGAGGTCGCCACGGGCCACCATGACGGCGTCGAAGGCGGCGACCACCTCGGCCATGTTCTCGACGGCCTGCGGCTTCTCGACCTTGGCGATGACGGGGACCCGGCGGCCCTCCTCGTCCATCACCTTGTGGACGTCCTTGACGTCGGCGGCGTCGCGGACGAAGGACAGCGCGACCATGTCGCAGCCCATGCGCAGCGCGAAGCGGAGGTCCTCGACGTCCTTCTCGGACAGGGCCGGGACGTTCACCGCCGCGCCGGGCAGGTTGATGCCCTTGTGGTCGGAGATGACCCCGCCCTCGACGACGATGGTCTTCACCCGCGGGCCCTCGACCTCGACCACGCGCAGCTCGACGTTGCCGTCGTTGATCAGGACCTGGTCGCCCTTGGACACGTCTCCGGGCAGGCCCTTGTACGTGGTGCCGCAGATGGACTTGTCGCCGGGGACGTCCTCGATGGTGATGGTGAACTCGTCACCGCGCACCAGCTCGACGGGGCCCTCGGCGAAGGTCTCCAGACGGATCTTGGGGCCCTGGAGGTCGGCGAGCACGCCGACGGCGCGGCCGGTGTCCGCGGCGGCCCTGCGGAGACGGTCGTACCGCTCCTGGTGCTCTGCCTGGGTCCCGTGGCTCATGTTGAATCGGGCCACGTTCATGCCGGCCTCGATGAGAGCCTTCAGCTGCTCATAGGAGTCGACGGCGGGGCCCAGCGTGCAGACGATTTTGGAACGGCGCATACGGCGGATCCTATCGGTTTGTTTCACTGCGGAATATTCCGTCTGGTGGAATGTACAAATGGGCAGGGGGCCGCTCAGGCGTTCACTCGTTCGAGCCCGCCCCTTCCAGAACGAGCGCGTAACTCTGGCGCGCGATCTCCAGCTCCTCGTCCGTCGGCACCACGGCGACCGCCACCCGCGCGTACACCGGCGAGATGATCCGGGCCTCGTCGGAACGCACGGAGTTGAGGTCCGCGTCCACCGCGAGCCCCAGTTCCTCCAGGCCCGCCATCGCAGCCTCCCGCACCGGCGCCGCGTTCTCGCCGACCCCCGCCGTGAACGCCACCGCGTCCACCCGGCCGAGCACCGCGTAATAGGCCCCGATGTACTTCTTCAGGCGGTGCACGTAGATGTCGAAGGCGAGCGCCGCCCGCTCGTCGCCCTCGTCGATGCGGCGCCGGATCTCCCGCATGTCGTTGTCGCCGCACAGCCCCACCAGGCCCGACCTCTTGTTGAGCAGTACGTCGATCTCGTCCGCCGACATGCCCGCCACGCGCTTCAGGTGGAAGGTCACCGCCGGGTCGATGTCGCCCGAGCGGGTGCCCATGACCAGGCCCTCCAGCGGGGTCAGACCCATCGAGGTGTCCACGCACCGGCCGCCGCGCACCGCGGAGGCGGAGGCCCCGTTGCCCAGGTGCAGCACGATCACGTTCACCTCCTCCGGCTCCTTGCCGAGCAGCTTCGCCGTCTCCCGGGAGACGAACGCGTGGGAGGTGCCGTGGAAGCCGTAGCGGCGGATCCGGTGCGCGTCCGCGGTCTCCACGTCGATCGCGTACCGCGCCGCCGACTCCGGCATGGTCGTGTGGAAGGCGGTGTCGAAGACCGCGACCTGCGGCAGGTCCGGGCGCATCGCCATCGCCGTACGGATGCCGACGAGGTTCGCCGGATTGTGCAGCGGCGCCACCGGCACCAGGCGTTCGATCTCCGCGAGCACCTCCTCGTCGATGACGGTCGGCTCGGTGAAGCGCAGCCCGCCGTGCACCACCCGGTGGCCGATCGCCGCCAGCTCGGGGGAGTCCATCCCGAGGCCGTCCGCCGCCAGCTCCTCGGCGACCGCCTTCAGCGCGGCCGCGTGGTCGGCGATCGGCCCGTTCTTCTCCCGCTTCTCGCCACCCTGCAAGGGGGTGTGCACGATCCGCGAGGTCTCCTCGCCGATCCGCTCCACGAGTCCCTGCGCCAGGCGGCGGTCGTCGCGCATGTCGAGCAGCTGGTACTTCACCGACGAGGAACCGGAGTTGAGGACCAGTACGCGGGTGGGGGTCGTCATGCCGGGGGCTCCTGGGGCTGGGACTGGATCGCCGTGATGGCGACGGTGTTGACGATGTCGCTGACGAGCGCGCCGCGCGAGAGGTCGTTCACGGGCTTGCGCAGACCCTGCAGGACCGGGCCGACGGCGACCGCGCCGGCCGAGCGCTGCACGGCCTTGTAGGTGTTGTTGCCGGTGTTGAGGTCCGGGAAGATCAGCACGGTGGCCTGGCCGGCCACCTCCGAGCCGGGCAGCTTGGTGGCCGCCACGGACGGCTCGACGGCCGCGTCGTACTGGATCGGGCCCTCGATCCGCAGCTCCGGATGCGCCTCCCGGACCAGCTTGGTCGCCTCGCGCACCTTGTCGACGTCGGCGCCGGAACCGGAGGTGCCGGTGGAGTACGACAGCATCGCGATCCGCGGCTCCACGCCGAAGCGGGCGGCGGTGGCCGCCGACTGCGCGGCGATGTCGGCCAGTTGCTCGGCGTTCGGGTCCGGGTTGACCGCGCAGTCGCCGTACACGAGCACCTTGTCGGCCAGACACATGAAGAAGACCGACGACACGATCGACGCCTCCGGCTTCGTCTTGATGATCTCGAAGGCCGGGCGGATCGTCGCGGCCGTCGAGTGCACCGAGCCGGACACCATGCCGTCGGCCAGACCCTCCTCGACCATCAGGGTGCCGAAGTAGTTCACGTCCGAGACGACGTCGTACGCGAGCTCCACCGTGACGCCCTTGTGGGCGCGCAGCCGCGCGTACTTCTCCGCGAAGGAGTCCCGCAGCTCCGAGGTCTGCGGGTCGATCAGCTGGGTGTCGCCGAGGTCCATGCCCAGGTCGGCGGCCTTCTTGCGGATCACCTCGACGTCGCCGAGCAGGGTCAGGTCGCACACGTCGCGGCGCAGCAGCACGTCGGCGGCGCGCAGCACCCGCTCCTCGGAGCCCTCGGGAAGCACCACGCGGCGCCGGTCGGCCCGGGCCTGTTCCAGGAGTTCGTGCTCGAACATCATCGGGGTGACCCGGCCGCTGCGGGCCACCGAGATACGGCGCAGCAGGTCCGCGGTGTCGACGTGGCGCTCGAAGACGCCGAGCGCGGTCTCCGCCTTGCGCGGCGTGGCCGCGCTCAACTTGCCTTCGAGGGCGAAGAGTTCGGAGGCGGTGGGGAAGCTGTAGCCGGGCACGGAGATGACCGGGGTGCCGGGCGCGAGCTTGGCCGCCAGGGTGAGGATCTCGTCGCTGGGCCGCTCGTCGAGGGTGAGCAGCACGCCCGCGATCGGCGGGGTGCCGGCCGAGTGCGCGGCGAGCGCGCCGATCACCAGGTCGGCCCGGTCGCCGGGGGTGACCACGAGACAGCCGGGGGTCAGGGCGTTGAGGAAGTTCGGCAGCATCGCGCCGCCGAAGACGAAGTCGAGGGCGTCGCGGGCGAACCCGGCGTCGTCGCCGAGGACCACGGTGGCGTCGAGCGCGTGGGTGATCTGGGAGACGGTCGGCGCGGCGAGGGCCGGCTCGTCCGGGAGTACGTAGCAGGGGACGGGCAGCCGGGCGGCCAGCCGCTCGGATATCCCCGCCCGGTCCTCGGCGGCCACCCGGTTGACCACCATCGCGAGCACGTCGCAGCCGAGTCCGTCGTACGCGCGGAAGGCGTTGCGCGCCTCGGCCCGCACCGACTCCGCGGGCTGGCCCTTGCCGCCGACCACCGGGATCACCGAGGCGCCGAACTCGTTGGCGAGGCGCGCGTTCAGGGCCAGCTCGTCGGGCAGCTGGGTGTGGGCGAAGTCGGTGCCGAGGACGAGCACCACCTCGTAGTCGCGGGCCACCGCGTGGAAGCGGTCCACGAGCTGGGACACCAGCTCGTCGGTGCCCCGCTCGGCCTGCAGGTCGGAGGCCTCGTGGTAGTCCATGCCGTACACGGTGGCGGGGTCCTGGGTGAGCCGGTAGCGGCTGCGCAGCAGGTCGAAGAGGCGGTCCGGGCGGTGGTGCACCAGCGGCCGGAACACCCCCACCCGGTCCACCTGGCGGGTGAGGAGCTCCATGACTCCCAGCTCGACGACCTGGCGGCCGTCTCCGCGGTCGATCCCGGTCACGTACACGCTGCGCGTCACGCCGTGGTCTCCTGTCCGAATCCGAGCGGCTTACTTGTCAGCCTGGTGGATGTAAAAACCACCGATAGGGCGGCAATGCCCTCTTGACAATACCCCTGCGGCTCGATACGACGCCCGCTGGACGAAGGGCCCGGAACCCCGGGACCAAAGGCCTCGGAAGGTCCCGGACGGCCCGACGGGGCCGGGTCGGCGGTGCGGCGGCGAGCGCCTCGGCACCGCCGACCGTGTGAGAATCGACAACGGCTCACCCGTACCACTACCGAGCAGGAGACAGAGCACGATGCGCATCGGAGTACTGACAGCGGGCGGCGACTGTCCCGGTCTGAACGCGGTGATCCGGTCCGTCGTGCACCGGGCCGTCACCCACTACGGCGACGAGGTCATCGGTTTCGAGGACGGCTACGCGGGCCTGCTCGACGGCCGCTACCGCACCCTCGACCTCAACGCCGTCAGCGGCATCCTCGCCCGTGGCGGCACCATCCTCGGCTCCTCCCGCCTGGAGCGCGCCCGCTTCCGCGCCGCCTGCGACAACGCCAAGGAGCTGATCGAGAAGAGCGGCTTCGACGCGCTTGTCCCGATCGGCGGCGAGGGCACCCTCACCGCCGCCCGCATGCTGTCCGAGGCGGGCGTCCCGGTCGTCGGAGTGCCGAAGACCATCGACAACGACATCTCCTCCACCGACCGCACCTTCGGCTTCGACACCGCCGTCGGCGTCGCCACCGAGGCGATGGACCGGCTCAAGACCACCGCCGAGTCCCACCAGCGCGTCATGGTCGTCGAGGTGATGGGCCGGCACGCCGGCTGGATCGCCCTGGAGTCCGGCATGGCCGGCGGCGCCCACGGCATCTGCCTGCCCGAGCGGCCCTTCGACCCGGCCGACCTGGTCAAGATGGTCGAGGAACGCTTCGCCCGCGGCAAGAAGTTCGCCGTCATCTGCGTCGCCGAGGGCGCCCACCCCGCCGAGGGCACGATGGACTACGGCAAGGGCGAGATCGACCAGTTCGGCCACGAGCGCTTCCGGGGCATCGGCACGGCCCTCGCGTACGAGCTGGAGCGCCGCCTCGGCAAGGAGGCCCGGCCCGTCATCCTCGGCCACGTCCAGCGCGGCGGCACCCCGACCGCGTACGACCGGGTGCTCGCCACCCGCTTCGGCTGGCACGCGGTGGAGGCCGTGCACCGCGGGGAGTTCGGCAACATGACGGCGCTGCGCGGCACGAACGTGGAGATGGTCCCGCTGGCGGAGGCCGTGACGCAGCTGAAGACGGTGCCCGAGGACCGGATGCGGGAGGCCGAGTCGGTCTTCTGACCGGCTCCCGAGACCCGAGCCGTCCCGGCCGAATCCCTGCTTGAGCCCGGCGCCGCGATCCACAAGGCTGGGGCCGTCGGAGGGAGCTGGCGGTGGGGGTGGAACAGCCGGACTGGCCGAGCGGCACCGAGCCCGAGCCCGAGCCGGAGCCGCGCGGGCGGTGGCGGCTCGGACTGGTCGGCGCGATCGGGGTGGCCGGCCTCGTCCTGGCCGCCGTCAGCGTCGTCGCCCTGGTCCGCGGCGGCACCCCGCCGCACCGCGGCGGCCCGCCCGATGGCCCGGTGACCACGGCCCCGGCCGCTCGGACGCCCGCGTCACGGTGACCGGCACCCCCGGGACCGAGGGCGCACCCCTGACGCAGGCGCCGTGCCGGGCGGACGCGAAGGGACGGCTCTTCGCGTCCGAGCCCGCCGACTAGACGGCCGGCCGCTCCACCAGCCGGGCCCGCAGCGCCTCGATCACCTCCCCGTCCAGGCCGACGTGGCCCGTGACGTACTCCCGTACCGAGCCGTACTCCGTCCGCAGATCCGCGAGGAACAGACGCATGACGTCGGCGGGGGCGCGGCCGAAGCCGTTCCAGCGCAGCTCCCGGTCGGGGTGGGCCGACTTCCAGTCGGCGACGAAGCGGGCGGTGGCGAGCTCGGTCAGGGCGAAGTCCGCCACGACGTCCTCGTCCGAGACGTCGAGGAGGGCGAGGACGAGGGCGGCGATGAGGCCCGTGCGGTCCTTGCCGGCGGCGCAGTGGAAGACCAGGGGGCCCTCCGCCGTGGCGATGATCTCCAGAGCGCTGCGGATCTCGGCGGCGCCGTCGAGGGCGACCTCTCCGAACCGGTCGGCGAGGAAGCGCCAGGGGTCGGGGTCCGGGGCGCGGTCGACCTGGTCGTACGGGCGGTGCTCGATGCTCAGGTTGTGCCAGCTCTGCGGCTCGCTCTCGGGGTGGCGGCCGCGGTGCGCGATCTCCGACGGGTAGCGCAGGTCGATCACGGTCGCGATGCCCAGCTCCCGGAAGCGCTCCAGATCGGAGGCGCACGCGTCGGGGCCGGCGAGCTTGCCGAGGGAGTCGGAGCGGTAGAGGGTCGCCCACCGCACGCTCCCTCCGTCGGCGGTCGGATAGCCGCCCAGGTCACGGAAGTTGTGGAGCCGTTCGAAGGTTATGTGTCGTCTCACGCGGTCAGCCTAGAGGCGCGACCGTCTCCCAGAAATGGTCCATGATCCCGTCCAGGTACGCCCGGCCCTCGTCGCCCGTCGCACCCGACGCGCCCCAGCTGCTGGTCGCCGCCATCCGCGCGTGGTACTCGGTGTGCAGCCGCTGCAGCGCCTGCTCCACCGCCCGCCGGGGCAGCGGCAGCAGCTTGCCGACCGGTTTCACGTACGCCTGCCAGCGCGTCGTCGCCGCGTCCCGCAGCAGACCGGACAGCTTCTCGTCGCCACCGGTCGCGGTCAGCAGCTCGCGCGGGCCGAGGCCGAGGACCTCGGCGAGGGCGGCGGTCTGCCGTTCGTTGCCGCGCCAGCCGCCGGACTCCTCCATGCGCAGATACGCGGCGGGGTCGAGCCCCACCAGCCGGGCCAGGTCCTCCGGCACGAGGCCGCGGGCGATCCGGTGCTCGCGCAGGGTGGTGGCGGCCATCAGGAGCTCGGCGGGGGAGCACCACAGCACGCCCGCGAGGGCGGTGAGCTCCTGCGAGGTGGGCGCGGCGCGGCCGCGCTCCCAGGCGATGACGGTCTCGGGGGCGACGAACAGGCCGTACTGGGCGCGGAGTCCGTAGGCGACATGGCCGGGGGCCATGCCGAGGCCCTCGCGCAGGCGGCGCGCGGCGAGGGCGTTGAAGGGTGGGGAGGGATGGTGCACCCGGCCACGGTAGGCACGGGGGATCACTCCTGGCTACGGTGCGTTCACCCAACGCTTTCGCTTGTGGGAACGTGGGAACCGATCAGTAACCGAGGGCCACAAGCCCGTGACGGCCGGTCAGTGGCCGCGGGCCCCCAGCCACCGGTACTGCAGCTCCGGGCGCCCGATCTGCCCGTACTGCGGCGCCCGCGCCGCCCGCCCCGCCGTCACCAGGTGCTCCAGATAGCGGCGCGCGGTGATCCGCGAGATGCCCACGGCCGTGCCCGCCTCCGCCGCCGTCAGCCCGTCCGGCGCGGCCCGCAGCGAGCGGGTCACCGCCTCCAGGGTGGGGCCGCTCAGGCCCTTGGGCAGCGCCGCCGGCTGCGGTGCGCGCAGGGTCGCGAGCGCCCGGTCCACCTCGTCCTGGCCCGAGGCCTCCCCGGCCGCCGCCCGGAACTCCGCGTACCGCACAAGACGGTCCCGCAGCGTCGCGAAGGCGAAGGGCTTCAGGACGTACTGCACGACCCCCAGCGACACGCCCTCCCGCACGATCGCCAGGTCCCGCGCCGAGGTCACCGCGATCACGTCCGCCGCATGGCCGGCCGCGCGCAGTGCCCGGAGCAGCTGGAGCCCGTGCCCGTCCGGCAGGTACAGGTCGAGCAGCAGCAGATCCACCCGGGTCCGGTCGAGGATCCGCACGGCCTCGGCCCGCGAGTGCGCCACGCCCACCACCGTGAAGCCGGGCACCCGCCCCGCGTACAGGGCGTGCGCGGCGGCGGCCACGGGGTCGTCCTCGACCACGAGCACCCGAATGCCGTCACCCCGGTTCACGCGCCCGCCTCCGCGCCCGCCTCCGCGCCCGCGCCGACCCGGCCGACGGTCGCGCCCAGCGGCAGCCGTACGGTGAACTCCGCGCCGCCCAGCGGGGATTCGGCGATCGTCAGGGTGCCCGAGGCGCGGCGCACGGCCTGCTGGACCAGGGCAAGCCCGAGGCCCCGGCCCGGGCCCCGGGTCGACCAGCCGCGGTCGAGCACGTCCCCGCGGTCCTCGGGGCGCACCCCCGGCCCGCTGTCCCCGACCCGCAGCAGCAGCTCGCCGCCGCCGGCGAGCGCGGTGACGGTGACCCGCGCGCTCCGTACCCCGTCGGGGAGTCCGGCCGCCTCCACCGCGTTGTCGATCAGATTGCCGAGGATGGTCACCAGGTCGCGGGACGGCAGCGACACCGGAAGCAGCCCGTCGTCGATCCGGCTGTCCTCGGTCAGCACCAGCTCCACGCCCCGCTCGTTGGCCTGCGCCGCCTTGCCGAGCAGCAGGGCGGCGAGCACCGGCTCGCCGACCGCCGTCACCACCCGGTCGGTGAGCGCCTGCGCCAGCTCCAGTTCGGCCGTGGCGAAGCCCACCGCCTCGTCGACCCGGCCCAGCTCGATCAGCGAGACCACGGTGTGCAGCCGGTTCGCCGCCTCGTGCGCCTGCGAGCGCAGCGCCTCCGTGAAGCCGCGCTCCGAGTCCAGCTCACCGGTGAGCGTCTGGAGCTCGGTGCGGTCCCGCAGGGTGACCACGGTGCCCCGGCGCTCCCCGCCGACCACCGGCCGGGTGCTCAGGACGAGCACCCGCTCGTCGGTCAGATGCAGCTCGTCCACCCGCGGCTCGGCCGAGAGGAGCGCCCCGGTCAGCGGCGCCGGCAGCCCGAGGTCGGCGGCCGAGCGGCCGACCACGTCGGCCCCGCACAGCCCGAGCAGCTCGCGCGCCCCGTCGTTGATCAGCGCGATCCGGCGCTGCCCGTCCAGCATCACCAGACCCTCGCGCACCGCGTGCAGCGCGGCCTCGTGGTAGTCGTGCATCCGGCTCAGCTGGGTCGCGTTCATGCCCTTGGTGCTGCGGCGGAGCCGCGCGTTGATGACGTACGTGCCGGCGCCGCCGAGCGCGAGCGCGGCGCCCGCCATCCCGAGCAGCGCGACGACCTGCTCGCGCACCTGCTGGCTGATCCGCTCGATGGTGATGCCCGAGCTGACCAGCGCGATCACCCGGTGGTGTCCCGGCGCCCCGGCCCCGGCCCCGGCCCCGGCCCCGGTCCCGGCGCCGTCGTCGAAGACCGGCGCGACCGTGCGCACCGAGAGACCGAGCACGCCCATGTGCGTCTCGGAGAAGGTCTCGCCGCGCACCGCCCGGTCGATGTGCCCGAGGTAGGTGCGCCCGATCTGCTCGGGCTCCGGGTGCGTCCAGCGGGTGCCGTCCGGCGCCATCACCACCACGTAGCTGACGCCCGCGTCGCGCCGTACGGCCTCCGCGTACGGCTGGAGCTGCGCGGTCGGAGCGGTGCGGTCCGCGGCCCGGGCCGCCGCCACCACGGCCGGGGAGGCGGCGACCGCCGTCGCCGTCGCCGTGGACTGCCTGCGCGCGGTCTCCTCCGCCTGCGCGCGGTCCGTCACGTACGCGAAGACGGCGCAGCCCGCGACGACGGCCGCCACCAGCACGACCTGCATCGCGAAGAGCTGGCCGGCCAGGCTGCGGGGACGGGGGAGGCGGAGACGCATGTCAGCCAGTGTGCCCGGCCGCGCGCGACCGCGGTACTTCGGACAGGAGTGACGTACTTCGGCCATGAACGAAACGCACGCAAGGGTGACCCCGGTCACAGGGCTGATGGATAGTCCTGGGGATCCACCGGGACGTGGACATCTGAGGACGAGGAGAACCCCGTGGCCGCAAGACGGGACCGCACCCATTATCTGTACCTGGCCGTGATCGGCGCCGTTCTGCTCGGCATCGCCGTGGGCTTCCTGGCGCCGGACTTCGCCGTCGAGCTCAAGCCGCTCGGCACCGGATTCGTCAGTCTGATCAAGATGATGATCTCGCCGATCATCTTCTGCACGATCGTGCTCGGCGTCGGTTCCGTACGCAAAGCCGCCAAGGTCGGCGCGGTCGGCGGCCTCGCCCTCGGCTACTTCCTCGTGATGTCGACCGTCGCCCTCGCCATCGGCCTGGTCGTCGGCAACATCCTGGAGCCCGGCTCCGGCCTGCACCTCACCAAGGACATCGCCGAGGCCGGCGCCAAGCAGGCCGAGGGCGCGAGCGAGGGCACCGCCGACTTCCTCCTCGGCATCATCCCCAAGACCATCGTCTCCGCCTTCACCGAGGGCGAGGTGCTGCAGACCCTGCTCGTCGCGCTCCTCGCGGGCTTCGCGCTCCAGGCGATGGGCTCCGTCGGCGAGCCGGTGCTCCGCGGCATCGGGCACATCCAGCGCCTGGTCTTCCGCATCCTCGCGATGATCATGTGGGCCGCGCCGGTCGGCGCGTTCGGCGCGATGGCCGCCGTCGTCGGCGCCACCGGCATCGACGCCCTGAAGTCGCTCGCCGTCATCATGATCGGCTTCTACGTCACCTGCGCGCTGTTCGTCTTCGTGGTGCTCGGCACGCTGCTCCGGCTGATCGCCGGCGTCAACATCCTGTCGCTCCTGAAGTACCTGGGCCGCGAGTTCCTGCTGATCCTGTCCACCTCCTCCTCCGAGTCGGCGCTGCCCCGCCTCATCGCGAAGATGGAGCACCTGGGCGTCTCCAAGCCGGTGGTCGGCATCACCGTCCCGACCGGCTACTCCTTCAACCTCGACGGCACCGCCATCTATCTGACGATGGCCTCGCTCTTCGTCGCCGAGGCGATGGGCGACCCGCTGTCGATCGGCGAGCAGATCTCCCTCCTCGTCTTCATGATCATCGCCTCCAAGGGCGCGGCGGGCGTCACCGGCGCCGGACTCGCCACCCTGGCCGGCGGCCTCCAGTCGCACCGCCCCGAACTCGTCGACGGCGTCGGCCTGATCGTCGGCATCGACCGCTTCATGAGCGAGGCCCGCGCCCTCACCAACTTCGCGGGCAACGCCGTCGCCACCGTCCTGGTCGGCACCTGGACCAAGGAGATCGACAAGGCCCGGGTCACCGAGGTGCTCGCCGGCCGCGTCCCCTTCGACGAGACCACCCTCGTCGACGACCACGCCCCCGCCGAGGTACCGGACCAGCGCACCGACGAGGGCGAGGAGAAGGCCCGCGCCGGCGTCTGAGCCGTCAGCCGTCAGCCGTCAGTTGTCGGCTGTCAGCCGTCACGTCCATGAGCCTCCGGGCCCCGGGCCTTGAGCCGGATCCGGGTCCCGGACGCGGAACGCCCCCGAAGCCTGTGCGGCGGGGGCGTTCCGTACGAGCGGGGGAAGGTTCCGCAGGTCACTCCTCCGGTACGGCGTCCAGCTCGGCCGACTCCGCATCCGTCAGCACCAGGTCCGCCGCGAGTGCCGAGTCCCGCGCCGTCTCCGGCCGGCTCGCGCCGGGGATCGGCAGGACATGGCCGCCGGGCCGGGCGAGCAGCCAGGCGAGCGCGACCCGCTGCGGCGACACGCCCCGAGCCCGCGCCACCCGGTGGAAGGCGCCGAAGCGGGGGTCCGCCGCCTGGGCCGAGGCCCCGTCGAGCGAGCTGCGCGAGATGCCGCCCAGCGGACTCCACGGCAGGAAGGCCAGCCCCAGCTCGGCGCAGAGCCGCAGCTCGGGCTCGCTGTCCCGGACGGCGGGGGAGTACCGGTTCTGCACCGACACCAGGCGGTCGCCCAGGATCTCCCGGGCCAGCAGGATCTGCTCCCGGTCCACGTTCGAGATCCCGGCGAGCCGGACCGTGCCCTCGTCCAGCAACTCCCGTACCGCACCGAGCGATTCGGCGTACGGCACCGCCGGGTCCGGCTTGTGCAGCTGGTAGAGCCCGATCGCGTCCGTGCCCAGGCGCCGCGCCGAGCCCTCGGCCACCCGCCGCAGATGCTCCGGGCGCCCGTCGACCGTCCAGCCGCCGTCGGCGCTCCGGCCGCGCCCGCCCTTCGTGGCGACGAGCACCGCGTCGCGGCCCCCGCCGTACGCGGCGAGCGCACGGGCCACGAGCCGCTCGTTGGCCCCGGCCTCCCCGCCCGGCGGGTGGTACGAGTCCGCCGTGTCGAGGAGCGTCACCCCCGCGTCCAGGGCGGCGTGGACGGTGGCGACGGCCCGGGCCTCGTCCGGGTGTCCTTCGATGGACAGCGGCATCGCGCCGAGTCCGACGGCGCCGACGGTGCGGTCGCCGAGCCTGCGGTGCAGCATCAGACCTCCTGGGAAAGGGTCTCGGAGATCGCCTTCCGGAGCCATTCCGAGGAATGCGAGAAACGGAAACCGAGCGCTTCCGCGCGGGAATTGTCCATGCCGTACGAGCGGGCGAAGGAGAACGGCGACACCGCCCCGACCTCCACCTCCCGGAATTCGGTCCGGCCGCCGCCCGTGACCGCCTCGATCTCCGCGCAGATCTCCGCCGTCGTCAGCGGCCCGTGGGAATGCGCGTTCACCGGCCCGGTGAATTCCGTCTCCGTCGCCGCCCACGCCAGGAAGGCCGCGATCTCCTCCACGTACACATAGGTCGCGGGCCGGTTCACCGGCGGTACGGCGATGGGCTCGCCCGCCCGGACGCGCTCCGCGTAGTGCGCGACCCGCCCGGTGAAGTCGTCCGCGCCGCCGAGCACATGCGCGACCCGCACCGACGCCCACGGGAACTCCGCGCCGGCCGCGAACACCGCCTCCGCCTGCCGTTTTCCCTCCCCGTAGTGCGCGTCCAGGAACTCCGGGTCCTCCCACGGCAGCGTCGGGTCGACCGCGACGGCCGCCGGGTCGACGGCGCCCTCGGCGACCGGGACCGCCGAGTCCTCGTACTCGTACACCTCGACCGTCGACGTCATCACATAGCGCCGGGTGCGCCCCGCGAAGACGCGGGTGGCGACGGCCGCCTGGCGCGGGGTGTAGCAGACCTGGTCGACGACGACGTCGAAGGCCCGGCCCGCGAGGACGCTTTCCAGCGCCTTCTCGTCATTGCGGTCGGCACGCAGTTCCGTCACCCCCTCCGGCGCCGGGGAAGAACCGCGATTGAGTACCGAGACGCGATGCCCGGCGTCGAGCAGGCGCGCGATCAGCCGCTTTCCGAAATAGCGGGTACCGCCGATGACCAAGATCTCCATGTCCACCAGTGTTACGTTGTGGCCTCGCCAACTGAAGGGGGAAACATGGGAGTCCGGGCCGTCCCGCCGAAGGAACCACGGACGCAGCGCCTCGCCGCCGTCGAAACGACGGCAGCCGCTTTCGACGCCGTGGACCGGCAGATCCTGGACCTGCTGCAGAGCGACGGGCGCATCAAGCTGAGCGAGCTCGGCCGCCGGGTCCGGCTCAGCCCCGCCGCCGTCACCGAGCGGGTCCGCCGCCTGGAGGCCTGCGGCGCGATCACCGGTTACGGCGCACAGGTCGCCCCCGCCCGCCTCGGCTACGGCATCCAGGCCTTCGTCCGGGTCAACCCGCACGGCGGCTACACGCTCAAGCACCCCCGCACCCTCGAACTCCTCGCCCGCCCCGAGATCCGCGAGGTGCACCACGTGGTCGGTGAGGACTGCTGGATCCTCAAGGTCGCCGTCACCGACACGGTGCACCTGGAAGAGGTCCTGGAACAGACCTCCGCCCTCGGCCGCACCACCACCTCCATCGTGCTGTCCTCCCCGGTGGAGCGGAAGCCGCTGCTCCCCGCCTGACCGAGCCGGCCTGTTTGCCTTGACGTCGGCGTCAAGGCGTACGTTCGAGGACATGCGAATCGGCGAGCTGGCCGAGCGGGCGGGCACGACCACGCGGACTCTGCGCTACTACGAGTCACGGGGACTGCTCACCGCGCGGCGCACGGAGAACGGCCACCGCACCTACGACGAGGACGACCTGCGGCTGCTCCAGCAGATCCGGACCCTGCAGGACTTCGGGTTCGAGCTGGAGGAGACCCGGCCGTTCGTGGAGTGCCTGCGGGCGGGCCACCCGGCGGGCGACGCGTGTCCCGCGTCGATCGCCGTCTACCGGCGCAAGCTCACCGAGCTCGACGGACTGATCGACCAGCTCCAGGGCGTCCGCGCCCAGGTCGGCGCGCAGCTGCTGCGCGCCGAGGCGGAGCTGGCCGGCGGCCCGGAGCCGCGCTGCGAACTCGGATCCGACGAGCGGACCACCGACACGGGAGGGCAAGGAAGATGATCAAGGCGAAGGGCGTGGCCGAGGTCACCGACGCCGACTTCGAGACGGAGGTGCTGGCCGCGGAACTGCCCGTCCTGGTGGAGTTCACGGCCGACTGGTGCGGCCCGTGCCGCCAGCTCGCCCCCGTGCTGAGCGCGGTGGCGGAGGAGGAGGCCGGCCGCCTCAAGGTGGTCCAGATCGACGCGGACACCAACCCGGCCACGGTGACGAAGTACGGGATCCTGTCGATGCCGACCCTGATGGTGTTCCGCGCGGGCGAGCCCGTCCGGTCGATGGTGGGCGCCCGGCCGAAGCGCCGCCTCCTGGAGGAACTCGCCGACGTCTGAGCGGACGTCTGAGCTAGTCCGCCCACAGCTTCACCGAGTGCGCCGCCACCAGCCCCCGTACCCGCTCCAGGAGTTCGGCGGCCGGCAGCGGGTCGAGCCGGCGCCCGTCCCGGAGCCGTACCGACACCCGGCCGTCGGCTGCCTCCTTCGCGCCGATGACGAGCTGGTACGGGACGAGGCGGGCCGCGCGGATGCGGGCGCCGAGGGTGCCGTGGTGCGGGCCCACGACCTCGGCGCGCAGGCCGAGCCCGGCGCAGCGGTCGGCGAGCCCGGCGGCGGCCTCGTACTCGGCGTCGGAGACCGGCAGGACGGCGAGCTGGACCGGGGCGAGCCAGGCGGGGAAGGCGCCGGCGTGGTGCTCGACGAGATGCGCGACGGCGCGTTCGACGCTGCCGACGACGGAGCGGTGGATCATCACGGGGCGGTGCCTGGCGCCGTCGGCGCCGATGTAGTGCAGGTCGAACCGCTCGGGCTGGTGGAAGTCGATCTGGACGGTGGAGAGGGTGGACTCGCGGCCGGCCGGGTCGGCGACCTGCACGTCGATCTTCGGGCCGTAGAAGGCGGCCTCGCCCTCGGCCTCCTCGTAGGGGAGTCCGGAGGCGTCCAGGACCTCGCGGAGGAGGGCGGTGGCGCGGGCCCACTTCTCGGGCGCGTCCACGTACTTGCCGCCAGGCCCGGCGAGCGAGAGCCGGTAGCGGGCCGCCTCGATGCCCATGGCGGCGTGCGCCTCCCGGATCAGCCGCAGCGCGGCCGCGGCCTCCCCGGCGACCTGGTCGAGGGTGCAGAAGACATGCGCGTCGTTGAGCCCGATGGCCCGCACCCGGGTGAGTCCGCCGAGCACCCCGGACAGCTCGGAGCGGAACATGCCGCCCAGCTCGGCCATGCGGAGGGGGAGTTCGCGATAGCTGTGCGCGCGGGAGCGGAACATCACGGCGTGGTGCGGGCAGAGGCTGGGCCGCAGCACGAACTGCTCGCCGCCGACGTCCATGGGCGGGAACATGTCGTCCCGGTAGTGCGCCCAGTGCCCGGAGATCTCGTACAGCTCGCGCTTGCCGAGCACGGGCGAGTACACATGCCGGTATCCGGCCCGCCGCTCGGCCTCGCGTACGTACTCCTCAAGGGCGTGCCGGACGACGGCCCCGTCCGGCAGCCAGTACGGCAGCCCGGCCCCGATCAGCGGATCGGTGTCGAACAGCTCCAGCTCACGGCCCAGCCTGCGATGGTCGACACCTTTTCCGACACCCTCGTCGACGTCGCTGCCCATGGTCACTCCTCGTGTGTTCGGGGGAGCGAGGCCCGGATGCGACGACGACGAAGCCCCGGGGCACTCGCCCCGGGGCTTCGGACAAACTCAGCTGTCAGCGCGCCGGGACACTCTCCGGCGTCGTCGTCTGGAACGCGGCACGCTGCTTCATGCGGCTGACGCTAGCAGGGGGCCGCTGATCCGCGCACAGGGTTTTCCGGGGCTCCCGGAGCTTCCGGGGCACAGAAAAGCCCCGGACTTAGAATTGCAGTCAGGGGCGCGTCTCACGTATATTCATGGATTCCGTGTCCGCGCATAGCAAACACACGGACGGATTCACTAAACGCACCGTATCGCGCCGGGAGTCGAATTGTCAACCGCAGAATTTCGGAACGAGCAGAAATTCATCACCGAGCTCTACGCACGACTCGACGACCTGAGGGACCAGGCCGAGGCCGGCGTCGCCCGGGCCCTCGCCACGCCCGGCGAGGGCAGCGCACAGGCGCGCCTGGAGCGGGACGTGCTCGTGGCCGAGCAGTCCGGACTGCTCGCCGCGCTCAACGCCGGGGAGAGCGGGCTCTGCTTCGGGCGGCTCGTGTTCCGCGACGGGCGCGACCACCACATCGGCCGGCTCGGCATCCGGGCCGACGACGAACTCCGCACCCCGCTCGTCGTCGACTGGCGCGCCGAGGTCGCCCGGCCCTTCTACCTGGCCACCGGCTACGAGCCGATGGGCCTGCGGCGCCGCCGCCACCTCACCACCAAGGGCCGCGAGGTCGTCTCGCTCCATGACGAGGTGCTCGACCTCCAGGACGCGACCCGCACCGGCCACGAGAACCGCGACGCCGACGAGGTCCTGCTCGCCGCGCTCGACGCCGCCCGCACCGGACGCATGCACGACATCGTGCAGACCATCCAGGCCGAGCAGGACGCCATCATCCGCTCCCCGCACCGCGGCGTCCTCGTCGTGGAGGGCGGTCCCGGCACCGGCAAGACCGCCGTCGCCCTGCACCGCGCCGCGTACCTGCTCTACGCCCACCGCGAGCAGCTCGCCAAGCGCGCCGTCCTCATCGTCGGCCCCAACCCCGCCTTCCTCGGCTACATCGGCAACGTGCTGCCCTCCCTCGGCGAGACCGGCGTCCTCCTCGCCACCCCCGGCGAGCTCTACCCCGGTGTCCGCGCCACCGGTACGGACACCCCCCGCGCCGCCGCCGTCAAGGGCTCCGCCCGGATGGCCGAGGCCCTGGCGCAGGCCGTACGCGACCGCCAGCAGGTCCCCGAGCGCGGCGCCCCGCTGATCGTCCCGCACGAGGACGGCGACCTGATCGTCGACTGGGACATGGCCCTGGAGGCCCGGCACAAGGCCCGCGAGACCCACCTGCCGCACAACCTGGCCCGCCCCTACTTCGTCTTCGCGATCCTCGACGCGCTGGCCGAGCAGCTCGCCGACCGCATCGGCGCCGACCCCTACGGCGGCCCCAACTTCCTCGGCCCCGACGACCGCGCCCTGCTCGCCAAGGGCGTCGCCGCCAACCCCGAGGTGCACGCCGCCCTCGACACCCTGTGGCCGGCCCTCACCCCCGAGGGGTTCCTCGCCGACTACCTCGCCGAGCCCACCCACCTCGACGAGGCGGACATCGAGGCGATCCGGCGCGGCCCGGGGGACTGGACGCCGGGCGACGTGCCCCTGCTCGACGAGGCCGCCGAACTCCTCGGCGAGGACGACTCCGCCGCCCGCGCCGCCGAGGAGGCCGAACGGCAGAAGCAGATCGCCTACGCGCAGGGTGTCCTCGACGTCTCCTTCGCCTCCCGCACGTACGAGTTCGAGGACAAGACGGAGCTCGACGCGGACGCGTCCGAGGTGCTGTCCGCGCACGACATCATCGACGCCGAGCGCTTCGCCGAGCGCCACGAGGAGGCCGACCACCGCAGCGCCGCCGAACGCGCCGCCGCCGACCGCACCTGGGCCTTCGGGCACATCATCGTCGATGAGGCGCAGGAGCTGTCCGCGATGCTGTGGCGGCTGCTCATGCGGCGCAGCCCCACCCGCTCCATGACCCTGGTCGGCGATCCGGCGCAGACCGGCGACCCGGCCGGCGTCGGCTCCTGGCGGGAGATCCTCGCGCCGTACGTGGAGGACCGCTGGGAACTGGTCCGGCTCGGCGTCAACTACCGCACCCCGGCCGAGATCATGGAGGTCGCCGCCGAGGTGCGGCGCGCCGCCGACCCGGGCTTCGAGCCGCCGCGCTCGGTCCGCTCCACGGGCGTCGCGCCCTGGGACCGTACGGTCGAGGACCCGGTGAAGGAGACCGCCGACGCGGTCGCGGCGGAACTCCGGCCCGAGGGCCGGCTCGCCGTCATCGCGCCGGCCGCGCTCCACCCCGACCTGATCGCCGCACTCCCCGACGCCGCGTACGGGCCGAAGCCCGACCTGACGCGCCCGGTCGTGCTGCTCGACCCGCGTCAGGCCAAGGGCCTGGAGTTCGACACGGTCCTGGTCGTCGACCCGGACGGCATCCGGGCCGGCGCCACGCACGGCATCAACGACCTGTACGTGGCGCTGACCCGGGCCACCCAGCGGCTCGGCGTGATCAGGCGGGCCTGAGCCAGACCGTCGCGAGCGGCGGCAGGGTCATCCGCACGCTGGCCGAACGCCCGTGCCACGGCACGGACTCGGTCTTCACCGGGTCCGTGCCCACCACGCCGCTGCCGCCGTAGCGCGTCGCGTCCGTGTTCAGGACCTCCGCCCAGGCGGCGAAGGTGTCCGGCACGCCGAGGCGGTAGTCGTGCCGGACCACGGGGGAGAAGTTGGAGACCGCGAGCAGCGGCGAGCCGATCGCGTCGAGGCGGAGGAAGGCGAAGACGTTGTCCTCCGCCGCGTCGCCGACGATCCACTGGAAGCCCTCCGGGGAGGTGTCCCGCTCCCACAGCGACGGCGTCGCCGTGTACACCGTGTTCAGGTCGCGCACCAGGTCCCGTACGCCGCGGTGGTCGCCGGCCGAGTGGTACGTCTCGTCCATCAGCCACCACTCGGGCCCGTGCTCCGCCGACCACTCCGCGCCCTGGGCGAACTCCTGCCCCATGAAGAGGAGTTGCTTGCCCGGATGGGACCACATGAAGCCCAGGTAGGCCCGGTGGTTGGCGCGCCGCTGCCACCAGTCGCCCGGCATCTTCGACACCAGCGCGCGCTTGCCGTGCACGACCTCGTCGTGGGAGATCGGCAGGATGTAGTTCTCGCTGTACGCGTACACCATCGAGAAGGTCATCTCGTGGTGGTGGTACTTGCGGTGCACCGGCTCCTTGCCGACGTAGCCGAGCGAGTCGTGCATCCAGCCCATGTTCCACTTCATGCCGAAGCCGAGCCCGCCGAAGCCGCCCGGGCCGACCTGGTCGGTCGGCCGGGTCACCCCGTCCCAGGCCGTGGACTCCTCGGCGAAGGTGACGATGCCCGGGCAGCGCTTGTAGACCGTGGCGTTCATCTCCTGGAGGAAGGCCACCGCGTCCAGGTTCTCCCGGCCGCCGAACTCGTTCGGCAGCCAGTCGCCGCCCTCGCGCGAGTAGTCGAGGTAGAGCATCGAGGCGACCGCGTCGACGCGCAGCCCGTCGAGGTGGAACTGCTCGCACCAGTACACCGCGTTGGCCACCAGGAAGTTGCGCACCTCGGTGCGCCCGTAGTCGAACTCCAGGGTGCCCCAGTCGGGGTGCGCCGAGCGGCGCGGGTCCTCGTGCTCGTACAGCGGCCGCCCGTCGAACTCGGCCAGTGCCCAGTCGTCGCGCGGGAAGTGCGCCGGGACCCAGTCCATCAGGACGCCGATGCCGGCCTGGTGCAGCGCGTCGACGAGGTGGCGGAAGTCGTCGGGGGTGCCCATGCGGGCGGTCGGCGCGTAGAAGCCGGTGACCTGGTAGCCCCACGAGCCGTGGAACGGGTGCTCGGCGACCGCCATGAACTCCACGTGGGTGAAGCCGAGATCACGGACGTAGCCGGGCAGCTGCTCGGCGAGCCGGCGATACGTCAGGCCAGGGCGCCAGGACGGGAGATGCAGTTCGTAGACGGAGATCGGCGCCTCGTGGTGCGGGCGGGCCCCGCGCCGGGCCATCCACTCCTCGTCCTGCCAGACGTGGTGGTCGGCGGTCACGATCGAGGCGGTGTTCGGCGGGCACTCGGTGCGGCGGGCCATCGGGTCCGCGCGCAGGGTGTGACCGCCGTCGGGGCGCGTGATGTCGAACTTGTACGCCGCGCCCTCGCCGATCCCCGGCACGAACAGCTCCCACACGCCGGACGCCCCGAGCGAGCGCATCGGCAGCGCGCTGCCGTCCCAGTACGTCCAGTCGCCGGTCACCCGGACCCCGCGGGCGTTGGGCGCCCAGACGGTGAAGCGGGTGCCGGCCACGCCCTGGTGGGTCATGACGCGGGCGCCGAGCGCCGTCCACAGCTCCTCGTGCCGGCCCTCGCGGATGAGGTGCAGGTCGAGCTCGCCGAGGGCGGGCAGGAAGCGGTACGGGTCGTGGAGCGCGAGCTCGGCCGCGGTGCCGACGGAGTCGTACCGGACGCGCAGCTCGTACTCCGGCACCTTGCGGAGCCGGGGGATCAGGACGGCGAACAGTCCGTCGCCCTCCGACCGGAGCTCGACCCGGCGCCCCTTCGGCAGGACCGCCGCGACCGCCTTCGCCCACGGCCGCAGCACCCGGATCACCACCCCGCCCTTCACGGGATGCGCCCCGAGCAGCCCGTGCGGGTCGTGATGCTCCCCGGCGATCAGCCGGGCCCGGTCGGCGGGGTGGAGCGGGGGCGCCTCGCGTACGGCGGCCGGCTCCGGCTTGGCCTCCGCCCGGGGAGCGGGCGTCTTCGGCTTGCGGGCGGTCCTGCCTGCGGATCGGGCGGTCACGGGGAGGCCTCCTGAAGGGTGAGGTGTGGGTGATGTACGGGCGGACGCGCCCGGCGCTCTCCACGCAAGCGCAACGCCGCCGCCCGCGCACCGGACACTCGGCCGAACGGGCGGTCCACGGTCACGCTCCCCCCGCCAGGCGCTCGATCGCCGCCATCGGGACCGGGAGCCAGTCCGGGCGGTGGCGGGCCTCGTAGACGACCTCGTAGACCGCCTTGTCGGTCTCGTAGGCGCGGAGGAGGGCGGGGTGGGCGCGGGGGTCGGTGCCGGAGGCCTCCGCGTAGCCGGTGCAGTAGGCGGCGCGGCAGCGGGCCGCCCAGTCGGCGTTCCAGGGGCGGTGGGTGCGGGCCGCGTAGTCGAAGGAGCGGAGCATGCCGGCGATGTCGCGGACCGGTGGCTGCGGGCTGCGCCGCTCGTCGAGCGGCTTGGCCGGCTCGCCCTCGAAGTCGATCACCGCCCAGGCGCCGTCGGAGCCGCGCAGCGTCTGGCCGAGGTGCAGGTCGCCGTGGATGCGCTGGAGCGGGCCGGCGCCGCCCGCGTCGCCGGCGGCGGCGAACACGGCCCGGAGCCCCGGGACGTACGGCAGGAGCGCGGGCACCGCCTGCGCGGCGGCGTGCAGCCGGGCGTCCATCGCGGCGGCCAGGTGCGCGGCCCGGTCGCGCCGGAGGCGCTCCGTGGGCAGGGCGGTCGCCAGGGCGAGGTGCACCTCGGCCGTGGCCCGGCCGAGCGCGCGGGCCTCGGTGGTGAACTCCCGTCCGTCGGCGAGCGCGTCGAGGGCGAGCCGCCAGCCGTCCCGCGACTCGCGCAGGAAGGGCTGGAGGACGCCGAGGGTGGCGTGCTCGGTCTCGAACCAGGCGACGGGCTCCGGCACCCGCGCGCAGCCGGCCCGGGCCAGGGCGAGCGGCAGCTCCAGGTCCGGGTTGGCGCCCGGGCTGACCCGCCGGAAGATCTTCAGGATGAACGAATCCCCGTAGACCAGGGAGGAGTTGGACTGCTCGGCGTCCAGCATCCGCGGGGCGAGCGCGGGCGGCAGCGGCGCGGTGGTGTGGAAGCGCAGCGGGCCGATCCGGCCGGGCGCGCGCAGCCGTTCGTAGAGCAGTCCGGCGAGCCGCGGGTCGCGCAGCCCCTCGTAGACGGCCCGGCCGGCCAGCGGCCCCTGGCGGATCCGCCCGATCAGGGCGGGGGCGAGGCGCGGCGGCAGTTGGGGCCGTACCCCGAGGAGCAACTGGTAGCAGTCGGCGGGTGTTCCGGCCGGGCGGCCGGGTTGCTCGACCCGGACGAGCAGATGGATCAGGCCGGGCCCGGTGCCGTCCAGCGGCAGCAGCTCGGTGGCCGCGTCCAGCGTGAATCCGGTGACCCGGCGGCCCTTGCCGGCGAACCAGCGCTGCCGGGGCAGCCAGGTGTGCAGCAGGGGCGTGAGTGACGGAAGGAGGGCGTCCGGGGCCCGGGTGGTGGATGCGGTCTCCGGCATGGCATCGCGTCCTTTCCCCGGGGTGCGCACGGTGGGTTCGTATGTGTTCAAATGCGCAGATTGTCCCGGATGGCGGCTTCGGCTGTCCGGCTGTGCGGGACGTGTCGGAGGGGAAGATCCGTACGGGTCCGGCAAGAAGGCCCGTACGGACCCACCCGGTATGAGGCGGTGGAAACCGCCTCACACGGGACAGAACTGAAATGACGGTACTTCAGGATCGCTTGAGGCGGAACC
Source organism: Streptomyces sp. NPDC051909 (assembly GCF_040681095.1). NCBI lineage: Bacteria > Bacillati > Actinomycetota > Actinomycetes > Kitasatosporales > Streptomycetaceae > Streptomyces > Streptomyces sp. NPDC051909. The sequence continues at coordinate 180,297 of NZ_JBFAYA010000002.1, read as the reverse complement.
AGTAGAACCCGTGCCCGGCGAGGGTCAGCAGATACGGCCACTGCCCGATCGCCGGGAACTCCACCCCGCCGATCAGCTCCACCGGCTTCACACCGTCGAAGCGGCGCAGGTCGAGCTCCGTCGGCTGCGCGAACCGGGAGAAGTTGTTCACACACAGGACCAGGTCGGCGTCCAGTCCCTCTTCGGGGGCGGACTCACGGAGGAAGGCGAGCACCGCCGGGTTCGTCGACGGCAGTTCGGTGTACGAGCCGAGTCCGAAGGCACGGTTCTGCTTACGGATCTCGATCATCCGCTTCGTCCAGTGCAGCAACGAGGACGGCGAGGCCATCCCCGCCTCCACATTGGTCACCTGGTAGCCGTGCACCGGGTCCATGATGGCCGGGAGGTAGAGCCGGCCCGGATCGCACGACGAGAAGCCCGCGTTGCGGTCCGGCGTCCACTGCATCGGGGTGCGCACCCCGTCCCGGTCACCCAGCCAGATGTTGTCGCCCATGCCGATCTCGTCGCCGTAGTAGAGCACCGGCGAGCCCGGCAGCGAGAACAGCAGCGCGGTGAACAGCTCCATCTGCTTGCGGTCGTTGTCGAGGAGCGGGGCGAGCCGCCGCCGGATGCCGATGTTGGCCCGCATCCGCGGGTCCTTGGCGTACTCGGCGTACATGTAGTCGCGCTCTTCGTCCGTGACCATCTCGAGGGTCAGCTCGTCGTGGTTGCGCAGGAAGATGCCCCACTGGCAGCCGGACGGGATCTCCGGCGTCTTCGCCAGGATCTCGGAGACGGGCGTGCGCGACTCGCGCCGCACGGCCATGAAGATCCGCGGCATGACCGGGAAGTGGAAGGCCATGTGGCACTCGTCGCCGCCGGAGCGGAAGTCGCCGAAGTAGTCGACCACGTCCTCGGGCCACTGGTTGGCCTCGGCGAGCAGCACCCGGTCCGGGTAGTGCTCGTCGATCTCCTTGCGGACCGCCCGGAGGAAGGCGTGGGTGGCGGGCAGGTTCTCGCAGTTGGTGCCCTCCTCCTGGTACAGGTACGGCACCGCGTCCAGCCGGAAGCCGTCGATGCCCAGGTCCAGCCAGAAGCGCAGGGCCGACAGGATCTCCTCCCGCACCCGCGGATTCTCGTAGTTGAGGTCGGGCTGGTGGGAGAAGAAGCGGTGCCAGTAGTACTGCTTGCGGACCGGGTCGAAGGTCCAGTTGGACGTCTCCGTGTCGACGAAGATGATCCGGGCGTCCGGGTACTGCTTGTCGTCGTCCGCCCAGACGTAGTAGTCCCCGTAGGGGCCGTCGGGGTCGGTGCGGGACTCCTGGAACCACGGGTGCGCGTCGCTCGTGTGGTTCATCACGAAGTCGATGATCACGCGCATCCCGCGGGCGTGCGCCGCGTCCACGAACTCCACGAAGTCGGCGAGGTCGCCGAACTCGGGCAGCACCGAGGTGTAGTCGGCGACGTCGTAGCCGCCGTCGCGCAGCGGCGACTTGAAGAACGGGGGCAGCCAGAGGCAGTCCACCCCCAGCCACTGCAGGTAGTCGAGGCGCGACGTGATGCCCTTCAGGTCGCCGACTCCGTCGCCGTTGCTGTCCTGGAAGGAGCGGACCAGGACCTCGTAGAAGACCGCCCGCTTGAACCAGTCGGGATCGCGGTCCCTGGCGGGGGTGTCCTCGAAGGTGTCGGGGACGGGTTCGTTGACTGTCATGATGTGGGTGACCCTCCGGTCTGCGGGGACGGTCGCAGGACGAGCACGTGCGCGGGCGTGACACCCGGTTCCAGACGCACGTAGTTGGCCCTGCCCCAGTGATAGGTCTCGCCGGTGAGCTCGTCGCGCACCGGCACGGTCTCGTGCCAGGCGAGGCCGAGTTCCGGCATGTTCAACGAGACCGTGGCCTCCTGGGTGTGGTGGGGGTCGAGGTTGGCGACCACCAGAACGGTGTTCGGACCCGAACGCTTGGCGTACGCGATGACGGAGTCGTTGTCCGTCGCGTGGAAGGTCAGGTTCCGCAGCCGCCGCAGCGCCGGGTTGCGGCGCCTGATCCGGTTCAGGTTCGTGATCAGCGGGGCGATCGAGGCGCCCGAGCGCTCCGCCGACTCCCAGTCGCGCGGCCGCAGTTGGTACTTCTCCGAGTCCAGGTACTCCTCGCAGCCGTCGCGCAGCGCGGTGCCCTCGCACAGCTCGTAGCCCGCGTACATGCCCCAGGTGGGAGAGAGGGTCGCGGCAAGGACCGCCCGCACCTCGAAGGCCGGCCGGCCGCCGTGCTGCAGATAGGCGTGCAGGATGTCCGGGGTGTTCACGAAGAGGTTCGGGCGCATGTGCGCGGCCGCGTCCCCGGACAGCTCCGTCAGGTACTCGGTCAGCTCCGCCTTGGTGTTGCGCCACGTGAAGTACGTGTACGACTGCTGGAAGCCGACCGCGCCGAGCGTGCGCATCATCGCAGGGCGCGTGAACGCCTCCGCCAGGAAGACGACGTCCGGGTCCGCCGCGTTGATCTCGCCGATCACCCGCTCCCAGAAAACCACCGGCTTGGTGTGCGGGTTGTCCACCCGGAAGATCCGCACCCCGTGGTCCATCCAGTGCCGCAGCACCCGCACGGTCTCCGCGACGATCCCGTCCATGCCGTCGCCGGCGCCGTCGAAGTCGATCGGGTAGATGTCCTGGTACTTCTTCGGCGGGTTCTCGGCGTACGCGATCGAGCCGTCCGGGCGCCGGGCGAACCACTCCGGGTGCTTCTCCACCCACGGGTGGTCGGGCGAGCACTGGAGCGCGAAGTCGAGCGCGATCTCCAGGCGCAGCTCGCGCGCCCGCGCCACGAAGGCGTCGAAGTCCTCGATCGTGCCCAGGTCCGGATGGACGGCGTCGTGCCCGCCTTCCGGAGAGCCGATCGCCCACGGCACGCCCACGTCCTCCGGGCTAGCCGACAGCGAGTTGTTCGGGCCCTTGCGGTGGGTCACGCCGATCGGATGGATCGGCGGAAGGTACACCACGTCGAAGCCCATCGCGGCGATGGCCGGGAGCCGCTTCGCCGCCGTGCGGAAGGTGCCCGGCTTCGTCCGGCCGCGGACCGTTCGCACCCCCTCGGAGCGCGGGAAGAACTCGTACCACGAACCGAACAGGGCCCGCTCCCGCTCGACCCGCAGCGGCAACGCGGGGGACTGGCTGACCAGTTCGCGCAGCGGATGCCGGTCCAGGGACTCCACCACGCGGGGCGCGAGCGCCGCCGCGAGCCGCACCGCCGCCGGACGGGACTCGTCGCGCAGGGTGTCCGCGACCGCGAGCACCGCCTCCCGGCCGCCGCCCTTCTTCGGCACGCCCTTCGCGGCCCGCTCGTGCAGCTCCGCGCCCTCGGCGAGGACCAGTTCGGAGTCGATCCCGGCCGGGATCTTGATCCTCGCGGTGTGCCGCCAGGTCGCGAGCGGATCGCTCCATGCCTCGACGGTGTACGTCCACAGGCCCTCGGCGTCCGGGGTGACCTCGGCGCCCCACCGGTCGGTGCCCGGTGCCAGCTCCCGCATCGGGGTCCAGGGCCCGGGCCGCCCGGACGGGCCGCGCAGCACGACATTGGCGGCGACGGCGTCGTGGCCCTCGCGGAAGACGGTGGCCGTGACCTCGAAGGTCTCGCCCACCACCGCCTTCGCGGGGCGGCGGCCACAGTCGACCAGAGGGCTGACGTCCAGGACGGGAATGCGTCCCATGAGCGGATTCACGGCATCACCTGACGGTTCGCGAGGGTGCGGGTGGTGTGCGCTCTTTCTAGCTCCGTCGACGGCCGGGGAGTTGAGGGCATGGCCGCGCCGGTGCGCGTTCACTCGGATGGCGGGTCTCGGAGGAGTACGACGGGGTACGAGGAGGAGCCTTCCCCCCGAATTCGGGTGGGCAATCCGGCGCTTTGTTAACTACTAGGACGTAGGGTCGCCAACGACAAGAACATCTCCCGGACAAGAACGCGGCCCCGACAGAGAACCGGCCCCGTCCTTGGGGGACGGAGCCGGTTCCGGTTCGCTGTTCTCGGCGGATCCCGCCGGGTCACTTCCGCCAGAACAGGTGGTGGGTGACCCCGCTCGGGCTCGGCACCACGTCGAGGTGGTAACGGTCGGTCAGCTCCTCGGGCGAGTCCCACAGCCGCAGGCCGGAGCCCAGCTTCACGGGGGAGACCGCCACGTGCAGGGTGTCGACCAGGCCGGCGGCCAGGAACTCGCGGATCGTGGTGACCCCGCCGCCGAGCCGCACGTCCTTCCCGCCCGCCGCCTCCTTGGCCATCTCCAGGGCCGCGGCCGGATCGGCGTCCACGAAGTGGAAGGTGGTGTCGGAGAGCGTGAACGAGGGCCGCGGGTGGTGGGTCAGCACGAACACCGGGGTGTGGAACGGCGGCTCGTCGCCCCACCAGCCCTGCCACCGAAGGTCCTGCCACGGACCGCGCTGCGGGCCGAACTTGTTGCGGCCCATGATCTCGGCGCCGATGTTGTGCGAGAAGTCCCGGACCAGGTAGTCGTCCAGACCCCGGCTGCCGCCCTCCTCGGTGCGGGTCGGCCAGCTCGCCGTCGCCCCGCACCAGGCGAAGATCCGCGCCGGGTCGAGGTGGCTGCCGAACGGGTGCTCAAGGGACTGGTCCTCGCCGGCCGCGACGCCGTCGAGCGAGACGTTGAAGTTCTGGACCTTCAGCAGTTGCCGTGCCATGGGGTGGTGTTCCTTCCGGGCCGGGCCATGGATGTCGTGACGATGATGAGACCGCCCGGGACGCGGAAACTCATCGCCGCGCCGCCGTGCCTCCTTCGCGCGCCGTGGCGCGCGCCGCCCCACGTGCCCTAGCGTCCGGTCACGCGACACGGCACGGAACACGGCGGGCGCACAGCGTGGTGCTTCCGCTCCGCTCCGTCACCTCCTGCGAAGGTGGAACACGTGAAGGCAATCCGTCGATTCACCGTGCGTCCCGTCCTCCCCGACACCCTTCGACCGCTCGCCGACCTGGCGGGCAACCTGCGCTGGTCCTGGCACGACCCCACCCGCGCGCTCTTCGAGTCCGCGGACCCCGAAGGGGTCCGCGCCGCCGACGGCGACCCCGTCCGCGCGCTCGGCGCCATCGACTCCGGGCGGCTCGCCGCGCTCGCCGCCGACCCGGACTTCCTGGCCCGGCTGCGGACGGCCGCCGAGGACCTGGACCGCTATCTGACCGAACCCCGCTGGTACCAGCGGCAGCCCGGCGACCTGCCCGCCTCGATCGGCTACTTCTCGCCCGAGTTCGGCGTCACCGCCGCCCTCCCGCAGTACTCCGGCGGCCTCGGCATCCTGGCCGGCGACCACCTCAAGGCCGCCAGCGACCTCGGTGTGCCGCTGATCGCCGTCGGACTGCTCTACCGGCACGGCTACTTCCGGCAGTCGCTCTCCCGCGACGGCTGGCAGCAGGAGCACTATCCGGTACTCGACCCGGGCGAACTCCCACTCTCCCTGCTGCGCGAGCCCGACGGCACCCCCGCCCGGGTCACCCTCGCCCTGCCCGGCGGGCGCAGTCTGCACGCCCACATCTGGATCGCCCGGGTCGGCCGGGTCCCGCTCCTCATGCTCGACTCGGACGTCGAGGAGAACGCCCCCGGCGAACGCGAGGTCACCGACCGGCTGTACGGCGGCGGCAGCGAGCACCGGCTGCTCCAGGAGATGCTGCTCGGCATCGGCGGCGTCCGCGCCCTCCGTACGTACAGCAGGCTCACCGGCGCCCCCGCGCCCGAGGTCTTCCACACCAACGAGGGCCACGCCGGCTTCCTCGGCCTGGAACGCATCCGCGAACTGGCCGAACCGGCGGCGGACGGGCGGCCCGGGCTCGACTTCGACGCCGCCCTGGAGGCCGTCCGCGCCGGGACCGTGTTCACCACCCACACGCCCGTGCCCGCCGGCATCGACCGCTTCGACCGCACCCTGGTCGCCCGCCACCTCGGCGAGGACGGCGCGCTGCCCGGCGTCGACACCGGCCGGATCCTCGCCCTCGGCGACGAGACCCCGCTCGGCGGCGACCCCGGCGTCTTCAACATGGCCGCCATGGGCCTGCGCCTGGCCCGCCGCGCCAACGGCGTGTCCACCCTGCACGGCGCCGTCAGCCGCGCCATGTTCGCCGGGCTGTGGCCCGGCTTCGACGCCGACGAGGTCCCGCTCACCTCCGTCACCAACGGCGTGCACGCCCCCACCTGGACCGCCCCCGAGGTCGCCGGGCTCGCCCCCGACGCCTCCGACGGCGAGCTGTGGGAGCTGCGCCGCACCCTGCGCGAACGGCTCGTGCTCGACGTACGGCAGCGGCTGCGGGCCTCCTGGCGGCAGCGCGGTGCGGCCGCCGCCGAACTCGGCTGGACCGACTCGGTCCTCGACCCCGACGTGCTCACCATCGGCTTCGCCCGCCGGGTCCCCTCGTACAAGCGCCTCACCCTGATGCTGCGCGACAAGGACCGGCTGCGGGCGCTGCTGCTGCACCCCGAGCGGCCGGTGCAGCTGGTCGTCGCGGGCAAGGCGCACCCGGCCGACGACGGCGGCAAGAAGCTGGTGCAGGAGCTGGTGCGGTTCGCCGACGATCCTCGGGTGCGGCACCGGATCGTCTTCCTGCCCGACTACGGCATGGGCATGGCCCGCGGCCTCTACCCGGGCTGCGACGTGTGGCTGAACAACCCGCTGCGCCCCCTGGAGGCCTGCGGCACCAGCGGGATGAAGGCCGCGCTCAACGGCTGCCTCAACCTCTCGGTCCTGGACGGCTGGTGGGACGAGTGGTTCGAGCCGGACTTCGGCTGGGCCATCCCCACCGCCGACGGCGCCGCCGCGCTCGACGAGGAGCGCCGCGACGACCTGGAGGCCGCCGCGCTGTACGAGCTGATCGAGCGCCGGGTCGCGCCCCGCTTCTACGACCGGGGCGCGGACGGGGTGCCGGCCGGCTGGACCGCGATGGTCCGCCGCACCCTCACCGACCTCGGCCCCAGGGTGCTCGCCGACCGCATGGTCCAGGAGTACGTGGAGCGGCTCTACGTCCCGGCGGCCGACGCCCACCGGGCCCTCGGCCCGGCCCCGGCCCGCGAACTCGCCGCCTGGAAGGCCCGCGTACGGGCCGCCTGGCCGAAGGTCTCGGTCGACCACGTGGAGGTCGGCGACGACCTGCGGGACGCGGAGCTGGGCGCGACCCCGGCGGTCCGGGTCCGGGTGTCGCTCGGCGAGCTCGGCCCCGACGACGTCGAGGTCCAGGTGGTCACCGGCCGCGTCGACGCCGACGACCGCCTGCTCGACCCCCGCACCGGCGTCCTCAAGCCCGCGGGCGGCCCGGACCTGGAGGGCCGCCTCCCGTACGCGGGCACCCTCTCCCTGGACCGCACGGGCCCCTTCGGCTGCACGGTCCGCGTCCTCCCCTCCCACCCGCTGCTCACCCACCCGGCGGAACTGGGCCTGGCGGCCCTCCCGGCGGAGACGACGGGGGAGGGGGCGGGGGTGCTGATGCGCTGAGGGGGCTTCGCGAACGCCGAAGGGCCCCGGGGCGCATCCGCCCCGGGGCCCTTCGTGTGCCTCCCTTACGGGAAGGTCAGCTTGAAGCTGTTGATGTAGCCGGTGTCGGCCCCGGCCTTGTCCTGGACGCGGAGCTTCCAGGTGCCGTTGGCGACCTCGGAGGAGGCGTTCACGGTGTAGGTCTGCTGGATGTTGTCCGCGCTGCTGCCGGTCCGGTTGTGCAGGTTGTAGACCGTGCCGTCGGGGGCGATGAGGTCGACGACCAGGTCACCGATCCAGGTGTGGACGATGTCCACGCCGACGGCGAGGTTGCTGGGCGCGTTGCCGCTGATGCCCGTGACGCTGATCGAGGAGGTCACCGCGGCGCCGGGGGAGTCCGGGATGTTGACGTTGGTGTCGTTGGTGAACACCGTGCCGCCACCGCCGCCGCCGGGGCGGGAGCCGACGTTGACGCCGGCCCAGGCGTTCTCGACGGCCGTGACCTCGGCGCTGCCGGCCCCGTAGAGCTCGGTGGCGGCGGCGACCGTACCGGTGCGGGCACCGGCGTAGTTGGTGTTCGAGGTGAACTTGGTGGTGAGCGCCTTGAACCAGATCATCCGGGCCTTGGCGATGCCGATGCCGGTGACCGGCAGGCCGTCGGAGGTCGGCGAGTCGTAGTTCACGCCGTTGACGGTCTTGGCGCCGCTGCCCTCGGAGAGCAGGTAGAAGAAGTGGTTCGCCGGGCCCGAGGAGTAGTGGACGTCGATGGAGCCGATGCCCGAGTACCACGCGTCCTTGGACGAGCCGTCCTTGCTCGGCTTGTCCATGTAGCGCAGCGGGGTGCCGTTGCCGCGGATGTCGATCTTCTCGCCGACGAGGTAGTCGCCCGGGTCGTTGGCGTTGTTGGCGTAGAACTCGACGGCCGCCGCGAAGATGTCCGAGGTGGCCTCGTTGAGGCCGCCGGACTCACCGCTGTAGACCAGGCCCGCGGTGTTGGAGGTGACGCCGTGCGTCATCTCGTGCGCGGCCACGTCGATGGACGTCAGCGGCTTGCTGTTGTTGGTGCCGTCGCCGTACGTCATGCAGAAGCAGGAGTCGGACCAGAAGGCGTTGACGTACGCGTTGCCGTAGTGGACCCGGGAGTACGCGCCGACGCCGTCGCCGCGGATGCCGTTGCGGCCGTGCACGCTCTTGTAGTAGTCCCAGGTGAGCGCGGCGCCGTAGTGGGCGTCGGCGCCGGCCGTCTCCTTGTTGGAGGGCAGGCCGTTGCCCCAGGTGTCGGTGCTGTTGGTGAACAGCGTGCCGGTGCCCGACGTACCGCCGTTGAGGTTGTACGTCTTGTGGTTGCCGCGCGCGGTGTCGGTCAGCGAGTACGAGGGCGCGGTGCCGAGGGTCACCTGGCCGCTGTACATCGTGTTGCCGATGCCGGTCTCGATGGCCTGCCACTCGTAGAGCTTGGCACCGGACCTGGCGTCCGTGACGACGTGCAGCTCGTTCGGGGTGCCGTCGTGCTGGAGGCCGCCGACGACGGTCTCGTACGCGAGGACGGGCGTGCCGTTCGCGGCCCAGACGACCTTGCGCGGGGCGCGGTCCGCCTTGGTGGACTTGGCGCCCTCGGCGTTGGCGCGGCCGATCGCCTGCTGCTCGGCGGCGGCCGGGGCGACGGTCGCGGCGGCGACGTCGACCTTGGTGATGTCCGCGCGGGTGGCCTTGGTGACCGAGGCGGTCGCGCCGGCCTTGGTCTCCTCGACGACGAGGTCGCCGCCGAGCACCGGCAGGCCCTGGAAGGTGCGCTCGTAGCGCGTGTAGGTCGTGCCGTCGACGCTCTGGACCACGTCGCGGACGACCAGCTTCTCCTGGGCGCCGAGGCCGAGCCGCTGGGCGGTGGCGGCCGTGTCGGCCTGGGCGGCCTTGATCAGCGCGGCGCGCTCGGCCGGGGAGAGGTCGGCCGGCAGCTTGCCGGGGTCGGCCTTGCCGGCGGCCGGGGCCTGGGGCGCGGCGCCGAGCTGGTCGGCGGTGGCGGTGCCGGTCTGGACGCCTACGGCGATCATGGCGGCGGCAGCGATCAGAGCGCCGGTCGCGGTGGCGCGACGGCTGGGCGTGGATCTCACGCAGACTCCTTTTGCGAGGGGGGTACCGGCCGGCTGGGTGGGGACGGCCGGGCAGAGCAAGCAGAGCTGTGGAGCACATGCGGGTGAACGGCTGAACGTGTTTGCGAAGAGCCGGGGAGAGAGTGGCAGGTATGGACAGTGCCTGTCAGGAGCGCGTCAACAAGTTGGCCGGAATTCGTCCGATGGCCGAAGGGGGGTGTTCGTTAAGCGAACGTTTCGCCGATCATGACGGCGATGCCGTCCAGCGTTCTCCTGAGGCCGAATTCGAAGAGCGACTCCAGGCCGAGAACGAACCCGCCCTCCTCTGTCAGGGCCTTCAGGAGAGGGTAGGAACCGGCCGACCGGATCGCGTCGAGCCGTGGCTCGTTCGTTTCCCTCCGCTCGTCGCCCGACAGGCCCGTCTCCTGCCCCGCCCGCTCCTCCAAGTCGTCGGCCGTTCCCACTCCTTGGACATACGCGAAGATCGCCAGATGGCGGTGCGGCCCCCGCCGTCATCGGCGTGGACCGTACACCCCGCGCAGCCGGCGCGCGCCCCTCAGCGCGCCGAGCCCCTCCGCGTCGGCCGGTCCGACGGCCGCCGCGCCGCGCGGGGACGGCTCGGGGCGCCGCCCCCCCGTCAGCCCACCAGGCTGTCCCGCCACGCGCGGTGCAGGCCCGCGTAGTGGCCGTCGCCGTGGACCAGGGCGGCGGGGGTGCCGTCCTCGGCGATGTGGCCCGCGTCCATGACCAGGACGCGGTCGGCGACCTCGACCGTGGAGAGGCGGTGGGCGATGACCACGGCGGTGCGGCCGGCGAGGACGGTGTCCATGGCGCGCTGGACGGCGCGCTCGCCGGGGACGTCGAGGGAACTGGTCGCCTCGTCGAGGATGAGGACCGCCGGGTCGGCGAGGAGCGCGCGGGCGAAGGCCACCAACTGGCGCTGACCGGCCGAGATACGGCCGCCGCGCTTGCGGACGTCCGTGTCGTAGCCGTCCGGGAGGCCCGCGATGAAGTCATGGGCGCCGATCGCCTTCGCCGCCTGCTCGATCTCCTCGCGGCTCGCGTCCGGCCGCCCGATCGCGATGTTCTCGGCGACCGTCCCGGAGAACAGGAACGCCTCCTGCGTCACCATCACCACCCCGCGCCGCAGTTCCGGAGTCGCCAGGTCCCGCAGGTCGACCCCGTCGAGCAGGACCCGCCCGTCCGTCGGGTCGTAGAAGCGGGCGAGCAGCTTCGCGAGCGTCGACTTGCCCGCGCCGGTCGCGCCGACCACCGCGACCGTCTGCCCGGCCGGGATCGTCAGGTCGAAGCGCGGCAGCACCTCGCCGCCCGTCCGGTACGCGAAGCGGACGCCCTCGAAGACGACCTCCCGCCCCGGCGACCCGGTCCGCTCCGGCAGCGGGCGCGGGGTCGCCGTCTCCGGGACGCCCGGCTCCTGCGCGAGCAGGCCCGCGATCTTGGCGAGCGAGGCCGCCGCCGACTCGTACGAGTTGAGGAACATCCCGAGCCGGTCGATCGGGTCGTAGAGCCGCCGGACGTACAGCACCGCGGCGGCCAGCACACCCAGTTCGAGCGAGCCGTCCACGACCCGCAGCGCGCCCCACAGACACATGCCGGCCACCGCCGTGTTGGCGACGAGCCGCGAGCCGACGACATAGCGCGCCATCTCCAGGATCGCGTCGCCGTTGCTGCGCTCGTGCCGGTCGTTGAGGGCGCCGAACTCCACGTCGTTGGCCCGCTCCCGGCGGAACGCCCGTACCGGCCGGATGCCGTTCATCGTCTCCGCGAACTTCACGATCACCCCGGCGATCGCCGTCGACCGCACCGCGAACACCACCGCCGTACGCCGCCGGTACCGCTGGACGAGCAGATACAGCGGCCCGAACGAGGCCACCGCCACCGCGCCGATGCCCAGGTCCAGCCAGAGCAGCATCAGCGAGATCGAGACGAAGGACAGGACGACGCCGATGAGTTCCTGCAGGCCCTCGGAGAGCAGCTCGCGCAGCGACTCGACATCGGTGGTCGACCGGGAGATCAGCCGGCCGGAGGTGTAGCGCTCGTGGAAGTCCACGCTGAGCACCTGCGCGTGCCGGAAGATCCGTCCGCGCAGGTCGAGCAGCACGTCCTGGTTGATCCGGGCCGCCGCGCGCACGAACGCGTACTGCAGCAGGCCGCTGCCCGCCGCACACACGAGATAGCCGAGCGCCACCGCGATCAGCGGGGCGTGGTTCCCGTCCCGGAAGGCCGGCACGCCCCGGTCGATCGCGTACGCCACCAGGAGCGGGCCCGCCTGCAGCGCGGCCTGCTGCACGAGCAGCACCAGGGCCGCGACCACCACCCGCGCCCGGTGCGCGGAGAGCAGCGAGCGCAGCAGCCGGCCGGTCGCACCGGGCGCGGCGGGCAGGTCGTCCTGGTCGAAGGGATCGGGAGCGGGCGCGGCGTCCCTCTTCGGCTCCGTGGCCGCCGCCGACTCGGTGTTCGTCATCGTTCCCCCTGGTTCTCGTCGCCCGCGCCCGACATCAGCCAGGCGTACTCCGCGCTCTCCCGCAGCAGTTCCTGATGCGTGCCCACCGCCGTGATCCGGCCACCGGACAGCAGCGCCACCCGGTCCGCGAGCAGCACCGTCGACGGGCGGTGCGCCACCACCAGGGCGGTGGTGTCGCGCAGCACCTCCCGCAGCGCCGCCTCGACCCGGGCCTCGGTGTGCACGTCGAGTGCGGAGAGCGGGTCGTCCAGGACCAGGAAGCGCGGGCGGCCGACCACCGCGCGGGCCAGCGCGAGGCGCTGGCGCTGCCCGCCGGACAGGCTCAGGCCCTGCTCGCCGACCTGGGTCGCGGTGCCGTCGGGCAGCCGGTCCACGAAGCCCTCGGCCTGGGCGACGGCCAGCGCGCGCCGCAGCTCCGGCTCGCCCGCGTCCGGTCCCGCGCCCATCAGGACGTTCTCGCCGATGCTCGCCGAGAAGAGGGTGGGGTCCTCGAAGGCCATCGACACCAGCGACCTCAGCCGGTCGCGCGGCATGAGCGTGATGTCCTCGCCGTCGAGCAGGATCCGCCCGCCGGTGTGCTCGTGCAGGCGCGGTACGAGTGCGGTGAGCGTGGTCTTGCCGCTGCCGGTGGCGCCGACGAGCGCCAGCGTCTCGCCGGGCCGTACGTGCAGGTCGATCCCGTCGAGCACGGGCGGCGCGTCCGCCGGCGCGTCGGGAAAACGGAAGGCGACGTTCTCGAACCGCACCCCGTCGGCGAGGGACTCGGTCCCGGCTCCAGGCGCATCGGCGCCCTCCACCGCATCCGTCTCCACCGCCGCGTCCATCACCTCGAAGTACCGTTCCGCCGCGGTCGCCGCCTCCTGGCTCATCGCGAGCAGGAAGCCGATCGACTCCACCGGCCAGCGCAGCGCCAGCGCCGTCGACAGGAAGGCCACCAGGGTGCCCGCCGACAGCTCGCCGTTCGCGACCTGCACGGTGCCGAGCACCAGGGCCGCGCCCACCGCGAGCTCCGGCAGGAAGGTGATGAGCGCCCAGATCCCGGCGAGCAGCCGGGCCTTGGCCAGTTCCGTGCCCCGCAGCCGTTCGGCCAGGGCCCGGAAGGCCTCCGCCTGGCTGCGGTGGCGGCCGAAGCCCTTGACGACGCGGATGCCGAGGACGCTCTCCTCGACCACCGTCGTCAGATCGCCCACCTGGTCCTGCGCCCGCCGCGCCACCACCGCGTACTTCCGCTCGAAGAGCGAGCAGAGGATCACCATCGGCGCCACCGGGGTGAGCAGCACCAGGCCCAGCGTCCAGTCCTGGGCGAGCAGCACCGCGTAACCGACCAGGATCGTCACCCCGTTGACCAGCAGGAAGGTCAGCGGGAAGGCCAGGAACAGCCGGACCAGCATCAGGTCCGTGGTGCCGCGCGAGAGCAGCTGGCCGGAGGCCCAGCGGTCGTGGAAGGCGATCGGGAGGCGCTGGAGCCGCCGGTAGAGCGCGTCCCGCATGCGCGCCTCGACACCGGCCAGCGGCCGGGCCACCAGCCAGCGCCGCAGGCCGAAGAGCAGCGCCTCGGCGATGCCGAGCAGCAGCAGGTAGAGGGCGCCGAACCACACGCCGGTCGTGTCCCGGTCCGTGACCGGCCCGTCGACCAGCCACTTCAGGACCAGCGGAATGACGAGCGACAGACAGGAGGCGACGATCGCGACGATCGCGGCGGTGAACAGACGGGCGCGCACGGGCCGTACGTACGGCCAGAGGCGCAGCAACGAGCGGACGGCGGACCGGTCCCTGGCGGGGGCGTGTTTTTCTGGCATCAGGTCCGAGCCTAGGGTTCACCCCTGACATCCCTCATGTGGTTTTCCGGCCGCCGGCCCCGTCGGCGGCATCCCGTACGATCTCCGCTCGGCGATCAAGGGGTGGGGAGACACATGAGGAACGTGCCTGTCAGATGGGCGGCGCTGCCGCTGCTGCTCGCGGCCCTGGCCGGCTGCCGGTCCGGCGGCGCCGCGGCCACGGACGCGAAGGCGCCGAAGCCGACGGGCACGCCCGTGTACGAGGTACGGCTCGACGACCAGTTGTCGGCCGCCTCCCGGGCGACCACGGCGGCCGGCTCGTCCGCCTTCACGTGGACGCTCAGCTACGGCTCGGCCAAGGGCACGGCCGTGGACCGCACGACCGGCACGCAGGACTACGCGAAGGACACCGCCCGCGCCGAGCGCGTCCTGGACATCCCGCGTCGCTTCCCCGAGGACGCCGTCGCCGACCTCGGCGGCCGGTCCGGTGCGAAGCCCGTGCCCGAGGTGTACGAGGTCAAGGGCAACCAGGTCGACTACCGCACCCGGCAGGGGGGCTGGCTGCGCTACTCCTCGCAGGCGTCCATGGACGTGGTCGACCGCTTCGCCGGCATCCTCATGAGGGCCGGTGACGCCGCTCCGTTCGGCGGGACCCTCGCCGAGGTGGTGCGCAACGCCGACGCCGAGAAGCAGCCGGCCAAGGGCGCCGACGGCAGCCGCACGTACGAGCTGAGCGTCCCGTGGCAGACGGCCAACGACGCCCTGCCGGCGAGCCTCGCCGACGCGGCCATGTACAGCGACCGCGACGGGCTCGTCTCGCTGACGGTCGTCCTCGACGGGCAGGGCCGGCTCACCCGCGCGAGCGCCGACTACACGACCCTCCTGAAGTGGATGCACGAGGGCGGTGTCCTCAAGGGCGTCACCTCCCTCAAGGCGGACTACACCCTCACCGGCCACGGCGGCACCACCGTCCCCGCCCCGACGGCGGAGAAGAGCGGCACGCTGGAGGACGCCGAGAAGGCCCTCGCCCCGCTCGCCGAGGTCAAGCCCGGCGCCTGCGCCTCCTCCGACACCGGACTCGGCGTCAGCCTCGCCCTGGTGCGTACCGTTCCCTGCGGGAAGGACGCCGACCTGAGGGTCTTCGGCCAGGTGAAGATCAAGGAGACCATCCAGGAGAACCCGACCGGCGTCGCCGACAAGAAGGCCAGGGAGCGCTGCCGCAGTGCCTTCCGGTCCGCGCCGGACGCCTGGGTGGCCGACGCGCACCCCGCCGGCACGTACTTCACCACCGGCAGCAGCTCCAGCAGCTCCTCCTACACCGGCCCCGACGTCGAGATCGCGGGCGACTTCACCTGCTTCGTCCGGCTCTCCTGAACTCCCGCCACCCGCAACAGCACCACCGACCGCCCCGCCACCTCCAGCACCCCCCCGCCCCGGTGCACCGTGCCCGGCGGATCGGACTGCTCCTCGCGGGCGGTGTCCACGACCAGTTCGTACGACTCCGCCCACGGCGGGCCCGGCAGCCGGAAGTCCACCGGATCGGGGCCCGCGTGCAGGACGGCGAGGAAGCTGTCGTCGGTGATCCGCTCGCCGCGCGGGTCGCGGCCCGGGATGTCGCGGCCGGACAGATAGAGGCCGAGGGTGGCGGCCGGGGCGTACCAGTCGGGCTCCGTCATCTCGGTGCCGGCCGCCGTGAACCAGGCCAGGTCGCGCAGCCCGTCCGCGCCCCGCCGGCCGGAGAAGAAGGCCCGGCGGCGCAGCACCGGGTGGCGGTGGCGCAGCGCGAGCAGCCGACGGGTGAGGGCCAGGAGCGCGGCGCGGCCCGGCTCGTCCGGCAGGCTCCAGTCGAGCCAGCCGATCTCGTTGTCCTGGCAGTAGGCGTTGTTGTTGCCGCCCTGGGTGCGGCCCATCTCGTCGCCCGCGACGAGCATCGGCACACCGGTGGAGAGCAGCACGCTCGTCATCAGGTTGCGCGTCTGACGGCGGCGCAGGGCGTTGACCGCCGGGTCGTCGGTCTCGCCCTCCACCCCGCAGTTCCAGGCCCGGTTGTCGTCCGTGCCGTCCCGGTTGCCCTCGCCGTTGGCCTCGTTGTGCTTGCGCTCGTAGGTGACCAGGTCGCGCAGGGTGAAGCCGTCGTGGGCGGTGACGAAGTTGACCGAGGCGTACGGGCGCCGCCCGCCCCAGGCGTAGAGGTCGCTGGAGCCGGAGAGCCGGTAGCCGAGGTCGCGCACGTCCGGCAGCGCGCCGCGCCAGAAGTCCCGTACCGCGTCCCGGTAGCGGTCGTTCCACTCCGTCCACAGCGGTGGGAAGGCGCCCACCTGGTAGCCGCCGTTGCCGACGTCCCACGGCTCGGCGATCAGCTTCACCCGGCGGAGGACCGGGTCCTGCGCGATGACCGCGAGGAACGGGGACAGCATGTCGACGTCGTGCATCGACCGGGCGAGGGCCGCGGCCAGGTCGAAGCGGAAGCCGTCCACGCCCATCTCGGTCACCCAGTAGCGCAGGCTGTCGGTGATGAGCCGCAGCACCTGCGGCTGCACGACGTGCAGGGTGTTGCCGCAGCCGGTGTAGTCGGCGTATCGCCGCGCGTCCGACTGGAGCCGGTAGTAGCCGCGGTTGTCGATGCCCTTCAGGGACAGGGTGGGGCCGAGCTCGCCGGCCTCGGCGGTGTGGTTGTAGACCACGTCGAGGATGACCTCGATGCCGGCCGCGTGCAGCGCCCGCACCATCCGCTTGAACTCGCCGACCTGCTGACCGGTCGTGCCCGAGGAGGAGTAGGCGGCGTGCGGGGCGAAGTAGCCGATCGAGTTGTAGCCCCAGTAGTTGGTCAGACCGCGGCGCAGCAGATGGTCCTCGTGCGCGAACTGGTGCACCGGCAGCAGCTCGACGGCCGTCACCCCGAGCCGTACGAGATGCTCGACGGCCGCCGGGTGGGCGAGGCCCGCGTAGGTGCCGCGCAGCTGCTCGGGGATGCCCGGGTGGCGGGCGGTGAAGCCCTTGACGTGCAGCTCGTAGAGGACGGAGTCCGGCCAGGGGGTCTTGGGCCTGCGATCGTCCGACCAGTCGTCGTCGTCCTGCACGACCACGCCCTTGGGGACGTACGGGGCGGAGTCCCGCTCGTCGCGGACGGTGTCGGCGACATGCTGCTGCGGCCAGTCGCGGACGTGCCCGTACACCTCGGGAGGGAGCGCGAAGGCGCCGTCGACCGCCCGCGCGTACGGGTCGAGAAGCAGCTTCGCCGGGTTCCAGCGGGCCCCGGTCCACGGGTCCCAGCGGCCGTGCACCCGGTAGCCGTAACGCTGCCCGGGGCCGAAGCCGGGCACGAAACCGTGCCAGATCTCGTGGGTCAGCTCGGTGAGCGGCAGCCGCGTCTCGACGCCGTCCGCGTCGAACAGACACAGCTCCACGGCCTCCGCCCCGCCCGCCCACAGCGCGAAGTTGGTGCCCGCGACCCCGCCGGGCCCCACCCGGCAGCGGGCGCCGAGGGGCGTGGGCGCGCCCGGCCACACCGCCGCCTCCCGCGGCACGCGGGCATGCTGACGTACCGCCTCCTGCTCGGCTGCGCTCGACACCGTCCGGCCTCCCGCGGCTCTCGTACGGGGGACGGCCGCGTCCCGGCGGCGATCCCCCGTACGTGTTCTCCCACCTGTTCTGCCCGCGCGGGCGCGCTCCCAACATGACCCGTACGCACGTTTCCCCTGGAGGGTGGCCGTCGTTGGTCCGGGCGTGACACATGTACTGAAGCGGGCGGGGTACGCCCTCGCGGTGACGGGACTCCTGGTGGGCCTCGCGGGCTGCACCGGAGGGGACGGCGGCGGGGGCGTCGACCTGACACTCCCGGGGAAGGCGCGGGCACCCGGCGACGTCATCCGGGTCAGCCCCGAGGACGGGGCCCGCGCGGTGCCCGCCGCCGGGCCGGTGGAGGTGAAGGTCGACAGCGGGCGTCTGGAGCGGGTGACGGTCGTCCAGGTGGAGGACGCCCAGCGCACCGAGGTGGCGGGGGAGATCTCCGCGGACGGGCTGCGCTGGCGGCCCCGCCCGGACACCCGGCTCGCGCTCGCCGCCAAGTACAGCGTGGACGCGGTCGCGCTGGACGGGCACGGGCGCCGCTCGGCCCGGCACACCACCTTCACCACCGTCGTCCCCGAGCACCGGTTCATCGGCTACTTCAAACCGGAGAACCGTTCCACGGTCGGCGTGGGGATGATCGTCTCGATCTCCTTCAACCGGGAGATCGAGAACCGGGCCGAGGTCGAGCGGGCCATCCGCGTCACCTCCGACCCGCCGGTGGAGGTGGCCGGCCACTGGTTCGGCAAGGAGCGCCTGGACTTCCGCCCCGCCGCCTACTGGCGGCCGGGCACGAAGGTCACCGTCGACCTGGCGCTGCGCGACGTCGAGGGCGCGCCGGGCGTGTACGGCATCCAGCGCAGGACGGTCGGGTTCACCGTGGGCCGCTCACAGGTCTCCCTGGTCGACGCCGAGAAGCACACCATGGAGATCCACCGGGACGGCGCGCTGCTCACCACGCTGCCGATCACGGCCGGGGCGCCGAAGACCACCACGTACAACGGGAAGATGGTGGCCACCGAGCTGTACGACGTGACGCGGATGAACGGGGCCACGGTCGGCTTCGGCGGCGAGTACGACATCAAGGACGTGCCGCACGCGATCCGGCTGACCGACTCGGGCACCTTCCTGCACGGCAACTACTGGGCCGCCGCCACCACCTTCGGCTCGGCCAACGTCAGCCACGGGTGCGTGGGCCTGCGGGACGTGAAGGGCGGCGGGGCGGACACTCCGGCCGGCTGGTTCTTCGACCGGACGCTCATCGGCGACGTCGTCGAGGTGGTGAACTCGAAGGACAAGCAGGTCGCGCCGGACAACGGCCTGGGCGGCTGGAACCTGGACTGGGGCCGCTGGAAGGCCGGCTCGGCCCTGGGCTGAGCCCTCCCGCGCACCCGCCGCTCCCGCGCCCCGTCCGCCGTATCACGCCAACTGGGACTGAACGGTGACATGTACGAGGAACTTTCGTGTCCTGCGGTGTGATTAATTAACGCCGTGTGCGCGGGAGGATGCGCATTGGGGGTGGGGCCCGGGCGTCGCCGGGGCCGTGCGAGGGGAGAACACCATAGTGAACGGTCAGCCGATATCCGGATCGATCGCCGGACGACGGCGCCGCGGCGCCCGCCTGGGGGCCCTGGCGGCGGGGACGCTGCTCCTCGTCCTGACCGCCTGCGGCGGCGGTGACACCGGCGCCGGTGCGAGCGGAGGCAAGGACGGCGCCGCCGAAGGCGGCGGCAAGCAGGAGATCGCGGCCTCGCAGGCCGTCGTGACGATCGCCCCGAAGGACGGCGCCGACGCGGTCGCCACCAGCGGGGCGCTGAAGGTGACGGCCCAGCAGGGCAAGCTGACCACGGTCACCGTCGCCGACACCGAGGGCAACCCGGTGGAGGGCAGGCTCTCCGCCGACGGCAGCAGCTGGGAGCCGGTGGGCCACCTGTCGGCGAGCACCCAGTACAAGGTGCACGCGATCGCCAAGGACACCGAGGGCCGTGAGTCGGCGAAGGACACCACCTTCTCGACCCTGACCCCGAAGAACACCTTCATCGGCCACTACACGCCGGAGAACGGGCAGACCGTCGGCGTCGGCATGCCGGTGTCCATCAACTTCACCCGGGGCATCACCGACCCGGAGGCCGTCGAGCACGCCATCAAGGTGACGGCTGAGCCCGCGGTGGAGATCGAGGGCCACTGGTTCGGCAACGACCGCCTCGACTTCCGGCCGAAGGAGTACTGGGCGGCGGGCACCAAGGTGACCGTGCAGCTCAACCTGGACGGCGTCGAGGGCCGCCCGGGCGTCTACGGCAAGCAGAAGAAGACCTTCACCTTCACCATCGGACGCCGTCAGGTCTCCACGGTGGACGCCTCCGCGAAGACCATGAAGGTCGAGCGCGACGGCAAGATCATCAAGACCCTGCCGATCACCGCGGGCGCGCCGTCCACGACGACGTACAACGGGCAGATGGTCATCAGCGAGAAGTACAAGGTGACCCGCATGAACGGGGCCACGGTCGGCTTCGGCGGCGAGTACGACATCAAGGACGTGCCGCACGCGATGCGTCTGTCCACCTCGGGCACCTTCGTGCACGGCAACTACTGGGCCCCCGCCTCGACCTTCGGCTCGTCCAACGTCAGCCACGGCTGCGTCGGTCTGCGCGACGCCCGGGGCGCCGGGGACTCCTCGACGCCGGCCGCCTGGTTCTACGACAGCTCGATCATCGGTGACGTGGTCGTCGTGAAGAACTCGAAGGACAAGCAGATCCAGCCGGACAACGGTCTGAACGGCTGGAACATGGACTGGTCGGAGTGGAAGGCGTAAGAACCTTTCCTTCGCGGCGAGGGCCCCGGTGCGGTTGTGACCAACCGCACCGGGGCCCACTCCGTTAACGGCGGCTAACCTTCGGACCATGACTGTGAACCTCGAAGTCGCCGAAGGCGTCGGCACGATCCGCCTCGACCGCCCCCCGATGAACGCCCTGGACATCGCCACCCAGGACCGGCTGCGCGAGCTGGCCCAGGAGGCGACCGACCGCGACGACGTGCGGGCCGTGATCCTCTACGGCGGCGAGAAGGTGTTCGCGGCCGGCGCGGACATCAAGGAGATGCAGGTCATGGACCACGCGGCCATGGTCAAGCGGTCCCGCGCCCTGCAGGACTCCTTCACCGCGATCGCCCGGATCCCCAAGCCGGTCGTCGCCGCGATCACCGGCTACGCGCTGGGCGGCGGCTGCGAGCTGACGCTCTGCGCCGACTACCGGATCGCCGCGGACAACGCCAAGCTCGGCCAGCCCGAGATCCTGCTCGGGCTGATCCCGGGCGCCGGCGGCACCCAGCGCCTCGCCCGTCTCATCGGCCCCTCCAAGGCCAAGGACCTCATCTTCACCGGCCGCATGGTGAAGGCCGACGAGGCCCTCCAGCTCGGCCTGGTGGACCGCGTCGTCCCGGCCGCCGAGGTCTACGAGCAGGCCCACGCCTGGGCCGCCAAGCTCGCCCAGGGCCCGGCCATCGCGCTGCGCGCCGCGAAGGAGGCGATCGACCAGGGGCTTGAGACGGACATCGACACCGGTCTGGCCGTCGAGCGCACCTGGTTCGCGGGCCTGTTCGCCACCGAGGACCGCGAGCGCGGCATGCGCAGCTTCGTCGAAGAGGGCCCGGGCAAGGCCAAGTTCGTCTGAGCGTTCGACACGGTGTGAGCGGTCGGATCCGGCCGCTCACGACCGCGTTCCGGCTGACTTTGACATATGCCGGAGTCAGTCTCGCGGAATTGTCGATTCCAAGGGGGCGAATCCCCCGGAACGGCCCCGCGCCGGGGCCCCGTCCCGCCATGATGGTGGGCATGGCGGGCCTGGAGGGTACGGAACAACCGCGGCAGCGCGGCGGCGCGACCGCCGCCCGGTGGGTGCCGGGCGCCGAGGACGAACAGGCCGCAGCGGCACTGCACTTGTACGGAAATCCCGCCGAGGAGGACGCCCGGCTGCCGTCCCGGCCGGAATCCGCCGCGGTCGCCCGCCGGCTCACCCAGTGGGTGATACTGCGTCACTGGGGCCTCACCCCGCAGATCGCCGAGCACGCCGTGCTGCTCGTCTCCGAACTCGTCGGCAACGCCGTCCGCCACACCGGCGCCCGGGTCTTCGCCCTCCGCCTGCTGCGCCGACGCGGCTGGATCCGCGTCGAGGTGCGCGACCCCTCCCGCGGACTGCCCTGTCTGATGCCGGTGCACGAGCTGGACGTCAGCGGCCGCGGGCTCTTCCTCGTCGACAAGCTCTCCGACCGCTGGGGCGTCGACCTCGCACCGCGCGGCAAGACCACCTGGTTCGAGATGCGGGTCAGCGACCGCTGACGCACGAAAGCCCCCGTCCGGCCCTGGTGGGGCGCGCTGGGGGCTCTCATGTGATGGCCGCGGACGGGGGGGTGTATCCGCGGCTGCTTCGACGACCTGGCCCGGGTCAATGGGGGTCGTGTCATCGACTATGGCAGAAGGGTGGCCTCGACGCCAAAAGTCCCTACCGGGTCAGATCCGGACAAACTGGAATGATTCCTTGATGAATCATTGGTGACCTAGAGCACCCACCTTGCAAAACATGAATAACTATGGGGTTCATCGGGTGTTTCCTCGGCCTGTCCGCATACTGGACGACTGATCACGACTCGCAAACGTCCTGAATCGGCCCAATCGTTACCTTTCGGGCTCAGTCCCCTTTAAATGGCTCCGTGATGCCGACCGACCGCCGCGGTGCCCTCCGGGCGGGCGCGGCCACCGCCCTCGCGGGAGCCCTCGCCACCGCCTGCGGCACGGAGCCCCGTCCCGCCGCCCGGTCCGAGCGACCCGCGCCCGCCGCACCCGTCGCCGCGCCCGCCCCCGCGCCCCGCCGCTGGCCCGGCCGGCCCGCCGAGATCGTCCACGGGCCCCGCGACCGGCCCCGCGTCGCCCTCACCTTCCACGGCCAGGGCGACCCCGCGATCGCCCGCGCGGTCCTCGACGGCGCCGAGCGGGCCGGCGCCCGGATCACCGTCCTCGCCGTCGGCGGCTGGCTCGACCAGCACCCCGAGATGGCCCGGCGGATCCTCGACGGCGGCCACGACCTCGGCAACCACACCCAGCGCCACATCGACATCGGCGCCATGACCGAGGACGAGGCCTTCGCCGAGATCGACGCCTGCGCCGGCCGGCTGCGCCGCCTCACCGGCTCCGTCGGCAGCTGGTTCCGCCCCTCCCGTACCCCGCACGCCACCGAGACCGTGCTGCGCGCCGCCCGCCGGGCCGGCTACCCGCACACGCTCTCGTACGACGTCGACTCCCTCGACTTCACCTCGCCCGGACCGGCGGCCGTCGTGGCCAACGTCACCGGACGGATCACGGCCGGATCGGTGGTCAGCCTCCACTTCGGCTACCCGGACACCGTCGCCGCGCTGCCCCTCCTCCTCGCCGAACTCGACCACCGCGGCCTCTCCGCGGTCACGACCACGGAGCTGCTGAGCTGATGCCGATTCCCCGGAGCCGTAAGAAGACCGTCCTCGCCGCCACCGCCCTGCTGCTCGGCCTCGCCGCCTGCGGCAGCCCCCGGCCGGCGGTCCCGCACCCCAGCGCCACCACCACCAAGGCCGCCGTCCCCAAGCCGGCCGCCGCGCCCGCCGGACTGCCCGGCATGCCGCCGCTGCTCCAGCCGGACGACATCTACGCCGCCGACCGCCCGAACGCGCTCTCCCCGGTGGTCAAGGGCTTCCCGTCCCGGGTCTACGTCCCCAACACCAACTCCAACACGGTCTCCGTCATCGACCCCGCCACCTACAAGGTCATCGAGACCATCCCCGTCGGCAACCAGCCGCAGCACGTCGTCCCCTCCTGGGACCTGAAGACCCTCTGGGTCAACAACAACCGCGGCCACACCCTCACCCCCATCGACCCGGCCACCGGCGTCGCCGGCAAGCCCGTCGAGGTCCACGACCCGTACAACCTCTACTTCACCCCGAACGGCGGGTACGCCGTCGTCATGGCCTCGCTCGACCGCGAGCTGGTCTTCCGCGACCCGCACACCATGGAGCGCAGGAAGACCGTCCCGGTCACCTGCTACGGCGTCAACCACGCCGACTTCTCCGCCGACGGGCGCTACTTCGTCGTCTCCTGCGAGTTCTCCGGCGAACTCCTCAAGGTCGACACCGAGAAGATGGAGGTCGTCGGCCAGCAGAAACTGCCCTTCGAGGGCGCCATGCCGCAGGACGTGAAGATCTCCCCGGACGGCAAGACCTTCTACATCGCCGACATGATGGCCCACGGCATGTGGGTGCTCGACGGAGAGAAGTTCACCACCCCGACCCTGCTGCCCACCGGCAAGGGCTGCCACGGCCTCTACGTCTCCCGCGACTCCAAGGAGATGTACGTCTCCAACCGCGGCGAGGGCACGATCTCGGTCTTCGACTTCACCAGGAACGCCCTCACCAAGAAGTGGAAGCTGCCCGACGGCGGATCCCCCGACATGGGCGGGGTCTCCGCCGACGGCAAGGTGCTGTGGCTCTCCGGCCGCTACGACTCCGAGGTCTACGCGATCGACACGACGAGCGGCGAGCAGCTCGCCCGCATCCCCGTCGGCAGCGGCCCCCACGGCCTGGCGGTCTACCCCCAGCCGGGCCGCTACTCCCTCGGCCACACGGGCGTGTTCCGCTGAGCCCCGCTCAGCTTGCCGTAAGCAGGGCCTCCGAGCCCACCGGGCGGTAGCCCGACGCCTGGAAGACCCGGACGCTGCGGGCGTTGCCGGGGGACTGCTGGGACCACACCACCGGGTCCGGGGTGAGGTGGCGGGCGGCCGTGGCCAGGGCGCGGCCCAGGCCGCGGTGGCGGACGTCCTCGTCGACCTCGATCGCCACCTCCACCCGGCCCGCCACGCCCCGGCCCAGGGTCACCAGACCGCCGTCGGTGACCCACACCCGTACCTCGTCGCGGTACTTCAGCGCCCGCGCCACCCGCGGATGGTCCTGGTCGCGGATCTCCCGGAGCGCGAGCTCCGGCGGGCCGGGCAGCGCGTCCGCGACCGTCAGCAGGTCGATCGTGTTCATCGAACGGCCCGTACGGGCCGTGAGCGCCGTCAGGAAGCGCGGTGTCATGCTCGCCACCAGCGGGTCCGTCGAGGCCCGGGCGAGCTCCGCCCGGATCCAGTCCGGGTCCTCGTCCAGGAACACCACCGAGTGCGCCGTGAAGGACAGCACCCCCGCGTCCCGGCCGCTCGGCTGCGGCACCACCGTCGTCGAGCCGTCCGGCGGCGGGAACTCCCCGCGGGCCGCCGCCGCCAGTATCTCCGCCACGTCGCTGTTCATGCCCCCATCATCGGACACCGGGCCGCCCGCTAATCTGGCCCCCGACATCAAGCACCATGAAGGGGCGGAAAACAGTGGCGGACATCGAGTCGGCACGTACGGCATTCAACAAGTTCGACGTGGACGGGGACGGCTTCATCACGGCCGCCGAGTACAAGCACGTCATGGCCGAGATGGGCGACTTCTACACGACCGAGACGGTCGCCGAGGCGCTCATCAAGCAGCGCGACGACAACGGCGACGGCAAGCTCTCCTTCGAGGAGTTCTGGGCCCACCTCGGCAAGGCCTGAGCCAGGTCCTGACCCGTCCCGGGGCGCGGGCGGGCGGTTCCGTACGACCATGCGTACGTACGCGAGTTGCCGCCCGTCCGGCCCCCGGTGACGATCGTCCGGTGAGCCTCCCCGGACCCCTCGGCACCCCGATCCGACTGACGGCAGCCGTCCTCGCCTTAGTCGGCGTCCTCACCGTCGCCCTGCTCGGCGTCTCGCTCGCCCAGACGGGCACCGGCGAGCTGGAGATCCCCGCCGCCGGGACCATCACGCTGCTGCGGCTCCTCGTCCTCACCGCGCTCGCCGTCCAGATCGGCGAGCTCGCCGGCGTCCGGCTCGCCGGCGAAGGCCCGCTGCCCCGCCGCTGGTCCGTCCCGGCCGCCGCGACCGGCGCCGCCGCCTCCGCGGGCATGCTCGTGCTCCTCGGCCGGCTCAGCGGCCTCAGCCTCTCCACGGTCTACGGGCTCCGCGAGGGCCGGCTCCTCCTCGTCACCGCCAACGCGCTCGCGCTCGCCGCGCTGTGCGCCGCCACCCGCCGCCCGGCCCTGGCCCTCGGACCGCTCGCCGTGGCCGTCGGCGCCGAGGCGATGCGCGCCCACCCCGAGGCGTACACCCCGGCGATCGGCGTCAGCCTCACCGTCGTCCATCTGACCGCCGCCTCCCTCTGGTGCGGCAGCCTCCTGTACGTGCTGCGCACCATGCGGCTGCGCGGCACGTACAGCCGGGACGTGCTGATGCGGTACGCGCGGATGGCCGTCTGGCTCTTCGCGGCCCTCTGCGCCACCGGGACCGTCTCCACCCTGCGCCGGCTCCCGCTCGACGGGGTGCTCAGCACCGCGTACGGCAGGGTCCTGCTGGTCAAGCTCGGGCTCTTCGGGCTCATCGCGCTGCTCGCCCTGACCGCCCGCCGCCGGATGCTGCGCGGCGCCGACGCCCGCCCGCCGGCCCGGGTCGAGCTGGGCGTCCTGGGCCTCGTGGTCCTGGTCTCCGCACTGCTCACCGTGGTCCCGGACCCGCACTGGCTGCTGCCCTGACGGGCCGCGGCGGCGGGCTCAGCACTCGATGATGTTCACGGCGAGACCGCCGCGCGCCGTCTCCTTGTACTTGACGGACATGTCCGCGCCGGTCTCCTTCATGGTCTTGATGACCTTGTCGAGGGAGACCAGGTGGCTGCCGTCGCCGCGCATCGACATCTTCGCCGCCGTGACGGCCTTGACCGAGGCCATGCCGTTGCGCTCGATGCAGGGGATCTGGACCAGGCCGCCGACCGGGTCGCAGGTCAGGCCCAGGTTGTGCTCCATGCCGATCTCGGCGGCGTTCTCGACCTGCTCGGGGGAGCCCCCCAGGACCTCGGCGAGCGCGCCCGCCGCCATGGAGCAGGCGGAGCCGACCTCGCCCTGGCAGCCGACCTCGGCGCCGGAGATGGAGGCGTTCTCCTTGAAGAGCATGCCGATGGCGCCGGCGGCGAGCAGGAAGCGGACCACGCCGTCTTCCTTCTCCTCCGGGGAGGACCCACCCGCACCGAAGTTCATGTAGTAGTGCAGGACCGCCGGGATGATGCCGGCCGCGCCGTTCGTCGGGGCGGTGACCACGCGGCCGCCCGCCGCGTTCTCCTCGTTCACCGCCATCGCGTAGAGGGTGATCCACTCCATCGCGTGCGTGGTCGGGTCGCCCTCGGAGCGCAGCTTGCGGGCCAGGGTCGAGGCGCGGCGGCGGACCTTCAGGCCGCCGGGCAGGATGCCCTCGCGGGACATGCCGCGCGAGACGCAGGCCTGCATGACCCGCCAGATCTCCAGGAGGCCGGTGCGGATCTCGTCCTCGGTGCGCCAGGCCTTCTCGTTCTCCAGCATCAGCGAGGAGATCGACAGACCGGTCTCCTTGGTGAGGCGGAGCAGCTCGTCGCCGGTGCGGAAGGGGTACTTCAGGACGGTGTCGTCCGGGATGATCGGGTTCTCGCCCGCGACCGCGTCCTCGTCCACGACGAAGCCGCCGCCGACCGAGTAGTACGTCTTCTCCAGGATCAGCGCGCCCTCGGCGTCATACGCGAAGACCGTCATGCCGTTGGCGTGGTACGGCAGCGCCTTGCGGCGGTGCAGGATCAGGTCGTCGTCGAAGGAGAACGGGATCTCGTGCACGCCGAGCAGGCTGATCCGCCCGCTCGCCTTGATCCGCTCGAACTCGTCGTCGGCGGTCTCCACGTTCACCGTGCGCGGCGAGTTGCCCTCCAGACCGAGCAGCACCGCCTTCGGGGTGCCGTGGCCGTGGCCGGTCGCGCCCAGCGAGCCGTACAGCTCCGCCCGTATCGACGCGGTGTGGGCGAGCAGCCCCTCGTTCTTCAGCCGGCGGGCGAACATGCGGGCCGCGCGCATCGGGCCCACCGTGTGGGAGCTCGACGGGCCGATGCCGATCGAGAACAGGTCGAAGACCGAGATGGCCACGGGGGACTCCTTGTGGGGGCTAGACGCCGTTGTCTGCCGGGGTGGTGCAGAAACGCTCAGCATGGGCCGGGGCACCGCGCTCACCTTCCAGTGTGCGCGGTGCCCCGGAGGTTTCGTACGAACGAAGCCGGAACTAAATCGTACGAAATTACTTCAGGCCGGGGTACAGCGGGTGCTTCTCCGCAAGCGCGGTCACCCGGGCCTTCAGTGCCTCGGCGTCGAAGCCGGGCTTCAGCGTCTCGGCGATGACGTCGGCGACCTCGCGGAAGTCCTCGGCCTGGAAGCCGCGGGTGGCGAGGGCCGGCGTGCCGATGCGCAGGCCGGAGGTGACCATCGGCGGGCGCGGGTCGTTCGGAACGGCGTTCCGGTTGACCGTGATGCCCACCTCGTGCAGCCGGTCCTCGGCCTGCTGGCCGTCCAGCTCGCTGTCGCGCAGGTCGACCAGGAGCAGGTGCACGTCGGTGCCGCCGGACAGCACGGACACGCCGTGCTCCTTGACGTCGTCCTGGACCAGGCGCTCGGCGATGATCCGGGCGCCGTCCAGGGTGCGCTGCTGGCGCTCCTTGAACTCCTCCGAGGCCGCGACCTTGAAGGAGACGGCCTTGGCCGCGATCACGTGCTCCAGCGGGCCGCCCTGGAAGCCGGGGAAGACCGAGGAGTTCAGCTTCTTCGCGAACTCCTTCTTCGCCAGGATGATGCCGCCGCGCGGGCCGCCGAGCGTCTTGTGCGTGGTGGAGGTCACCACGTCCGCGTACTCGACCGGGTTCGGGTGCAGACCGGCGGCGACCAGGCCCGCGAAGTGGGCCATGTCGACCCACAGGTAGGCCTCGACCTCGTCGGCGATCCGGCGGAACTCGGCGAAGTCGAGCTGACGCGGGTACGCCGACCAGCCGGCGATGATCACCTTCGGGCGGTGCTCCTTGGCGAGGCGCTCGACCTCGGCCATGTCGACCAGGCCGTTCTCGTCCACGTGGTACGCGACCACGTTGAACTGCTTGCCCGAGAAGTTCAGGCGCATGCCGTGGGTGAGGTGGCCGCCGTGCGCCAGGTCGAGACCGAGGATCGTGTCGCCGGGCTGGGCGATGGCGAACAGCGCGGCCTGGTTGGCGGAGGCGCCGGAGTGCGGCTGCACGTTGGCGTACTCGGCGCCGAACAGGTCCTTGATCCGGTCGATCGCGATCTGCTCGGCCACGTCGACGTGCTCGCAGCCGCCGTAGTAGCGGCGGCCCGGGTAGCCCTCGGCGTACTTGTTGGTGAGGACGGAGCCCTGGGCCTCCATGACCGCGACCGGAGCGAAGTTCTCCGAGGCGATCATCTCGAGGGTGGACTGCTGACGGCGGAGCTCGGCGTCGACGGCGGCGGCGACGTCCGGGTCCAGCTCGTGGAGAGGGGTGTTCAGAAGCGACATGAATCGATCCCTACGGGGTCTCGGTCAGCCTGCGATGAAGGCGGTGTACTCGTCGGCGGAGAGCAGGTCCTCCGGCTCGTCCGCGATGCGCACCTTGAACAGCCAGCCACCCTCGAACGGCGCCTTGTTGACCAGCTCCGGGTCGTCCACGACGTCCTGGTTGGCCTCGACGACCTCGCCGGTCACGGGGGCGTACAGCTCGCTGACCGACTTGGTCGACTCCAGCTCGCCACAGGACTCGCCCGCGGTGACCGTGTCGCCGACCTCGGGGAGCTGGACGTAGACGATGTCACCGAGGGCGTTGGCCGCGTGCTCGGTGATGCCGACCGTCGCGACGCCGTCCTCGGCGCCCGACAGCCACTCGTGCTCCTTGCTGTAGCGAAGGTTCTGCGGGTTGCTCATGACCTGATTCTCCTGGATGCGGGGAGTGCGGATGTACGGGGGTCTTGCGGGGTGAGACGCGTCCTGAGACGAATGCGTCACGTCGGCGTCCCGCCCGGAGGGGGCGAGGGCTGTCGCCCCATCCTCACTTCTGGCGCTTGTAGAACGGCAGCGCCACGACCGCGTACGGCTCGTGCGTGCCGCGGATGTCGACGCCGACGCCCTCCGTGCCGGGCTCGGCGAAGGCCGCGTCCACGTACGCCATGGCGATGGGCTTGGCCAGCGTCGGGGACGGGGCGCCGGAGGTGATCTCGCCGACGACCTCGCCGTTCGCGACCACCGACATGCCGGCGCGCGGCACCCGGCGGCCCTCGGCGACCAGGCCGACCAGCTTGCGCGGCGGGGCGGACTCGGCGCGCTCGGCGGCCTTCTCCAGCGCCTCGCGGCCGACGAAGCGGCCCTCGTTGGTGGTCTTCTCGAACTTCACGACCCGGCCGAGGCCCGCGTCGAAGGGGGTGAGCGAGGTGTTCAGCTCGTGCCCGTACAGCGGCATGCCCGCCTCCAGGCGCAGCGTGTCACGGCAGGACAGACCGCAGGGGATCAGACCGGCGTCCTTGCCCGCCTCGGTCAGCGCCTGCCACACGCCCTCGGCGTCGGCCGGCTTCAGGAACAGCTCGAAGCCGTCCTCGCCGGTGTAGCCGGTCCGGGCGATCAGCGCGTCCACGCCGGCGACCGTGCCGGGCAGGCCCGCGTAGTACTTCAGACCGTCCAGGTCGGCGTCGGTGAGCTGCTTCAGGATGCCGGGGGACTCCGGGCCCTGGACGGCGATCAGGGCGTACGCGTCGCGGTCGTCGCGGACCTCGGCGTCGAAGCCTTCGGAGCGGGCCACCAGGGCGTCCAGGACGACCTGGGCGTTGGAGGCGTTGGCGACGACCATGTACTCGGAAGACCCGGCCTCGGTCTCGCCCAGGCGGTAGACGATCAGGTCGTCGAGGATGCCGCCGTCCTCCTGGCAGATCATCGTGTAGCGGGCGCGCCCGATGCCCACGGTCGAGATGTTGCCGACCAGGGCGTAGTCCAGGAGCTCCACGGCCTGCGGGCCGGTGACGGTGATCTCGCCCATGTGGGAGAGGTCGAAGAGGCCGGCCTTGGTGCGCACGGCGTTGTGCTCGTCGCGCTCGCTGCCGTATCGCAGCGGCATGTCCCAGCCGGCGAAGTCGGTCATGGTCGCGCCCAGCGAACGATGCAGGGCATCGAGGGCGGTCAGACGGGGGGCAGTGCTCATGGGGTGGCTCCCGGGTCCCAGGCGTGCGGGGCACGACATACATGACGGTGAGGACGATCCTCCCCATCTGTCATGGAACCTGAGAGGTTCACCGAGAGCATCTCGTCACCGAGAGATCGGCTTGCACCTTGGGTGGGGACGCGGCAGGGCGACCCGCTTTTCAGATCTGCCTCATCCACGCGGTACGGGGCCTGAGAGATTCAAGGGAGGTACTTGCTCCTTCGGCGCCCGGGGCGCCCGGCGCGACTGCGCCGGCGGACCCGGGACTCTCCCGCGCGGATTCGAGCGGCCGGTATGCGGTTGTGCGCGCTCGGGCGAGCGCGTGGCGCGCTCATCATTGCACGGCCGATCCGCGCGGCAAATCGCTTGTGCCGCATTACCGTCTCTTTACACTTTGTGGGCAGGGGTCCCGCAGTCCCGTCAGGGGGAGACCCGACAGGGGGAGAAGCGATGACGATCCAGCGCACCGGAGTCCCGGCCGCGGCGACGAACACCGGGATACCGGCCCAGCGGGCGGTCGCCCGGGCCCGGACCCGCGAGCGGGCGCGCAGCAGGCGCCGCGCGCGGCTTCTGCGCGACCTGCGCGAGCGCGGCGGCCGCAGCCCCCGCGCGCTCACCTTCGCCACCGGCGACGTGGTGGTCGTCTCCGGGCTGCCCGGCGCCGGGAAGTCCACCCTGATGGCCCGCGCCGCCGAGGGCCGCGCCATCGACTCCCAGGACACCCGGGAGCGCTGGGAGGCCCGGCTGCCCCGCCTCCTGCCGTACGCGCTCTACCGCCCGCTCGCCCGCCTCGCCCACTACGCGGGCCTGCGCCGCGCCCTGCGCACCGGCGCCGGGGTGATCGTCCACGACTGCGGCACCCAGTCCTGGGTGCGCGGCTGGCTCGCCCGCGACGCCCGGCGCCGAGGGGCCGCGATGCACCTGATCCTGCTCGACGTCGACCCGGACACCGCCCGGGCCGGCCAGCGCGACCGGGGCCGCGGCGTCTCCGCGTACGCCTTCGCCCGCCACCGCCGCGCCGTCGCCCGGCTGGTCCGCACCGCCGAGGCCGGCACCCTGCCGGCGGGCTGCTCCTCGGTCACCCTGCTCGACCGGGACGCCGCCGGCGCCCTGCGGAAGATCGCCTTCCGGGACCTCCCGTGACGCACTCCGCACCCTTTTCGGTCACGGACGCCGCTCTGCGCCATTAGGGTGCCTAGGGTCCGTCCGGTGGGTCAGGACCGGACGGACCCAACCGCACCATGTGCGGAAGCCGGGGTGCGCCGGGAGCCGGGAGACCGGGAAGGGGACGAAGAGGACCGTGGACGTGACGTGGCCGGGCAACGAGCTCGAGGAAGTGCTGGCCGCCTCCCTCGGCAACCCCTCCGCCGGCGGGCGCCTGGTCGAGGTGCTCGGGCGCAGCCCCGTCTGGGTGCCGCTGCCCAACGGCGGCGGACCCGAGAGCCGTGACCTGGACCTGCCCACCATGGAGATCGACGGCGCCGCCTACGTGCCCGTCTTCAGCTCCGAGCAGCAGTTCCTCGCCGTCGCCGGCGAGCACATGTCGTACACGATCGCTCCCGCCCGTGACTTCGCCCGCGGTCTGCCGCCGCAGCTCGGCATCGCCGTCAACCCCGGCGGCACCGTCGGCGTTCCGCTGCCCCCGCCCGCCGTCGCCGAGCTCTGCCGCACCGGCCGCACCGCTCTCGACGGGCCGGCCAGCGGCGGCCGGGTGCGGCTCTTCGAGCCCGACTGGCAGGACGACCCGGTCGACTTCCTCGCCGCCGCCTCCGCCGAGTTCGAGGCCACCGGCGTCGTCGCCGTCGCCCGCCGTGTCCTCGCCAGCGTCGAGGGCACCGAGCCCGCGCTCTTCGTCGGCGTCGAGCTCACCGGACCCGAGGCCGACCGGAACGCCCCGCTCGACGCCCTCGGCCGCGCCCTCGGCCGGGTCGAGGTCGCCTGGCCGGTCAACCTCATCCTGCTCGACGTGGCCCAGGACCCGGTCGGCGACTGGATGCTGGACAAGGTGCGCCCCTTCTACCAGCGCGCCGCCGTGTGACGGACCCCTGTTTAAGCTGAACTCAGTCAGCTGAACCCATTCAAGTGAGCCTTACGACAAGAGGGGCGGGACCCACGGTGAGCGCGTCAGGCACCGCCGCGACCGGACAGGTCGAGCACATGCTGCGCCAGGTGGCACCCGGGCGCCACGACGCCTACGAGCAGCTGCTGCGCGCCCTCGCCGGCTCCGAGGTCCGGATGCTGCTCTGGCAGGGCGCGGCGGGCTCGCCCGACGCCCAGTACGGCAACATGGAGGTCGACGGCTACGGCTACGCGCCGTGCGTCACCTCCGCCCAGGAGCTCGCCGCCTCCGGCTGGACCCGCGGCCACGAACTCGTCTCCGGGCTTGAGATCGCCCGCGCCCTCTACCCCGACCGCTGGGGCATCTGGCTCAATCCGCACGCCCCCGGCGGCGGCGTCGGCATCCCCTGGGCCGATCTGCGGCGCATCGCCACCGGCCTGGACCGGATGCCCGCGGGCCCGCTGCGGCTCTCCGAGCCCGCCCTGGAGATCCCGCAGTTCTACGCCCTGCTCACGCAGAACGCGCACCGCACCTCCGCCGTCCGCTCGCTGCGCCGCGCCTGGGTGCAGCCCGCGCTCGGCTCGCCGTACCTGGCGATCGGCCTCGACCTGTACGACTCCTCGCCGGCCTCCGTCGAGGCCGTGCGGGCGATGATGCACCAGACCGTCGCCGCCGTCCCCGACGGACTGCCGGTCTCCACGGTGGCCATGTCCGACACGTACGACCCGGTCGCGATGTGGCTGCACGCCCACGCCCGTCCGTTCTACGACCGTGACGCGCACGCCGCGGGCGGCGGCGCCGCGTCTCACCAGTCGGGATACGGCTACCCGCCGGCGCGGCACGCCTGAGTGCTTCCAGCCACTTTGTCAACCCGGCGGCGAAATCCCTTTCCGAGCTGAGGTTTTGGCTCCGCTTGCGGGTGACGCGGCGGCTCTGTCCCGCATCCGCCCGATTTGCCAACTGTCCGGGTCTCAGCTTGATATCACCGCTATGCGGACTGTTCTCTGCCGCGTCACTCGCCAGTAGCGTTCGGCCGGTCAGACCGACCAACATGGCGACCCAGGGGTGGACCCATGCGAATATTCACGTCCCGGTCAGCCCGGGCTTTGACGGCGGCCCTCGCGGTCGGCCTCATCGCCACCGGCTGCGCGAGCGAGCGGGGCAAGGACGGGGACAAGGACGGCGCCAAGGACACGTTCGTGTTCGGTGCCCCCGGTGACCCGGCCTCCCTCGACCCGGCTCTCGCCTCCGACGGCGAGACCTTCCGCGTCACCCGGCAGGCCTTCGAGGCCCTGCTGGAGCACGAGTCCGGCGGCAGCAAGCTGGTCGGCGGTCTCGCCGAGAAGTGGTCCAGCAACCCTGCGGGCACGGTCTGGACGTTCGGCATCCGCCAGGGCGTGAAGTTCCACGACGGCGAGAAGCTCGACGCCGCCGCCGTCTGCGCGAACTACGACTACTGGTTCAACTGGAAGGGCACGTACCAGTCCAGCGCGGTCTCCTACTACTGGCAGACCATCATGGGCGGGTTCGCGAAGAACGAGGACAAGGAAACCCCGAAGGCCAACTACAAGTCCTGCACCGTCAAGGACGCGAACACGGCCGTCATCGAGGTCTTCGAGCCCTCCGCCAACCTTCCGGGCGGCTTCTCCCTGCAGGCCCTCGCGATCCACTCGCCGAAGGCGCTCAAGGAGTACGCGAAGCAGGAGGCGACCGCCAAGGGCGACGCCATCACGTACCCGAAGTACAGCCAGGAGGCCGGCATGGTCGCCGGCACCGGCCCGTACAAGATCACGAAGTGGAACAAGGGCAACAAGGAAGTCAGCCTGACCCGCTTCGACGACTACTGGGGCGAGAAGGCCAAGGTCAAGAACCTGGTCTTCCGCACCATCGACACCGAGAGCGGCCGCCGTCAGGCGCTGCAGGCCGGTGACATCGACGGCTACGACCTGGTCGCGCCCGCCGACATCAAGACGCTCGAGGCGGCCGGCTTCGAGGTCCCGACCCGTGACGTCTTCAACCTGCTGTACGTCGGCATGTCGCAGGAGAAGAACCCGGCGCTGAAGAAGCCCGAGGTCCGCCAGGCCATCGCCCACGCCATGGACCGCGAGAACATCGTCAAGACCCAGCTGCCCGCGGGCGGCAAGGTCGCGACCCAGTTCATGCCCGACACGGTCGCCGGCTGGTCCGAGAACGTGAAGAAGTTCCCGTTCGACACGGCCAAGGCCAAGCAGCTCCTCGCCTCCGCCGGCGAGAGCAACCTGAACATCGAGTTCTGCTACCCGACCGAGGTCACCCGCCCGTACATGCCTGCCCCGCAGGACATCTTCGAGCTGATCAAGGCCGACCTGGAGAAGGCCGGCATCAAGGTCACCCCGAAGCCCATGAAGTGGAACCCGGACTACCTGGACGCCACCGAGGCCGGCTCCTGCGCCCTGCACATGCTCGGCTGGACCGGTGACTTCAACGACGGCTACAACTTCATCGGCACCTGGTTCGCCGAGTACGACAAGCAGTGGGGCTTCAAGGACGACAAGGTCTTCGCCGCGGTGAAGGCGGGCTCGCTCCAGGGCGACCCGACCAAGCGCACCGACCTGTACAAGAAGGCCAACGAGGCGATCATGGACTACCTCCCCGGTGTCCCGCTGTCCTCCTCGCCGCCGGCCATCGCGTTCGGCAAGAACGTCAACCCGCCGAAGGTCTCCCCGCTGACGCAGGAGAACTTCGCCGAGGTCTCCTTCAAGTAACACCACCGCCAGCGGTCCGCCCGGCCACGGAAACAGCGTGGCCGGGCGTCCGCGCATCCGACTCCCGAACAACGCAAGAAAGGGGCACGCGGGGTGTTGCGACTCGTCGTACGACGACTTCTCCAGCTGATACCCACCCTGCTCGGCCTGTCGGTTCTGCTCTTCATCTGGCTGAACCGACTGCCCGGCGGACCCGCCTCAGCGATCCTGGGCGAGCGGGCGACCGAAGCCGACGTGGCGCGCATCAACCGCGCGCTGGGACTCGACCAGCCGATCTACGTCCAGTACGGACGCTTCCTCAAGCGGCTCTTCAACCTCGACCTCGGCACCTCGGTGCAGACCGGACAGCCGGTCTGGGACGAGTTCGTGCTGCGCTTCCCCGCCACGGTCGAACTCAGCCTCGCGGCCATGTTCCTGGCCGTCGTCGTGGGTGTCCCGCTCGGCTACCTGGCCGCCCGCAAGCGCGGCGGCTGGCTCGACGTGGCCTCCGTCTCCGGCTCGCTCGTGGGCATCTGCATCCCGGTCTTCTTCCTGGCCGACATCCTCAAGGGCGCCCTCGGCGACATCTTCGGCACCTTCGGCCGCCAGTCCACCGGTATGGACGCGACCAGCGTCACCGGCTTCGCCGTCCTCGACGGCCTGCTCACCGGTGAGTTCGACGCCGCCTGGGACGCGCTCATGCACCTGGTGCTGCCCGGCATCGCCCTGGCCTCCATCCCGCTCGCCGTCATCGTCCGGATGACCCGCGCCAGCGTCCTGGAGGTGCTCGGCGAGGACTACATCCGCACCGCCGAGTCCAAGGGCCTGGAGCGCCGCGTCGTCCGCGGCCGGCACATCCTGCGCAACGCCCTGCTGCCGGTGGTCACCACCGTCGGCCTGCTCACCGGAAGCCTGCTCTCCGGCGCGGTGCTCACCGAGTCCGTCTTCTCCTTCGGCGGCATCGGCTCCTTCATCCGCACCGCCATCGACGCCCGCGACTACCCCGTGCTCGTCGGCTTCATCATGTTCATCGCCATGATCTACGTGCTGATCAACATGCTCGTGGACCTCGCCTACAGCGTCATCGATCCGAGGGTGCGGGTGCACTGATGAGCCTGATAAACACCGCTTCCAAGGTCGACCGGCTGGCCCGGCTGACGGCGACGACCGAGACCTCCAGCGGCGCCAGCCTGTGGCGCGAGGCGATGCGCCGGCTGCGCGGCAGCAAGGCGGCGATCATCGGCGCCGTGATCATCGCCGCCTTCGTCCTGCTCGCGATCATCGGCCCCTGGATCGCCCCGCACGCCCCGACCGACCAGGCGTGGCGCGGCGAGGTCTTCCCCAACCGGGGACAGTTCGTCGGCGCGCGCGGCGAGAACTGGTTCGGCCTTGACCACCTCGGCCGCGACGTGTTCTCCCGCATGCTCGTCGGCGCCCGCCAGACGCTGCTCGTCGGCGTGGTCTCCATGCTCATCGGCCTGATCATCGGCGCCCTGGTCGGCGCCGTGTCGGGCGCGGCCGCCACCCTCGGCGGCCGGACGGGACAGCGGATCGACGACGCCGTCATGCGCGTCACCGACATCCTGCTTGCGCTGCCCTCGCTGCTCCTCGCCGTCTCCGTCGCCGCCGTGCTCGGCCAGTCGCTCACCACCGTGATGATCGCCGTCGGTGTGGTGCAGATCCCGGTCTTCGCCCGCCTCCTGCGCGGCTCGATGCTCGCCCAGGGCGGCAGCGACTACGTGCTCGCGGCCCGCGCCCTCGGCCTGCGCAAGCGGCGGATCGTCTTCACCCAGATCATGCCGAACTCGCTGAGCCCGGTGATCGTCCAGGCGACGCTGAGCCTCGCCACCGCCATCATCGAGGCCGCCGCCCTCTCCTACCTCGGACTCGGCAACCCCGACCCGTCGGTCCCCGAGTGGGGCGTCATGCTCTCGCAGGCGGAGCGCTTCTTCGACAACGCACCCATGATGTCGATGTATCCGGCGGTCGCCATCATCATCACCGCGCTGGGCTTCACCCTCCTCGGCGAGGCCATGCGCGAAGCGCTCGACCCGAAGCTGCGAGGTTAGTCATGCCACTGCTCACCGTGGACGAACTCACCGTCACCTTCGGCGGCCGCGGCCGCAAGGACGTCCGGGCGGTCAACGGCGTCTCCTTCAGCGTGGACCAGGGCCAGGTCGTCGGCCTGGTCGGCGAGTCGGGCTGCGGCAAGTCCGTGACCTCCCTCGCCCTCATGGGCCTGCTGCCGTCCAAGGGCGTCACGCTCGGCGGGCGCGCCGACTTCGACGGCACGGACCTGCTGACGCTCAGCCCCGGGAAGATGCGCGACCTGCGCGGCCGCGACCTCGCGATGATCTTCCAGGACCCACTGTCCTCGCTGAACCCGGTCATCCCCATCGGCATCCAGGTCACCGAGATCCTCCAGCGCCACCGCGGGATGAAGGGCGAGGCCGCCCGTAAGGAGGCCGCCCACCTGCTCGACCGGGTCGGCATCCCCGACCCGACGCGGCGCCTCAAGGAGTTCCCGCACCAGCTCTCCGGCGGCATGCGGCAGCGCGCGCTCATCGCCATGGCGGTGGCCTGCGCCCCCCGTCTGCTCATCGCCGACGAGCCGACCACCGCGCTCGACGTCACCATCCAGGCCCAGATCCTCGAACTCCTCAAGGAACTGGTCGACCAGGAGGGCACCGCGCTGCTGATGATCACCCACGACCTGGGTGTCGTCGCCGGCCTGTGCGACCAGGTGAACGTGCTCTACGCGGGCAAGGTCGTCGAATCGGCCGGCCGCCGCGAGCTGTTCGCGCACCCCACGCACCCGTACACCCACGGGCTGCTCGGCTCCATCCCCCGGCTCGACGCCCCGCGCGGCGAGTCCCTGAACCCCATTCGCGGGTCCATCAACGACCAGATCGCCTGGGCCGACGGCTGCGCCTTCGCCCCGCGCTGCGACCGGTACGAGATGGAGTGCCTCACCGGCACGCCCGAACTGACCGAACCCCGCGAGGCCGGACACCGTGCCCGCTGCGTCAACCCGGTCCTGGCCACGACGGAGGTCCCGGCATGAGCCTGCTCGAACTGGACGGAGTGAAGGTCCACTTCCCCGTCAAGAAGGGCATCCTCTTCGACCGCACGGTCGGCCACGTCTACGCCGTCGACGGCATCTCGCTGTCGGTGGAGGCGGGCCAGACCTACGGCCTGGTCGGCGAGTCGGGCTGCGGCAAGACGACCCTCGGGCGGGCCGTACTGCGCCTGGTCGACATCACCGACGGCTCGGTCGTGCTCGACGGCACCGACGTGGCCAAGCTCCCCGAGAAGGAGCTGCGCTCCTTCCGCCGCCGGCTCCAGATGGTCTTCCAGGACCCGCTGGGCAGCCTCAACCCGCGGCAGAACATCGAGTCGATCCTCAGCGAGGGCATGGCCGCGCACGGGATCGGCGCGGACCAGGACGAGCGCCGGGAGAAGATCAAGGAGATCCTGGCGAAGGTGGGCCTGCCCGCCAACGCCCTCTCCCGCTACCCGCACGAGTTCTCCGGCGGCCAGCGCCAGCGCATCGGCATCGCGCGGGCGCTCGTCCTGGAGCCGGACCTGATCATCTGCGACGAGCCCGTCTCGGCCCTGGACGTCTCCATCCAGGCCCAGGTGATCAACCTCCTGGAGGAGCTCCAGGAGTCGATGGGCCTGACCTATCTGGTCATCGCCCACGACCTGGCGGTGGTCCGGCACATCTCGGACGTCATCGGCGTGATGTACCTCGGCTCGCTGGTCGAGGAGGCGCCGAGCGACGTGCTGTACGCGGAGCCGCTGCACCCGTACACCCGCGCCCTGATGTCGGCGGTCCCGGTCCCGGACCCGGAGGTCGAGGAGCGCCGCGAGCGCATCCTGCTCCACGGCGACCTCCCGTCCCCGGCCAACCCGCCGGCCGGCTGCCGCTTCCACACCCGCTGCCCGTGGGCCCAGGCGAGCCGCTGCGCGACCGAGCGCCCGGAGCTGACGGACGTCGGCGACGGCCACAAGGTGGCGTGCCACTTCGCGCGGGAGATCGCGGAGGGGACGATCACGCGGGCGGGGGAGCCGGAGCCTGAGAAGGCCGAGAAGGCCGAGAAGCCTGAGAAGGCCGAGAAGGCTGTGGTGCCCGCGCAGGCGAAGGCGGAGCCGGAGCCGGAGGACGTGAAGCCCGAGGCTTCGGAGCCCGAGGCGTAATCGTCCGCTTCTCGTTCGTGGGGCCCTGTCGCCGCCCGGCGGCGGGGCCCCACGCGCGTGGGGGCGGGAGGGCCCGGAGGAACCGGGACAATGGTTCGGTGCTCCACGATCTGTTCAATCCGTCGGTCCAGCATGCCCTGGACCTCGTCGGCATCTTCGTCTTCGCCATCTCGGGCGCGCTGCTCGCCGTCCGCAAGAACTTCGACGTCTTCGGCATCGCGGTCCTCGCCGAGGTCACCGCGCTCGGCGGCGGCCTGTTCCGCGACCTGGTCATCGGCGCGGTGCCGCCGGCCGCCTTCACCGATCTCGGCTACTTCCTGATGCCGCTGGTCGCGGCCGTGCTCGTGTTCTTCCTCCACCCGGAGGTGGAGCGGACCCAGAACGCGGTCAACGTCTTCGACGCGGCGGGCCTCGGCCTGTTCTGTGTGACGGGGACGACGAAGGCGTACGACTACGGTCTCGGCCTGACCTCCTCGGCGGTGCTCGGCCTGGCCACGGCCGTCGGCGGCGGCGTGCTGCGCGACGTGCTCGCCAACGAGGTCCCGTCGCTGCTGCGCTGGGACCGGGACCTCTATGCCGTCCCCGCGATCGTGGGCGCGACGATCGTCGTGCTGTCCATCCGCTTCGACGTGCTCAACGCGTACACCAGCGGCATCGCCGTGCTGACCGCCTTCGTGCTGCGGCTGCTCGCGATGCGCTACCACTGGCGGGCGCCGCGCGCCTGGAACCGCCGGTCGAACGCCCGCGAGGAACCCGGAAGTGAAAAAGCTACCGCTTAGTAGTCTATTCCTGTAGCGTTTCGGCCATGAGTACGAGCAGCATGGAGACCGTGAACGCGAGCGAGTTCGACCGGGACACGGCAGTCGTCCTGCGCGAGCCCGGGGTGTACGACGCCGAGCTCTCCGCGGGCTGGACGATCATCCACGCCGTCAACGGCGGCTACCTCCTCGCCCTCCTCGGCCGCGCGCTCGGCGAGCACCTGCCGCACCCGGACCCGTTCACCATCTCGGCGCACTACCTCACGCCGTCCGTGCCGGGCCCGGCCGTGATCCGCGTCGAGACGGTCCGCACCGGCCGCACGCTCTCCACCGGCCAGGCCTCCCTGCTCCAGTACGCGGAGGACGGCACCGAGGTCGAGCGGATCCGCGTGCTCGCCTCGTACGGCGACCTCGACGCGCTCCCGGACGACGTCCGCACCACGGCGGCCCCGCCCGCGATCGCCCCGATCGACCAGTGCTTCGGCGCCTCCGACGGCCCCGCCCCGGCGATCCCCGGCTCCTCGGCCATCACCGAGCGCCTCGACATCCGCCTCGACCCGGCCACCGTCGGCTGGGCGATCGGCGCGCCGTCCGGCAAGGGCGAGATGCGCGGCTGGTTCGGCCTCGCCGACGGCCGCGACCCCGACCCGCTCTCCCTCCTGCTCACGGTCGACGCCCTCCCGCCGACCTCCTTCGAGCTGGGCCTCAAGGGCTGGACCCCCACGGTCGAACTCACCACCCACGTCCGCTCCCGCCCGGCCCCCGGCCCCCTCCGCGTCTCCATCACCACCCGCAACCTCGCGGGCGGCTTCCTGGAGGAGGACGCCGAGGTCTGGGACAGCACCGACCGCCTGGTCGCCCAGTCCCGCCAGCTGGCGCGGGCGCCGAGGGCCTGACGGCCCCGCTAGCCT
This sequence comes from Streptomyces sp. NPDC051909, assembly GCF_040681095.1. Classification (NCBI taxonomy): domain Bacteria; kingdom Bacillati; phylum Actinomycetota; class Actinomycetes; order Kitasatosporales; family Streptomycetaceae; genus Streptomyces; species Streptomyces sp. NPDC051909. Next base: position 139,211 of record NZ_JBFAYA010000002.1, on the reverse strand, counting down.
GCCCCGGTGAAGTCCGACCGGCTGCTCTCCCTCCTCCTGCTGCTCCAGACCCGCGGGCTCGTGCCAGCCGGTGAGCTGGCCGAGAGGCTGGAGGTGTCGGTGCGGACGGTGTACCGGGATGTCGAGGCGCTGTCCGCGGCCGGGGTGCCGGTGTACGCGGAGCGGGGGCGGTACGGCGGGATCGCGCTGCTCGCCGGGTACCGGACGGACGTCACCGGGCTGACCGCCGACGAGTCGCGGGCGCTGTTCGTGCTCGCCGCGCAGGGGGCGCACGGCGCGCTCGGGCTCGACGAGGCGCTGGCCTCCGCGCTGCGGAAGGTGATGGCGGCGCTGCCGGCCCCGCACCGGCCGGCCGCCGAGGCGACCAGCCGGCGGATCCTGGTGGACCCGGACCGCTGGATGAGCGGGCCGCGGGCGGACGTGGACCTGGACGTGCTGTACCGGGCCGTGTTCGCCGACCGGCGGCTCGCGCTGCGCTACCGCAGCAGCGGGGCGCCCGCCCCCAAGGCGTACACCGTCGATCCGTACGGCCTCGTCGTGAAGGCCGGCGTCTGGTACCTGGTCGCGGACCGCGACACCGAGCCGAGGCTGTTCCGGGCCGACCGGGTGGAGGCCGCCGAGCTGCTCGACGAGCCGGTACGGCGCCGCCCCGGCGTGGAGCTCGCCGAGGTGTGGGAGCTGCTGCGGGAACGGGTCGAGCGGCGCCCGGCCGGAGTGACCGTCACCGCCCGGGTCCACCGCGACCGCTACGACCGCTTCCTGCGCCTGCACGGCGACCGCCTCACCGTCCCGCCACCCGCCCGCCCCACGACCGAGTGGACGGAGATCGAGCTTGCCGTCGCCGAGCTCGGCGAGCTCCGCCCGCTGCTGGCCATGGGCGGAAGCCTGGAGGTCCTCGCCCCGCCCGCCGCCCGCACCTACCTCGCCGAGGCGGCCGCGGAGACCGTCGCCCTGTACGGCGACACCGCCCATGCCGACCGCGATGGCTCCGGTGGCTCGGCTCGCGGCTCGGCCGGGTGATCGGGTCGGTGGGCCGGCTCGCGGCGTGGCCGGTGGCTCCGCCCGCGACCCGGCCGGTGGCTCCGCCCGCGACCCGGCCGGTGGCTCCGCCCGCGACGCGGCCGCCGACTTCGGCCGCGATGGCGCAAACCGGCCGCCTTCCCCGGTGGCCGACCCCGCCTCGTAGAATCGACCCACCATGATGGCTTACCTCGACCACGCGGCGACCACGCCCATGCTTCCCGAGGCGATCGAGGCGATGACCGCCCACCTCGCCGTCACGGGCAACGCCTCCTCGCTGCACGCCGCCGGCCGCCGCGCCCGGCGGACCGTCGAGGAGTCCCGGGAGACCCTCGCGGGCGCGCTCGGCGCCCGGCCCAGCGAGGTCGTCCTCACCTCCGGCGGCACCGAGGCCGACAACCTCGCCGTGAAGGGCCTCTTCTGGTCCCGGCGGGACGCCGACCCGCGCCGCACCCGGGTCCTCGCCAGCCCCGTCGAGCACCACGCGGTGCTCGACGCCGTCGACTGGCTCGCCGCCCACGAGGGCGCCACCGTCGAGTACCTGCCGGTCGACTCCTACGGCCGGGTGCACGCGGACGCCCTGCGCGAGGCCATCGCGCGGAACCCCGACGACGTCGCCCTCGCCACCGTCATGTGGGCCAACAACGAGATCGGCACGATCATGCCGGTCCGCGAACTCGCCGACGTCGCCGCCGAGTTCGGCGTCCCCCTGCACGCGGACGCGGTCCAGGCCGTCGGTCAGGTCCCGGTCGACTTCGCCGCCTCCGGCCTCGCCGCCATGACCGTCTCCGGCCACAAGATCGGCGGCCCGTACGGCATCGGCGCGCTGCTCCTCGGCCGCGAGTACACCCCGGTCCCCGTCCTGCACGGCGGCGGCCAGGAACGCCACGTCCGCTCCGGCACCCTCGACGTGCCCGCCGTCGCCGCCTTCGCCGTGGCCGCGCGCCTCGCCGCCGACGGGCAGGAGGAGTTCGCCCGCACCGTCGGCGCCCTGCGCGACGAGCTCGTGACGGCCGTCCGCACCGCCGTCCCGGACGCGATCCTCGGCGGCGACCCGGACGGCCGGCTCCCCGCCAACGCCCACTTCACCTTCCCGGGCTGCGAGGGCGACTCCCTGCTCCTCCTCCTCGACGCCGCCGGCATCGCCTGCTCCACCGGCTCCGCCTGCACCGCCGGCATCGCCCAGCCCAGCCACGTCCTCCTGGCCACCGGCGCCTCGCCGGACCTGGCCCGCGGCACCCTCCGCTTCAGCCTCGGCCACACCTCCACGAAGGACGACGTGGCGGCGGTCGCCGAGGCCATCGCCCCGGCGGTGGAACGCGCGAGGACGGCCGGCCTCAGCTGAGCCTCGAACGGGCCTTCCGTACGAGCGCCATGTACCGGTCCCAGTCCCAGTGCGGACCGGGATCGGTGTGGTCCGTGCCCGGCACCTCCACGTGCCCGATGATGTGCTCCCGGTCCACGGGGATCCCGTACCGGGCGCATATGTCGGCGGTGAGCCGGGCGGAGGACTCGTACATCGCCGTCGTGAAGTCCTGCGGGCGGTCGACGAAGCCCTCGTGCTCGATGCCGATGCTGCGCTCGTTCATGTCGCGGTTGCCGGCGTGGAAGGCGACGTCGAGCTCGCGGATCATCTGGGCGATGTGGCCGTCCTTGCGCACCACGTAGTGCGCGGCGGCGCCGTGGGCCGGGTCCTTGAACACCTTGAGGGCGGACTTGTAGCTGCCCTGGACGACATGGATGACGACCCGGTCGACGACGTAGTCGTCGGGGCGGTCGGCGCGGCGCCAGTTGTAGCCGGAGGCGGCCGTCCACTCGGCGCCCTTGTGGTCGAGCTCGCCCTCGACCCGCTTCTTCTCCATGCCGGGCAGCCGCCACCACAGGCGGCCCAGCTCGTCGCGCGCGAAGACGGCCGCGCCGGCGACGGCGACCGTACCGCCGAGCAGGACGGCCCGCCGCGTGGGCCCGCCCTTCTTGGCGGCGCCCTTCTTCGCGGCTCCCTTCCTGCCGGCCCGCTTCTCTCCGCTCCCCTTGTTCCCCATGTGATCGAGAACGCTCGGTGCCGCGATGCCGGTTCCCGCCGCCCCGTACCCTGGTAGGGCTATGACTAAGACTCTTCGCGTCCTCGCCGCCATGTCCGGCGGAGTGGACTCCGCCGTCGCCGCCGCCCGCGCCGCGGAGGCCGGTCACGACGTCACCGGCGTGCACCTGGCCCTCTCCGCGAACCCGCAGTCGTTCCGTACCGGCGCGCGGGGCTGCTGCACCATCGAGGACTCGCGTGACGCCCGCCGCGCCGCCGACGTCATCGGCATCCCCTTCTACGTGTGGGACCTCGCCGAGCGCTTCCGCGAAGACGTCGTGGACGACTTCGTCGCCGAGTACGAGGCGGGCCGCACGCCCAACCCGTGCCTGCGCTGCAACGAGAAGATCAAGTTCGCCGCGCTGCTCGACAAGGCCCTCGCGCTCGGCTTCGACGCCGTCTGCACCGGCCACTACGCGACCGTCGTCCTGAACGCGGACGGCACCCGCGAGCTGCACCGGGCCTCCGACATGGCCAAGGACCAGTCGTACGTGCTCGGCGTGCTCGACGAGAAGCAGCTGGCGCACGCCATGTTCCCGCTCGGCGACACCCTCACCACCAAGGACGAGATCCGGGCGGAGGCGGAGCGGCGCGGCCTCGCGGTCGCGAAGAAGCCCGACAGCCACGACATCTGCTTCATCGCCGACGGCGACACCCAGGGCTTCCTCGCCTCCCGACTCGGCACGGCCGAGGGCGACATCGTCGACGAGTCCGGTACGAAGGTGGGCACCCACGAGGGCGCGTACGGCTTCACCATCGGCCAGCGCAAGGGCCTGCGCATCGGGCACCCCGCCCCCGACGGCAAGCCGCGCTACGTCCTCGACATCTCGCCGGTGAACAACACGGTCACCGTCGGCCCCGTCGAGGCCCTCGACGTCACCGCCCTCACCGCCATCAAGCCCCGCTGGTGCGGCGCCGCCCCCGAGGGCCCCGGCCGCTACACCGCCCAGCTGCGCGCCCACGGCGAGGAGACCCCGGTGAGCGCGGCGATGACGGACGGCGAGCTGTCCGTCACCTTCGACGCGCCGGTCCGGGGCGTGGCCCCGGGCCAGGCGATCGTGCTGTACGACGGCACGCGGGTGGTCGGCTCGGCGACGATCGCGACGACGGTACGGAGGACGGCGCCGGCGACGGTCTGAGGCCCGGCGCCTCAGGCCCTCGCGCCTCAGGCCCCGACCGGCTCCTCCGCACGGCAGTCGTCCAGGAACCCCTCCAGGACCGGCGCGAGGACATGCGGCGCCACCTGGTGGGTCTGGCCGGTCAGCGTGCGGTGCCGGCCACGCGGCACCGCCGCCGCCACCGAACGGGCCACCCGGCGCGTCCACGACGGGCTCGACCCGCCGTCGACCACCAGCACGCGCGCGTGCACCCGGCCGAGGCGTGCCGCCGGCACCACGCCGTCGCCCACCACCGCGTCGTCGTACGCCAGGGTGTGCGCCAGCGCCTCCAGGACCGGGCGCGGCAGCGCCGCCACGGCCCCCGCCGCCTCGCCGAGGAACACGTCGAGCGCTTCGCCCCGCCGCCCCCGGTCGAGCAGCGCCCGCACCCGGCCCCGCCGCGCCGCGGCCTCCGGCCCGTACGGCGGCTCGTACACCGACACCGGCCCGACGGGCACCCCCGCCGCGGCCGCAGCGAGGGCGAGCGCGCCGCCGCAGGCCGTACCGTGCACCGCCGCCGAACCCGCCGCGCCGCCCACCGCGTCGACGAGCGCCGCCAGGTCGGCGATCTCCCGCTCCACCGCGTACGGCCCGGTGTCCCCGCTGGCGCCCCGCCCGCGCCGGTCGTACGCCACCACCGAATAGCGCCGGGCCAGCAGCCCGGCCAGCGGCTCCTCGTCCCCGGCCGTCCCCAGCGCCCCGCTCACCAGGATCACCGGCGGCCCGTCCCCGTACCGCTCGTAGGCGATGCGCGTCCCGTCCTGCGACCTGACCAGACCCCGGGCCCCGCACCGCGTCGTCTTCACCTCGTCCATGGCAGGGCAGACCGCGGCCGTCGCCGGAACTCATCGCTCCCGGAGGGAACTTCCGGAGAGATTCTCGCTGTCGGTGCGAGCGCCTACGGTGGAGCGCATGAACATCTGCGTCTTCCTCTCCGCCGCCGACCTCGACGAGCGCTACACCGGTCCCGCCCGCGACTTCGCCAAGCGCCTCGGCAAGGCGGGCCACACCCTGGTCTGGGGCGGCTCCGACACGGGTCTGATGGGGGTCGTCGCCGATGCCGCCAGGGAGGCGGGCGGCCGACTGGTCGGCGTCTCGGTCGAGTTCCTGGCCCACAAGGCGTATGAGGGCGCCGACGAGATGGTGATGTCCCGGGACCTCTCCGAGCGGAAGGCCCTGCTGCTCGCCAAGTCCGACGCGATCGTGGTCATGGTCGGCGGCGCCGGCACCCTCGACGAGGCCACCGAGATCCTGGAGCTGAAGAAGCACGGCAAGCACACCAAGCCCGTCGTCCTCCTCAACACGGCCGGCTTCTACGACGGCCTGAAGGCCCAGTTCCGCCGCATGGAGGAGGAGGGCTTCCTCCCGGTACCGCTGAGCGATCTCGTCTTCTTCGCGGAGGACGGGGCGGCGGCCCTCGCGTACCTGGAGGAGACCGTGGCGCGCCGCGTTCCCTGAGAACATGAGACCCATGGCTACTCATGTGATCACCGGAGCCGGCTCCGGCATCGGCGCCGCCGTCGCACGGCGGCTGCACGCGCGCGGGGACGAGCTCGTGCTGCACGCGCGGGACGCGGGGCGGGCGAAGGAGCTGGCGGCGGAGTTTCCCGGGGCGCGGACGCTCGTCGGGGACCTGGCGGATCCGGACCGGCTGTCGTGGGCGTTCTCGCACCAGACGCTGCCCGAGCGGGTCGACAGCCTGCTGCACATCGCCGGGGTCGTCGACCTCGGGCCGATCGGAGAGCTCACCCCGAAGAGCTGGCACCACCAGCTGAACGTCAACCTGGTCGCCCCCGCCGAGCTCACCCGCCACTTCCTGCCGCAGCTGCGGGTCTCCAGGGGGCACGTGCTGTTCGTGAACTCGGGCGCCGGGCTCACCGCGCACGCCGAGTGGGGCGCGTACGCCGCCTCCAAGCACGGGCTCAAGGCGCTCGCCGACTCCCTGCGCCACGAGGAGCACGGCAACGGCGTGCGGGTGACCTCGGTGTACCCGGGGCGGACCGCCAGCCCCATGCAGGCGAAGGTGCACCAGCAGGAGGGCAAGGAGTACGACCCCGAGAAGTGGATCGACCCCGAGTCGGTGGCCACCACCATCGTCATGGCGCTGGACCTGCCGCGCGACGCCGAGGTCAACGACCTGACCGTGCGTCCGGGGCGCTGACGCCGCGCTGCCCACGGGGGCGGGGGCGGGCAGCGGCGGCCGAGACGCGACTCCTCGGCCCCGATCACCCCGTCACCGCCGCCACGCGCGAGACCCTGGAACGCCTGGCACGTACGCTTCCCGGGTGAGCGAGAACAGCGACAAGGACACCTTCCCCTGGGCCCCCGCCACCGGCGTCGGCTCCCTGCCCGGCGGCGACGCCCGGGAGGCCGCCAAGACCGTGACCGGGTCCTTCGAGGACTTTCCGTTCCTCGCCGAGCTGCCCGCGCGGGGGCCCGGCGCGGACATGATCGGGCGGACCGCGGGGATGCTCGTCGAGCTGTACGCGCATGTGGAGCCGAGCGGTTGGCGGATCAGCGACCGGCCCGGGCGGGACACGCGGCGGGCGCGGTCGTGGCTGGGGGAGGACCTGGACGCCCTGGAGGAGTTCACCCAGGGGTACGAGGGCGCGCTGAAGGTGCAGGCGGTGGGGCCCTGGACGCTCGCCGCCGCGCTGGAGCTGCGCGGGGGAGAGGCCGCGCTGTCCGATCCGGGGGCCTGCCGGGACCTGACCGGGTCGCTGGCCGAGGGGCTGCGCGGGCACCTCGCGGAGGTCGCCAGGCGCGTCCCGGGCGCCCGGATCGTGCTGCAGCTGGACGAGCCCTCGCTGACCGCCGTACTGCTCGGGCGGATCCGCACCGCCAGCGGTTACCGCACCCACCGGGCCGTCGACCGGCAGGTCGTGGAGAGCGCGCTGCGCGAGGTGATCGCGGTCCACGACGGGCCGGTCGTGGTGCACTCGTGCGCGCCGGGGGTGCCGTTCGGGCTGCTGCGGCGGGCCGGGGCGGCCGGGGTGTCGTTCGACTTCTCGCTGCTCACCGAGCGTGACGAGGAGCCGATCGGGGAGGCCGTGGAGGCCGGGACCAAGCTCTTCGCCGGTGTGGTGCCGTCCACGGACCCGGTCTCGGGGGCATTGTCGGACCCGGGCGGTAGCGTCATGGGTGTCAGGACGCTGTGGCGCAGGCTGGGGCTGAATCCGGGGACTCTCGCCGAGTCCGTGGTGGTCACCCCGACCTGCGGTCTCGCGGGTGCCTCGCCGGCGTACGCCCGCACGGCGCTCGCGCACTGCGTCCGGGCGGCGAGATCGCTCGCGGACAACCCAGAGTGACCGGGTTTCAGGGATCGGGAGGACGAGGAACGGTGGCAGTCGAACAGGGGGCCCCCGCCGAGGCGCGGGAGAAGCACGCCGAGCTGGCGGAGCAGGTCGAGGAGCACCGCTTCCGGTACTACGTGAAGGACCAGCCGGTCGTCAGCGACGCGGAGTTCGACCGGCTCCTGCGCGCCCTGGAGGCCCTGGAGGAGGAGTATCCGGAGCTGCGGACGCCGGACTCGCCGACCCAGAAGGTGGCCGGGTCGTACGAGACGGAGTTCACCGCGGTCCAGCACCGGGAGCGGATGCTGTCGCTGGACAACGCGTTCGACGACGAGGAACTGGCCGCCTGGGCCGAGCGGATCGCCAAGGACGTCGGCACGGGCGACTACCACTTCCTGTGCGAGCTCAAGGTCGACGGACTCGCCGTGAACCTCACCTACGAGCACGGGCGGCTGACCCGGGCCGCGACCCGCGGCGACGGGCGCACCGGCGAGGACATCACGCCGAACGTGCGGACGATCGCCGACATCCCGGACCGGCTGCACGGCGAGCGCGTCCCGGACCTGGTGGAGATCCGCGGCGAGGTCTACTTCCCGATGGAGGCCTTCGAGGGGCTCAACGCGCGCCTGGTGGAGGCCGGTGACAAGCCCTTCGCCAATCCGCGGAACGCGGCGGCGGGTTCGCTGCGCCAGAAGGACCCGAAGGTGACGGCGACCCGGCCGCTGCACATGGTGGTGCACGGCATCGGCGCCCGCGAGGGCCTGGACATCGCCCGGCTCTCCGAGACCTACGCGCTGCTGCACGAGTGGGGCCTGCCGACCGCCCGGCACAACAAGGTGGTGGACTCCCTCGCCGGGGTCCGTGACTTCATCGCGCACTTCGGGGAGAACCGGCACTCCGTCGAGCACGAGATCGACGGCGTCGTCGTCAAGCTCGACGAGATCCCGCTCCAGGGCCGGCTCGGCTCCACGGCGCGCGCCCCGCGCTGGGCGATCGCCTGGAAGTACGCGCCGGAGGAGGTCAACACCAAGCTGGTCGACATCAAGGTCGGCGTCGGGCGTACGGGCCGGGTCACGCCGTACGCGCAGGTGGAGCCGGTGACGGTGGCCGGCTCCGAGGTCGAGTTCGCCACCCTGCACAACCAGGACGTGGTGAAGGCCAAGGGCGTGCTGATCGGCGACACGGTCGTGCTGCGCAAGGCCGGTGACGTGATCCCGGAGATCCTCGGCCCGGTCGCGGACCTGCGGGACGGCTCCGAGCGGGAGTTCGTGATGCCGGCCGAGTGCCCGGAGTGCGGCACGCCGCTGAAGCCGATGAAGGAGGGGGACATCGACCTGCGCTGCCCCAACGCGCGGTCGTGCCCCGCCCAGCTGCGCGAGCGGCTGGCCTTCCTGGCCGGGCGCTCGTCCCTGGACATCGAGAACTTCGGCATGGTCGCGGCGGCGGCGCTGACCCGCCCGCTGGAGCCCGCCGAGCCGCCGCTGGCCGACGAGGGCGACCTCTTCGACCTGACGATCGAGCAGCTGCTGCCGGTCAGGGCGTATGTCCTCGACGCGGACAGCGGGCTGCCCAAGCGGGACCCGAAGACCGGTGAGCCGAAGGTCGTCTCCGTCTTCGCCAACAAGGAGGGCGAGCCGAAGAAGAACGCCCTGGCGATGCTGGAGAACATCGCGGCGGCCAGGACCCGGCCGCTGGCCCGCTTCCTCAACGGTCTGTCGATCCGGCACGTCGGCCCGGTCGCCGCCGAGGCGCTGGCCCGCGAGTTCCGCTCCCTGGACCGGATCGAGCAGGCCACGGAGGAAGAGCTGGCGGCGGTCGACGGGGTCGGCGGGATCATCGCCGCCGCCGTGAAGCAGTGGTTCGCCGAGGACTGGCACCGGGAGATCGTGCGCAAGTGGCGGGCGGCCGGGGTGAGCTTCGAGGACGAGGGCGCCGGGGAGGAGCAGGGGCCGCGCCCGCTGGAAGGACTGACGGTGGTGGTCACCGGCACCCTGCAGGACTTCACCAGGGATGGCGCAAAAGAGGCGCTGCAAGCCCTTGGAGCGAAGGTGACGGGTTCCGTTTCGAAGAAGACCGCCTTCGTCGTCGTCGGTGACAATCCCGGCTCCAAGTACGACAAGGCCATGCAGCTGAAGGTTCCGGTTCTCGACGAGCCCGGCTTCCGGATCCTGCTCGAACAGGGCCCCGAAGCCGCTCAGGAGGCCGCGCTGCCCGTCGCCGAGTAGCCGCGGGAGGTCTGCGGAGGGGGACCGACGGGCCCCGGAAGCTCACCCGTTCGGCGCATACCAGATCGTTACGGGTGGCCTGGTCGCATTCGGGCAAGAGATGGAGAGCGCTGCCCGTAGCGGCCCTCCGCGGCCTACTGTGGTGACCGTGCGTCCGTCACGCACGGCCGCGAGTGCCCTGCCGGCGCGCAGGAGCAGGACACGTGTGTCCGGCGCGCGGCGGGAGACGGCCCAGTGGCATCACGACGGCCCCGCGTTGCGACGGCACCGCCGGCTGTGAGAGGGACGGGAATGAAACCGACCGAGAGTGCCGCCCCGGTCGCACGGCCCCAGGGCCGTGCGGCGTTCGTGGGCATCACCTCCGGGCTGCCCGGAGCGCTGGTGGGCGTCGCCGCCGTCCTGCTCATCGCCGGTCTGTACCGGACGCTGAGCACCGGCGAGGGGCTCTTTCCCGGCGGTGCCGCCGGCTGGTCCCTCGCCGTCCTCACCGGCCTCATCGTCGGACACCTGGTCGCGCTCGGCCGCGACCGCTGGTGGGGCGGCACCGGCTCCGGCGCCGCCCTCACCCTCGCCGTACTCCTCCTGTACGGCTGGGTGCCCGCCTGTCTGGTCTCGCTCACCGTGGTCGTGCTCGTCGCCGCCGCCCGCCGGCACCGCTGGCGCCAGGGCCTGCTGCACGGCGCCGTCGACGTCATCGGCGCCGCCGCCGCCGCCCTCGTCCTCGCCACCTTCGGCGATGTCCCCACCGTCGAGCGGCCCTGGCAGCCCCTCGACTGGGGGATCGGCGACGTACCGGAAGTGATGCTCGCCGCCGTCGCCTACCTCGTGGCGACCCGGCTGCTGCTGTGGTACGCCCTCGCCCCGCAGACCGGCGGACTGCCCACCGCCGCCCGCACCGCGCTGCTCCGCCAGGGCCTGGTCGCCGTCGCCCTGCTCGGCATCGCCCCCCTCATCTGCGTCGTCGCCGCCTCCCGGCCCCCGCTCCTGCCGCTCTTCGCCGTCCCGCTGATCGCCCTCGACTCCACCCTGTGGATCGCCCGCGCCCGCGCCGAGGAACAGCTGCGCGACCCGCTCACCGGACTGCCCAACCGCCAGTGGCTCCTGGAGCGCACCTGGACCGCCCTGGAGGAGGCCGAGGGCGAGGGCGTCCGCTCCGCCCTCGTCCTGATCGACCTCGACCGCTTCCGCTCGGTCAACGACACCCTCGGACACCTCGCCGGCGACCGGCTGCTCCTCCAGATCGCCGAACGGCTCCGGCTCGCGCTGCCCCGCGGCGCCGAGGCCGCCCGGCTCGGCGGCGACGAGTTCGCCGTCCTGCTGCCCACCGCCGACTCCACCACCAGCGCCCAGCGGGTCGCCCGCCACCTCGTCGCCGAGCTGTCCTCCCCGCTCGACCTCGACGGACTGACCCTGGTCCTGGAGGCCAGCGCCGGCGTCGCCGTCTTCCCCGAGCACGCCCTGGACGCCGAGGGCCTGCTGCGCCGCGCCGACGTCGCCATGTACCAGGCCAAGCGGGACCGCACCGGCGTCGAGGTCTACGAGTCCAAGCGCGACTCCAACACCCCCGACCGGCTCGGCCTGCTCGGCGACCTGCGGCGCGCCCTCGACGCCGGCGAGGTCGAGCTGCACTACCAGCCGAAGGTCCGCTTCGACGGCCAGGTGGCCGGCCTGGAGGCGCTGGTCCGCTGGGTCCACCCGGAGAGAGGGAAGGTTCCTCCGGACGAGTTCATCGCCATCGCCGAGTCCTCCGGCCTGATGCCGCACCTCACCGAATACGTCCTGGAGACCGCCCTCGCCCAGGTCGCCCGCTGGCGCGCCCAGGGCCTCGACGTGCCGGTCGCCGTCAACGTCTCGCCGCGCGACGTCCACACCCCCGGCTTCGCCGGCGCCGTCGCGGCCCGGCTCGCCCGGCACGGCGTCCCGGCCGGCGCGCTCCAGCTGGAGATAACCGAGCACGTCCTCCTGGAGGACCCGCAGCGCGCCGCCGACACCATGGCCGGGCTCACCGGCCACGGCGTCAAGATGTCCCTGGACGACTTCGGCACCGGCTACTCCTCCCTGGTCCACCTGCGCCGCCTGCCGGTGAGCGAACTGAAGATCGACCGCTCCTTCGTCGCGCGGCTCGCCGTCGACGCCGAGGACGCCGAGATCGTCCGCTGCACCCTGGACCTCGCCCACTCGCTCGGCCTGCTCGTGGTCGCCGAGGGCGTCGAGGACGACGAGACCTGGGAGCGCCTGCGCGACCTCGGCTGCGACGCCGTCCAGGGCTGGCTGGTGGCCGCGGCCATGCCGCCCGCCGAGACCACCGCCTGGCTCCGCGCCCGCGGCGAACAGCCCTGGCGCCGCCCCTCGGAGATCGCGGCGATGGCCGAGGCCGACCACCCCTCGGACCACGTGGTGCAGTGACCGTTTCACGGGGAGCGGCCCCGGCCCCATAGGATTGGGCCAACACCATCAGACTCACCCCGTGAGGATCCGCATGCCTGGCATCACGCGCGAGGAGGTCGCCCACCTCGCACGGCTGGCACGTCTGGAGCTGAAGGCCGAAGAACTCGACCACTTCGCCGGACAGCTCGACGACATCATCGGCGCGGTCGCCCGCGTCTCCGAGGTCGCCGACCAAGACGTACCCCCGACCTCCCACCCGCTGCCGCTGACCAATGTCATGCGGGCGGACGAGGTCCGTCCGTCGCTCACCCCCGAGCAGGCGCTCTCCGGCGCCCCGGCCCAGGAGCAGCAGCGTTTCAAGGTGCCGCAGATCCTGGGGGAGGACTAAGAACGTCATGACGGACAACAGCACCATCATCAAGCTCACCGCCGCCGAGATCGCGGCGAGGATCGCCTCCGGCGAGCTCACCGCCGTCGAGGTCACCGAGGCCCACCTCGCGCGCATCGACGCCGTCGACGAGAAGGTCCACGCCTTCCTGCACGTCGACCGCGAGGGCGCCCTCGCCCAGGCCCGCGCCGTGGACGAGAAGCGCGCCCGCGGCGAGAAGCTCGGCCCGCTGGCCGGCGTCCCGCTCGCGCTCAAGGACATCTTCACGACCCAGGGCGTGCCCACGACGGTCGGCTCGAAGATGCTGGAGGGCTGGATCCCGCCGTACGACGCGACGCTGGTCAAGAAGCTCAAGGCCGCCGACGTGGTCATCCTGGGCAAGACCAACATGGACGAGTTCGCGATGGGCTCCTCCACGGAGAACAGCGCCTACGGCCCGACCGGCAACCCCTGGGACCTGACCCGGATCCCCGGCGGCTCCGGCGGCGGCTCCTCGGCCGCCCTCGCCTCGTACGAGGCCCCGCTCGCCATCGGCACGGACACCGGCGGCTCGATCCGCCAGCCCGCGGCCGTCACCGGCACCGTCGGCGTCAAGCCGACCTACGGCGCGGTCTCCCGCTTCGGCATGGTGGCCTTCTCGTCCTCGCTCGACCAGGGCGGCCCCTGTGCCCGTACGGTCCTCGACGCGGCCCTGCTGCACGAGGCCATCGCCGGGCACGACCCGCTCGACTCGACCTCCATCGACGCCCCGGTCCCGCCGGTCGTCGAGGCCGCCCGCAACGGCTCGGTGGCCGGCATGCGCGTCGGTGTCGTCAAGCAGTTCCGCGGCGAGGGCTACCAGGCCGGCGTCGTGCAGCGCTTCGACGAGTCCGTCGAGCTGCTGAAGTCGCTGGGCGCCGAGATCGTCGAGGTGGACTGCCCCACCTTCGACCTCGCGCTCTCCGCGTACTACCTGATCGCGCCGTCCGAGTGCTCGTCCAACCTGGCCCGCTTCGACGGTCTGCGCTACGGCCTGCGGACCGGCGACGACGGCACCCGGTCCGCCGAGGACGTCACCGCGCTCACCCGCGAGGCCGGCTTCGGCGCCGAGGTCAAGCGCCGCATCATCCTCGGTACCTACGCGCTGAGCTCCGGCTACTACGACGCCTGGTTCGGTTCGGCGCAGAAGGTCCGCACCCTCATCACCCGCGAGTTCGAGAAGGCCTTCGAGCAGGTCGACGTCATCGTGTCGCCGACCACGCCGACCACCGCCTTCCCGATCGGCGAGCGCGCCGACGACCCGATGGCGATGTACCTCGCGGACCTCTGCACCATCCCGACCAACCTGGCGGGCAACGCCGCCATGTCGCTGCCCTGCGGCCTCGCGCCGGAGGACGGCCTGCCGGTCGGTCTGCAGATCATCGCCCCGGCCCTGAAGGACGACCGTCTCTACAAGGTCGGTGCCGCCGTCGAGGCCGCCTTCGTGGAAAAGTGGGGCCACCCGCTGCTCGAGGAGGCTCCGTCGCTGTGAGTACGACCACGAGTTCCACCAGTGCACTGCAGAAGGCCAAGGGCTTCAAGAAGTCCAAGACCGGTACGTACCTGTCCATGGGCACCACCGCGTTCGGCGCCATCGCCGTGACGAAGCAGATCAAGAAGGCCCGCGCCGAGCACGACACGCTCAAGCTCGTCGACGCCGTGGTGTCCGCCGCCGCCATCGTCACCGGCCTCGCGATCCTGTACCGCGAGCTGAAGCGCCTCGGCGACGACGACGTCCTGCTGGGCTGAGAGGGAAAGTTCCACCGTGACTGTCACTGAACTGCTGTCGTACGAGGCGGCGCTCGCCGAGTTCGACCCCGTCATGGGCCTTGAGGTCCATGTCGAGCTCGGCACGAAGACCAAGATGTTCTGCGCCTGCTCGACCGAGCTCGGCCAGGACGCCAACGCGCAGACCTGCCCGACCTGCCTCGGCCTGCCCGGCGCGCTGCCGGTCGTCAACGCCGTCGGCGTCGAGTCCGCGATCAAGATCGGCCTCGCGCTGAACTGCGAGATCGCCGAGTGGTGCCGCTTCGCCCGGAAGAACTACTTCTATCCGGACATGCCGAAGAACTTCCAGACCTCCCAGTACGACGAGCCGATCGCCTTCAACGGCTATCTGGACGTCCAGCTGGAGGACGGCGAGGTCTTCCGCGTGGAGATCGAGCGCGCCCACATGGAGGAGGACACCGGCAAGTCCACCCACATCGGTGGCGCGACCGGCCGCATCCACGGCGCCTCGCACTCGCTGCTCGACTACAACCGGGCCGGCATCCCGCTCATCGAGATCGTCACCAAGCCGATCGAGGGCGCCGGCGAGCGGGCCCCCGAGGTCGCCAAGGCGTACGTCGCCGAGCTGCGCGAGCTGATCCGTGCCCTGGGCGTCTCCGAGGCGCGCATGGACAAGGGCCAGATGCGCTGCGACGTGAACCTGTCGCTGATGCGGAAGGGCGCGTCGGAGTTCGGCACCCGCTCGGAGACGAAGAACGTCAACTCGCTCCGTTCGGTGGAGCGGGCGGCGCGCTTCGAGATCCAGCGCCACGCGGCGATCCTGGAGGCCGGCGGCACGGTCGTCCAGGAGACCCGGCACTTCCACGAGGACGACGGCTCCACGACCGCCGGCCGCATCAAGGACAACGCCGAGGACTACCGCTACTTCCCCGAGCCGGACCTGGTGCCGGTGGCCCCCTCCCGCGAGTGGGTCGAGGAGCTGCGCAAGGGCCTGCCCGAGCTGCCGCGGGTGCGCCGTAACCGGCTCCGCGAGGAGTGGGGCGTGTCGGAGCACGACATGCAGGCCATCCTCAACGCGGGCGCCGTCGACGCGATCGTCGCCACGACCGAGGCGGGCGCCGACGCGGCGTCGGCCCGCAAGTGGTGGATGGGCGAGCTGGCCCGTAACGCCAACGAGCAGGGTGTCGCGCTCGACGAGCTGCCGATCACCCCGGCGGACGTGGCGCGCGTGTCGGCCCTGGTCGCCGCCGGCGACCTGAACGACAAGCTGGCCCGTCAGGTCATCGAGGGCGTCCTCGCCGGCGAGGGCACCCCGGACGAGGTCGTCGAGAAGCGCGGTCTGAAGGTCGTCTCCGACGACAGCGCGCTCGGCGCGGCCGTCGACGAGGCCATCGCGGGCAACGCGGCCATCGCCGACAAGATCCGCGGCGGCAAGGTCGCCGCGGTCGGCGCCCTGGTCGGCGCGGTCATGAAGGCCACCCGTGGCCAGGCCGACGCGGCGAAGGTCAAGGACCTGATCCTGGAGAAGCTGGGCGTCAGCGAGGGCTGATCACCACTTCGTACGCGCAAAGGGGCGGCCCCGCACCGGAGTTCCGGTGCGGGGCCGCCCCCGTGCGTCACATGGCTCAGTGCTGTCCGGAGCCGTTCCGGCCGCGCTTCCACCACAGCAGGGCCCCGCCCGCCGCGGCGAGGAGCGCCGCGAGGCCGGCGATCAGGCCGACCGGGGTGTCGGAGCCGGTGTGGGCGAGGTCGCCGCCCGGTCCGTTGCCGCCGCCCGTGCCGCCCGAGCCCTGGTCCGCGGGCTTGGAGGGGCCGGCGGTGCCGCTCGGCGGGGTGGACGGCTCGCCCGGCTTCGTCGGGGACGGGCTGGGCGTCGGGTGGCTCGGGCTCGGCTTGGGCGGGGACTTCCGCACGGCGGTGTCACCGCCGAGCAGGGTGGTCGCGGAGTCCTTGTAGCCGAGGACCTCGGCCCGGGAGCCCTTGGTGACGTCCGACAGGTTGGGCTTCTCCGCGGTGAACTGGGTGCGGCTGATGTTCTTCTTGGGCGACTTGGAGAAGTCGACGCCGCCGACGGTCAGCGTGTAGACGTACTCGCCCTCCTTGTACTCGTACTTGTAGTCGCCCTCCATGAACGACTTGCGGTAGTTCTTCCACACCTCGTACGAGTCCCACTTCGCGCCGCGGATCGGCCAGCGGCTCGCGTCGTCGCTGCCGATGATCGAGTGGAACTCACCGGGCTTCTTCGCGTCCTGCTGCTTGACCCACTCGGCGGCCACGCGGGAGGCGTAGACGCGCCGCAGATCGGCGTAGGCCGGGCCTTCGGCGATCTTCTTCTCGACGACCGGGACGAGGAGCCGCTCGACGAGGGCCTGGTTGTGCCGGATCTCGGCCTCGGTCAGCCGGCACTGCTCGCCGGGAGGCTGGGTCCTCGTCTCCTGCGGCACCGAGTTGACCTTGAGCGGGGCGTCGAGGATGAAGATCCCGCCGTCCTGCTCGCGCACCTTGGCCGGCTGCGGGGTGATCCAGTTGCGGATGCCGTGCAGACAGATCCGGTTGTCCTTGTGGGTGAGGTTCTTCCAGAACTCGGCGCCCGCCGGGGTCTTGGGGTCCATCGCCCGCGAGAAGTCGTGCTTCATCTCCAGGTCGGCGTCGAGCAGCACCCGGCCCGCGTCGGTCTTGCCGAAGGAGCGGTCCATGATCCGGTCGGGCTCGTCCGGGTTGAGGTTCACCCAGAACTTGTCGGGCGTCAGCGCCAGCCAGGTGAAGAAGGAGTCCGAGGCCATCTGGGCCTTCTCCCGGCCGCCGAAGCCGGGGTTCTCGTCCTCGTCGGTGTTCTTCGCGGAGAAGGAGTAGTTGAGGCTGCCGGTCTCGTTCTGGCCGACGTAGCGCAGCTCCAGGCTGCTGAAGTCGACACCGCCGGGCCCGCGCAGGGCGCTCTTGGAGTTCTCCTGGAACGGGCGGGCGGCCTCCTGGCGCCTGCGCACGTCCTCCGGAGTCGGCATGGACCGGTTGATCAGGTCGTTGCCGGCGCCGGTGGACGGCTTGGCCGGGTTCGCGGTCATCAGACCCGGGAACCGCGACTTGTACTGGTTGCCCGGCGCGTACGGGGCCGGGGTGGCGCCGTGCCGGTAGTAGTCGATGCCGGCCGCCTTGTACTGGGCCTTGATCTTGGGGTCGGGGTCCTGGCCGTGGATGTAGACCACGCGCCAGCCGCGCCGGACCAGTTCCGCGTCGACCTTCAGCTGCTTGGGCTTGGGGTCGATGCCGGACTTGAACTCGTAGACGGTCTTGGTGCGCGGGTCGACCGCGTCGAAGCGCCGCCCGTTCGGGCCGACGACCTTGTCGCCGAACTTCTGCCGCAGTTCCTTGTCGAGCTGCGGGTCGATGTCGCGCAGATACGTCTCGCAGAGCCAGTTGACGCCGCCGAGGTCGAAGTGGCGGACCACCTCGCGCTCGAAGCCGCCGCCGCGCCGGTTGCGGCCGTTGTTCTCGATGTAGACGTCCTGGAGCCAGTCGGCGAACGGGCCCTTGTACGTGTTGCTGCCCGCCTGGCGGTTGTTCCAGGAGGCGTAGGCGTGTTCCGGAGTGCCGATCTTGTACTTGCCGGTGTCGGTGCCGTACTTGGCGACGTCGGCGGGTGCGTCGATACCGGTGACGTTGAGCGTCGGCTGCTCGAACTCGTAGAACAGGCGCTCCGCGTCGGGCGTCTGCCACTGGTCGGGTCCGGCCGGCTTGTAGCCGGGCAGGGTGTTGCGGGCCGGCTCCTTCGGGCTGGTGCCGAACTTGTCCTGGCAGCGCTTGACCGGCGCCGCGTCGGCCTCGGGCTGGGCGCCGGAGAGTCCGACCGGCAGGCCGACGGCGAGCAGCGAGGTGCCCAGCGCGACGGCCGCCAGGCGGGCCCGGAGCCGCCTCGGTGGGCTTGCTATGTGAGAACTCACGGTTGCTGATCCCTTGTGGGGGCAGGGGGAGTCGTCGTGTCACGGGGCGGTGTACGGCCCCCGTTGCTGACGCCACCCCGGAATGCCCCACCATAGGACGCCCCGGCTCTTTGACACGAACATTGCAGAGCCGCAACTGTGAAGTTTCTGTGGGAAGTTGGCGTGGCGGAGATCAGCCGAACCACACGTCGGTCAGGTTCGCGGCGGCCCGGTCGGTGCGCCGCACGCGGAACAGCGAAGGCCGCAGCCGGGAACGGTCGTCGTCGGTGATCTGGCGGCCGAGGGCCAGCAGGACGTACGCGTCCCAGTCGGCGTGGCGCGGCTCCTCGTCGAGGTCGACGTCGGCGTCGCCGTGGTCGGCGGGGTCGACGCCGAGGGCGCGCAGCACCTCCGCCGGGTCGCCCTCCAGCGTCCAGTCGTCCCCGTCGTCCCAGCCGCCGACCCGCAGTGCCGGGCCGCCCGGCAGGTCGACCAGGTGCTCCTCGTACTCCTGCCCGGCGTCCAGGAGGACGGAGCCGGCGATCCGGGCCTCCGGGTGCAGCTCCCGCTGCCGGCCGGCCTCCTCGGCCATCGCGGCGACCACCGCGTCACCGGCGAGGGCCGGGTCGACGACCAGGACGGTCCCGCCCCAGCAGCCGACGGCGACGATGTCGAGACCGGCGCGGGTCTCGGGGTGCGGCAGCTCGTCGAGGGCGCACGAGGGCAGTTCCTCCAGGACCTCGGCGACGGTGCCGAGCGACTCGGCGACGCGGCGGGCGCGCCCGGGGTCGTTCGGCGGCGCCGTCTCGGGCGTGTTCCGGGTGAACGGCGGGAAGAGCAGGGTCAGTTCGTAGTGGCCCCACTTGTCCACCGGGGTGCTGTCGTCCGTCATGGACGCCACGGTAACGGGAGCGTGCGTCCGTTGACCGGGCGCCTCGCGCCGTACGCCGTCAGCCGGCAAGGAGCGCCAGCACCCGGCGGACCGCCTCCGCCACCGGGGCGCCGATCTCGCCGACGAGCGCGGCGACCCCGCTGACGGCGCCGAGCGCCCGGCGGAAGGCGCCGGGCGGCGCGCCGTCGCCCTGGCGGATGGTCGCCAGGGACTCGTCGAGGACCACGCGGTCCTCGGCGGACACCTGACCCCGGAGGGCCTCGATCGCGCGGACCATGGCCTCGATGACGGCCTGCGGGTCCTGTGCGCCCTGCTGGTTGTGGTCGCTGCGGCCGACGGCCCCTTCCCCGGACGCGTTGTAGAAGTCGCGCATGTTGGTGATGTGGAACTCGTCGCCGCCGCTCACTGTTCCTGCCTCCCCGCGCTGCCCGCGCCGGACCTGTTGTTGTAGAAGTCCCGCATGTTCGCGATGTTGTA
Organism: Streptomyces sp. NPDC051909; assembly: GCF_040681095.1. Taxonomy (NCBI): domain Bacteria; kingdom Bacillati; phylum Actinomycetota; class Actinomycetes; order Kitasatosporales; family Streptomycetaceae; genus Streptomyces; species Streptomyces sp. NPDC051909. The sequence goes on along the minus strand of NZ_JBFAYA010000002.1, from coordinate 119,628 downwards.
GGTGACCATCTGCCGGACGAAGCCCGGGAACTCCGGGTCGTCGATGGCCCGCATGATGTCGCGCACGAGCGCGTGCACCTCCTGCCGGTCCACGCTCGCGAGGAGCGTGCGCGGGTTTCCGGAGGTCTCGATGACCAGGCCGTAGTACGTCCTGGTGACCAGGACGCCGATCAGCTGGAGGAGGAAGCCCGCCACAAGCACGCCCGCGGTGACGGCCGTCCCCTGGGTGATCAGCTCCCGGTCGCTTCCGGACACCTCGCCCGACTGCGCGACGGTGAGCGCGACGGCTGCCAGGAGCCCGGTGATCAGCACGTACTTCACGAAGCGCCCCACGGCCCGCGCGCGTGGGGGTTTGATCCTGATCGTCGTGGCCCGCGCGATGTTCTGCAAGGGATAGGCCTCGCCCCCTATCCAGAGCACGCGCTTGCTGACCTCGACCCTGATCACCTTGCGTCTGGCCATGGGAATCCCCCTCATGCCCCGCCCCGCGCCGCCGTGGAGCCCGCCGTGGCCGTGCGTCGCGCTCAGAATGCTCGCGAACCCCATGCGTCAGCAAGAGGATTTGACGAACCGGAGACCGGCTGGGGCCGCAGGTGGGCACACCTGTCCGATCCGCCCGCCGGCCGGGCTCCCGTCCCGTACGGCCGGACGTTCACCACCGCGCCCTCTCCCGCAGCCCCCGGCGGTGCAGTCGATGCCGGTGCAGGAGCCCGGCACCCGTCCGGCCCGCCCGCTGCCGTACCAGCCGGACGCCTCGGCCACGGTGGGCGACGGCGCGCTCACGGTCGCGCTGCGCAACCGCGGGCGGGCGAGCGCGCACTTCGCGCTCTATCCGTACGCGGGCGAGTTCGCCGTCCCGCAGCACAAGGACGTCAGGGGCGAGGCGCAGTGGAAGGTCCCCCTTACCGGTGATCGTTACCGCTTCACGATCACCGGGCCCAACGGCTTCCGCCGCGAGTTCGAGGGCCCCGCGGCCGGCGGCGCCGGACTGGCCTCGCGCGTCGACCACCACGACCGTGACCTGCACCTCACCGTCCGCAACGACACACAGGGCCCCGTCACCTTCACCGTCCGCCCGCTCGGGTACGTGGACGCCGACGACCTCGCGGACTGGAGCCGCACCGTCACCGTGAAGCCCGGCCGCTCCCGTACCGTCGTGCACTCCGCCGCCGACGCGCACGGCTGGTACGACATCGAGGTCACCGGCCCCGACGGCTTCCGGCGCCGGCTGATGGGCCACATCGAGAACGGGCGCCCGAGCGTCTCCGGCTGAGCCGGCCGCACGGTGCACAGGAGGGGGTGAGGGGCCGGAAGCCACGGCTCCTTATCCCCCTCCGACATCCCTGTGAGGATCGCCACGAAACGGACAAACGATCACGATTGGCTGTAACAGTGGGCGGAGCACTGACCCACCCCCAGGGGAGAACCTTCGTTGGCAGCCATCGCCCGGTGGTGCGTGAAGCACCGCCTCGTCGCCGTTCTTCTCTGGCTCGTCGCCCTCGGCGGAGCCGTCACCGGAGCGGCGCTCGCCGGTAGCGCGTACTCCAACGACTACGAGGTGCCCGGCACCGAGTCGGGCCGGGCCACCGCCCTCCTCGACCGCGGCTTCCACGGCGCCGGCGGCGACAGCGACACCATCGTCTGGCACACCGACCGCGGCAGCGTCCGCGCCCCCGACGTGGAACAGCGGATGACCGCGATGCTCCACAAGGTCGAGGACCTGCCCGGCATCGCCTCCGTCACCTCCCCGTACGGCTCCATCCCGGGCCAGATCAGCGAGGACGGGCGCACCGCCTACGCCGCCGTCACCTTCGACGCGCAGGCCGACGACATCCCGAAGGGCGAGGCGCAGGCCCTCGTCGACACCGCGAAGGCCGCCGCCACGGACGGGGTCCAGGTCGAGCTCGGCGGTGCCGCCGTCGGCGCCACCGTCACCGCCGGCGGGCACACGGCCGAGGCCGTCGGCGTGGCCGTCGCCGCCGTCGTCCTCTTCCTCGCCTTCGGCTCCCTCGCCGCCGCCGTGCTCCCCATCGCGACCGCCCTGGTCAGCGTCGGCACCGCCTACTCCGGGATCGTGCTCCTCGGGCATCTCATGACGGTCGCCGACTTCGCGCCCATGCTGGGCATGCTCATCGGCCTCGGCGTCGGCATCGACTACGCGCTGTTCATCGTGACCCGGCACCGCAAGGGCCTCAAACGCGGCCTGCCCGTGGCCGAGGCCGCCCGGATCGCCGTCGCCACCACCGGCCGCGCCGTGGTCTTCGCCGGCGCCACCGTCTGCATCGCCCTGCTCGGCATGCTCATCCTCAGACTCGGCTTCCTCAACGGCGTGGCCATCGCCGCCTCGCTCACCGTCGTCCTCACCGTCGCCGCCTCCGTCACCCTGCTGCCCGCGCTGCTCTCGCTCATCGGCATGCGCGCGCTGAGCCGCAAGGAACGCCGGCAGCTCGCCGAGCACGGCCCGCAGCCCGAGCTGCCCACCGGCTTCGCCGCCCGCTGGTCCGCCTTCGTCGAGCGCCACCCCAAGCTGCTCGGCGCGGCCGCCGCCGTCGTGATGCTCGTGCTCGCCCTGCCGACCTTCGCCCTCCACCTCGGCAGTTCCGACCAGGGCAACAACCCGGCCACCGCCACCACCCGCAAGGCCTACGACCTGATCGCCGAAGGCTTCGGACCCGGTGCGAACGGGCCGCTCACCCTCGTCGCCGAGCTCGACGGCGCCGACGACCGGGTCGCCCTCGACGCCCTGCCGGCCCGCCTCGCGCACACCGAGGGCGTCGAGTCGGTCTCCCCGATCACGTACAACGGCCCCGGCGACACCGCCGTCCTCACCGTCGTCCCCGACTCCTCGCCGCAGTCGAAGGCCACCAGCGAGCTGGTCGACCGGCTCCGCCACGACGTGCTGCCGACCGCCGAGGACGGCAGCTCGCTCCAGGTCCACGTCGGCGGCGTCACCGCCTCCTTCGACGACTTCGCCGAGATCATCGTCGGCAAGCTGCCGCTCTTCGTCGGCGTGGTGATCGCGCTCGGCTGCGTCCTGCTGCTGCTCGCCTTCCGCTCGATCGGCATCCCGCTCAAGGCCGCCCTGATGAACGTCATGGCCGTCGCCGGAGCCTTCGGCGTGGTCGTCACGATCTTCCAGTGGGGCTGGGGGAGCGAGCTGCTCGGTCTCGGCAGCGCCGGGCCCATCGAGCCCTTCCTGCCCGTGATCATGGTCTCGGTGCTCTTCGGCCTCTCCATGGACTACCAGGTCTTCCTGGTCAGCCGGATGTACGAGGAGTGGCTGGAGACCGGCGACAACCGGCGCGCGGTCCGCGTCGGCCTCGCCGAGACCAGCCGGGTGATCAACTCGGCGGCGGTCATCATGATCTCCGTCTTCCTCGCCTTCGTCCTCTCCGGCGACCGGGTCATCGCGATGTTCGGCATCGCGCTCGCCGCCGCCGTCGCCCTCGACGCCTTCGTCCTGCGCACCCTTCTCGTCCCCGCCCTCATGCACATGCTCGGCGGCGCCAACTGGTGGCTGCCCCGCTGGCTGGACCGCCGACTGCCGCGGATCAGCATCGAGCCGCCGGAGTGCCGCGTGGCCGCCGACGCCCGTGCGAAGATCGCCGCAGAGGCCCGGGAAGCCCTGGAGGCCTCGGAGCCCGCGCGGATACCCGCACAGCGGGTGCTCACGGCGACGCAGGCGGAGGAGACCGAGGATGTTCGCGATACCACTGGGTGACGACGGCGCCGAGCTCACCCCGCTCGCCCCCTGGCAGGCGGACGAGTTCCTCGCCCACATCGACCGCGGCCGGGACTTCATCGGCGCCCACGTCGGCCTCCCGGACATCGTCACCGACCTCGACTCCGCCCGCGCCCACCTCACCCGCTACGCCGACCGGGCCGCCCGCGACGCCGGCTACCTCTACGGCATCCGGGTCGACGGCCTCCTCGTCGGCGGCGTGCTCTTCGTCCACTTCGACGCGACGGCCGGGACGGCCGAGGCCGGCTGCTGGGTCGAGCCGGCGTACGCGGGCCGGGGCCTGGTCACCCGCGCCTGCCGGGCCATCATCGACTGGGCGGTCGAGCGGCGCGGCATCCACCGCGTCGAATGGCAGGTCTCGCCCCTGAACACGCCCAGCATCGCCGTCGCCCGCCGCCTCGGCATGACCAAGGAGGGCGTGCTGCGCGAGAACTACCCCTACCGCGGCAAGCGCAACGACACCGAGATCTGGTCCGTGCTCGCGCCGGAATGGCGCGCCGCGAAGGAGGCCTGAGGCCTCTGAGGCCGGACCCGAGGGCCGGACCCCGAGCGCCCTAAGGCCCCCTGAGGTACGTCTAAGGACCCCCGTACGCCGAACATGCGGCACTCTCCCGATGTGGCCGCACCCCCTGGGACACGACAGTAGAGGCATCGCAAGGAGCGATACCGAAGGCCGAGAACCCAGGGAGAACCTCATGTTCGCGTACGAACTCCACCAGGCCCGCCACAACGAGCTCGTCGCCCGGGCCGCCGCCCAGCGCCTCGCCCGGGAGGCCCGCAAGGCCGCCCGCAGCGGGCGCGACGAACCCGAGGGGCGGGTGAGCGCCCAGCGGCACCGCTTCGTCCGGGCCGCGTGACCCCGGGATGCCGCACGCCCCCCGTACGAGCGCACCGGCGGACGCCTGTGCGATGCTCGGCGCCGTGGAGACCAGGTCAGTCAGCCCCGTCTTCGTCGGCCGGGCCGGCGAACTCACCGCCCTCACCGAGGCGCTCTCCCGCGGCGGCGCGGGAGAGCCCCAGGCCCTCCTCCTCGGCGGCGAGGCCGGGGTCGGGAAGACCCGCCTCGTCGAGGAGTTCACCGCCCGCGCCCGCGCCGCCGGCGCCGTCGTCGCCCTCGGCGGCTGCGTCGAGATCGGCGCCGACGGACTGCCCTTCGCCCCCTTCTCCACCGCCCTGCGCGCGCTGCGCCGCGAACTGCCCGAGGAGTTCGCCGCGGCCGCCGCGGGACAGGAGGGCGAACTCGCCCGCCTCCTCCCCGAACTCGGCGACCCCGCGGGCCACGAACCCGCCGCCGAGGAGGCCACCGCCCGCCTCTTCGAACTCACCGTACGGCTCCTCGAAGGCCTCGCCGCCGAGCGCACCGTCGCGCTCGTCCTGGAGGACCTGCACTGGGCCGACGCGTCCACCCGGCACCTGCTCGCCTACCTCTTCCGCACCCTCGCCCACGGCCGCATCACCGTCGTCGCCACCTACCGCGCCGACGACATCCACCGCCGCCATCCGCTGCGCCCGCTGCTCGCCGAACTCGACCGGCTGCGCTCCGTCCGCCGCATCGAACTCGCCCGCTTCACCCGCGCAGAGGTGCACCGCCAGCTCACCGGCATCCTCGCCGCCGAACCCGACCCCGCCCTCCTCGACCAGGTCTTCGCCCGCTCCGACGGCAACGCCTTCTTCGTCGAGGAACTCATCGCCTCCCACGAGTCCGGCTGCGCCGCCGGCGCGCTCAGCGACTCCCTGCGAGACCTGCTCCTGGTCCGCGTCGAAACCCTGCCCGAGGCCGCCCAGCGGGTCGTCCGGATCGCCGCCGAAGGCGGCTCCACCGTCGGCTTCGACCTGCTCGCCGCCGTCGCCGGACTGCCCGAGGACACCCTCATCGAGGCCCTGCGCGCCGCCGTCGGCGCCAACATCCTGCTCGCCGCCCCCGACGGCGACGGCTACCGCTTCCGCCACTCCCTGGTCCGCGAGGCCGTCAGCGACGACCTGCTGCCCGGCGAACGCTCCCGGCTGCACCGGCGCTACGCCGAGGCCCTGGAGGCCGACCCCGCGCTCGTCCGCGCCGACGAACGCGCTACCCGGCTCGCCACGTACTGGTACCACGCCCGCGACGCCGCCCGCGCCCTGCCCGCCGTCCTGCGCGCCTCCGTCGAGGCCCGCAAGCGCTACGCCTACGCCGAACAACTCCGGCTCCTCGAACGGGCCATGGAACTCTGGGACGAGGCCCCCGACGAGGTCCGCGCCGCCCTGCGCCCCCTCGACTACGCCGATTCCTACCCTGCCTGCGGCTGCGACCCCGAGACCCCGCTGCGCCATCTCGACCTGCTCGCCGAGGCCGCCGTCGCCGCCCGGCTCTCCGGCGAACGCGAACGCGCCCTCAAGATCGGCCGCACCGCGCTGCGGATCCTCGACAGCGGGGAGGAGCACGACCCGCTGCGCGCCGCCTGGTTCTACGTCGAACGCGCCCGCCTCCAGTCCGCCCTGGCCCGCGGCGACGGCTGGGCCGAGATCGCCCGCGCCCAGGAACTCGTCCGCGGCCTGCCGCCGTCCGCCGTGCACGCCGTGGTCCTCGGCGTCGCCGCCGGCTGGGGCATGCTCCGCAACCCCGGCCCCGAGGCCGTCGCCGACGCCGAACGCGCCGTCGAATACGCCCGGTTGGTCAAGGCCGAGGCCATCGAACTCGCCGCCCGTGGCACCCTCGGCACCCTCATGGTCGCCTCGGGCGACCCCGAGGCGGGACTCGCCCAGCTCCACGAGGTACGCGAACGGACCCTGGCCCTCGGCCAGTTCCACGAGGCCTCGCGCACCTACGTCAACATCTCCTCCGTCCTCGAAGGCCTCGGCCGCTCCCGGGAGGCCGTCGAGGTCGCCACCGCCGGCATCGAATCCGCCCGCGCCCACGGCCTCGTCGACAGCGTCGGCTGGGTCCGCGCCAACCTCGCCGAGTCCCTGCTCTCCCTCGGCGAGTGGGACCGGGTGCAGGAGGAGACCGAGGCGCTGCTCCGCACCGGGGCCGGCGCCTCCAAGCCGGGCGTCACCGCGCAGCTGCTGCTCGCCCACCTCGCCGTCGTCCGGGGCGAACCGGCCCAGGCCACCGCCCGGCTGTCCGAGGCGGCCGCCCGCTACGGCAGCCGCGACCCGATCCCGCAGTACACGCTTCCGATGGCCGAGGTGACGGCTCACATCGCCGCCGCCGAGGGCAGGCTCGACGACGTACGGGCGGGGTTCGCCGCGGCGGTCGCGGACGGGTGCCCGCCCGGCACCCACCGCTACGGCTGGCCGCTCGCCGCCGCCGCCGTCACCGCGGAGGCCGACGCCCGGGGCCTGCCCGCCGCAGCCGAGGGCCGCGCCGAGGCCCTCGACCGGATCCGCCGTTTCGTACGCGGCATGGCCGCGCCGGCGCCCGTCTGGCAGGCGTACTCCCTGCATGTCTCCGCCGAGCTGGCCCGCGCCGAGGGCCGGGACAGCGCGGAACGCCGGGCGGAGGTCCTCGCCGCCGTCGAGCCGCTCGACCGGCCCTACGAGCTGGCCATGGCCCGGCACCGCCTCGCCGACGCGCTGCTCGCCGACGGCGGCCGGCGGGAGGAGGCCGCCGCCCTGCTCCGCGCCGCCCACGCCACCGCCGTACGCCTCGGAGCACAGCCGCTGCGCGAGGACGTCGAACTGCTCGCCGCCCGTGCCCGCCTCGCCCCGCCCTCCGCCGCCCCGGACACCCCGGAGCGGCCGGAACCGGAAGGCGACGCCTTCGGCCTCACCCCGCGCGAACAGGACGTCCTGCGGCTGGTCGCCGCCGGGCGCACCAACCGCCAGATCGCCGAGGAGCTCTTCATCTCGCCGAAGACGGCGAGCGTCCACGTCTCCAACATCCTCGCCAAACTGGGCGTCGCGGGGCGGGGCGAGGCGGCGGCGCTGGCCCACCGGCTGCGGCTGCTGGACGGGCTCCCGGCCGAGGGCCGGTGAGCCATACTGGAGACGGCCACCACACGCGGAGGAACTGTGTTGTACCAGATCGAGTTCACGGAGCGTGCCGCCGCGCAGCGGGACGCCCTGCCCGAGGAGCGCCGCAAGCTCCTTGAGCGCGGCCTGCTCAAGCTCGCCGAGGACCCGTTCACGCCGGTGTCCCAGGCCGTCAGCGGCGAGGACATCCGGGTCGTCTCGGTGTCGCCCGGCCTCACAGTGGACTACATGGTTCACCGGGCCTTCCTGATCCTCGTCTCGGTCGCGATTCTCGACCAGTCGTTGATAGAGGAGTAGCCGAGGCGCGGCGTCAGCCGAGCTCCAGCCGCAGGATCCGGTCGTCGCCGGGACCCGGGGTGCCCCGGGAGTCGGTCTCGTTCGTCACCAGCCAGAGCCGATCGCCGCCCGCGGTCGCCTGGACCGTGCGCAGCCGTCCGTACTCACCCTCCAGGAACGCCACCGGCTCCCCGGATCGTTCCGCGCCGGAGAGCGGAATGCGCCACAGACGCTCGCCGCGCAGCCCGGCCATCCAGATCGCGCCCCGGGCGTACGCGATGCCGCTCGGGGAGGCCTCCGAGGTCGGCCACTGGGCCACCGGGTCGGTGTAGCCGGCCCGCCCGGCCGCGCCCTCCACCACCGGCCAGCCGTAGTTCCGGCCGGGCCGGATCAGGTTCAGCTCGTCCCAGGTGTTCTGGCCGAACTCCGACGCCCAGAGACGTCCGTCGGCGTCCCAGGCGAGGCCCTGGACATTGCGGTGGCCGTACGAGTAGACGAGGGAGTCCGGGAAGGGGTTGCCGGGCGCCGGGCGGCCCTCCGGAGTCATCCGCAGGATCTTCCCGCCGAGCGAGTCCCGGTCCTGCGCGAGGCCGGCCCGCCCGGTCTCGCCGGTCCCCGCGTACAGCATCCCGTCCGGGCCGAACGCGATCCGCCCGCCGTCGTGGACGAAGCCCTTGGGAAGGCCGGCGAGCACCGGCTCCGGCGCCCCGAGCCGGTCGCCCGCCCCGCCGCCGTACCGCATCCGGACGATCCGGTTGTCGGACCCGCCGGTCAGATACGCGTACACCCAGCCCTCCCGCACGGCCAGGCCGAGCAGCCCGCCCTCACCGCCCGGCTCGACCCCCGGCACCACGCCGAGCGGGGTCTGCCGGCCGGTGTGCCCGTCGACCCGGGTGACCGTCCGCTCGTCCCGTGACGACACGAGCAGGTCCCCGCCGGGCAGCTCCGCCAGACCCCACGGCGACTTCAGGCCCTCGGTGAGGGTGCCCGCGACCCGGACCGTGCCTGCGGCGGGGGAGCCGGTCGGCGCGGGCGCGGAGGACGCCGGCGGTGGGCTGGAGGGTGGGGCGGAAGGGGCGGAGGACGGCCCGGAGGAGCATCCGGCGGCGAACAGCAGCGCGGCCGCGCCGACCGCCAGTGCCCTGCCCGCCCGTGTCCTGCTGACGACTCGGCCTCGGCCCATGTCCCGATCCCTTCCGGCGGCGGCGTTCCGGCGGCTCCTTCCTTGATACACCGCCGGACCGACAGGGGCCCGGACACCACTCAGTCCCACGACCCCCGGGCCGCCGGAAGCGCCGCGATCTCCGTCAGGTCGGCGGCGTCGAGGACGAGCTCGGCCGCCCGGGCGTTCTCCACCGCCCAGCGCTCCCGCTTGGCGCCCGGGATCGGGACGACGTGCGGGCCCTGGGCGAGCACCCAGGCGAGGGCGACCTGCGCCGGGGTGACGTCCGCGCCGTGCCGGGCCGCGACCCGGCGCAGGCCGGCCACCAGCGGCTGGTTCGCGGCCATCATCTCGGCCGTGAACCGCGGGTGCCGGGCCCGCGGGTCGTCCTCCTCGAAACCGCCGCCGGGCGTCAGCGTGCCGGTGAGGAAACCACTGCCCAGCGGCATCGCGGCCAGGAAGCCCACACCCCGCGCCGCGCACCACGGCAGCAGCCGGTCGAGGGCCTCCGGCGACCACACCGACAGCTCCGCCTCGACCGCGCTCACCGGGAACACCTGCTGGATCCGCTCCAGCTGCCGGATCGTTCCGTCAAAGCCGCCGCCGGTCACCGGCCGCCGGAAGAACCGGGTCCGGGCGCCCACCGCGCACAATCCGAGCGCCCGCACCTTCCCGGCCCGTACGAGATCGGCCATCGCACCCCAGGTCTCCTCCACCGGCACCTCGGGGTCGGCCCGGTGCAGCTGGTAGAGGTCGATCACATCGGTCTGCAGCCGCCGCAGCGAGGCGTCGCAGGCCCGACGCACATAGCCGGGGCGCCCGTTGGCCACCACATGCCCGTCGCCCACGAGCAGCCCGCACTTCGTCGACACGAAGGCGTCCACCCGACGCTCCTTCAGCACCCGTCCGAGAAGCAGCTCGTTGGTGAACGGTCCGTACATGTCAGCGGTGTCGAGCAGGGTCGTCCCGGCGTCCAGGGCCGCGTGCACCGTGCGCAGGGAACGGTCGCCCCGCTGCTCGGAGGAGCTGTAAGCCCAGTTCATCGGCATGCACCCGAGCCCCACCGCACCCACCCCGAGCGCCGCCGCCCCGATCGTCCTGCGCTCCACGTGCCGCTACCCCTCCCTGTGCAGCCCCCAAAGTAACCAATGGCGCGCGGGATTCTTCGCATAGCCTCCCGGTCATGACACTCGATGACACCGCCGCTGACGTGTGGCTTCCGATTCCCGCCGACGAGATCGACGGACTTCCGGAGCCGGGCGCGTCGGGCCTGAACTACCGCTTCTGGGACGGCGGGCCGGACTTCCCGGCCGATCCCGCGCGGTGCGCCTTCTACGTCGTGCCCTACATGAAGGGCGAGGAGATCGCGGTCCGTCCGCTCGCCGGGATGTCCTCGGTGCGCGCGGTGCAGACGCTCTCCGCCGGAGTCGACCATGTCACGCCCGGCATCGGCGCGCTGCGCTCCGGCGTGCGCCTGTGCAACGCCAGGGGCGTGCACGAGGCCAGCACCGCGGAGCTCACCCTCGCGCTGATCCTCGCCTCGCTGCGCGGCATTCCCGGCTTCGTGCGCGGTCAGGACGCGGAGGAGTGGCGGTCCGGCTTCTACCCGGCGCTCGCCGACAAGTCCGTGCTGATCGTCGGGTACGGATCGATCGGCGCCGCCATCGAGGACCGGCTCGCTCCGTTCGAGTGCGCGCGGATCGTCCGCGTCGCGCGCTCGGCGCGCACCACCGCGCGCGGGCCGGTGCTTCCGCTGTCCGAACTGGCCGCGCAACTGCCGCAGGCCGATGTGGTCGTGCTGTCGACCCCGCTCACCCCCGAGACCCGGCAGCTGGCCGGCGCGGACTTCCTCGCCCGGATGAAGGACGGGGCCCTCCTGGTCAACGTGTCGCGCGGCCCGGTGGTGGACACCGCCGCGCTCCTGAAGGAGGTCGAGAGCGGCCGGATCCGTGCGGCACTCGATGTCACCGACCCGGAACCGCTGCCGGCCGGGCACCCCCTGTGGCACGCTCCCGGTGTGCTGGTGAGCCCCCATGTGGGCGGCTCCACCTCGGCGTTCATGCCGCGCGCCAAGCGTCTGATCGCGGCGCAGCTGACCCGCTTCGCCGCGGGTGAGGACCTGGCCAACGTGGTCCTCACCACCTGAGCCGGCGCCCCGGGGGCGTGCGCCCCCCGAGTGCGCTCCTCATGAGCCCCCTGGTCGTCACGGAGAGTACTCCACCCCTGTCCCTGAGTGACGATCCTGGTGTATGGTCCCGGAGCGGGGGACTGCGTCGAGAACGGGCAGACGCTGGGGAGCGAGAGTGACGGGACATCAGATTCCGAGGGGGGCGACGGGTGGAGCACGGCCGAGCGACCGACGATCCGACGCGACGGTGCCGCCGCCGGCCGCCCCGCGTCTCGCGGCCGCCCTGCCGGGCCGGCCGGTGCCGGACCAGCCCGCCCGCGCCTCAGGACCCGCCGCGGACGGCCGCGGCGCCCACCCGCCGACCGGCCCCGGCCCCGGCGCAGTGGCCGTGCCCGCGCCCCGCGCGGCCGGCACCCGCTGCGAGGAGCGCGGCGAGCCGTCCGGCGGCTGCGGCAGCCACGCCGTACCGCGCTCCGAAGGCCCCGCCGACGCCCTCGCGGCGCAGCCGCATCCCGGCGAGGCCCCGGAGGAGCGGATGAGCACCGCCGCGCTCACCGCCCCCGTCGCCCCCGGCGCCGCCGGACCCGGCTCCGGACCGGGCGCCGGCTCCGGGGCACCCGTACCCGGGCGCGGGCGGCGTCCCGGGCGGCCCCGTCCCGGCGCGGGCGGGGTCCTCGGGCAGGTCGGCCTCGGCCTGGTCTGCGGCGGCTATGCCACCGGCGCCGCCGTCGGCTGGGGTTCCGCGGACCTCGCCCTCGTCATGGGCGACTTCGGGCTGAGCGCCGCCGCGCTCACCGCCGCCGTCTCCTGCTTCCTGTACGCCCGGGGCCGGGGCCGCGCCTTCCGCCCCGCCTGGTACCTCTTCGCCTTCTCGTCCTTCATGGCCGCCGCCGGGAACGCCGTCTGGGGGTGGTACGAGGTCGTGCTCCGCCGCGGGGTGCCCAGCCCCTCCGCCGCGGACCTCTGCTTCCTGCTCTTCGCCCCGCCCGCCATCGTCGGGCTGCTCGTCCTCGCCAAGAAGCCCGTCACCAAGGCCGGCTGGGTCTGCCTCGGCCTCGACTCCTGGCTGATCGGCGGCTCCCTGCTCACCCTGTCCTGGAGCCTCGCCCTCGCGCACACCGCGTACGTGCCGGGCGAGAGCGTCGCCCGCGCGGCGCTCTCCCTCGCGTACCCCCTGCTCGACATCGTGCTCGTCAGCATGGTGCTCGCGCTGCACTTCCGCCGCTCCCACTTCAACCGCTCGGCCGTCCACACCGCCATCGCCGCGCTCGCCCTGACCGTGCTGTGCGACGCGCTGTTCACCTCGCCGCTGCTGCGCGAGCACTACAGCTCCGGCCAGCTCCTCGACGCCGGCTGGTTCGCGGGCTCCCTGCTGCTCGCGTACGCCCCCTGGGGCGTGCGCCGGCATGTCGACCCCGGCCCCGCCGCCCGCGCCCGGCACCCGCACAGCCGCCCCCTCGCCGGCTCGCTCGCCGCGCTCACGCCGTACCTCGCGGCCGCCGTCTGCACCCTGAGCATCCTCTACAACGTCGTCGAGGGCCGCAGCGTCGACCGCGTCGTCGTCCTCACCGGATGCACGGTCGTGCTCGCGCTGGTCGTCCGGCAGGGCATCATGCTGCTCGACAACATCGCCCTCACCCACGAACTGGCCCAGAAGGAGAACCACTTCAGGTCGCTCGTGCAGGGCTCCAGCGACGTCATCATGATCGCCGCGCCCACCGGCATACTGCGCTACGTCAGCCCGGCCGCCGCCGGGGTGTACGGCCGCGAGGCCGAGGAGCTGATCGGCTCCGAACTGGCCTCCCTCATCCACCCCGAGGACCTCGGCGGCGTCGTCCACGAGGTGCGCCGCTTCCTGGCCGCCCCGCCCTCCGAGGAGCCCACCACCCGGATCGAGTGCCGCTTCCGCTCCGGCCGCGGCGACTGGCTCAACGTCGAGTCCACCGTCAACCGGCACCAGGGCGGGCTGATCTTCAACAGCCGCGACGTGACCGAACGGGTCCGGCTCCAGGCCCAGTTGCGCCACAACGCCGAGCACGACCCGCTCACCGACCTGCCCAACCGGGCCCTTTTCACCGAGCGGGTGCGCGGCGCGCTGAGCGGCCGCCGCGCCACCGACATCGGCACCGCCGTGCTCTTCATCGACCTCGACGGCTTCAAGGCGGTCAACGACCGGCTCGGCCACCAGGCCGGCGACGAACTCCTCGTACAGGCCGGCCGCCGGCTCCAGGAGTCCGTGCGGGCCGGGGACACCGCGGCCCGGCTCGGCGGCGACGAGTTCGCCGCGCTCATCCTCGGCGACGGCAACCGCGACCGGGCCGACCGCGAGTGCCGGGTGGCCGAGATCGCCGACCGGCTGCGGGCCACGCTCTCCCAGCCGTACCGCGTGGACGGCGCCAACGAGGTGCGGGTCGCCGCCTCCATCGGCGTCGCCTTCGCCGAGCCCGGGATCAGCGCGGGCGACCTGCTGCGCAACGCCGACCTCGCCATGTACCGGGCCAAGGCCGCCGGCAAGGACCGGGTCGAGCTCTACGCCCCGCAGATGCAGGCCGAGGTCGTACGCCGCACCGAGCTCGCCACCCGGTTGCGCACCGCTCTGCACGACGGCGAGTTCGCCCTGCTCCACCAGCCCGTGGTCGATCTGAGCACCGGCCGGATCGCGGCCGTCGCCGCCCAGGCCCGCTGGCGCTCCGCCCAGGGCATCCTCTTCACTCCGGCCGAGTTCCTGCGGGTCGCCGAGGACGGCGAGCGCACCGCCGAGCTCGGCCGCCGGCTCCTGGAGGAGGCCGTCGAGCAGGCCGCCGAGCGGGCCGGGATCGGCCATCGTGCCCCGGTGACCGTGCGGCTCTCCGCCCGCCGGCTGCTCGACCGCTCCCTGCCGCTGGGCTCCGTCGAGTCCCTGCTCACCCGGCACGGGCTGCCCTCCGGCTCGTTGATCGTCGAACTCGCCGACAGCGACCCCCGGGACCCCCGGGTCTCCTTCGACGAGCTGGAGCAGCGCCTGGCGGCGCTGCGCCGGCTCGGCGTCAAGATCGCCCTGGACGGATTCGGCAGCGGACATGCCGCGATCAACGCCCTGCGGCGGCTCCCGGTCGACATACTGAAGCTGGACCGCGGCCTGGTCGAGGGCATCGTGGAATCGGCCAGACTGCGCAAGATCACCAGCGGGCTGCTCCGGATCGCCGGCGACCTCGGGATGCAGTCCGTGGCCGACGGCGTGGACATGCCCGAGCAGGTGCTCGCCCTGCGCTCCATGGGCTGCACCCACGGCCAGGGCATGGCGTTCTCCGGCCCGCTGGACGAGTACCGGCTGCGCAGGGCCCTGGTGCGGGACGAGTATCCGCTGCCCGGGGCGGTCCCGGTGAGCGCCGGAAACCGGCCCCCTGCCCGCTCACATGGTGAGACGCCCGTCCCACCCACTTGACAGTGGCAGTGCGTCGGCGAGAGGGTCAGTGCCATGCGCACCCGAATTCTCGTACTTGGACAGCGCGTCGGCTGAGGCAGGCCAAGGAAGGCCCGCCTGAAACGCACCCGACGCGCTCCCCTCGCTTGCCTATCGGCACGAGGGGTTTTTTGTTGCACCGGATCACCCCGAAGTCGTACCAAACCCTCGCAAAAACCTCTGCTTCGAGAAGAGAATGCTGATGACCGAGCAGGCCACCGGGCACCATCCGCAGCCGCGGACCCGTAGCGGCGCACAGCCCGCCACCACCGTCGAGCACGTCACGGGTGCGCAGTCCCTCATCCGCTCTCTCGAGGAAGTGGGCGCCGACACCGTCTTCGGCATTCCGGGCGGCGCGATCCTCCCGGCGTACGACCCGATGATGGACTCGAAGCGGGTGCGGCACATCCTGGTCCGCCACGAGCAGGGCGCGGGCCACGCCGCCACCGGTTACGCGCAGGCCACCGGCAAGGTCGGCGTCTGCATGGCGACCTCGGGCCCGGGCGCGACCAACCTGGTCACCCCGATCGCCGACGCCCACATGGACTCCGTCCCGCTGGTCGCGATCACCGGTCAGGTCTCCTCCAAGGCGATCGGCACGGACGCCTTCCAGGAGGCGGACATCTGCGGCATCACGATGCCGATCACCAAGCACAACTTCCTGGTCACCCGGGCCGAGGACATCCCGCGGACCATCGCCGAGGCCTTCCACATCGCCTCCACCGGCCGCCCCGGCCCGGTCCTGGTCGACATCGCCAAGGACGCCCTCCAGGCGAAGACCACCTTCAGCTGGCCGCCGCAGACCGAACTGCCCGGCTACCGCCCGGTGACCAAGCCGCACGCCAAGCAGATCCGCGAGGCCGCCAAGCTGATCACCGCCGCCAAGCGGCCCGTCCTGTACGTCGGCGGCGGCGTCCTGAAGGCCGGCGCCACCGCCGAGCTGAAGGTCCTCGCGGAGCTCACCGGCGCCCCGGTCACCACCACCCTGATGGCCCTGGGCGCGTTCCCCGACAGCCACCCGCTGCACGTGGGAATGCCGGGCATGCACGGTGCGGTCACCGCCGTCACCGCGCTGCAGAAGGCCGACCTGATCGTCGCCCTCGGCGCCCGCTTCGACGACCGCGTCACCGGCAAGCTGGACAGCTTCGCCCCGTACGCCAAGATCGTCCACGCCGACATCGACCCGGCGGAGATCGGCAAGAACCGCACCGCCGACGTCCCGATCGTCGGTGACGCCCGCGAGGTCATCGCCGACCTGGTCCAGGCCGTCCAGGCCGAGCACAGCGACGGCCACAAGGGTGACTACACCGCCTGGTGGAGCGACCTGAACCGCTGGCGCGAGACCTACCCGCTCGGCTACGACCTGCCGGAGGACGGCAGCCTCTCGCCGCAGCAGGTCATCGAGCGGATCGGCAAGCTCGCGCCCAAGGGCACGATCTTCGCCGCCGGCGTCGGCCAGCACCAGATGTGGGCCGCCCACTTCATCGACTACGAGCAGCCCGCGACCTGGCTCAACTCCGGCGGCGCCGGAACCATGGGCTACGCGGTCCCGGCCGCCATGGGCGCCAAGGCCGGCATGCCGGACCGCACGGTCTGGGCGGTCGACGGCGACGGCTGCTTCCAGATGACCAACCAGGAGCTCACCACCTGCGCGCTGAACAACATCCCGATCAAGGTCGCCATCATCAACAACGGCGCCCTCGGCATGGTCCGCCAGTGGCAGACCCTGTTCTACAACCAGCGCTACTCCAACACGGTCCTGCACTCCGGCCCGGAGGACGTCAACCCGGAGGCCAAGGGCACCCGTGTCCCGGACTTCGTGAAGCTCTCCGAGGCCATGGGCTGTGTCGCCCTGCGCTGTGAGGACCCGGCCGACCTCGACAAGGTCATCGAGCAGGCCAACGCCATCAACGACCGCCCGGTCGTGATCGACTTCATCGTCCACGAGGACGCGCAGGTCTGGCCGATGGTCGCCGCCGGCACCTCGAACGACGAGGTCATGGCCGCCCGGGGCGTCCGCCCCGACTTCGGCGACGGCGAAGACGACTGAGGCGAAGAGCGAAAGCGCGAACAGGAGACCCACACCATGTCCACCAAGCACACGCTCTCCGTCCTGGTCGAGAACACGCCCGGCATCCTCGCCCGGATCGCCGCCCTGTTCTCCCGCCGCGGCTTCAACATCGACTCGCTCGCGGTCGGTGTCACCGAGCACCCCGACATCTCCCGCATCACCATCGTGGTCGGTGTCGAGGACCTGCCCCTGGAGCAGGTGACCAAGCAGCTCAACAAGCTGGTCAACGTCCTGAAGATCGTCGAACTCGAGCCCAGCGCCGCGATCCAGCGCGAGCTCGTCCTGGTGAAGGTCCGCGCCGACAACGAGACCCGCTCCCAGATCGTCGAGATCGTCCAGCTGTTCCGCGCCAAGACCGTGGACGTCTCGCCCGAGGCGGTCACCATCGAGGCCACCGGTTCGAGTGACAAGCTGGAGGCGATGCTCAAGATGCTGGAGCAGTTCGGCATCAAGGAGCTCGTCCAGTCCGGCACGATCGCCATAGGGCGCGGGGCCCGGTCCATCACGGACCGCTCGCTGCGTGCCCTCGACCGCAGCGCCTGATACACCGCACGACACCAGGGGTCGACCGCCGGTCCGGCCGGCGGTCCGCCTGGCGAGACCCGACAACGTTCCTTCCGCACCCCGCCGTACGGTGGGACGCAACACCAGCACCTCAAGGAGATTTCCAGTGGCCGAGCTGTTCTACGACGCCGACGCCGACCTCTCGATCATCCAGGGCCGCAAGGTCGCGGTGATCGGTTACGGCAGCCAGGGCCACGCCCACGCGCTGTCGCTCCGTGACTCGGGTGTCGACGTCCGCGTCGGTCTGCACGAGGGCTCCAAGTCCAAGGCCAAGGCCGAGGAGCAGGGCCTGCGCGTGGTCACGCCCGCCGAGGCGGCCGCCGAGGCCGACGTGATCATGATCCTGATCCCGGACCCGATCCAGGCCAAGGTCTACGAGGAGTCCATCGCCCCGCACCTGAAGGACGGCGACGCCCTCTTCTTCGCCCACGGCTTCAACGTGCGCTTCGGCTTCATCAAGCCCCCGGCCGGCGTGGACGTCGCCCTGGTCGCCCCGAAGGGCCCCGGCCACCTGGTCCGCCGCCAGTACGAGGAGGGCCGCGGCGTTCCGGCGATCGCCGCCGTCGAGCAGGACGCCACGGGCAGCGCCTTCGCCCTGGCCCTGTCGTACGCCAAGGCCATCGGCGGCACCCGCGCCGGTGTCATCAAGACCACCTTCACCGAGGAGACCGAGACCGACCTCTTCGGCGAGCAGGCGGTGCTCTGCGGCGGCGCCTCCGCGCTCGTCAAGGCGGGCTTCGAGACCCTGGTCGAGGCCGGCTACCAGCCGGAGATCGCCTACTTCGAGTGCCTCCACGAGCTGAAGCTCATCGTCGACCTCATGTACGAGGGCGGCCTGGAGAAGATGCGCTGGTCGGTCTCCGAGACCGCCGAGTGGGGCGACTACATCACCGGTCCGCGCATCATCACCGACGCCACCAAGGCCGAGATGAAGCAGGTCCTCGCCGAGATCCAGGACGGCACCTTCGCCAAGAACTGGATGGACGAGTACCACGGCGGTCTGAAGAAGTACAACGAGTACAAGACCCAGGACGAGAAGCACCTCCTGGAGACCACCGGCAAGGAGCTGCGCAAGCTCATGAGCTGGGTGAACGACGAGGAGGCGTAAGCCTCCACCGGGGGTCCCCCCACGCCCCTCGGGCGTAGGGGGCGGGGCCGGACTACCTGTTGGTTCGGCCCCTTCCTCCACCCTTGGACACCCCGTCCAACCACGGAAGGGTGATCCTTCCAACGAGGCGCAGGAACCGTGCCTCCGCACCACTACACTGCTCAACAACATCGCGTCTGGCCCACAGCGTCGTGCGCTTTCACGCGGCAAGCCCCCTCCACCGCTGCGGCCGTCGGGACGGCCGTCCGCACCGTCTCTGTGAGGACTCAACGTGAGCTCGAAACCCGTCGTACTCATCGCTGAAGAGCTGTCGCCCGCCACCGTGGACGCACTGGGCCCGGACTTCGAGATCCGGCAGTGCAACGGCGCCGACCGCGCGGAGCTGCTCCCCGCGATCGCCGACGTCGACGCCATCCTGATCCGCTCCGCGACCAAGGTCGACGCGGAGGCCATCGCCGCCGCCAAGAAGCTGCGCGTCGTCGCGCGTGCCGGTGTCGGCCTGGACAACGTGGACGTCTCCGCCGCCACCAAGGCCGGCGTGATGGTCGTGAACGCCCCGACCTCCAACATCGTCACCGCCGCCGAGCTCGCCTGCGGTCTGCTCGTCGCCACCGCGCGCAACATCCCGCAGGCCAACACCGCGCTGAAGAACGGCGAGTGGAAGCGCTCGAAGTACACCGGCGTCGAGCTCAGCGAGAAGACCCTCGGTGTCGTCGGCCTCGGCCGCATCGGCGTCCTGGTCGCCCAGCGCATGTCCGCCTTCGGCATGAAGATCGTCGCCTACGACCCCTACGTGCAGCCGGCCCGCGCCGCCCAGATGGGCGTCAAGCTGCTGTCCCTGGACGAGCTGCTCGAGGTCGCCGACTTCATCACCGTCCACCTGCCGAAGACCCCGGAGACCCTCGGTCTCATCGGCGACGAGGCGCTGCACAAGGTCAAGCCCTCGGTCCGGATCGTCAACGCCGCGCGCGGCGGGATCGTGGACGAGGCGGCGCTGTACTCGGCGCTCAAGGAGGGCCGGGTCGCCGGCGCCGGCCTCGACGTGTACGCGAAGGAGCCCTGCACGGACTCCCCGCTCTTCGAGCTCGACCAGGTCGTCTGCACCCCGCACCTCGGCGCCTCCACGGACGAGGCCCAGGAGAAGGCGGGCATCGCGGTCGCCAGGTCGGTGCGCCTGGCGCTCGCCGGCGAGCTCGTCCCGGACGCGGTCAACGTCCAGGGCGGCGTCATCGCCGAGGACGTGAAGCCGGGTCTGCCGCTGGCCGAGAAGCTCGGCCGGATCTTCACCGCCCTGGCCGGCGAGGTCGCCTCCCGCCTGGACGTCGAGGTGTACGGCGAGATCACCCAGCACGATGTGAAGGTGCTCGAACTCTCCGCGCTCAAGGGCGTGTTCGAGGACGTGGTCGACGAGACCGTGTCGTACGTCAACGCCCCGCTGTTCGCGCAGGAGCGCGGTGTCGAGGTGCGCCTGACCACGAGCTCCGAGTCGCCCGACCACCGCAACATGGTCACCGTGCGCGGCACGCTCTCGAACGGCCAGGAGGTCTCGGTCTCCGGCACGCTCGCGGGCCCGAAGCACCTGCAGAAGATCGTCGCGGTCGGCGACTACGACGTGGACCTGGCGCTCGCCGACCACATGGCGGTGCTGCGCTACGAGGACCGTCCGGGCGTCGTCGGCACGGTCGGCCGGATCCTCGGCGAGGCCGGTCTGAACATCGCGGGCATGCAGGTCTCCCGCACGGTGGAGGGCGGCGAGGCGCTCGTCGTGCTCACCGTCGACGAGACCGTCCCGGCGCCGGTCCTCGCGGAGATCGCGGAGGAGATCGGCGCGGCCTCGGCCCGCTCGGTCAACCTGGTCTGACCTTCCCGCGAGGGACCCGTACCCGGTCACTAGACATCCGTCTTACACGGGCGTCTAGCGGCCGGGTACAGTGCTGTCATGGGACACAAGGAAGACCTGCTGGAGGGCGCCAAGCGCTGCCTCCTGGAGAAGGGGTACGGGCGCACCACCGCCCGCGATGTCGTGGCCGCCTCCGGCACCAACCTCGCCTCCATCGGCTACCACTACGGCTCCAAGGACGCCCTGCTCCAGCAGGCCTTCCTCGCGCTCACCGAGGAGTGGGGGGAGTCGGTCGGCGGGGCCGACGCCGAGGGCGGCGGGAAGCTCCCCGCCGATCCGTACGAGCGCTTCCGCGCCGTCTGGGAGCGCCTGATCGACGCCGCCGAGGCCAGCCGCCCGGTCTGGAAGCTCCAGACCGAGGTCGTCACCCGCCTCGACGACGACGAGAAGCTCCGCGAGGCGATCAAGGAGCCGCAGCGGGAGGGCCGGCTCGGCATGGCCGAGGGCATGCTCGGCATCGACCCGGAGGCGGACCCCGAGAAGGCCCGGGTCGCCGGCCTGCTCATGCAGGCCCTGGCGGCCGGTGTGATGATCCAGTGGGTGGTCGACCCGGAGACCGCGCCGACCGCGGACGACCTGACCGAGGGTCTCAAGGTGCTGATGGGGGAGTAGGGGGGACTCTCGGCCCGCCCGGTCCGTCCGGTGGCGCTCCGCGAGCCTGGCCGAGCGGCACTTCGAGCTGGTCGGCCGGCTGCTCGCCCAGGCCCTGGAGGAGTCCGAGACCACCGGCGAGCCCGCCAGGGCGTGTGTCGGAAGTCCCGTCTGCCGGGAGGCGCCCTGCACGCACGCTCGCTGCGTTGTCAGTCGTCGGCGCAGCACGCTGCGCTCTCTCCCCCTGGGCCTTGGCGGCCCGGGTGGTGCCCCCACCCTCCGCCTTGCGAGCGCACGCACCGGACGCCTCCCGGCCCGCCCTGCGGGCGGACTGGGGGTACGCCCCCTGGCTTCGCCGGGGGTACCCCCACCCGGCGAAGCCAGGGGGAGCTACTTCCGACACACGCCCTAGGCCTCCCCGAACTCCCCTGCCGAGCCCGTCCGCCCCGCCCCGACCGGAGGTCCCCACCCCGTGGCCGAACTGCGTCTGTCCCCGACCTGGCCCCACCCCGACACCCCGCCCCCCGCCCGCCGTACGCCCTGGCTGCGCGACGCCCTCGCCGCCGAGGCCGCGACCGAAGCCGACCGCACACCGCCGCTCACCGACGAGATCCGGTGCGACGTGTGCGTGGTCGGCGGCGGCTTCACCGGACTGTGGACGGCGCTGGAGATCCTGCGCCGCGCGCCCGGCACCGACATCGTCCTCGTCGAGGCCGATGTGTGCGGCGGCGGTGCCTCCGGCGCCAACGCCGGCTTCCTGATGCCCATGTGGGCCCGCTTCAGCAGTCTGGTCGCGATCGGCGGCCTCGGCGAGGCACGCCGGATCGGCGAGGCCTCCGCCGCCGCCGTCGACGAGATCGTCGACTTCGCCGCCACCCACGGCATGGACATCGAGCACCGCCGCGGCCCCTGGATGTGGGCCGCCTCCTCGCCCGGCCAGCGCGGCGCCTGGCAGCGGACCCTGGACGACCTGAACCGGGCCGGGATCGAACCGCTGCACCGGATCACCGCCGCCGAGGCCCGCGAGACCGTCGGCACCCGCCACCACTACGGGGCGGTGCTCGACCCCGGCTGCGTCACCCTCCAGCCCGCCCGGCTGACCCGGGGGCTGCGCCGGGTCGCCCTGGACGCGGGCATCCGGATCCACGAACGCACCCCGCTCACCGCGCTGCGCGCCGCACCGGGGGGCACCGTCCGCGCCCGCACCCCGTACGGCGCCGTCCACGCCGACAAGGTCGTGCTCGCCGTCAACGCCTGGGCCGGGCAGCTCGAAGACCTCGGCCGCCGCATGGTCACCGTGGCCAGCGACACCGTCCTGACCCGGCCGGTGCCGGAGCGCCTCAAGGCCCTCGGCTGGGACGGCGAGGTCTCGGTCTGCGACTCCCGGCGGCGCCTGAACTACTACCGCACCACCCCCGACGGGCGGCTGCTCTTCGGCAAGGGCGGCTCCGGCGTCGCCTACGGCGACCTCGGACCCAGCACCCTGTGGGGCGACGCGCTGCGCCCCGCCGAACTGCGGGCCCACCTCGGCCGGCTCTTCCCCGAACTCGCCGACGCGCCCGTCGACATGAGCTGGACCGCGCCCGTGGAGTACTCGGTGACCCATCTGCCCTTCGCCGGATGGCTGAAGTCGGTGCCCGGTGTCTGCTACGCCACCGGCTACTCCGGCGACGGCGTCGGCCCCTCGCGGCTGATGGCCAAGGTCCTCGCCTCCCTCGTCCTCGGTACGCACGACGAGTGGTCGCGCTCCGCCTTCACCCGGGCGCCGGGCGGCTGGTTCCCGCCCGAGCCGGTGCGCACCCCGGGCGCGCGCCTGGTGCTTCCGGCGCTGCGGGCGATGGAGGCCCGGGAGGACCGCGGGGGCCGGGTGCCGGACCTGGTCAAGCGGCTGGTGGAGGTGTTCTGACCACGACCCCGGTCCTTCAGTCCGGGACGGCGCGGAAGCGGCGCCGGTACTCCATCGGCGTGGTGTCGAGCCGGCGGCGGAAGGCCCGGATCAGGGTGTCCGTCGTGTCGAACCCGCAGCTCGTGGTGATCCGTTCGAGCGTCGCGTCCGTCGACTCCAGCATGTTCCGGGCCCGTTCGACCCGCGCCGACTCGACGTAGGCGCTCGGGGTGGTCCCCAGCTCGGACTTGAAGATCCGGGTCAGCTGCCGCTCGCTGATGTGCGCGCTCGCGGCGAGGTCGGCGAGGGTGAGCCGGCCGCCCAGATTGCGGGTGACGTAGTGCCGCAGGTCCTCCACCCGACGGGTGGTGGAGACCGGTTCGAGCGGCACGCTGAACTGGCTCTGCCCGCTGGGCCGTTTCAGATACATCACCAGCTGCCGGGCCACCCGCAGCGCCGTCGCCTCGCCGAAGTCCTCGGCCACGAGCGCGAGCGACAGGTCCAGGCACGAGCTGATGCCGGCGCCGGTCCACACGTCGCCGTCCCGGACGAAGATCGGGTCGGCGTCGACCTCCACCGCCGGATGGTCGGCGGCGAGCTGCCCCGCCGTCGACCAGTGGGTGGTGGCCCGCTTGCCGTCGAGCAGCCCGGCGGCGGCCAGGATGTGCGCGCCGACGCAGACCGAGGTGACCCGTCGGGTCCGCGCGGCCAGTGTCTTCACCCAGGAGACCACCGCCGGGTCGACGAGCGCCCGCACCCGCCGCTCGCCGTCCGTCTCCACCGAACCGGGCACCAGAAGGGTGTCGATGCTCCGGGCCGCCGCCTCCTCGAAGGTCAGGTCCGGCAGCACGCGCACACCGGCCGAGGTGGTGACGGGCGCCGTCGACTCGGCGGCGAGGACGACCTCGTACCCCGTCGCGTCGTCCGTCTCGCGCCGCAGCAGGGCGAAGACCTCGGGCGGTCCGGTGACGTCGAGCAGGTCGACGCCCTCGAAGAGGACGATGACGACGAGTCGTCCGGCGCCGCTCACGATGACCCCCGTCCTCCCCGGCCGACCGGCCGGGGCTCTGTCCGCGCATGGTAGACGGCCGTGGCCGGCGCGCGGCCCGGGCACCGGCTGTTCACCTGCGGTGTGCCCGGAGACCTCCTCCCGATCGGATCGCGGTCGCACGGCTCGGAGGTAATGCGTCTCTACGAGGACCAGACCGCGCCGCCCGCGCAGTGCCGAACAGCAGTCGCCGACCCGTCCAGGAGGACGTGTGCCACCCGAAGCCGAGACCGCGACCCGTCCGTCCCGGCCCCGGCTGCGGGCGGCGGCCGGGGCGGCCCTGCTCACCGGCGTGCTCTTCTGTCTGGCCTCGCGGCTCGCCGGGAGCCACCCGTTCGGCTCCCGGACCCGCAACATCGTCGACCTCGGCCAGCAGTACCTCCCGTTCCACGCCTACTGGCGCGGCCTGCTCCTCGGCGAGACCCACGGCGACCTCTTCCTGAACT
This sequence comes from Streptomyces sp. NPDC051909, assembly GCF_040681095.1. Lineage (NCBI taxonomy): Bacteria > Bacillati > Actinomycetota > Actinomycetes > Kitasatosporales > Streptomycetaceae > Streptomyces > Streptomyces sp. NPDC051909. The sequence goes on along the minus strand of NZ_JBFAYA010000002.1, from coordinate 95,314 downwards.
GGAACTCGGGCTTCGGCAGCAACTTCCTGGGCGACCTCGGCACGTACCTCGGCAGCCCCTTCGACCTGCTCGTGGTGCTCTTCCCGGCCGACCGTCCCGAGCTCGCCCTGTACGTCGTCACCGTGCTCAAGATCGCCACCGCGGGCGCGGCGACGGCCGCCCTGCTGCTCACCCTGCGGCGCGGCCCGTGGCCGGTCGCCGCGGTCCTCGGCACCGCGTACGCGCTGTCCGGCTGGACCTTCAACTACGGCGCCACCGTGCCGATGTGGCTCGACGGCCTGGTGGCCTTCCCGCTGCTCTGCCTGGTGGGGGAGCGGGCCCGGAAGGGGCGCCGACCGGTCCTCGGGCCGCTGGTCGTCGCCGTCGCCTGGATCGCCAACTTCTACACCGCGTACATGGCGACCATCGGCGCCGCCGTCTTCCTCCTCGTCCGGCTGCTCACCACCGACGACACCACCGACAACACCTGGGCCGGGCGCACGATCCGCCGCCCCCGCCTCGCCGCGCTGCTGCGCGCCGCCCGCACCGTCGCCATCGGCATCGGGCTCGCCGCCCCGCTCGTCCTCGTCGTCTTCCTCGGCACCAAGGTCGCCGACCCGACCCCGCCGACCGTCTTCGCCCCGGCCGCCTGGACCGACGTCCTGGCCCGCTTCCTGCCGGCCACGGCGAGCGTCGCCTCACCCGCCCTCTTCATCGGCACGCCCGCCCTGGCGCTCGCCCTCACCCTGCCCTTCAACGGCGCCGTCGCCGGCCGCGTCCGGGCCGGCTGGGTCTCGGCGATCGTGCTGGTCACGCTCTCCCTGCAGTGGGAGCCGACCCACCTGCTCTGGCACGCCGGCGCCTCGCCCAACGGCATCCCGTACCGTCAGACCTTCGTCCTGTGCGGCCTGTTGCTGATGGCGGCCTGGCTGTCCGTGGCCGGCGGGCCGCCGCGGCCGCCCGCGCTGCTCGGCGGCGCCGGCGTGCTCGCCCTCCTCGCCCTGGCCGCGTCCGGCAGCGTCGTCGTCGACCGCTGGACCTATCCGGCCGCCGCCGCGGCCGGCGCCCTGGCCGTCCTCGCCGCCGGGGCCGCGCTCCTCGCCCGGTCCCGCCCGGCCGTCCGGCTGCTGCCCGTCCTGGCCGTCGGTCTGCTGCTCGCCGCGCAGGCGGGGGAGACCCTGGTCACCGGCAAGCGCATCGAGGAACAGCAGCTCGCCCAGGTCTCCTGGGCGCCCCGGATCGGCCCCTGGCACACCGACATGACCGCCGCCGTCGCCGCGAAGGACGCCTGGCCGCGCCACCGCACCGACCCCGGTGAGGTCCCGGGCGGCAACGACGTGCTCCTCGTCGGCGGCGAGGGCGCCGACTACTACAGCAGCCTCACCTCCGACACGTACTCGCGCACCCTCTCCGCCCTCGGCTTCGGCTACTACGCCAAGGGCCGCCACCCGGTGAGCCTCGACAACCCCGTGACCGACGCGATCTTCTCCATCGGCACCCGGATGCGCTCCACGCCCCGGGGCCCTCTGGAGCTCGACCGACTCCCCGAGGCCACGATCGAGGTCGCCGACAGCCCCGTGCCGCCGCTGGTCACCGTCCGCCCGGACCCGCCCGCCCCGGCTCCCGCGCCCGGCTCGGCCGCCGACACCGCCTTCGCCCGCCAGGAGCGCATGCTCGGGAGCGCGGTCTACACGGTCCCGGCCGCCCCGCGCCGTACCGACACCCCGGACACCCCCGACGGTTCCGGCGCCGGAACCGCCCTCACCGCGAGCTGCCCGGCCGGCTCCGAGGTCTGGTTCTGGGCCCCCGACTACCAGGGCACCGCCACCCTCTCCGGCACCCCAGCCGCCCCACCGGCCGCCTTCGCCGGCAAGCCGCCCTCGGTGCGCGCGCCCATGCGGCGGCTCGGCGCCGTCCCCGCCTCCGGCGCCGTACGCGTCGAGCTGACGCCCGGGCCGAAGGCCAGGCTCCCGCTCAAGCTGCCGGCCCGGCCGATCGGCTGCCTGGAACGGCACCGGCTCGACACCGCCGTACGGGACCTCACCGCCACCGGCGCCACCGCCGTCCGCGCGACCGGCCACACCCTCACCGCCGAGCTGCCCGCCGGCAGCACCGGCACCGCCGTGCTCGCCGTCCCCCGGATCTCCGGCTGGCGCTGCGCCGCCGGCGACGCGCCCCTGGAGCCCGCGCACCGCCGCCTCGGCCTGCTCGCCGTCCCCCTCGACGGCAAGGCCACCACCGTGACCTGCTCCTTCCGCCCGCCCGGCGTGAAGGTCGGCGGCGCGGTCGGCGCGGCGGCCCTCCTCGCGCTGCTCCTCACCGCCCTGCTCCACCGGAGCCGCCGGACCCGTGAACCCGCAGGACCGCAGGAGTTCACCGCCCGTGCACATCCGGCTCGTTCAACGGAGAAGTCCCCTGTCTAGCCTGCCCGACCAGTACCGATCAGCGAGTTGGTGAGTCCGAGTGCCGAAACTGTCCGTCGTCGTGCCCTTCCACAATGTCGGGCCCTACGCCCCCGACACCCTGCGCAGTCTCGCCGACAACGCGGACGACGACACCGAGTTCCTGCTGATCGACGACCACTCCACCGACGAGACGCCGGACCTCCTCGACCGCTGGAAGAGCCGCATCCCGCAGGCCACCGTCATCCGCCACGAGACCAACCTCGGCGTCGCCCAGGCCCGTAACACCGGCATCGACGCCGCCACCGGCGACTACGTCACCTTCCTCGACGGCGACGACTGGTACGCCCCCGGGCACCTGCGCGCCATGGTGAACGGGATCCACCGCCTCGGCGTCGACTTCGCCCGCACCGACCACGTCCTGTCCACCGGCCGGAACCGGCAGATCCGCTACGCCCCGGCGAAGGTCCGCGACGCCGCCATGGACCCGCGCGACGGCATCGCCCCCGCCAGCATGATCACGATGGTCGACTACCCCTTCGTGCCCTTCGGCGTCTACAGCGCCCGCCTCTTCGAGAACGGCACCGGCCGCTTCGAGACCAGGCTGCGCACCGCCGAGGACCGCCTCTGGATCTGGCGCCTCCACCTCAACGCCACCAGCTACGCCGCGCTCTCCCTGCACGGCTGCTTCTACCGGCGCGGCGTCACCACCTCGCTCACCCAGATCACCGACAACCGGCAGCTGGACTTCATCCCCTCCTACGACCTGCTGCTCGACGAGGTCGGACGGGACCGCGACGCCGACCGCTTCCTGCCCAAGGCCGTCCGCACCTACTGCGCGATGATCGCCTTCCACATGGCGAAGTCCGACCAGTACGAGGCGGCCGTCGGCAAGCGGCTGCGCCGCGACGTCACCGACGCCCTGCGCCGGATGCCGCAGCAGGTCCTCGACGAGACCCTCGCGACCATGGACACCCCCCGCAGCACCCTCCTGAAGAGCCTGCGCGACACCGGAAAGGCCGCCTGAGCATGCCGACCACGGAACGCGATCACGTCCAGATCTTCCAGGTGTCCACCCTGTACGGCGCCGCCACCGCGGCCGCCGCCATCGACGCCGGCCGCTTCGGCGGACCCGGCGAGGCCCGGCGCCTGCTGCTCGTCTCGAACAACGCCGAGATCCCCGAGACCGCCGTCCGCCTGGAGACGATGACCGGCTACCCGCAGGTCGCCGGCCGCTTCGACGGCGTCCTCGACTGGAACGAGGCCGTCCATCCGCACCACCCCAGCTCCTGGGCCCCGCGCCCCGAGGAGGCCCCGCTCTGGCAGCGGGTCCTGCGCACCGCCTGGGACCTCGGCACGGCCCCCGTCGAGCTCGTCGTCGAATCCATCCAGGTCAACCCGGCCAAGGCGCTCGCCGCCGTGTTCGCCGAGAGCTCCGTGCACGTCTACGCCGACGGCCTGATGAGCTACGGCCCCACCCGCGACGAACTGCCCCAGTCCATCGCCTGCCGCATCCGCCGGGTGCTCCACCTCGACCTCGTGCCCGGCCTGCGGCCGCTGCTCCTCACCGAGTACGGCGTCGGCGCCGAACTGGTCCCCGACGACGCCTTCCGCGCGGTGCTGCGGGAGATCGCCGAGGCCTCGCGGGACTCCGCCGAGGACACCGCGCTCGCCGCCGCGGCCGCCGCCGCGCCCACCGCGCTGCTCCTCGGCCAGTACCTCGCCGTCCTCGGCATCCTCACCGTCGAGGAGGAGGAGGACCTGCACCTACGGATGCTGCGCGGCGCCGCCGCGGCCGGTCACCGCGCCGTGGTCTTCAAGCCGCACCCGACGGCCCCCGCGAGCTACTCCACCGCGCTGCACGAGGAGGCCGCCCGGACCGGCGTCGACCTCACGGTCCTGGACGGCCCGCTGCTCGCCGAGACCTTCTACGAACGATGCCGCCCAAACCTCGTCGTGGGGTGTTTCTCCACCGCGATGCTGACCGCCTCCGTCTACTTCGGCGTGCCGATCGCGCGGGTCGGCACCGGCACGGTCCTGGACCGCCTCACCCCGTACGAGAACAGCAACCGGGTCCCGCTCACGGTCGTCGACCACCTCGTGCCGGACCTGGAAGGCGACACCGCGCCCGCCGTGCCGGGCGCCGCCCCCGACACCCTGGCCCCGCTGGTCCGCGCCGTCGGCTACTGCATGCGCCCGGCCGCGCACCCCGGTCTGCGCCGGGAGACGGCCGCCTATCTCGCGGAGCACGGCGCCGACCCGGCCCTGGCCCACCACTTCCCGGCCGAGCGCCTGGCGGAGCTGGAGCTGAGGGTCCCCGTCCGCGCCTAGGTCCTGTCCGGCCCGAGGCCGTATCCCGCGGTCTTACGCACGGTCGGCCGACCGGACCAGGGTGAAGACCGCGCCCTCCGGGTCGGTCACCAGGGCGAGCCGGCCCGCCGTGCCCTCGCGCGGCGGGCGGACCACCTGGCCGCCCAGCTCCACGAGCAGCCGGGCGGACGCGTCCACGTCGGCCACCTCGAAGTACGTCATCCAGTGCGCGCCCCGGTCACGGGGCAGCGCCGTGCCCACCCCGTGCAGCGAGGCGACCGGGCGCCCGTCGAGGTGGAGGGTCAGATAGTCGAAGTCCGCGGACACCACCGGCTCGACCTCGTAGTCGAAGACCGTCGCGTAGAACTTGCCGACCGAGGCCGTCTCGTACGTCAGCAGCTCGTTCCACACCGGCGTGCCGGGCGGTCCGGCCGCCGCCGTGCCGTGGTGGGCGTCGGCCTGCCAGACGCCGAAGACGGCGCCCGCCGGGTCCGCGCAGATCGCCAGCCGGCCGGCCTCGCCCGCGTCCAGCGGGCCGACCGCGACCGTGCCGCCGCAACAGCGGATGGTCTCCGCCGTCTCGTCGGCGTCGTCGGTGGCCAGATAGGGGGTCCAGGCGATCGGCAGATGCCGGTCCGGGGGCAGCCGGCCGATCCCGGCCACCTCCCGCCCGTCGAGCAGCGCGCGCACATACGGGCCGAGCTGCTGCGGGCCCGGCACGAAGTCCCAGTCGAACAGCGCGGCGTAGAACTCCTGCGTCGCGTCAAGTCCGTGCACCATCAGGCTCACCCAACAGGGCGTACCGGGTGTGCGCCGAGTCGCCTCGGTCATCGTCGCTCTCTTCTCGCCAGTGGCCGTGCGCGGTCGGGCGGGCGGGCCGTGCGGAGGCCTCCTGGCGGGTCCCTGCCCGCGCGCCGCCCGCCGTACACCTGGACCGGGCGTCCGTCCCGTCCCGATGGTGGCACCACAAGACGGCCCGCGCGCCCCGGACGAATCGGGCGGGTGCCGTCCGTCAGGGGGCGGGCTGCGCGAGGATGGCTCCCATGAAGCCCATCATCTCCGCAAGCGAACTCGTCAGCGAATCGGCCGGGGCGAACCCGCCGGTCCTCCTGGACGTCCGCTACCTGGCCGTCGGCGGTCCGCCCGGCCGGCCCGAGTACGAGGCCGGGCACCTGCCCGGTGCCGTGTACGTGGACCTGGACGCCGAACTCGCGGGGCCGCCCGGGGCCGGCGGCCGGCACCCGCTGCCGGACCTGGCCGCCTTCGGCGCCACGATGCGCCGGGCGGGCGTCTCGGCCGGCACCCCGGTCGTCGTCTACGACGGCGGGCTCGGCTGGGGCGCGGCCCGCGCCTGGTGGCTGCTGCGCTGGGCCGGGCACCCGAACGTCCGGGTGCTCGACGGCGGCATCGCCGCGTGGACGGGGGAGCTGTCCAAGGACGTGCCCGTGCCCGCGCCGGGCGACTTCGAGCCGCGCCCGGGCGGCCTCCGGCTGCTCGACGCGGACGCCGCCGCCTCGCTCGCCCGCTCGGGTCTGCTGCTCGACGCGCGCGCCGCCGAGCGCTACCGGGGCGACGTGGAGCCGATCGACCGGATCGGCGGCCACATCCCGGGCGCGGTCTCGGCCCCGACGATGGAGAACGTGGGCGAGGACGGGCGCTTCTTCCCGCCTGAGTTCCTGGCGTCCCGCTTCTTCGGACTCGGAGCCGATGCCGGTGTCGAGATCGGCGTCTACTGCGGCTCCGGCGTGTCCGCCGCCCAGGAGGTGCTGGCCCTGGAGCTCGCGGGCTTCGAGGCCGCGCTCTACGCCGGCTCCTGGTCCGAGTGGTCCGCCGACCCGGCCCGCCCGGTGGCGACGGGCCCGGATCCGCAGTAGCCGGCGGTACGCAGAAGGGCCCGCGCCACGGTGGTGGCGCGGGCCCTTCCCCGTACGGGCTCCGAGGGTCAGTCCGACTGCTTCTTGCGCCGGGTGCCGAAGACGATCTCGTCCCAGCTCGGCACCGCCGCGCGCCGCCCGGGGCGGACGCCGTCCGCCTCGGCCTGCCGGTCGGTGGTGCCGATGAGCCGGTCGCGGTGGCCCGAGACGGCCCGCGGCATCAGGACGTCGGCGTAGGCGGAACCGGCGCCGGCGGAGGCCGCCGGGGCGGGCGGCTCCTCGGCCTCGACCTCGTCGGAGGGCTCGCTGACCGGCTGCTCGGGCACCACCAGGTCGCCGCGGAAACTCGGCACCGCCTCCAGGAGGCTGGTCAGCGAGTCGCGCTCCTCCTCCGGCTCGGGCGCCGGGGCGGGGCCGCGGTCGATCTGCCGGTCGAGCGCGCGGTCCAGCGGCCGGTCCCGGGGCAGCCGGGCGATCCGCGGCACGAACGGGAAGCTCGGCTCCGGCACGGCCGCGAGGGTGTCGTCGGTCTCGCCGATCAGCGCCCGCGCCTCGTCGTCCACGGCCTGGACGAGCCGCCGGGGCGGGTCGTACGTCCAGCTCGCCGTGTGCACCTCGCCCGCGACGCGGTAGACGAGCAGCACCTCCCAGGTGCCGTCGTCGCGGCGCCAGGAGTCCCACTGCACGGTGTCCTTCTCGGCGCCGCGCAGCAGCAGCCGCTCCTGCACCGCCTCGCCGAGCTGGGGTCCGGTGTTCTCGCCCGGCCGGCGCACGGGGGTCTTCCGCGCCCGCTCCGCCATGAAGGCGCGCTCGGCGAGCACGGGGCCCTCGAAGCGGCGCACCCGGTCGACGGGGATGCCGGCGAGCTGCGCGACCTCCTCGGCGGAGGCACCGGCCCGTATCCGGGCCTGGATGTCGCGGGGGCGGAGGTGGCTCTCGACCTCGATCTCGATCTGGCCGAGCCGGGCGCGGTCGTTGCGGACCGCGGCACGCAGCCGCTCGTCGATCGGAAGTGTGTACTCCGTGTTGTCAGCAGCCTTCAGCACCAGTCGTGTGCCGTCGTTCGAGACGGCCACGACACGCAGTTCGGGCATGGGAACCTCCCGGGTGGTGCCTGCCGACGTCACGTGCGTCGCTGCTTCCGCTAGTCGAGTGTGGCCTGCCCGGGTGCAGCCTGCCACAACCCTGCCGAGTTGCCCGGCGTGTCGGGCATGGACCCTGGAACGCCGTTATGGCACGGTTACCTGAATGCGACGCAGAGTGACTGGCGGTCACGCTGTGTCGCGGTGCCCGTGCGGTGCCGTGGCGCCGCCGGTTCGAGTGCCACCTTCGGCCCCCTTCCGTCGATTCCGGACACCCGTGAGGGAATCCGGACCCAGGGCTCGCCACAGTACTCCATTCGGGCCATCCGGGTGGAGCGGCGCGCCGCCCAACTTCTCGGGCGGTACGGGAGTTGAGTCTCCGTGATCCCGGCCTCCGCGTGTCTCTCTTCACAGAAGCACCGGAAACGGAACTAATCCCTTCGCCCATTTGTCCCTTCTGGGTGCACGCGGGAACGAATGAACGAGCAGGGGTTGGAGATGCGTCACACGCCGGACAGCGGCACGGAGCGGGCCGTGGGCGAGAAGAAACGGTTCGACCTGAGCGTTCCTCAGGTCGCGGGCAGCGCCGTCGCCGCCGTCGTCGCCGCGAAGCTCGCTTCGACTCTGGGGGTCTACGGCACGATCCTCGGCGCCGGTGTGATCAGTGTCATCGCCACCTGCGGCGGCCCGGTCCTCCAGCACCTCCTCAAGCGCACCGGTGAGCGGATGCGCGAGGCCGCCGCCCCGGCGAGGCAGCCGCAGCGGCCCCAGGAGCCGGGGGAGTTCGGCGAGCCGACCGTCCACGGCACCCGGATGCGCGGCCGGCGGCGCCCCGCGCTCGCCGCCGCCGCCGTCTTCCTGCTCGCGATGGGCGGCATCACCGCGTACGAGCTGACCTCCGGTCAGGACCTCGGCGGCACCAGGGGCGCCACGACCTTCGGCTCGGCGGTCCGGGGCGGTGACCGCTCCGACGACGGCGGGAAGGGTGAGGTGTCACCGTCCTCGACGCCCCGGCCGGAGCACGGCGGCGGCGGTACGCCGACCCCGGACGCCACGTCCGGCGGCGGCGGGACGGGCACGGCCACCCCCGACCCGACCGGCACACCGACCCCGACGCCGTCCGGTTCCACCGAACCCACCGACAGTCCCACCGCCACCGCCGCCGCCACGCCGCCGCCGACCACCCCGCCCGCCGGCGAGCCCGTGAGCCCGCCCGTGAGCCCGGGGGCGGCGGCCGAGTGACCGTCAGTCGCCGAGCACCCGGCGCAGGTAGTCGTTGCCGAAGCGCCGGTCCGGGTCGAGCCGGTCGCGCAGCGCCGTGAACTCGCCGAAGCGCGGATAGGCCTTCGCGAAGTAGGCGGCGTCCCGGGTGTGCACCTTGCCCCAGTGCGGGCGCCCGCCGTGCTCGGTCATGATCCGCTCCACCGCGGTGAAGTAGGCGCGGTGGGGCGTGCCCTTGTAGAGGTGCACGGCGATGTACGCGGACTCCCGGTCCGAGGCCGTGGACAGCGCGATGTCGTCGGCCGGCGCCGTGCGCACCTCCACCGGGAAGCTCACCTTCAGCGGCGAGCGCTCGATCATCGCCTTCAGCTCGCGCAGCGCGGACACGGCGGCCTCGCGCGGCAGCGCGTACTCCATCTCCAGGAAGCGCACCCGGCGCGGCGAGGTGTAGACCTTGTACGGGATGTCCGTGTACGTACGGGCGGACAGCGCCCGGCTGGAGACCTTGGCGAGCGCCGGGATGACCGGCGGCACCGCCCTGCCCAGCGAACAGGCCAGCTGGAAGATCCCGTTGGAGAGCAGCTCGTCCTCGACCCAGCCGCTCACCCGGCCCACCGGAGCGGCGGGGCCCGCGCTGCGGTTGTTGCGCTTGGTGTTGCAGTTGTCGGTGTGCGGGAACCAGTAGAACTCGAAGTGCTCGTTCTCCGCGTGCAGCTGGTCGAACTCGGAGGTCACGCGGTCGAAGGACATCGGCTCCTCGCGCGCGGTGAGCAGGAAGACCGGCTCCACCGCGAAGGTGAGGGCGGTGACCACGCCGAGCGCGCCGAGGCCGATCCGGGCGGCGGCGAAGACCTCCGGGTTCTCGGTCGCCGAGCAGGTCATCAGGGAGCCGTCGGCGGTGACCAGTTCCATCGCGCGGATCTGCGCGGCGATGGAGGCGGAGTCCCGCCCGGTGCCGTGGGTGCCGGTCGAGGTGGCGCCGGCGACCGTCTGCTCCATGATGTCGCCCATGTTCGTGAGCGACAGGCCCTCGCGCGCGAGCGCCGTGTTGAGCCGCTTCAGCGGGGTGCCGGACTCCACGGTCACGGTCATCGCCTCGCGGTCGATCCGGCGGACGCCGCTGAGCAGGTGCGGACGTACGAGCACCCCGTCGGTGGCGGCGATGGAGGTGAAGGAGTGGCCGGTGCCGACCGTCTTCACCCGCAGTCCGTCCTCGGCCGCCCGGCGCACGGCCTCGGCGAGTTCCTCGGCGGAGGCCGGGCTCACCTCCCGCACGGGGCGCGAGGTGACGTTCCCCGCCCAGTTACGCCACGTGCTGCCCGCCGCCCTGGTGCTCCGCCCCGGCTGCGTCGTCGACCTGGTCAAGCTGCCCCTCCCGCGTCGGCGCCGGCCTGCGCAGCCGGCGGTGGCCCAGGAGTGCCACGACGACCGCGAGCGCACCCGACAGGACGGGCACCACGTACCCCGACTCCGCCCCCGACGCGTCGACGACCCAGCCCGCGGCCGAGGAGCCCAGCGCCACACCGATCGCGAGCCCGGTTCCCGTCCAGGTCATGCCCTCGGTCAGCTTGGAGCGCGGTACGTGCGCTTCGACGAGGGCCATCGTGGTCACCATCGTCGGTGCGATGGAGAGGCCCGCGACAAAGAGCGCCACGGCCAGCAACGGCAGGTTCCCGGCCAGTAGGAGGGGGATCATACTCACGGCCATCGCGCCCACGCCCACGAGCCAGCGCACCGCCGGCTCGCCCTTCACCCGGAGCAGTCCGAAGACCGCGCCGGCCACGCAGGAGCCCAGCGCGTACACCGCGAGCACCAGGCTCGCGGCCGACTTGTGGCCCTGTTCCTCGGCGAAGGCGACGGTCACCACGTCCACGGAGCCGAAGACCGCGCCGGTGGCGACGAAGGCCAGGGCGAGCACCTGCAGACCGGGGGAGCGCAGCGCCGAGCCGCCGGAGTGGGTGTCGCGCGGGTGCGGGGCGGGCTCGGTGGCGCGCTGCGAGGTCAGCCAGAAGACCCCGGCGGCGAGGAAGGCGCCGGCGAGCAGCGGGCCCGCCTCGGGGAACCAGGTGGTCGACAGACCGATCGAGAGGATCGGGCCGAAGATGAAGCACACCTCGTCGACGATCGACTCCCACGAGTACGCCGTGTGCAGCCGCTGGGGGTCGCCGCGGTAGAGCTCCGCCCACCGCGCCCGGGTCATCGCGCCGAGGCTCGGCACGGTGCCGACGCAGGCCGTGAAGACGAACAGGGTCCAGTCCGGGGCCCCGAACTTCACGCACAGCAGCAGCCCGGCGGCGGCCGTCAGCGAGATCAGGGTGGCCGGGCGCAGCACCGCGCGCTGCCCGTGCCGGTCGACCAGCCGGGAGATCCGCGGACCGAGCGCGGCGGCCGAGAGCGCGAGGGTCGCGGACAGCGCGCCCGCGAGCCCGTACCGCCCGGTGACCTGCGAGATCATGGTCACGATGCCGATGCCCATCATGGACAGCGGCATCCGGCCGATGAAGCCGGCGACGGAGAAGGCCGTGCTGCCGGGGGCCGCGAAGATCGCGCGGTAGGGACTGGGCAAGGGGATCTCCGGGCTCGGGCGGGCATGCGGGACCGCACGACGGGACGCACACGTGTCAATTAACAGCTAAAGCCTACGGCCTTGAAGTTGCCCGGTCACTCGCTTTTACCGGTCGGGCCGCACCGAGGGACGTCGGTGCCGGGTGGCAGGATCGGTGCCATGTCCGACGCGCTCGATCCCGCCCCGTACGACGCCCTGCTGCTGCTCTCCTTCGGTGGTCCGGAAGGCCCCGACGAGGTGGTCCCGTTCCTGGAGAACGTGACCCGCGGGCGCGGCATCCCCAAGGAACGGCTGAAGGAAGTGGGGCAGCACTACTTCCTCTTCGGCGGCGTCAGCCCCATCAACGACCAGAACCGCGCCCTGCTCGACGCCCTGCGCGCGGACTTCGCCGAGTCCGGCCTCGACCTGCCGGTCTACTGGGGCAACCGGAACTGGGCGCCGTACCTCACCGACACCCTGCGCGAGATGGTGACCGACGGACGGCGCCACATCGCCGTCCTCGCCACCAGCGCGTACGCCTCGTACTCCGGCTGCCGGCAGTACCGGGAGAACCTGGCGGACTCGCTCGCCGAGCTGGAGGCCGAGGGCCTGCCGCTGCCCCGCGTCGACAAGCTCCGGCACTACTTCAACCACCCCGGCTTCGTCCGGCCCATGATCGAGGGCGTGCTCGCCTCCCTCGCCGAGCTCGACGAGTCCGTGCGCGACGGGGCCCACCTGGCCTTCACCACCCACTCCATCCCCGACTCCGCCGCCGACACCTCGGGACCCGTCGCCGACCACGGCGAGGGCGGCGCCTACGTCCGGCAGCACCTCGACGTGGCGCGCCTGATCGCCGACGCGGTCCGCGAGGAGACCGGCGTCGAGCACCCCTGGCAGCTCGTCTACCAGTCGCGCAGCGGCGCCCCGCACATCCCGTGGCTGGAACCCGACATCTGCGACCACCTGGAGGAGCTGCACGGCGCCGGCGCCCCCGCCGTCGTCATGGTCCCCATCGGCTTCGTCTCGGACCACATGGAGGTCCTGTACGACCTCGACACCGAGGCCACCGCCAAGGCCGCCGAGCTCGGACTGCCGGTCCGGCGCTCGGCCACCGTCGGCGCCGACCCCCGGTTCGCCGCGGCCGTGCGCGAGCTGGTCCTGGAGCGCGCCGCGGGCGAGCGCGGACAGCGCGCCGAGCGCTGCGCCCTGGGCGCGCTCGGTGCCTCCCACGACCTGTGCCCGATCGGCTGCTGCCCCGGCCGGGCCGAGCACCCGGCCGCCGCCGGCGCCGACAGCCCGTACGCGTGAGCCGACAGCCCGTACGCCCGACCCTCAGGCCCAAGGAGACCGAGGCATGACCGACCCCCTGCTGACCGAACTGCACGAGCTGGCCCTGGAGGCCGGCCGGCGGGCCGGCGCCCTGCTGCGCGACGGGCGGCCCGACGACCTGGCGGTGGCCCAGACCAAGACCAGCGCCGTCGACGTCGTCACCGAGATGGACATCGCCGCCGAGAAGCTCATCACCGGCTTCCTCGCCGAGCACCGCCCGGACGACGGCCTCCTCGGCGAGGAAGGCGCCGCCACCCCCGGCACCAGCGGGGTGCGCTGGGTGATCGACCCGCTCGACGGCACCGTGAACTATCTCTACGGCCTGCCGACCTGGGCCGTCTCCATCGCCGCCGAGCGGGACGGCGAGACCGTCGTCGGCGTCGTCGAGGTCCCGCTGCGCGGCGAGACCTTCCACGCCACCCTCGGCGGCGGTGCCTGGCTCGGCGACCGGCGGCTCTCCGTCCGGCCCGCCCCGGAGCTCGGCCAGGCCCTGGTCGGGACCGGCTTCGGCTATGTGCAGGCCCGCCGCGACCACCAGGCCCAGGTGGCCCGGGAGCTGCTGCCGCAGGTCCGCGACATCCGCCGCGGCGGCTCCGCCGCCATCGACCTGTGCGATGTCGCGGCCGGCCGCCTCGACGCGTACTACGAGCGCGGACTCAACCCCTGGGACCTCGCCGCGGGCGATCTGATCGCCCGCGAGGCGGGCGCCCTGACCGGCGGCCGGGCCGGTGAGCGCCCGTCCGGCGAGCTGGTCCTCGCCGCTCCGCGGGGTCTCTTCGGCACCCTGCAGGAGTTCCTGGAGCGGGCCGGCGCCTGGCACGACTGACGTACGGCGGGCCGGATGGAGAAGGGCCCCCGGAGCCGACGGCTCCGGGGGCCCTTCCGACGTGTCCGCGGGATCAGGCGCAGGCGGCGCCGACCTCCACGCCGTGTTCGGCCGCCAGGCGGTGCAGGTCGTCGAGCTCGGCCTGCTCGACCTCCGCGAGGAAGTCGTCGCCCGCCTCGCGAGCGCGCGTGAGGTCGGACTGCGTGGCCCTGATGCGGTGCAGCAGTCCTGCGGTGAAAGCGTCCATCGTGCGCCCCCTCGTCATGGGTCGGTGGCACGGGGAGTGCCGGGGGTGGATGGATCACGCGCCGCTACCTCTGGGGGACAGAGAGCGGTAGGTGGCAGGCCACCTACAGGGCGTGATCGCGGGGTGTGCAGTCGTCCTCCCCAGCCCTTCGCGGACGGAAACCTCAACTGGCCCGCTGAATCAGGTGAATTCTCCGGGCGCCCGGGCCGGACCGGGGCCCGCGGGGCGCGTTCGCGGGGTGCGCCCCGAGGCCCCGCAGGGCGCCTTACAGCCGGTTTACGGGCGTTCGGGGCAGGATGGACACGCACAGTCAGTGCGCAGAACCGCCTTGTCCGCATGCGGGACCAGGGCGCCCAGGAAAGGACTTACGGACGTGCGCGTACTCGTCGTCGAGGACGAGCAGCTCCTCGCGGATGCGGTGGCCACCGGCCTGCGCCGGGAGGCCATGGCGGTCGACGTCGTGTACGACGGGGCCGCCGCCCTGGAGCGGGTCGGCGTCAACGACTACGACGTCGTGGTGCTCGACCGCGACCTGCCCCTGGTCCACGGCGACGACGTCTGCCGCAAGATCGTCGAACTGGGCATGCCCACCCGGGTGCTGATGCTGACCGCCTCCGGCGACGTCAGCGACCGCGTCGAGGGCCTGGAGCTCGGCGCGGACGACTACCTCCCCAAACCCTTCGCGTTCAGCGAGCTCACCGCCCGCGTGCGCGCCCTGGGCCGCCGCACCAGCGTGCCGCTGCCGCCCGTCCTGGAGCGGGCCGGCATCAAGCTCGACCCCAACCGCCGCGAGGTCTTCCGCGACGGCAAGGAGGTCCAGCTCGCGCCGAAGGAGTTCGCGGTCCTGGAGGTCCTGATGCGCAGCGAGGGCGCGGTCGTCTCGGCCGAGCAGCTCCTGGAGAAGGCCTGGGACGAGAACACCGACCCGTTCACCAACGTGGTCCGCGTCACCGTGATGACCCTGCGCCGCAAGCTCGGCGAGCCCCCGGTGATCGTCACCGTCCCCGGCTCGGGATACCGGATCTGATCCGATGGCCCCGAACACCTCGACCGTCGGAGCGCCACCGAAACCGCACTGGGACCCACGGGACCCGGTCCGCCCGCTGCTGCGCCCCACCATCCGGATAAGGCTCACCCTGCTCTACGGCGGGATGTTCCTGATCGCCGGCATCATCCTGCTGGCGATCATCTACCTCTTCACCGCGCAGGCCGTCCGGGACACCACCGCCACCCTGCCCTTCAAGGTGGTCAACGGCACCGTCACGGCGACCACCGACTGGTGCGAGCTGCCCGACAGGTCCACCGGCGAGCAGCTCAACAACGCCGTCTCGATGTGCCTGCGGCACCAGAGCGACCTGGCCCTGGACGACCTGCTGCGGCGCTCCCTGTTCGCCCTGCTCGGCCTGAGCATCATCGCCTTCGCCTTCGGCTACGCCATGGCGGGCCGGGTGCTCTCCCCGCTGGGCCGGATCACCCGGACCGCCCGCCAGGTGGCCGGCACGGACCTGTCCCGGCGGATCGAGCTGGACGGTCCCGACGACGAGCTGAAGGAGCTCGCCGACACCTTCGACGAGATGCTGGAGCGCCTGGAGCGGGCCTTCAGCGCCCAGCAGCGCTTCGTCGCCAACGCCTCGCACGAGCTGCGCACCCCGCTGGCGATCAACCGCACCCTGCTGGAGGTCACGCTCTCCGACCCGGCGGCGCCGGTCGAGATCCAGCAGCTGGGCAAGACCCTGCTCGCGACCAACGAGCGCAGCGAGCAGCTGGTCGAGGGCCTGCTGTTGCTCGCCCGCAGCGACAACGAGATCGTCGAGCGCAAACCGGTCGACCTGGCCGAGGTGGCCTCCCGGGCCATGGACCAGACACGCTCCGAGGCCGAGGCCAAGGGCGTGGAGTTCCGCGGCGAGCGGGCCGCGGCGGTGGTCCAGGGCAACGGTGTGCTCCTGGAGCGGATCGCCCTGAACCTGGTGCAGAACGCCGTGCGGTACAACGTGCCGGAGGACGGCTGGGTGGAGGTCGTCACCTCCGTGCAGGGCGGTCAGGCGGTCCTGGAGGTCTCCAACACGGGCCCGGTCGTCCCGGCATACGAGATCGACAATATTTTCGAGCCATTCCGGCGCCTCCGGCAGGAGCGCACGGGCAGTGACAAGGGGGTCGGCCTCGGCCTGTCGATCGCGCGCTCCGTCGCCCGGGCGCACGGCGGCCGTATCATCGCCGAGCCCCGCGAGGGCGGCGGGCTCGTGATGCGTGTCACTCTGCCGATCTGACACACTGCACGAAACCGACCGGTTCTGTTCGCTTTGCGCTGAATTTCCGGTTCTCTTTCCTTAAGTCGTTCTGTGTGATCGATCACAGGAATGAGTGTCCGGCCCTCCACTCTCCGTGATCGCGAATTCCCTCGGAAAACCCGGAAAAGTCCGGGTTTCCGGAGGTCCGAATGACGGGAAGTACACGGGGTGGCACCCGTGAGGGAGGGTCGCCGGACCGTGTACGGTCCGCTTCGCCACCCAAAGCCGGTCACTCGTGAGAGGGCGGATTGGGTGTCGATTGAGTAACAGACCTTGATGTGAGGCAAAATCTCCGCCTCAGGTCGGGCACAAGTCCGGCCTCTCACGCGTTACGTGCGCTGGAGACACCGCAAACCACCCAGAGGGGGAGAGCTGACATGGCAACGGATTACGACACCCCACGCAAGACCGACGACGACGTCGACTCGGACAGCCTTGAGGAACTGAAGGCCCGCCGGAACGACAAGTCCACCTCGACCGTCGATGTCGACGAGTTCGAGGCCGCCGAGGGCCTGGAGCTCCCGGGCGCCGACCTCTCGAACGAGGAGCTGGCCGTCCGGGTCCTGCCCAAGCAGGCGGACGAGTTCACCTGCATGAGCTGCTTCCTCGTGCACCACCGGAGCCAGCTGGCCCGGGAGAAGAACGGTCAGCCGATCTGCCGCGACTGCGACTGAGATCGAGTGACCGTGGCAGGCGACACACCGTCTCGGAAGCGACGGCTCCGGCTCCCCGGGAGGCCGGAGGCGTACCAGGGCGGCTCAGGCCCGGCAGAGGGCGTCCAGGACGCTCCCTCGGCCGAGCACTCCGCCCTCCTGCCCGCACCTGGCGCACGTGACGACGGGCGAGGCCCCACGGCCTCGCTCGAAGCATCCATCGCGCCGCACCGGGCCGGCCACCGGCTCGACCCGGACACGATCGACCCCGACACCACCGGCACCACCGACACCACCGGCACGGCTGGCACGACCGGCACGACCCCGGACAACCGCCACGACACCGCCAGGCGCGGCGTCCTGCGGCGCGTGGCCAACCCCGCGCGCGTCCAGCTCGACCGCATCAAGCTCGACAGCGCCCGCATCGAAGCCGTACGGCGCGGAGTCAGGCGCGGAGGTCAGGGCGCCAGGGCCGGCATCGGCTATCTCGCGGACCGCGTCATCGAGATCGCCCCGCGCGTCCCCGTACGGGACCTCGCGACCCTCCGGCGGCAGTTCCCCGGCCTCGGGCCCGAGCAGATCGCCGACAAACTGATCTCCGGCGCGGCCAACGCCAGCGCCACCGTCGGCGCCGGCATCGGCGCCGCCGCCATGCTGCCCGTCCCGCCCGCGATGCCCGCCGAGCTGGCCGCGGAGATCACCGGCGTCGCCGCCATCGAGCTCAAGCTCGTCGCCGAGCTGCACGAGGTCTACGGCCTGCGGCCCCCGGGCACGCTCACCCAGCGCTCCACCGCGTACCTCACCGCCTGGACCGAGGAGCGCGGCATCGACCCCACCAAGCCGACCACGGTCAACGCGGCGCTCGGCGGCCAGATGAAGCGCGAACTGCGCCAGCAGATCATGAAGCGCATGATGCGCAACCTGCCGAACCTCACCCCGTTCATGGTGGGCGCGGCCGTCGGCGCCGTGATGAACCGGCGCGACACCAGGAAGGTCGCCGCGCACGTCCGCAAGGACCTGCGCGCCCGCCAGATCCCCTGGGACGCCCTCCCGGCCCTGCCGCCCCTGGAGCAGCCGGAGAACCCCAAGGAGATCGACTTCTAGCCTCTGGAGGGCCCCTGAGGGCCCCCGGAGGCACTCCCCGAAGACACGGCCTAGCCGACCTCGGCGCGGGCCGCCTCGATGGCCGCCGCCAGCGCCTCCGGCTCACGGCTGGACAGATAGACGTACGGCGTCGGGTCCTCCGGGTCCGTGACCTCGACCCGTACCGCCGTCGCCACGTAGCTGCGCATCACCATGTACGCGCGCGGGTCGGCCTTGTGCGTGCGCCAGGCGCGCGCCTCCTCGGCGTCCAGCACCTCGGGCCGCCCGAGCGCCGACGCCGGAATCCGCGCGTCCCCCGCGACCAGCGAGCCGGCCACCACCCGGATCCGGGCCGAGCCGTACGACGAGACGCCCACCGCGGCGAGCGCCCCGGCGGCGAGCAGACCGCCGAGCGCCGGCAGCACCCCCAGCGGGAGCAGGATCAGGGCGCCCGACAGACCGAGCAGGACCGCGATCCCCCACCAGGAGCGGGGTGCGGTCAGGCGTTCGTCGAAGCTCGGGGCGGTCACGGGTGCGGAAGGCTGCTGCATGCCCCAAGCTTGGCACGGCGCGCCCCGCGCCCGGCCGCGCGGGTAAGGTCTGCGCCTGTGACTGGAACATCTGCCGCTCTCACGCCGCCGGCCGACGCCATAGCGCCGGTACGCCACCCCGACGCGCCCGCCCCCGGTGAGCCGCTCGGGGCGCACTACGAGTACTGCTTCGGGTGCGGCGGCGGGCAGCCCCACGGCCTCCACCTGGAGGCACGCGCGGGTGAGGGCGTGACGGTCACCGCGGAGTTCACCGTGACCCCCGACCACCAGGGCGCCCCCGGCCTCGCGCACGGCGGCGTGCTCGCCACCGCGCTCGACGAGACCCTCGGCTCCCTGAACTGGCTGCTGCGGGTCATCGCCGTGACCGGGCGCCTGGAGACCGACTTCGCCCGGCCCGTCCCGGTCGGCACCGTGCTCCACCTCCAGGCCGAGGTCACCGCCGTGCACGGCCGCAAGATCTACTCGACCGCCGTCGGCCGGATCGGCGGGCCCGAGGGGCCCGTCGCCGTCCGCGCCGACGCCCTCTTCATCGAGGTCAAGGTCGACCACTTCATCGACAACGGGCGCCCGGAGGAGATCCGGGCGGCCATGTCCGACCCCGACCAGGTCAGGCGCGCCCGCGCCTTCGAGGTGAACCCCTGATGCGCAATCCCGTCGACGTACTCATCCGCCGGGTGGACCCGGAGGTGCCGATCCCCGCGTACGGCCACCCCGGCGACGCCGGCGCCGATCTGGTGACCACCGAGGCCGCCGTGCTCGCTCCGGGGGAGCGGGCCGTGCTGCCCACCGGGGTGTCCATCGCGCTGCCCGACGGCTACGCCGCCTTCGTGCATCCGCGCTCCGGGCTCGCGGCCCGCTGCGGAGTCGCCCTGGTGAATGCCCCGGGGACGGTCGATGCCGGGTACCGTGGAGAGATCAAGGTGATCGTGGTCAATCTCGACCCGCGCGAGAGCGTGCGGTTCGAACGATTCGACCGGATCGCCCAGCTGGTCGTCCAGCAGGTCGAGAAGGTGCGCTTCCACGAGGTCGCGGAGCTTCCCGGCTCTGCGCGGGCCGAGGGGGGCTTCGGGTCCACCGGCGGTCATGCCGCCGTGGACGGCACTACGGGTGGGAATCGATACGCTTCGGTCGTATCCGACCGGGAAGGACAGTGACGTGTTCGGACGTCGCAAGAAGAGCGGTGCCGCCGAGGACGCCGCCGAGCAGGTCGTCGACGCGGTGGACACCGAAGACGCGACCGACGCCGCCGGAGGGCAGCGCCGGGTGAACCTTCCGCCGGCACCCCGGCCCGACGGTCCCTGGGACATCTCCGAGGTCAGCAGGCCGGAGGACGGCCGCGTGGATCTCGGCGGCATCTTCGTGCCCGGTGTCGACGGCATGGAGCTCCGGGTGGAGGTGGCGGGCGACGCGATCGTCGCGGCCACCGTCGTGCTGCGCGACAGCGCCGTGCAGCTCCAGGCCTTCGCCGCCCCCAAGAAGGAGGGCATCTGGGGCGAGGTCCGTGAGGAGATCGCCAACGGCATCACCCAGCAGGGCGGTGTCATCGACGAGATCGAGGGCCCGCTGGGCTGGGAACTGCGCGCCCAGGTCCCGGTGCAGCTGCCCGACGGCAACCGGGGCGTCCAGCTGGTGCGCTTCGTCGGCGTCGACGGCCCGCGCTGGTTCCTGCGCGGCGTGATCTCCGGCCAGGGCGCCGTGCAGCCGGAGGCCGCCGGGCTCCTGGAGCAGATCGTCCGGGACACCGTGGTCGTCCGCGGCGAGGGCCCGATGGCCCCGCGCGACCCGATCGTCCTCAAGCTGCCCAACGACGCCCAGATGGTCCCGGACGGCGTGCAGCAGGAGGACCAGTCCGGCTCCCGCTTCTCCGGCGGCATGGGACAGCTGCAGCGCGGCCCGGAGATCTCCGAGATCCGCTGACGCCCAGGGCCCTGGGCCCACGCCATGACATGAGCAGGCCCGGTGGGCCGCTCCTCCCCGCCCGTACGCCAGGTACGGACGGGGCGGGAGCGGCCCACCGGGTTTTCCACAGCCGGTTTTCCACAGGCCTGGTCCCGGCGCCCGCGCCCGGCACATACTGGCGGCGCACACGTTCGAACCAGGGGGGTACCACGGTGAGTGAGAGCAACGCGCGGACCGGCACGGCCGTCCTCGACGACCCGGCGGCCGTGCCGATGGTCCGGGTGGAGAACCTGCACCGGTCGTACGGGACGGGGGCCGCCGCCGTGCACGCCCTGCGCGGCGTCTCGTTCGAGATCCCACGCGGCGAACTGGTCGCCCTCAAGGGCCGCTCCGGCTCCGGCAAGACCACCCTGCTCAACCTGGTGGGCGGCCTGGACGAGGCCGACCAGGGGCGCATCGTCATCGACGGCACCGACCTCGCCGAGCTGAGCGAGGACGGTCTGCTCGAACTGCGCCGGGACCGGATCGGATTCATCTTCCAGTCCTTCGGCCTCATACCCATCCTGACCGCCGCGGAGAACGTCGGCGTGCCGATGCGGCTGCGCAAGGCCGACCCGAAGGAGCGCGAGGAGCGCGTCGCCCTGCTGCTCGCCCTCGTCGGGCTCGCCGATCACACCGCCCAGCGCCCCGGGGAGCTCTCCGGCGGCCAGCAGCAGCGGGTCGCCATCGCCCGCGCCCTCGCCAACCGGCCCGCGCTGCTGATCGCCGACGAGCCCACCGGACAGCTGGACGCCGAGACCGGCCTCGCCGTCATGGAGCTGCTGCGGGCCGTGGTGCGCAGCGAGGGCTGCACCGCCCTGGTCGCCACCCACGACACCCAGCTCCTGGGTCTCGCGGACCGGGTCCTGGAACTGCGCGACGGCGAGATCATCGAGCACTGACGCGACCGCGCCCCGGCCTCGGCACCGGATGCATCAGGATCACGTCAATACGGTCCGGAGCGCCGCTACCCGTGCGGAATGTCCGATTAGCTGGACGTAAGGTCAGGGCATGGGACGCGGCAGACTCCGGATCTACCTGGGAGCGGCACCGGGCGTCGGCAAGACGTACGCGATGCTCTCCGAGGCGCACCGCCGTGCCGAGCGCGGCACGGACGTGGTCGTCGCGTTCGTCGAGCACCACGGCCGGCCGCGCACCGAGGTGATGCTGCACGGCCTGGAGGCGATACCCCGGCGCCGCCTGGAGTACCGGGGCGGCGCCTTCTCCGAGATGGACGTGGACGCGGTCCTGGCCCGGCGGCCGGCCGTCGCGCTGGTGGACGAGCTGGCCCACACCAATGTGCCGGGCTCGCGCCACGCCAAGCGCTGGCAGGACGTGGAGGAACTGCTCGCGGCCGGGATCGACGTGGTCTCGACGGTCAACATCCAGCACCTGGAGTCCCTCGGCGACGTGGTCGAGTCGATCACCGGGGTGCGGCAGCGGGAGACCGTGCCGGACGAGGTGGTGCGCCGGGCCGACCAGATCGAGCTGGTCGACATGTCGCCGCAGGCGCTGCGGCGGCGGTTGGCCCACGGCAACGTCTACCAGCCGGACAAGGTCGACGCGGCCCTGTCGAACTACTTCCGGCCGGGCAACCTGACGGCGCTGCGCGAGCTGGCGCTGCTGTGGACGGCCGACCGGGTCGACGAGTACCTGCGCCAGTACCGGGGCGAGCACAACATCCGCTCCACCTGGCAGGCCCGGGAGCGGATCGTCGTCGGCCTCACCGGCGGCCCCGAGGGCCGCACGCTGATCCGGCGCGCCGCCCGGCTCGCCGAGAAGGGCGCCGGCGGCGAGGTCCTGGCCGTCTACGTCTCCCGCAGCGACGGCCTCACCGCCGCCTCGCCGAAGGAGCTGGCGGTGCAGCGGACCCTGGTCGAGGACCTCGGGGGGACCTTCCACCATGTGATCGGCGACGACGTCCCGCACGCCCTCCTGGAGTTCGCCCGGGGCGTCAACGCCACCCAGATCGTGCTCGGCTCCAGCCGCCGCCGCACCTGGCAGTACGTGTTCGGGCCGGGCGTCGGCCAGACCGTGGCCCGCGAGTCGGGTCCGGACCTGGACGTCCACATCGTCACGCACGAGGAGGCCGCCAAGGGCCGCGGGCTGCCCGTCGCGCGCGGCGCCCGCCTCGGCCGCGGCCGGATCCTGGCGGGCTGGCTGGTCGGCGTCGCCGGACCCGCCCTGCTCACCCTGCTCCTCATCCATGTCGACGCGGACCTCGGCCTCGCCAACGACATGCTGCTCTTCCTCACCCTGACCGTCGCCTCCGCCCTCCTCGGCGGCTTCCTGCCGGCCCTGGCCTCGGCGGCGTTCGGCTCCCTGCTGCTCAACTGGTTCTTCACCCCGCCGCTGCACCGGCTGACCATCGCCGACCCGCTGAACATCGTGGCCATCGCCGTCTTCTTCGGCGTCGGCATGTCCGTGGCCTCCGTCGTCGACCTGGCCGCCCGCCGCACCCAGCAGGCCGCCCGGCTGCGCGCCGAGTCCGAGGTGCTGTCCTACCTCGCCGGCAGCGTGCTGCGCGGCGAGACCAGCCTGGAGGCCCTGCTCGAACGGGTCCGGGAGACCTTCTCCATGGAGTCCGTCGCCCTCCTGGAGCGCACCGACGACCTCGCGCCCTGGACCAGCGCCGCGAGCGTCGGCTCCCACCCGGCGGCCCGGCCCGACGACGCCGACGTCGACATGCCCGTCGGCGACCACCTGGCGCTCGCCCTGACCGGCCGGGTGCTGCCCGCCGAGGACCGCCGGGTCCTCGGCGCCTTCGCCGCCCAGGCCGCCGTCGTCCTCGACCGCCAGCGGCTCGTCGACGAGGCCGAGGAGGCCCGCAAGCTCGCCGAGGGCAACAAGATCCGCACCTCGCTGCTCGCCGCCGTCAGCCACGACCTGCGCACCCCGCTCGCCGGCATCAAGGCCTCCGTCAGCTCGCTCCGCTCCGACGACGTCGAGTGGTCCGACGAGGACCGGGCGCTGCTCCTCGAAGGCATCGAGGAGGGCGCCGACCGGCTCGACCACCTCGTCGGGAACCTCCTCGACATGTCCCGGCTGCAGACCGGCACCGTCACCCCGCTGATCCGCCCCACCGACCTCGACGAGGTCGTCCCCATGGCCCTCGGCGGCGTCCCGGACGGCAGCGTCGAACTCGACATCCCCGAGACCCTCCCCATGGTCGACGTCGACCGGGGACTCCTCGAACGGGCGGTCGCCAACATCGTCGAGAACGCCGTCAAGTACAGCTCCGAGGGCGTCCCGGTCGCCGTCTCCGCCAGCGTCCTCGGCGAGCGCCTCGAACTGCGCGTCACCGACCGCGGGCCCGGCGTCCCGGACGAGGGCAAGGACGGCATCTTCGAACCGTTCCAGCGTTTCGGCGACGCCCCGCGCGGCTCCGGCGTCGGCCTCGGCCTCGCCGTCGCCCGCGGCTTCGTCGAGGCCATGGGCGGCACCCTCGCCGCCGAGGACACGCCCGGCGGCGGCCTCACCATGGTGCTCACCCTGCGCACCGCCGGCGGCGTCGCGCCGCCCCCGGACCCGGGCGCCGCCCCGGAGTCCGTCCACAGCTTCACGTGACAGACCCGGGCCACGGCCCCCGGCCCGTAAGCCCGTAACACCGCCTGCAAGAAACGAACAGGAAGGCCACCCTCCATGACCCGGGTCCTCGTGGTCGACGACGAGCCACAGATCGTCCGCGCCCTGGTGATCAACCTCAAGGCGCGGAAGTACGAGGTCGACGCGGCGCCCGACGGCGCCACCGCCCTCCGGCTCGCCGCCGAACGCCATCCCGACGTCGTCGTCCTCGACCTCGGCCTGCCCGACATGGACGGCGTCGAGGTGATCAGGGGCCTGCGCGGCTGGACCCGCGTGCCGATCCTGGTGCTGTCCGCCCGGCAGACCTCCGACGAGAAGGTCGAGGCCCTCGACGCCGGCGCCGACGACTACGTCACCAAGCCCTTCGGCATGGACGAGCTGCTCGCCCGGCTGCGCGCCGCCGTCCGCCGCGCCGAGCCGGTCGGCCGCGAGGAGGGCGACGTGGTCGTCGAGACCGACGGCTTCACCGTCGACCTGGCCGCCAAGAAGGTGCACCGGGCCGGCAAGGACGTCCGGCTCACCCCGACCGAGTGGCACCTCCTGGAGGTGCTCGTCCGCAACAGCGGCCGCCTGGTGAGCCAGAAGCAGCTGCTCCAGGAGGTCTGGGGCCCCTCGTACGGCACCGAGACCAACTATCTGCGGGTCTACATGGCCCAGCTGCGCCGCAAGCTGGAGCCGGACCCCTCGCACCCGCGCCACTTCGTCACCGAACCGGGCATGGGCTACCGCTTCGAACACTGAGTGCGGTCCCGGTGCGGTCCCGGTTCGGTCCCCGACGGGCTGTCGGCGGCGGCCGGTACGCTTTTACGTATGAGTGCCGCACCGCGTACAGAGAAGCCCGCCGGGCGCTTCCGCCGCATGCTCGACCGTCTGTCCACCTCCCAGGAGGAGCTGGAGTCGGTCGAGCTCCAGGAGGACTCCGCGGCCTCGGGGTGCACCCGTATCTCCGACTGCTCCGACCGCGAGATAGTCAAGGTGACTGGTACGTTGCGGACGGTCACCCTGCGCCCCCGTGCGGGTGTGCCCGCGCTGGAGGCCGAGCTCTTCGACGGCACGGCCCCGCTGGACGTCGTCTGGCTGGGCCGCCGCTCCATCGTGGGCATCGAGCCGGGCCGCAAGCTGATCGCCTCCGGCCGCATCTCCATGAGCCGCGGCCGGCGGGTCCTCTTCAACCCCAGATACGAGCTCCGACCGCTCGGACAGGAGTAGCCGGTGACGTCAGTCGACAAGCCGACCACCGACAGGGCCACCCCGGCCGGCCAGGCCGACAAGGCGGTGACCGAGGCCGCCCTGTTCGAGGCCTTCGGCGGCGTGCGCGGCATGGTGGAGACGGTCCTGCCCGGACTGCTCTTCGTCACGATCTTCACGATCAACAAGAACCTGCACTTCTCGGCGATCGCCGCGCTCGGCGTCTCGCTGGTCCTGGTGGCCGTGCGCCTGGTCCGCCGCGACACCGTCAAGCACGCCTTCAGCGGCGTCTTCGGCGTCGCCTTCGGTGTCGTCTTCGCGATGATGACCGGCAACGCCAAGGACTTCTATCTGCCGGGCATGCTGTACACCCTCGGCCTGGCCCTGGCGTACATCATCACGACCCTGGCCGGTGTGCCGCTGATCGGCCTGATCCTCGGCCCGGTCTTCAAGGAGAACCTCTCCTGGCGCACCCGCAACCCCGGCCGCAAGAAGGCCTACGCGAAGGCCAGCTGGGCCTGGGGCCTGATCCTGCTCGCCAAGTGCGCGATCCTCTTCCCGCTCTACTGGTGGGCCGACACCACCCAGTTCGGCTGGGTCCTGGTCGCCCTGAAGATCCCGCCGTTCCTGCTCGCGGTCTATCTGACCTGGGTCTTCCTCGCCAAGGCGCCGCCGCCGATCGACGTGTTCGCGGAGCTGGAGGCCGAGGAGGAGGCCGAGAAGGAGGCCGAGAAGGCCCGCAAGGCCGCGGACCGGGACCGTACCGACGTCTGACCGGCACACCGCACGCGTACGGGAAGGGGCCCGGGACCTGTCACAGGTCCCGGGCCCCTTCTCGTACTTCCGTACCTGCGTACGTCAGCCCTCGTCGCCCGCCCGGCGGACCGAGAGCAGCTCCTCCAGCTGCTCCTCGCGGGCCTGGGTGGCCACGAACAGCAGCTCGTCGCCCGCCTCCAGGGTCTCCTCCGGGCTCGGGGTGAGCACCCGGGAGCCGCGGATGATGGTGACCAGGGAGGTGTCCTGCGGCCAGGCCACCTCGCCGACCTGCGTCCCCGCGATCGCCGACTCCGGCGGCAGGGTCAGCTCGACCAGGTTGGCGTCGCCGTGGCTGAAGCGCAGCAGCCGGACCAGGTCGCCGACGCTCACCGCCTCCTCGACCAGGGCCGACATCAGACGCGGCGTCGAGACGGCGACGTCCACGCCCCACGCCTCGTTGAACAGCCACTCGTTCTTCGGGTTGTTGACCCGGGCGACCACGCGCGGCACGCCGTACTCGGTCTTGGCGAGCAGCGAGACGACCAGGTTCACCTTGTCGTCGCCGGTCGCCGCGATGACGACGTTGCAGCGCTGCAGCGCCGCCTCGTCCAGCGAGGTGATCTCGCAGGCGTCGGCGAGCAGCCACTCCGCCTGCGGCACCCGCTCCACCGAGATGGCGGTCGGGGCCTTGTCGATGAGGAGGACCTCGTGGCCGTTCTCCAGGAGCTCGCCCGCGATGGAACGGCCCACCGCGCCGGCGCCTGCAATAGCGACACGCATCAGTGACCGCCCTCCTCGGGACCCTCGGCGAAGGCCGCCTCGACCTTGGCGATCTCGTCCGTCCGCATCATCACGTGCACGAGGTCGCCCTCCTGCAGCACCGTCTGCGAGGTCGGAATGATCGCTTCGCCCAGCCGGGTGAGGAAGGCCACGCGCACGCCGGTCTCGTCCTGGAGCCGGCTGATCTTGTGCCCGATCCACGCCGGCGAGGTGTGCACCTCGGCGAGCTGCACTCCGCCGCTCGGGTCACGCCACAGCGGCTCCGCGCCCGAGGGCAGCAGTCGGCGCAGCATCTGGTCGGCGGTCCAGCGGACCGTGGCGACCGTCGGGATGCCGAGGCGCTGATAGACCTCGGCACGCCGCGGGTCGTAGATCCGCGCGGCCACGTTCTCGATGCCGAACATCTCGCGCGCGACCCGCGCGGCGATGATGTTCGAGTTGTCGCCGCTGCTGACGGCGGCGAAGGCTCCGGCCTCCTCGATGCCCGCCTCGCGCAGCGTGTCCTGGTCGAAGCCCACGCCGGTCACC
This sequence comes from Streptomyces sp. NPDC051909, assembly GCF_040681095.1. Classification (NCBI taxonomy): domain Bacteria; kingdom Bacillati; phylum Actinomycetota; class Actinomycetes; order Kitasatosporales; family Streptomycetaceae; genus Streptomyces; species Streptomyces sp. NPDC051909. The sequence goes on along the minus strand of NZ_JBFAYA010000002.1, from coordinate 68,149 downwards.
CGGCGGCCGCCGAACCCCGAGCCCAGGCGGCGGAAGGCCGTCGGGTCCTGGTCCACGACCGCGACGGTGTGCCCCTGCTGTTCGAGGGTCTGCGCGAGAGCGGCTCCCACTCGCCCGCAGCCCATGATGACGATGTGCACGTCCCCTTACCCCGCACTCCTGATCGTCTTGCTGACCTGCGAAAACACCCTGCTCACAACTCTCCTGGCCTTAGGGCCTGTCCGGCCGCGGCGGACGGCGCACCGGCGCGCCGTCCGGTCCGAGCTTATGCGGCCACCGTGGCCGGGACCTCACCGGCGGTGGTATCCAGGGAGATTCCGTGCCGATCGGGGACCGCGGTGGTCTTGACGCTTTCCTAACGCTTACGATCCTCGGCGTGTCAAAACTGACTGACGTGCCCAAACGGATCCTGATCGGACGGGCCCTGCGCAGCGACAAGCTCGGCGAGACCCTTCTCCCCAAGCGGATCGCCCTTCCGGTGTTCGCCTCCGACCCGCTGTCCTCGGTGGCGTACGCACCGGGTGAGGTCCTCCTCGTCCTCTCCGTCGCGGGCCTGTCGGCCTACCACTTCAGCCCGTGGATCGCGCTCGCGGTCGTGGTGCTGATGTTCACGGTCGTCGCCTCGTACCGGCAGAACGTGCACGCGTACCCCAGCGGCGGCGGCGACTACGAGGTCGCCACCACCAACCTCGGGCCGAAGGCCGGACTGACCGTCGCGAGCGCCCTGCTCGTCGACTACGTCCTCACCGTCGCCGTGTCGATCTCCTCCGGCATCGAGAACCTCGGCTCCGCCGTCCCGTTCGTCGTCGAGCACAAGGTGGCCTCGGCCGTCGCGGTGATCATCCTCCTCACCCTGATGAACCTCCGCGGGGTCAAGGAGTCCGGCGGCCTCTTCGCCATCCCGACGTACGTCTTCGTCTTCGGCGTCTTCGCCATGATCGTCTGGGGTGCCTGGCGCGGCCTGGTCCTCGGCGACGACATGCGCGCGCCCACCGCCGGCTTCGAGATCAAGGCCGAGCACGGCGGACTCGCCGGCTTCGCGCTGATCTTCCTGCTGCTGCGCGCCTTCTCCTCCGGCTGTGCCGCCCTCACCGGCGTCGAGGCCATCTCCAACGGCGTGCCCGCCTTCCGCAAGCCCAAGTCGAAGAACGCCGCCACCACCCTGGCCCTCATGGGCGGCCTCGCCGTCACCATGTTCTGCGGCATCATCTTCCTGGCCATGGCCACCGACGTCCGGATGGCCGAGAAGCCGGCCACCGACCTGCTGGACAACGGCACCCCGGTCGGCGAGGGCTACGTCCAGGACCCGGTGATCTCCCAGGTCGCCGCCGCCGTGTTCGGCGACGGGACGTTCTTCTTCGTCCTGCTCGCCGCCGCCACCGCGCTCGTCCTCTTCCTGGCCGCCAACACGGCGTACAACGGCTTCCCGCTCCTCGGCTCGATCCTCGCCCAGGACCGCTACCTGCCGCGCCAGCTGCACACCCGCGGCGACCGCCTCGCCTTCTCGAACGGCATCGTGCTGCTCGCCGGCGCCGCCGCCCTGCTCGTCTGGCTCTACGGCGCCGACTCCACGCGCCTGATCCAGCTCTACATCGTCGGCGTCTTCGTCTCCTTCACGCTCAGCCAGATCGGCATGGTCCGGCACTGGAACCGGCACCTGAGGACCGAGCGCGACACGGCCAAGCGCCGCCACATGATCCGCTCCCGCGCGATCAACGCCTTCGGCGCCTTCTTCACCGGCCTCGTCCTGGTCGTCGTCCTCGCCACCAAGTTCACCCACGGCGCCTGGGTCGCCCTGCTCGGCATGGTGATCTTCTACGTGACGATGACCGCGATCCGGCGCCACTACGACTCCGTGGCCGCCGAGATCGCCGCCGCCGAGGAACGCCCCGACGAGTACGTGCGACCCTCCCGGGTCCGCTCCGTCGTCCTCGTCTCCAAGCTGCACAAGCCCACCCTGCGCGCCCTCGCCTACGCCAAGCTCATGCACGCCGGCGAGCTGGAGGCGGTCACCGTCAACGTCGACCCGGTGGAGACCAAGGCGCTGAAGGAGGAGTGGGAGCGGCGCGGCATCAACGTGCCGCTGAAGATCCTCGACTCGCCCTACCGCGAGATCACCCGGCCGGTCATCGAGTACGTGAAGACCATGCGCCAGGAGAGCCCGCGGGACGCCGTCTCCGTCTACATCCCGGAGTACGTGGTCGGCCACTGGTACGAGCACCTGCTGCACAACCAGAGCGCGCTGCGCCTCAAGGGCCGGCTGCTGTTCACGCCGGGCGTGATGGTGACCTCGGTGCCGTACCAGCTCCAGTCCTCCGAGGCCGCGAAGAAGCGGGCCCGCAGGCGCTCGGAGTGGAACGCGCCCGGTTCGGTGCGCCGCGGCCCGGTGGAGAAGGCCCGGAAGGAACCCGCCGGAAAGAGCAACTAGACTGGTGGGCTGCTGTGAATACAGCAGCCCACTTCTCCTTTCCCGTCCTCTTTCTCGTCCTCGCCCTCTGGAGCCCCCGATCATGCAGAACACCCCTGTGAAGTCCCTGATCGGGGAGGAGTACGAGGTCGAGGTCGGCCCGGTGGCCCACGGCGGCCACTGCATCGCCCGCACCGAGGGCGGCCGCGTCCTGTTCGTGCGCCACGCCCTGCCCGGTGAGCGGGTCGTGGCCCGGGTCACCGAGGGCGAGGAGACCTCCCGCTTCCTGCGCGCCGACGCGGTCGAGGTCCTGGAGGCCTCGAAGGACCGCATCGAGGCGCCGTGCCCCTTCTCAGGCCCGGGCAGGTGCGGCGGCTGCGACTGGCAGCACGCCAAGCCGGGCGCGCAGCGCCGCCTCAAGGGCGAGGTGGTCGCCGAGCAGCTGAAGCGGCTCGCCGGCCTCACCCCGGAGGAGGCCGGCTGGGACGGCACGGTCGTCCCCGCCGAGGGCGACAAGCTCCCCGCGGGCCAGGTCCCGCAGTGGCGCACCCGCGTGCAGTACGCGATCGACGCCGACGGCCGGGTGGGCCTGCGCAGGCACCGCTCGCACGAGGTCGAGGTGATCGACCACTGCATGATCGCCGCCGAGGGCGTCTCCGAGCTCGGCATCGAGAGCCGCACCTGGGAGGGCATGGCCTCGATCGAGGCGATCGCGGCGACCGGTTCGCAGGACCGCCAGGTCATCCTCACCCCGCGCCCGGGCGCCCGTCTCCCCATCGTCGAGCTCGACAAGCCGGTGTCGGTGATGCGTGTCGGCGAGAAGGACGGCGGCGTCCACCGCGTCCACGGCCGCCCCTTCGTCCGCGAGCGCGCCGACGACCGCACCTACCGCGTGGGCAGCGGCGGCTTCTGGCAGGTCCACCCGAAGGCCGCGCAGACCCTGATGCTCGCGGTCATGCAGGGCCTGACCCCCCGCAAGGGCGAGACCGCCCTCGACCTCTACTGCGGCGTCGGCCTCTTCGCGGGCGCCCTCGCCGACCGCGTCGGCGACCAGGGCGCCGTCCTCGGCATCGAGTCCGGCAAGCGCGCCGTCGAGGACGCCCGCCACAACCTCGCCGACTTCCCCCGCGTCCGCATCGAACAGGGCAAGGTCGAATCCGTCCTCCCCCGCACCGGCATCACGGACGTCGACCTCATCGTCCTCGACCCCCCACGCGCCGGCGCCGGCAAGCAGACCGTCCACCACCTCGCCCGCCTCGGCGCCCGCCGCATCGCCTACGTGGCCTGCGACCCGGCCGCCCTGGCCCGCGACCTCTCCTACTTCGCGGAGGGCGGCTACCGGGTGCGCACCCTGCGGGTGTTCGACCTGTTCCCGATGACCCACCACGTGGAGTGCGTGGCGATCCTGGAGCCGGTGAAGAAGGACGCCTGACCTGCGGTTTTGCGGGGGTGCTTTATGGGCGGTGTGGGCGTTACGGGCGATATCTTGACGCTGAGATGACGCTCATTTGACGCTCGTTCTGATGGGGCGTCAGTCGATTGTCGGGGAGGGCCGGGCTGCGGCGCGCACCGATGAACAGACGCGCTGCGGCGAAAGCGACGGAGCACGGCGAGCGAGGCTCGTCGGCTCCGTTTCGCTCTTGTGCGCTCGATGAGGAAGCGTTGCCGACCATTGCCTGAGAAGGAGTGCCTATCGCCTCGACGCGCGGCTAATATCCAGCTCTCAGGTACCGGCATGCGTCCGGCCTTTGGCCTGCTGCACGTCTGAAGGAGATCGGAAGCCCGGTGAGCAGTGCTCGTTCTGGTGGGCGGGTGCTGGCTGCCCACCCCGGTGACCCCAAGCGCGTCGGCCCCTACCGGATCATCGGGCGCCTCGGCTCAGGGGGCATGGGCACGGTGTTCGCCGGCCTCGACGCCGCCGGTCTGCGGGTCGCTGTCAAGGTCGTCCACCCTGCCCAGGCGGACGACGCGGAGTTCCGGGCGCGCTTCCGCCGAGAAGTCCAGCTCTCCGCCCGTGTCCAGGGCCCCTGCCTCATACCCCTGATCGCGGCTGACGCCGAAGCACCGTCACCGTGGCTGGCCACTGCCTATGCCCCAGGGCTCACCCTCGATCGGTACATCGCCGCGCACGGGCCGCTGGCCGGTGGAACCCTCTACGCCTTTGCTACGGGCACAGCCCAGGCCCTCGCGGCCATTCACGCCGCGGGTGTCGTCCACAGGGACGTCAAGCCGCAGAACGTCATCCTGACCCCGGTCGGTCCCCGAGTCCTGGACTTTGGCATCGCCCATGCCGCCGACGGCACATCCGTGACGCGCACCGGCATTCTGACCGGAACCCCAGGATGGATCAGCCCCGAGCACTACCGCACCGGTACAACGGGTCCCGAGGGCGACATGTTCGTCTGGGGCGCCCTCATAGCCTTCGCAGCCACCGGTCGCGCGCCCTTCGGCGGGGGAGCCCCCGACGCGGTCGCGTACCGGGTCATGTCCGAGGATCCTGATCTGCGTGGCCTTCCTGGCGAACTCCACGCCATCGTGCGCAGTGCTCTCGCCAAGGAGCCGGGGGACCGAGCCACCGCGTGGGACGCTGCCGAGACATGTGCCGTCCTCCTCGCAGCACAGGCCACACAGGTTGCGCCGACGGGTGCGGAGCCGACACTGGTGGGCGATCCCGTCGCTGCCCAGTGGGCCGTCCCCACTCTGGACGACCCGAACTGGAGGCATCCTGCCCGTTCCAGCAGACGACTCGTCGGCATCGCGGCGGTGGTGGGCACTGTCATAGGCGGCCTGGCGGGTGGAGCGCTGGCCCTGCAGCCCGACAAGACGGAGACGGCTTCGACGAGTTCCCGTCCTCCCTCCAGCGCATCCCCCAGCAAGACTGCCACCATGCCGGCTTCCGCTTCGCCCGCAAGCTCCCAGGCTGTGGTGGAAGCCGCGTCATCCCCTACTCCTGCGAACGCGGACGAGGCGACGATCGCCACGTGGCGTGCAGCTCGTCGTGCCAAAGGAGAAGCGGAGATCGAGACCGAGGCCGCACTCGGGCACGACCTCAGCTACGGCATGGGCGAGGACTACAACTACAGCGGTCAGTACAACGTGGGCTACGCCCCGGCCCGGAGAGAGCTCTACATAGCCATCAGCGGTCCGGCCATGGAGTCACGCGTCGTGCAGGGAGTGGCCAAGAACGCCTGCCTCACCTTGCGCATGATGGCGGGCATCTACAAGTCCCTTCCGTATGACGAGTACGTCCTGGTCGACAACACCACGTCCACGGCGCCGGCGATCGTGTGGGAGGACGACTTCCGCGCCAACACCGGCTGCATCACGCAGACCGTCGACCGCACCGCCGCCGACCCCGGGCAGGAGCCGAGCTGGCACCCCACCGAAGAAGGACTGGTCGCGGCCCAGATCCCCAGCGTCGACAAGCGCGAAATCAGAGTGGCAACCGAGGCGGTCCACCAGCTCTTTGTCGACTGGAACGCCAACTCCCGGCTGCTCGAAGACCCCCGCTATATCAGCGACGAGAACACCAGCATCGGTTTCGCTCCGCACGAAGGTGTGATGTACGTGTGGGCCACGAAGCCCGAGTGGGACCAGAGCACGCGAGAGGAGTGGGCAGAGGCCGCCGCCGGCGTGGCCTGCCAGACTGTTCTCGCGGAATCTCGCGCGGGGCAGGGATGGGGCTACGCCCAATACGCGGTGGCAGTCCTCGACGGTGCTGGAACCACGGACTTCCTTCGCTGGGGCACGGCCGGCAGCTGTGCGAGCTGACCTCCTCTCCGGGCATCACCACTGCGCTGGGTGATAGCCGGCCGAGCGAGGGACGTCTGTGGCCTGTCAGGCGCCGAACGCGGGCATGAGCCTGCCCGCCCCTGGTGCACGTGTCCCTCCAGCCTTGCGCCGGGGGGAAGCGGTTCCAAGTACGGTCCCGTGTTGGTTGCCGCCCGCGCTCTCCCCGTCAAGTGCTTAGAAGGCACTCGGTGTGATCCGTGAGTTAGGGTGCGTGACCTGCGTCTTTGTCGGCATTCGCAGGTCACGCGCTCGATCTTCCGGCGTTTTCGGGACGGTCCGCTAGCTGCGCTTCACGCGCTGACCGGGCAGCAGGCGGATGGCGAGGACGGATCCGTCGGCGTGGATGGATACGGGGCCGCCCCACTTCTTGTCCCAGGCGAGTTGGGGACGAGTGTGCCGGGCCGCGTGTACGCGGAGGCGGTACTCTTCGACCTCCCCTTCGGTAAGGAGGTCGAAGAGCTCCTTGTCCACGCCGGAGAACGCTTCGACGCGCGGCCCGTTCAGCCGGAACACATGGTCGGTGCCGGCGTAGGTGTGCCCGAGGAGGCGGTGGCTGATGTCCTGGACACTGCCGGCGGCAGCGTGTTCGAAGTCTTCGAACCGTTCGTTGCCCTGCCGCTTGGTGAGATAGCGGGAAGTGCCCTGACCGGAGCCGGTGAAGGCCATGAGCCCGGCCGCCGCCGCATGTCCGAGGACCTGCTGAAACCACTTGAAGTACTCGGGGGTCACGTGGCAGCCGGGAACTGGCTCGCGGGCCACCCCTCCCACATGGGGCGGCTGGATCCCCGGAAAGGGATTCTCCTCCGATGGGGCGGTGTCCAGGTCGGCTTTGCTTTCGCCGGAGGGGTCGGCGAGCCAGCCGTCACGGCCGGGAGCCTGCAGCGCGTGGACGGTCACGGTGCCGTCCGCAGGAAGTTCCGTGCTGAACAGCAGGCTCGGGGTCTCGTTCCACGCGCCGATGTGCACGGCCTCGGCGTGCACAGACGCGGACGCCAGCTGGCCGGCCGATATCGCCGCGTTGCTGTGGTTGCCCTTGGTCGCGATGGGGATTACGAGGGACGGCTCCCCAGGGCGCCAGACCTCCGCGAAGTACTGCGGCCGGTACCCGTACCCGATTTTGTTGCCCTTCTCCCTGCTCGTGAGGGCCCACCCGGCGCGCAAGACTGTGTCGGCCGGGACGATGCTCACGGAGTGCTCGGGGAACCGCCGCCCGAGCACCTGCTTGGCGAGCGTGAGCCCGAAGGCCATGCCGAGCTCGTGCGACTGGATGGTCTTGTACCGTTCGGCGATCTTCCGCCCTTCGGTCGAAAGCCCGAGGAACGAGTCAGGACCACCCGCCAGCGCCTGGCTGTACTTCAGGGCTCCCCAGTGCTCTGCAAGGCCGCGTCCGGCCCCCTTCCAGGACAGCGTCGTGGCCCGGCCGAGTGTGTGCAGCACGTCCCACATGGAGACTCGCACCCGGCGGTCGAGCTCGTTGCCCGGGATCCCGGACAGGACCGGTTTGCGGCGGAGCGGCTCGGCCTCCCTCTTCTTGCGCGCCTTGTCGTCCGCAGCGATCGCGGACTGCACCTTGCCGAGCAGTTCTTCGTTGGATCGGATGGACACGTTCGACGATGCGTCGAGGTCGAGTAGTACCTTCTTGGCCGGCTTCAATGAGTCCCCTACGGCTCGCACGGGCACTTCAAGAACCCCGCGAAGGTACGGTTGCGGCAGCCGGAGCACGCAAGTGCGCAGGGGCGCACAAGGCATGGACGACCCGCCCGCGAAGCGAATCGACCCATCGACAACGTTGATCTCGGTCAAGCTATTGGCGACGTCACGCCTCGTCACCGGCCGTATGGAACCGGATTCGGCGGCACCCTTGCCTTCGTACGAGTCGACACCAAACGCACGGTAGGGCGCTGATGTTGTGACCTCTGTAGAGGGCTTCGGGTTCGCCCTCGGGATCGGACGCTGCTTGCTCGAACTGCACCGCGTCTCTGCCGCCGTCCGTGCCGCCGCGTAGAGAACGTGACACCTCCTTGTCCGGGTAGCGGGTGGGCCCTTCTGCGCGACGAGGGGAATATGCGTGTGTCGCATGCCGCGGAGGGAGATGCTGGTGTATGCAGACTGGAAGCCCCGTGGCTGCAGGCGCCGGGGCGGAGGTAAGGGATCGGGGGTGGCTCGTGACAGGCGGGGCTTTCGAGGAGCTGACACGGACGGGCGAGCTGGGGCCGGTCTCGTTCGACCTGCTGCGGCGACTGGTCCACCAGGTTCGCCGCTCCTACGGCTTTCCACCGCCCGAGGGGCACGCGGAGTGGAGCGATGACGCTGCCTATGAGGTGGTCCTGGCGATGCTGACCCGCGAAGGGAAAGGACAGAAGTTCGTCACAAGCTGCTTCGCGCTCGCCACGGACGATGCTTCGCTGGAACGTGTGTATCTCGCGACGATCAAGCACTACTTCATCGACGAGGCGAAGAAGACGCCGCGGGGCAAGCTTCGGCGCCGTATCGCCCGGCTGATGAGCGAGGACCTGGCCTACCGGAAAACCAAGGGTTCCCCGCCCCGCTGGGCGCTGGCCGACCATGCCGATGGAGCTGTATGGCAGGGAGACCTGGACGATCTCATCGCCCGGGCCGCGCGGGTGACAGGGGTCGGCATCACCCGCTGGAACCATGCCGGCCCCACACCCAAGCAGACGGTCCATGCCCTCAAGACCATCCTGCTGTGCGTGCTGCAGCATGCACAGGGCGCGGTGCGGAAGGAGGACCTCGCCAAGGTCCTCGAGGCCCGGTTCGAGCTCCTGGCACCGGCCCGCTTCACCCCGCTGTACGCCGACGAAGGCACCGTCGCCGAAATCGTCGAACGGCAGGCGGCCACCACCGCACCGGACCCGACCGGGGTCGACGCAGTGGCCGAGGACATCTGGCAGCGCCTCTCACCCAATGAGCGCCTGCTGCTCCCGTACCTCGACAAGGACGCCCATCACGCGGCGCAGCTGCTGGAGATCCGGCAAGGCCACGCAGCCATGGTCCTGTCCAATCTCAAAACTCTGCTCCGTGACGCCCTATCCGTGGACAGTGACCCGCAGGCAGTCATGACCGCACTGCTGCGGCGCTGCGGCGACGCTCCTTCGTGAACCGTCCCAGTTACGTCGTCTGGATCCAGTGAGAAGAGAATGCGCTGATGGACCACAGCCGAGGAGACGGGGGAGACGGCATGAGCTCTGTCCACACCACTGCCTACCAGAGGCTGGTAGCCGCCGCGGCGGGATTGAAAGTGCCCGACGCCGTCCACCGGGTGGCCACCGCACCACCTCAGGACCCACGTCCGGGCCAGATCTGGCGTGCGGCATGGGAGGACACCATCCAGCTGCTGCTGATCACAACGATCGGTGACGATGACACCGTGCGTGCAGTGCCGACCTCCTTCGAACGGTACGTTGACAGCGACACCCTGCTTCTGCCCGCTCAGGCGACCACCCTGGAACAGCCGCTGGCATTGTGGTGGGGCTTGGAGACGACGCTTCCGTGGTGCGTGCTGGACCGGCAGGTCGGCGAGCTGACCAACCGCCCTGACATCCTCACCTCCCGCACACTTGCCGATGCCATCGCAGGCACCAAGCGGGGCAGCGGCGCTTTGCCGTCCGCGGCGGCCGACGAGTACCGCGCAGTCCTCGCCGACCGCCTTGAGGCCTTGGCCTCGGCACAGTGGGCTCCCCAAGGGGCGGGAGGCCTTTCCCAGCTTTTTCGTGCCCACGCCATCACCGCCCCGCAGCTCGCGGCCGCATTGAATCTGCTGCCGCCTCAGGCGCTCGCCGTATGGAGAGGACAGCAGGCCCTCACCGCCGACCAAGCCGCCGCACTCGCCGAGCGCCTCGGCCAGCCGGCCGGGTACCTGCTCGCGGCCAACCCCGCCTTGCCACCTGTCGTCGTGCACGAGCTGAACCGCCCCCTGCGCCGCACGCAGATCAAGAAGCTCGCCGCTCAGTACGACGAGACTGAACGCGACGGCCGACTGCGCGCCGCCTACGGCATCTTCACGCTCGCGGCACGCGACGATGACCGCGCCCAGCCGAACTGGACCGCCCGCACGGACCGCTACTTCGAACTCATCCTGGACAAATAGAGGAAAAGGGGGCACCTCGCGTGGTCAATTACGTGCTCGCCGGCGCAGCCCGCACTCAGGCCGCCGCCATGATCAAGGAAGTCGAAGCGGCTCGCCCCCGTGCCCTCGAACGCCTGACACAAGGCGCCCTCGCGGAACTGCGGACCTGGCCCGAGCTCACCGTCAAAGACGTTCCCGAGGGCCAGGCGGCACAAGGCTGTAGCGTCGCCGGAGCATACGACTACGGCCCGCCGCCGCGCCTGTCGGTCGCCATGTCCGCCAGCCAGGCACGGCGGGACTTCACCGCTCTGCACGAACTCGGTCACCACCTGCAGAAGAGCAGCTTTGACCTTATGGAGCCCTTCAGCCGGGAACCCGACGGCGGCGTCCTCCTCGAGGATGCCGCCTGCGACGCGTTCGCCGCCGAGATCCTGCTCCCCGCGCACCTCGTCGGTCATCACCTGGACGTCAAAGGACCCACCGCCTTGGCGATCACCCACTTGTGGCGGGCGAGCAACGCCTCCCGCATGGCCGTCTGCGTGCGAGCAGCCCAGCACCTCCCCGCTCCTGGTCACATTCTCCTCCTCGATCCCACCGGACACCTCGCCTTCGCCGCCTCGCACGGAGAGCGCCCCCTGCGACGTGGCAGCTTCCAAGGTGACATCCCCGTCATCGACCGTGCCCTGACCGGCTCCGGCCGCGCACAAGGGCGAACCCAGGTCCGCTACCGCGACGGCATCCTCGGACGCGAACTGCACACTGACACCGCCCCCATGGACGGCTACATCGTCGCCGTCCTCGTCACCGACTCCGCCCCCTGGCGCGCCTTCACTCCGCCCACCGCAGGCAGCGGCCCCCAGTCGCGCAACTACATCTGCGCGAACTGCGACGAGGAGTACCGCTCCTTCGAACCCGCCTGCCCAAGCTGCCGCGTTCCTCAGTGCCCCGACTGCGGCCGCTGCGCCTGCCCGCCCCGTGTCCCGGGCCGCGCCTGCCCCGGCTGCTTCATCGTGCACCCGCCCGCGATGTTCCCCCCGAACAGCGACCGCTGCTTCGACTGCTCCTGACGCCCCGCCGGCCCCGCGAACCGCACGCGTCTTCCTACCCGCGAGTTACGTCGTCCGTCCCAGGCGAAGCACCCCACCCAGGGTGCCCAAGGAACCCGGCGCCGGCTGCGGGAACCCGTCGGAACGTCGCCGGCAGGAACAGCAGGAACAGCAACGTGGCCATTCAGATCACCGCGGTACGCCTGACGGCCGGCGGCACTACGCACGAGCACATCACCCACCTGTGGTGGACCAACCAGACGTCCGGCGAGGCAAGCAACAGCACCCGGGCGCAGATCGTCGACTGGATCGAGAACCAGGCCGGCAAGGCCTACACCAGCGACGCAGCCGGCCACCGCACGGAAGTCGCCGTCGAGACGCCCGCCCGAGGCGAGAAGTACCTGCGGACCCACGCCGACGGCGTGTGGACCAACAACCTCCTCGCTCTTCCCCGGCGCTGACCCGCCATCGCGAAACCGCCGTCCGACGTGCCGCCCCCTGCGGCGGCACGCCCGACACCCCCGGTACTCACCAGTCCGAACACGCGCTCCCCACTTCAGGAGGACCCCATGTCCCAGGACAGCCACGGGCCCAAGCCCGTCACGATCATCGTCAACGCCCGCCCCCACACCTGGGAGGCGAAGGCCATCACCTACGAGCAGGTCGTCGACCTCGCCTACCCTGGCCAGCCGCCGAACGACCAGGACACCTACACCGTCCGCTACAGCCGCGGACACGACGGACACGGAGCGGGAAGCCTCACGGCTGGCCACAGCGTCCGCGTGAAGGAGGGGATGGTTTTCGATGTCTATCGCACTTCTCGCTCGTGACCCCGACCTGTCCCGCCTCCTCGACGACGGCTACGACGTCGTCGTGCGCGCTGGCCACATCGTCGTCCAGCGCATCCCGTACGTCACCGAGAACCGCACCGTCGAGTACGGCTTCCTCGCCTACCCCGTGACCGTCAGCGGAGACCGAGTCGTCTCCGACACCGACCACCGCATCTGGTTCGGCGGCTCCACCCCGTGCACCGAGCACGGCCGCCCCCTGACCCTCGCCAACCCGGAGACCCGGGTGATCGCCGAGGACATGCAGGCGAACTTCATGCTCTCCAGCAAGCCCACCCCCAACGGCTACCCCGACCAGTACACGAAGATCACCGCATACGCGCGGATCATCGCCGACCACGCCTACGCCCTCGACCCCTCAGCCACGCCCACCCCCGGCGCCGCGTGGCAGGAGATCGACGACGATAGCCCCTTCGCCTACCGCGACACCGCCACCTCCCGCGCCGGCATCACCGCCATCAACCGCCGATTCCGAGGACAGCGCATCGTCATCGTCGGCCTCGGCGGCAGCGGAAGCTACATCCTCGACCAGGTCGCCAAGACCGAGGTCGACTCGATCCTCCTCATCGACGGCGACACCTTCGACAACCACAACGCCTTCCGCGCACCCGGGGCCCCCACCCTCGACATCCTCCGCGCCCGTCCGCCCAAGGCCACCTATCTCGCCTCGGTCTACGCCAACATGCACCGCAGTGTGACCGGCTGCGTGCAGTACCTCGACGAGTGCAACCTCGACCTCCTCGAAGGGGCGACGTTCGTGTTCCTCGCCTCCGACGACGCGGCCAGCAAACCGGCCATCATCAACTGGATCGAAGCGCACGACGTGCCATTCATCGACGTCGGCATGGGCATCGAAGAGATCGACGGCCGCCTCAGCGGACTGCTCCGCATCACCACCAGCCTCCCCGGTCGCCGAGAAGCCGCCCGCCGACGTATCCCCAAGCCCGCGCCCGAACGCGACGCCTACGCAAGCAACATCCAGACCTCGGACCTCAACGCGCTCAACGCCATCCTGGCCGTCATCCGCTGGAAACGCGCCCTCGGCATCTACGCCGACGCCACCGACGAGGCCCACACCACGTACTCGCTGATCACCAACGAGATCGCCAACGAGGACCGGCCGTGACTCCGCAAGACACCCTGAGCCCGGTCTTCACCGAGACCTTTCCCCAGGCCATGGACGCAGGGGTGCTCTACATCTCGATCCCCTACCGCACCTGCGGCCACTTGTGCTGCTGCGGATGCGGACACGAAGTCGTCACACCGCTCTCCCCGGCCCAGTGGTCCCTCACCTACGACGGCGAGAATGTTTCCCTCACCCCATCGATCGGCAACTGGTCCCTCCCGTGCCAGTCTCACTACTGGATCCGCGACGGTCGCGTTCACTGGAGCCGCCGCTACTCGGCGGCAGAAATCGACCAAGACCGGGACCGAGACCTTCGTTTGCTGGTCGTCTATGACAGGGGAGAGCAGCGGCCGCGACGAACGGCTGGTCTCCGCCGTTATCTGAGGCTTTGGCGTCAGTAAACCGGCACTGCGCTCCGTTTGATCGGATGACGACCGAGGTTGGGTCTGGCGGTAGTCCGACTCCAGCTCGCGCTGGAGTTGCTGGTGCGTTGGGCGAGGTACTTCCCGCCACCAGGTCGTACCCTGTGGTCGACTTCTGCCCGTGTGTTCCGGTTGGTGGTTGCACGGTAGCGTCGCCGTGCGAGACCGATCTCGGAAGGGGCGAACACCGGATGGTGCGCGGGAACAGCATTGACGGGTATGAGCAACTGGGACTGATCCTGGATTTCGCGGGGGTGCTGACCGCCAGCCCCATCGAGGTTCACCGGGCCTGGTGCGTGTCCGAAGGACTGGAGCCGGGCGCGTGGCGTGCCACCCTCAACGATCATCCCGAAGGCCGGCGGCTGTACGCGGCGCTGGAGATCGGGGAGATCGGGCAGGCCGAGTGGAATGAAGGAACAGCAGCTCTGCTGGGCGAGCACGTGGACCCCGTGAACCTGATGGGGCGGGCCTGGGCCGAGGTGCCTCCGGCGCGTCGGATGATCGCGCTCGCCCGGGCCGCGCAGGCTGCCGGGCATCGGCTCGCGCTGCTGTCGAACAGCTTCGGGCTCGACCCGTTCAACCCGTACGAGCACGTGGGGATCTGGGACCTCTTCGACGTGCACGTCGTGTCCGAGCTCGAGGGGATGGCGAAGCCGGCCCCAGCTATCTACCGGCTGGCCCTGGAGCGGATCGGGTTGCCTGCCGAGCAGTGCGTGTTCGTGGACGACCATGAGGTGAACCTGCCGCCCGCTGCCGAGCTGGGCATCACGACTGTTCACGCCACCGACGAAGACAGGGCGGTCGCCGAGCTGGAGGCTCTTCTCGGCGTCACGGCTGTGCTCACCGTCTGAGCGTCAACTGCCGCCTGGCCCGAAGGCTGTCCACCGCCCCGTTTCTGTGAGTACTGTCCGTGTGGGGCCCATCACGCGGAGGTTCTGGAGCATGCAGTGGTCGGAGTACACCACCTCTGAGCGCTTGAAGGCGTTGCGCAGTGCCATGACGCAGGAGCAGTTAGCGGAGGCCGCCGGGGTGTCCGTCGGCGTCGTCCGCAAGCTCGAACGCGGCGGGACGGCTTCCCTGCCGTCGCTGCTGTCGATCGCCGACGCGCTCGGTACGGACATCGCCGTGCTCCTCGGGCAGCAGGCGCCCCGCCGGTCCATGGACCGCGACGAGCGGGCCGCGCTGCGTCTGGTCTCCGCGGCGACCCACGACGCTGCCATCGGCATCCCCGCCGAGGTCGAGCCGGGAAGCGTCGAAGAACTTCGAGCGGTCGTTCGTCGCGCGGACGCTGCCTACTGGGAAGGGCGGTACACCGAGCTCGGTACACTCCTCGGGCGGCTCCTTCCAGAAGCCCGCGCCCGGTTCGACGCCGCTGGCCTCGATGAGCGGGAGGCCGCCGCCGGCGTCCTGATCGACACCTTCCAGACCGCGGGCATGGCCGCCAACGTGCTCGGCTCGCGGGACCTGGCGTACGCGGCGCTGACGTACGGGCGGCAGATCGCCGTTCAGAGCGGGGACGAACTGCGCGACGCCCATCTCGCCGCCACGACCGCGTGGGTCAATCTCCGTGATGGGCGCACCAAGCAGGGCTTCCTCCTCGCGGCGGCCCAGGCGGACCGGATCGAGCCCAAGATGAGCGAGCACGATCCGGACCGGCTCAGCGTCTACGGTCAGCTCGTCACGAACGCCGCCGTCGCCGCTTCCCGGGGCGGGGCGAGCGCGGACCACGCCCGCGAGTACCTCTCCCAGGCGCACGCCGTCGCAGCCCGCATCGGAGACGAACACGCCCGCGGCTCGCACGCACAGCCGTACGGGCCGATGTACGCCGCCACACAAGCGATGAGCATCGCGGTGGCGCTCGGCGATACGGGCGGCGCTCTGCGCCTCATGGACACCGTCCGCCTGGACGCCAGCGTGCCGCTGGCCACCCGCGCCCGCTTCGGCCTGGACGTCGCTCTCACCCAGGTGGAATGCCGACGGTGGGAGGCCGCCGCCGACACCCTCCAAACGGTGTGCGAGACGGCTCCCGGCTGGGTGCGCCACCAGATGCTGCCCGGCGTCATCATCAGCAGGCTCGCCGGCGTGTCCGTCAGCCGACTGCGCGGGCTGGCCAACTCCGCCGGTGTCCCGCTCGGGGTGCGCTGAGGAACGGGCCGCAGTACCACGGTCCGTAGTAGCTCCGCGGGTGCCGCCGGCATGACTGCTACGGGCCGTGCCAGCCCCACGGCGGAGTCCGCGACCGCTGCCACGGGACGTGGCAGTCGAGCCCGGTACGAGGTTCCTCCGCTGCGACGGGCCGTGCCTGGGCCCATGCATCGCAGGCCACCAGCCTGGAGGCATGCCGAACAACCCGCCCGGCGGCCTCGGGCACGTACCCGTTGCCGTCTACTCCTGCGCCACCACCTCCACCGCCCTGGGCGAGAGCGAGGAGCATGGCCGCTACTACGCCGACGCCCGGCACTGGCACGTCGCCGGGGCCTGGTCCGACGCCGACCCGGCGCTGCCGCTCGCTGAGCGGCCGGGGTGGCAGGCGGTCACGGCCGCCCTGTCCGCCGGGATGATCCGAGGCGTCGTCGTCAGCGGCCCGGCGCATGTCGCCTCTGACGCGGCTCAGTTCGCGGCCCTCGGCGTGCTCCTCCGCGATCGGGGAGGGTTCGTCGCGGACGCGTCGAACGGCACCCCGGGCCGCCGTACGCCCGGTCAGGCCCGACGCCGCCGCGACCTCGCGGACGCGGCCTCCGGCTGGTTCGGACAGACCGACACGCACGACGAGGGCACCTCGTGAGCGCCCGGCGCGCGTGGGTCGGTGACCTCGTCCGGGACGGAGACGGGCGGCGGGCGATCGTCACCGACGTCCGTGCCGACGGCACCGTGTGGGTGCTGCGGCCGCCGACCGGGGGTGGGCCCTGCTGGGAGACCGACGACCCCGACAGCCTCAAGGTCCTCGCCCCCTCCGGCGGCGGGGACAACCGGTGAGCTTCCGCGCTCGCTCACCATCCCGTCCCTCACTCCCTTCCGTGCACCACGCCTGAAAGGCGACGTCCCGTGTACGCGTTCGGTCTCTGCATCGACCAGCAGTACCTCGTCCCCGGCCTCGCCGCGATCGCGGGTCTGGCCGACAGCCTCACCCCCGTCGCCCGCCGCCATGCGGCGGTACGGGTGCTCACCCTCGACCTCGCCCCGACGCAGGCCCTGCTCCTCTCCGACTTCGCCAAGCGGACCGGCTTCGCCTCCTTTGACCTTCGGCGCTGCGTCCCGCTGCGCGCCTCGCGCATGGCGGACGCCTCGTACATCACCGTCACCACCTACCTGCGGTTCGAGTTCACGCCCGACTTCGTCCGCCGGCCCTACCTGATCTACGTGGACGCGGACGTGCTCGTACGCGGAGACATCACCGATCCGCTCGGATCCCTCCGGGAGGACGAGATCGGCGCCGTACGTGACGAGTTCAACCCGGCCGTAGGGGAGTGCCCGGCGCTGCCCGGGGCTGCCGAACGCTGGCCCCACCTGCGCGGCCGTCCCTACTTCAATGCCGGAGTCCTCTGGACCCGCACCGGCCACATGCCCGTCGTCCGCAGGGGCGTCGAGCACGCGCTCGTCCACGGCCGCTGCCACATCCTCCACAACGACCAGGACGCCCTGAACCTGTGGCTCCTGCACTCCGGCCGCGTGCGGCCGGCCGCCGCCGGGCTCAACAGGTTCGAGACCGGCCGGTTCTTGGAGCGGGGCAACTGGGTGCGGCGGGTCGTCACCTGGTCGCTCAGGCCGGACCCGGCCGCGGCTCTCGTGCACTTCGTCGGCCCGGAGAAGCCCTGGCAGGCTGACTGTCCCGTCACCGAGGACGTGGCCGAGTACCGGCGGCACCTGGCGGTCGCCCTTCGGCACGTCCGCCGCCTGGGTGCATTCGGGGCGGAACCGGCGGGTGCGTGGTGAGCACGACGAACGTACCCGCGGCCGTTGCGCGGGCCGCCCTCGGTCTCGTGGGAGTTCCGGTCCGTGCCGCACACCGCCTGTCGGCACGGTCGAGGGCGGTCGTGTACCGGGCCTTCCTGGCCGACGGCCGGAGCGTGGTGGTCAAGCTGTACGCGGTCACCGCCCGCCGCAATGCCGCGACCGAGGCGGCGGCGGTCCGGGCCGTCACCAAGTACGTCCCCGTGCCCGTCGTCCTGGCGCACGGACACGTGCCCGGCCACGAGGTGACCGCTCTCATCACTGCGGACCTCGGCCCGCTCACCCTGGGAAGCGCCGTGCGGTCCGGCCGGGTGGGCGACGAGCGAGCCCTGAGGGACCTCGGCGGTCTGCTCGGCCGCCTTCACCGGTCCCCGGTCCAGCCGTGGGCCCCGCGCCGGCCGCTCCATGAGCAGGTCACCTCGATCGGCCGTCGCTGCCCGCCCAGCGCTCTGGACCGCATCGCGCCCGCCCTGGCCGCCATCGCCGACGCCCCCGCGGCTGCCCCGGTGTGGTGTCACGGCGACCTGCACGGCGACAACGTCGTGCTCGCCGGGCCCCGAGCCGTCCGTCACCTCGTCGACTTCACCGACGCCGCAGCTGGCCCCCGCGAATCCGACGTGGCCCAGGCCCTGGTCATGTCCGGTGCCATCGCCTCCGCCCGGGCCCGCACGGTCACCGACGCCTATCCACTCGCCTTGGACCACCACCAGCTAGCGGCCTGGGCCGTCTTCCACATTATGCGCTGCTGGGCCCACTCCGAACCCGGCGACGACCGCGCCCGGTGGGCCGGCCGCCTGGACGAGCTGAGCCGCCGGACCCCGCACCTCTTCCGCGTACCCCGTCCCGAAAGGACGTACCGATGACCACCCCTGCCTTGTCGGTGGTGATCCCCGCTTTCAACGAGGTCGCCTACCTGCCCCGCTACCTGCCCTCCGTCCTCGCCTCCCTCGCCCGCTGGGAGGAGGTCACCGGCCGCACCGGGGAGGTGATCGTCGTCGACAACGCCAGCACCGACGCCACCGCCGACATGGCCGCCTCCTTCGGCGCCCGCGTCGTCACCGAGTCCGTCCGCAACATCGGCCAGGTACGCAACACCGGCGCGAGCGCCGCCCGCAGCGGCCGTCTCTTCTTCACCGACGCCGACGCGGCCCTCCCCCTGGAAGCGGTCACCGCCGCGGCTGCCGCCATGGACGCCGGGTCCGTCGGCGGCGCCATTCCGCCGCTCTACACGCCCGAGCGGCTCGGCGCCCGGCTGCTGTGCGCCTACTGGGACCACTACCGCACCCGGCGCGGTGGAGCCCAGGGCGTCAACCAGTTCTGCACCGCCGACGCCTTCCACCACGTCGGCGGGTACCGGGACGACCTGTTCATGAGCGAGGACGTGGAGTTCTTCGCCCGGCTCACCGCCCACGGCCAGGCCACCGGACGGCCCGTGGCGATCCTCGATGAGCTGCGCGTACGCCCGTCGACCCGCCGCTACGACCAGTGGTCGAGCCTGCGGATGCTCTGGTGGCAGAACCCCGTCACCGCCGGCCTGCGGCTCCGGTCACCCCGCATGTGGCGCCACTGGTACGAGACCACCGTGCGATGACGAAGGAGACCCCTGTGCGGCCCCAGCCCAAGACCCTGCCCGCCGTCGGCCTGCCGGTTCCGGACGGCAGCGGCATCTACACCTTCCCCAACGACCTCCACCGCGCCCACCGGACGCACACCCAGCAGCTCGCCACCCGCTACCGGGCCACGGACCACCGCGTCCTGGAGGTGACGGCGCCCCACACCCGCGTCCCCTACTACGTCGAGGCCCGCACCCCTGCCGGCCGCCCGGTCCTCGTCATCGAACCCCACCACGACGACTTCGCCCTCTCCGCCTCGGGCGCCTTCCTCGCCCGCCCCCGACCGCTGACCGTGGTCACCGTCTTCACCCGGTCCAGGAGCGTGCACCCCACCCTCGAGGCCACGTACGCCGACGTCGACACGGTGTCCGAGCTGCGCGACCGCGAGGGTGCGGCCGCGCTCGCACCGTTCGCTGCCCGCCGACTCCTTCTGGGATACAAGGACGCCGAGCCGCCGTACAGGCCCTACGACCCCGAACGGCTCGACCGGGTCACCGAGGAGCTGCGCCGGATCGCCGCCGTCCATCCCGACGCCGAGCTCCTCGCCCCCGCCGCCGTCACCCGCCACCCCGACCACCTCCTCGTCCACGAGGCCGCCGTCCGCCTCGGCTGCACCTGGTTCTGGGAGGACCTCGCGTTCTGGTCGACGTACGCGCTCGCCGGATGCGACCAGCACCTGTTCCGCACGCGTACGGGGGCGGCCATGCGGCCCGAGCTGGTCGACATCACCGACGTCGTCCTGGACAAGGTCACCGTCCTGAGGATGCACGGCTCGCAGATGCACCCGGCCCGGAAGATGTACCGGCCGATCCGGCACGCCTTCACCACGGCGGCCGACCTCGTCGACGGGCCCGGCCTTTACGCCGAACGCTTCTACCGGACGGAGGAGTCGACGTGCTGATCATTGCTTTGGAGGGACCCTCCTACGCCGGCAAGTCCACGGCGATACGCCACCTCCGCAGCACCGCCCTCTTCCCGCGGGCGTTCGTCTCCGACTGCTACGTCAAGCACATTGCCCACCGCGACGACATCCCTCCGGCCCGTACCGACTCCGCGGCCGCCCAACTCGCCGCCTTCGAGAGATTCATGGAGATCGAGGCGACCCGCGTCGCCGAGGCCGCCGCGAGCCGGAGACAGCTCGTCATCCTCGACCGCTCCGTGGACACTCTCCTCGCTCACGCGTACGTCCTGGACACTCTGTTCGGGTTCGGCGTCCACCACCAGCTCTGCGACCGCCTCAAGACGCTCCCGTTCCTGCGCCCCGACCACACCCTCTACCTCGACGTACCGGCCGAGACGCTGCACCTCCGCCGGAAGACCGTCGGCCACACCGCCGCCGAGTCCGAGTACTTCCTCCACGAGCCCGGCTTGCTCGACCACGCCCGCGACTACTTCGTCCATACGCCCCGGCGGCCCGTGACGCGAGAACTCACGGTCCTGGCCGCGGACGCGGGCCGGGACGAAGTCGCCCAGGCCGTGGAAGCCCTCGTCGGCTTCTGGGCGAGGTGACCGCCGATGCCCACCGCTCTCTTCGCCTGGCGGCGCACCCCGCCCCCGTTCCTCATCGGGGGCGCCGAGGTCACCCAACAGCTCGTCGCCGAAGAACTCGCCGCAGTCGGCTGGCATGTCACCTACCTCGGCTCGCACGAGGCTCCGTGGGACGGAGCCCCCCGACTCCCTGACATGCGCGCGCACCTCGCCAGGCATCGCGTCCCGTACGACGAGACGGCCGGCACCCTGCGCTACCGGTGGAACGGGGTCGAGTGCTCTGCGTTGACGCAGAACAACGTGGAACACGTGCTCGGCAGCCTCCTTGGAGATCTCCGCCCCGACGTCGTGTTCACCGCCCAGGAAGGCTCGGCTCGGCTGGCGGCACTGGCCCGGCCAGCCACGCTCGTCGCCGGCCTCCTGCACTCCGTCTCCGCGACCGGCCTGGGCGTGCTCGCCGGGCGCCCCCACTACGGGCTGGCCGTGTCGGAATTCGTCCGTGGCCGGGCACCCCACACGCCTGGCACCCGCATCGACGTCGTGTACCCGCCGTTCGCCCACCCTGGACCGGCTACGGGCACGGCTCGTACCCCGGCCGTGCTCATGGTCAACCCCATCCCTGCCAAGGGCTCCGAGCTGCTGCACCAGCTCATCCGTCTCATGCCGGAGCAGCGCTTCACTCTCGTCGAGGGCTGGTGGGACACCTCAGCCGGTTTCGCGGCCTATCCGAACGTCACGTACGTTCCCCGCGTGTACGACATGGAGCCGCTGTACCGCAGTCACCGACTGCTGCTGGTCCCGTCCACCGTGGAAGACGCCTTCCCCCGCGTGATCGTCGAGGCCGCACTCCACGGTGTCCCGAGCATCGGCACCGACCGGGGCGGCATCCCCGAAGCCATCGGCGACGCCGGGATCGTCCTGCCAGCCACCGCCGGCCCCGAGACGTGGGCGCGGGCAATCCGGGGCATCGACCACGAAGCACTGGGGGAGCGGGCTCGGACCAGAGCTGCACGGTTCACCCGCCCGTGCCTGCCAGAGCTCCGGGATCTGGGGATCTAGGGAGCGCCGCCGAACGCCTGCTCCACCTCGTCGAGCCGCTCCGTCCACCAGCGAAGGAGCGCCTCGTCGGCGATGAACAGGTCGTCGCAGGAGCGGTCGTCCCGGTCGTAGTGGAATTCGAGCTGCCAGAAGTCCATCATCCGCTTCCACCACAGCCGACGCGCGGCGTCGAGCAGCGCGACCGGCTCCAGCGGGACCACCGATCGGTAGCCGCTCACAAAGGCCGATACCCGCTCCAGGTCGAAGACGCCCTCCACACCGAACTGCACCTGCGCCGTGCGCACGACCTCCTCCGCGTACGGGCGGACGCCCAGCCGGTCCCAGTCCAGGACGGCCGTCAGCTCGCCTTCGGCCCAGAGGAGGTTCCGGTACTGGAAGTCGCCGTGCGTCCAGCCGTACGGCCCTGCGGGAACGTTCCCCGCAGGGCGCAGGGCCGCGTACTCGGCGAGCAACACCCGACGCTTGGCGAGGGCGTCGAGAGCCGCCGCGTCGAAGGAGTCGCCCGTACCGTGGGCGCGCGCAGCAGCGGCGAGTCGGTCGGCCTTCTCCGCCGCCAGTTCCGGCGTGACGACGTCCGCGGCGAGGCTGTCGGGAACGGCAGCGAGGGCCCCGATTTCGGCGGCGTGGCGGAGCGCAAGGTGGAGCTTGCCGAGGATTGCGCCGAGTCGCCGCACCTGAGGGAGGGGGAGGTCCACGCCACGTACGTGCGCTCCTCGTGCCCAGGGAAACAGGCAGTACCCGCTCCCACCCACCTCGACCACGACCCCACCTGAGGAGGCCACCACAGGGACGATCACGGGAATGCCGCCCTCAGCCAGTGCCGGCAACACGGCAAGATTGCGGCGCAACCTGTCGAGCGGCACATCCGTGACCCGCTTGAGAGCGAAGGGCCCTGCCGGAGTGTCCAGCCGCCAGTTCACGTCCATCAGGCCATCGGCCAGATGATGCCAGGCGACGACGTCGCCGAGGACGAACTCCTTGATTAGCTCCGCAAGATCATCGGATGGGATGCGGTGCCTGCTCGCCACATGCGCGTTGGTCACCTTGGCGACGATACGTGAGCCGGGCACCCGGGTGCACAAAGATCACCGCGCGGTGTCAGAGACCCAGGGCAGTGTGTACCCGCACCGTCTCGCCGCGCCGATGGCAGTCGATTTCCTCGGTGTGCCTACGGCGTCGGAGTGTGACCTCTAGGGTCAGAGACGTGACCGCAGGGGAGCGCGTTGTCGTTGTCGGTGCTGGGGTGGCGGGTCTCACCACCGCCGTCGTTCTCGCCGAGGCCGGAGCCTTGCTGCACGTGATCGCCGAGCAGGTGCCGGGCGTCACGTCACTGGCGGCCGGGGCGATGTGGGGGCCGTACCTGGTCGAGCCGAAGGACAAGGTCGACCAGTGGGGGCGCCGGTCCCTGGAGATCTTCCGCCAGCTGGCGGAAGACCCGTCCACGGGCGTCCGGCTCACCAGTGGCATCGAGGCGTCCCGCACGGCCGAGGCGCCGCCGGACTGGGCCACCTCCCTGCCCGGCTTTCGGCCGTGTGAGCTGGCCGAACTGCCGTCCGGGTTCTCGGTCGGCTACCGGTTCACGGTGCCGCTGATCGACATGCCCACCTACCTCGCCTACCTCCTGCGCCGGCTCGACGTTGCTGGAGGAACGGTCGAGCAGCGGCGCCTGGCCTCGCTCGCGGACGCCGGCCCTGCTGTCGTGATCGTCAACTGCACGGGCCTGGGTGCCAAGGATCTGCTCCCGGACACTGGCGTTCGTCCCATCCGCGGCCAGCACGTCGTCGCCACCAACCCGGGGCTCACCGAGTTCTTCTCCGAGGACACCGGCCTCTCGCCCAACCTGCTGTGCTTCTACCCTCACGGCGATACTGTCGTCCTGGGCGGCATCGCCATCGATGGCGAAGGCGACCTCGGCCCCGACGACAAGGCGGCGGTCGGCATCCTCGCCCGCTGTGCCGAGGTCGAACCTCGTCTTGCCCAGGCCCGCATCCTGGAACACCGGATCGGCGCCCGACCGACCCGGGCCCGGGTCCGGGTGGAAGCAGAGCGGACGGAGGACGGCACCGTGGTCGTGCACAACTACGGGCATGGAGGCGCCGGTGTCACCCTCTCGTGGGGCTGCGCCGAGGAAGCCGCAAGGCTCCTGACCGCGGACAGGGGAGACGGGCAGTGAACGACCATCCGAGGAAGCCCTTCCTCTACGTCGTCGTCTGCGCCGCCGGCATCGCGGGCGACGCACACAAGCTGATCACCGCCGCGCAAGAGCAGGGTTGGGGCGTCGGCGTCATCGCCACACCCCAGGGCCTCGGCTTCCTCGACACCGAGGCGATCGAGGCCCAGACCGGCCACCCGATCCGCTCGGCCTGGCGCAGTCCCGGCGACCCGCGCCCGCTCCCGCCTGCCGACGCCATCGCCGTCGCGCCGGCCACGTTCAACACGATCAACAAGTGGGCCGCCGGCATCGCCGACACCCTCGCGCTGGGAATCCTGTGCGAGGCGTACGGGATCGGCATCCCGACGGTCGTCTTGCCGTACGTGAACGCAGCCATGGCCACACACCCGGCCTACGGCCGGAGCCTGGACCAGCTGCGGGAGATGGGCGTGCTGGTCGGGTCGTACGAGCCGCACCGGCCCAAGGCGGGCGGGGGAGCGGACCGCTTCCGGTCGGAGGAGGCGTTGGAGCTGCTGGAGGGCAAGATCGACTGAGCGTGATCCGGTCTACCTTCTCAGCATCGGGGCGAGTGGGCGCCGAAGCGGAGCACGAGCGATTTTCACCCAGTGAACATGCGGATGCGCTGCTCGCGGTGGGGTCTGCGTCAACGGCTCCTTGGAAGGGAGTCTGACTGTGCCGCCCTGGGCGTGAGTGTGGCGGGACCAGACCGAACTCCGCCTACTGTCTTGTCGTGCGGCAGCCTGTCGACGGCCAGATCCGGAAGGCGCCTGAGGCGCCAGATGAGGACTTCGGTGAGGCTGGTGGCGGTACCGAGTTCGCGGTGGCTCGACGGTGTAGCCCTGGGCACGGGCGGTGCGCTCCAGGTCGGTCCGGCGGACGGTGCCGGTCTCGTAGCGCATCTGGCGGGCGAGCTCCAGGAGGTACGCGTCAGGGGCGCTGGCCTTGCGCCCGCCAGGTTTTGGCGTCGCTTTCCTCGGCGGTGTGGCGGTGACGGGAGGCGGCGCCGTGGCGGGGGAAGCCGGTGCGGCGGGCGGCTTCGGCTCTGACGTGGCGGTCGGCTGCGCCAGGCGCTGCTTGGCGGGTATGGCGGTGGCGGCGGACTTGGCAGCGGGCGGTGGCGGTCCGCCACTGGGTGCCTTGGCGGTTGGCGGTTCGGCCGCCATCGCCTTGTTGGCGGCGAGGTGGCGGTTGATGACGAGGTAGAGGTGGACGGCGCCGGCGAGGGCGAGTGGGGCGATGGCGGACAGGGCACCGACAGTGGCGTTGTTGAGGTGGAGATGGGCCTGTTCGTTCAGGCGGATGGCGTGCAGGGCGTTGGCCCAGATGCTGGCGCCGGCCGCCAGGGTGACGAGCGTCCACACGTACAGGCGGGAGCGGAGAGGGGCGGTGCGCAGGATGAGCAGGGCAGCGACGCCCAGCGCGATGAAGCCGTCGATGACGAGAGGGAAGAGGTAGGTCAGCGGTCCACTGATGTGGGCGGCGACGGCCATTTGCCGCAGGGCGTCGTAGGAGAGGACGAAGCCGACGGCGGCGATCAGGGTGACCCCCATGAGGAGGGGACGGCCTCGCCGTTCGAAGGCGGGGCGTATCGGGGCAGGGGAGGGCAAGAGCAGGAATCTCCGGTGTGGTGCAAGGGGGCCGGATGGATGGGCGCTGTCGGGGTCAGGCGACGGGCTTCTGACGGCGGCGGTCCTCGCCTTCGAGGGTGACGCGCTCGGTCATCTGGGCCAGGCGAGAGGCGACGCGGTCGCCGAGGGCCGCCCGCAGGGTGTCGGTGGTGAGGTTGCTGGTGATCAGGGTGGGGCGCAGGTGCTCGTACCGGTGGTTGATCAGCCGGTAGGTGAGCTCCTCGGTCCATTCGCTGGTCTTTGCCGCGCCGAGGTCGTCCAGGAGCAGCAGCGGGCAGCGCATCAGGCTCTGCAGCTCGCGCTCGCTGTCGAAGCCGGGGCGCGGGCGCAGCCGGGCGTACAGGTCAGCGGCGGTGACGGCTTCCCAGCGCAGGCGGACCCCGGCGGCCAGCAGGGCGCGGATCGCGCCGTACGCCTGGTGGGTTTTGCCGGTACCGGTCGGGCCGACGATCCGCAGCGAGGGCCCCTCCGCGATGCCCGGTGCGCCGCCGGGGCCGGGGCGTCCGGCGCGGGCGATCGCGTCCACCCAGGCGGTGACCTGGGGGTGGTCGGCGAGGGCGTGCCGGAAACGGGCGGGGATACGGGCCTCGGCCAGTCCCAGCGCGGTGACCGGCTCGGGCGCCGGTTCCTGGGCGGCGTCGGGGGCGATGCCGCGCCGGGCCAGGATGTCGCCGAGTCGGCTGGAGATCCGGGCGGGCTGGTGCGGGTTGCGGGTGAGGGTGGCGGTCAGAGGTCGCCTCCGTAGGCGGCAGCGGTGTCGGCGGGGTTGGTCCACGGCCGGTGGGCAGCGGCGCCGGTGGGGGTGGCGTTCATGGCCTCGTGCACCAGGCTGGGCAGGAGGCTCGCGTGCAGGCCCTTGGCGCGGTGGCGGTCGAGACCGGCGCGGATGTGGTCCGGAGCGATGCCCTCGGCGAGGAGCTTCTTCACCTCGCGGCCGAGATGGTCGAGGACGTTCTGCGGCGGGCGGTGGGCGCATCCGGCGGCGTACTCGCCGATCAGGTCCTTCGTCGAGACCGACTCGGGCGCGGGGGCGCTTGCGCCCCCCAACGGGGTAGATCCTAGATCCCTGTTCCTAGGTCCTAGATCCGGATGGTGAGGGCTCACGGAGGGCTCGGTGAGCCCTCCACGAGGCTGCGGTGAGTGCTCACGGAATCGGCTCTGACCTGCGGATCCGTCGTTCACGGCGGGCTCCGTGAGCTCTCCCTGACGATTCGCGGAGGACTCCGTGAGAGCTCCCTGTGTCTGCGGTGAGGGATCGCGCGGAATCCCGAGATCGTGGTGCGGGCACGGGGGAGTGCGGACGCCGCTGGGCCGGTTGATCTTCTGGTGCTTGGCGAAGGTGACGATGTGCAGGTACCGCTTGCCGTCCCCGCCCTCGTACCGGCAGATCAGCCCGGCGCCGTCGAGCTGGATCAGGTCGTCCTCGACCGCCTCCGGGCCGTGCTCGCGGCGCAGCGACCACAGCTGGCCGGCGATGACGGCGGCCTGGTCGCGGAACCGGCCCTGGTCGTCGGTCTGGGTGAGCAGCCCGAAGAAGGTCCGCTCGGCGGACAGCGACACCGCCGCGAGGGACTCGGAGGAGAACGCCTCGGGCTTGATGGTGCGGATACGGGCGATGGCGATCGACCACCTTTCAGGGGAGAGGGCTGGGGAATCTGGCGTCGCCGGGGTGCATGGCCAACACAGCCACACCTGGTGTGCAGAAGTCCAGCCTTTGCACTGGAATTCCGCACAACCCGTCGGCATGCCGCGTGGGCGAGTCCCGCAACTGTAGGGCCGAATTCCCGGTTGCCGAAATCACCGCCGGAAAACGCAGCGTGATCCGCATCGCTCACGGCAGACAGGAATGCCCTTCCGGACCGGTCGGCGCGCAAGCTACAACACCACCCATGCCGCCACGACCCCTCGCCATCGGACCCGCCGGACACGCCGCCGCCCACGCCATCGAACGCACTCGCACCGCCCGCGGCTACTCGCAGCGCCAGCTCGCAGCCCGTGTCACCGCGCTCGGTCGTCCCATGACCTTCACCGCGCTCTCCCGCATCGAACGCACCGTCCGCCGCTGCGACATCGACGACCTCGTCGCCATCGCCACAGCCCTCGGAATCGCCCCGCAGACCCTCCTCGCCAGCCCCCTCATACCCCCAGGGGCGGCCGGGGTGGGCGAAATATAGCCGACGATCCCCGGTTAGCGAAACCGGGGATTCTCCGGATGATTGACGGTCCCGGAGCGCCCGTCGTGCCGGTCTCTGTCAGAAGTCTGCCCACCTCCCCAGAGGACGCCTTGCTCGATTCGCCTACGCGCCGATTTCAGATTCCCCGCCGCGCACACGTAGTCCCGCTCGTTTCCTCTTCTGCTCCGCTCGGAGATCCCGGCCGTACGTAGAAGCCCTATTCGACGATCTCGCAGCATCGGCTGGTCTTGTTGCCTCCCGTCCCGGCTAGATCTCTCAATTCTCGTCGCTCTTTCTCACGCAAAGGAACCGCCTATGGCCTCGCGCCTGCTGTCCATACCTGCCGTCGCCGCAGCCCTGGACGTCGACCGCCGAACGGTCTACCGCTTCATCGCCGCCGGCGAGCTGCCCGTCGTCGACCTGCGCACAGGACCGGCTCGCTCTCGCGTCCGCGTCCCCGCCGCGAGCCTGGACGACTTCATCAACAGCCGGGCGGTCGCTGCGCCGGCGCGGCACCGCTGAGCAGGATCCAGTCCGCCCCGACGCGAAACAGGAAGGAACGGAACCACGTATCTCCGGAAGCTGAAGTCCGGCAAATGGCAGGCGACCGTCCGCAACCGGGCTGGAGACCGGTTCAGCGAGTCGTTTCCCCTCAAGGCACAGGCCCGTGCCTGGGGTGCCGAGATGGAGACCCAGTTCGCCTGCGGAAGCATGAGGGACCCCCGAGCCGGCGAAATGGCGTTTCACGAGTGGCACGCCCGCTGGTGGCAGGCCCGCGTCGTCGAGCCCCACACGCTGCGCGGCGACGCCTCCAGCATCAAGAACCACGTGCTGCCCCACTGGGCCGACTGGGAGATGCGGGCCGTCACCCGTATGGACGTCCAGAGCTGGATCCGCGGCCTGGTCGAGAAGGGGGTCGGTGCCTCGGCGATCAAGAGGGCGTACAACCTGCTGTCGTCCATCATGCGGGCGGCCGTCGACGACGATGTCATC
Source organism: Streptomyces sp. NPDC051909 (assembly GCF_040681095.1). Lineage (NCBI taxonomy): Bacteria > Bacillati > Actinomycetota > Actinomycetes > Kitasatosporales > Streptomycetaceae > Streptomyces > Streptomyces sp. NPDC051909. The sequence goes on along the minus strand of NZ_JBFAYA010000002.1, from coordinate 39,342 downwards.
GCGGTCAGCCCCTGCCGGAACATCGACCTGCCGCAGATCGCGATCAAGCCCCCGCAATGGTTCACCCTCGACCAGGCGCAGAGCATCGTCGACGAGCTCCCGGCCCCATGGCGCACCATGTGCCTGCTCGGCTTCTACACGGGCCTGCGCTGGGGCGAACTCGCCGGCCTGCATCGCCATCGGATCGACCAGCGCCGTTCCCGCCTGTTCGTGGTGGAGGTCAATACCAAGAGCGGCATCAAGGAGTACCCCAAGAGTTCGAGGAGCCACCGAGAGGCCCCGCTTCCGCCACACGTCCTGGACGCGCTCGAACGGCACATCTACTCGCTCGATCGTGACGCCCTGGTCTTCACCACCGTCACCAAGGGCCGCGCCGGCCGTCGCCTCGACGACGGCAACTGGCGGCGCCAGACCTGGTGGCCGGCAATCGAGAACGCCCACTACTTCGACACAGACGGGGAGCAGCTCCCCGTCCCGCGCTATCCGCCGCACTCTATGCGCCACACCTGCGCCTCGTGGCTCGTCCAGAAGGGAGTCTCGCTCTACGAGGTCCAGCACCTCCTTGGCCACGAGAGCTTCCAGACGACCCAGCGCTATGCGCACCTGCAGCCGGACGCTCACAAGGCTGTGCTCGGGGCCTGGGAGCAACTGGACGTTCCACTGACCATCGCCGCGTGAGCTGGGCGTGGCTGCATCGCCCCGGGGAGGCGTTTGTCAGCTTGTTCCGTGCCTCTGTTCCATGTGCCGTGCCCTATTGGCGACTCAGCGGCACTCTCGACGGGTGGCAGTCCGGGGCAGCAGCGCCTGGACGCACCGCGTCGTGATCATTCCTGGTGGCTGTACCTGACTGGCCGGTTCGCGACCTCCTGCCCGTCCTCGACCGTGCCCTGCCCGTGCTCTGATGGCCGACATGAGGCCTTCACCGTCGGCATCTACCTGGGACTGGACGGCATCGCACGTCGATTGCTCCAGGTACACGCCCAGACCGCTGGAACCAGTGGCAATGGCAGGAACGTCCTTGCTATACCTGCGGAATGGCAGGGCAGGGGGGAAGGCGGGGCGGCGTGACACGGCCGTGGAAGATTGCGCTGATCGTGATTGGGGTCGCCTGCATCGCGGCGACGCCGATGGTGTGGTTGCTGAACGGTCCAGGGAGGGGGGAGCTGGTCGGGGCTTCGTTGCAGGCCGGCACCGGGATTGCAGCGCTCGTGTGGGCGTGGTTGCAGCCCGGCCGTGGAGATTCGGCCACGGATACAGGCCAGGCAGAGGCGTCTAGTGGTGGGTCCGCGCACACTGGGATCCGTAGACCCGGTGGGGCGGGCACGGGAATGGTGCGGGTGGATCGGACTGGTGACGCCAAGGCTGACGGTGCCGGCAGCAGTGCCGGCACCGGGGTCGACTACAGCTAGTCTCCGGGAGCGAATTGATGGAGGATGAGAGCGGGTTTGGCGACACACGGCCAGGCGCCGAGGTGCGGGACAGCGGCGACGCCCGCGCGACGGACGGCGGCACCGCGATCACCGGAGTCTGCGCAGTGACAGTGCCCGGCGTGCCCAGCCCCGTCTCAGTCAAGGCGACGGGGGCGGCATACGCCTCGCACGGTGGGGTCGCCATCACTGGGTACGTGGCGGGTGACGTTCGTGTGACGCTGCCCTCCCTGCAGTCTCGCTCGATGCAGGAATCCGTCCTGCCCGGCGAACGGCGCCCACGCCTGTTCGGGCGCGAGGCGGAGATCTCCGCCGGCCTCGACGTGCTGCGGCGCTCGGGCGGCGGCAGCCGAGCGGCGGTTGTGGTGACCGGGGCTCCTGGCATCGGGAAGAGTGACGTCGCCCTGCGCATGTCCCGGCTGGCCGCAGAGGGGTACCCGGACGGCCAGTTTCACATTAATCTCGCGCTGTCGACCGGCCCCACGGACCTCGTGTCATCGATTCTCCACGCGCTCTTTCCGTCAGAGCATCCCCTGCCAGATCGCCGTGACCAGCAGCTGGCGCTGCTACGGACAACGCTCGCCAGTAAGTGCGTCCTGCTGCTCGTTGACGATGTCGTTTCGGAGGAAGCGTTCCTTGAGATTCTCTCCATCGACGGCCCGTTCGCACTGGTAGGAACCAGCCGGGCCAAGCTCAGTGGGCTAACTGGCCTGGTCCGCCTCATCGACCTCGGTGCACTGCCAGGCACGCCCAGCGAGGAGCTCGTACGGTCGGTCGCCGGTCCTGGCCGGCTGACCGGCGAGCAGACGACCGCGTTGTCCGCGGCGTGCGCCGGTCACCCGCTCGCCCTGCACATCGCCGCGGCGCATCTAGCCCGGCGGCCCCGTGTGAACGCCGACCGCTACCTGTCCGAGATCACCAACCCGGACCGTAGCGTCAAAGCCCTCGTCGCCGGCCAGACCGCGCTGCAGCCTGTGTTCCAGCAGAGCTTCGACGCACTCGAACACGACCAGGCGCAGGTCTTCTCCGCGCTCGGCGTCCTGCCGCACATGTCGTTTACCGTCGATGTCGTTGCAGCGGTCACCGCACAGCGCTCGCTGGACGAGATCAACGACGACGACCTCACGGACACAGCCGCGCTCCTCGACTCGCTGGTCGAGCTCAGCCTCATCGAGCAGATCGACGACGACCGATTCGTGATGCACGAAATTCAGCACCGCTTCGCCCGGCTGACATCCGTGCCGTGGTCGGGGACCCAACGGGGGGATGTTGTTCGTCATGCCTGTCTCGTCACGGCCGTCCGCGTGCGGTCGTCTACCGATGCGATCGGTTTTCTGGACGAGGAGGCGACCGTCCTTGCCGAGAGCAGTCCCGCAGCGCTGCGGTCGCTGGACGCGGACCGTCCCGGCGCTGTCGCTTTAGTTGAGACGGCCCGGCAGTACGAGGCCTGGGACCACCTACTGCTTCTCGCCTTCACGCTCACCGAGCACTTGCGGGTTGCTAGTCACTGGAAGGAGCTGGACCGCGTCTACCAGTGCGTACAGGAGGCCGGGGAGCTGGCCGGACACCCCAATTGGACGGCCACCGCGCTGCACAACCGGGCCGTCGTTGCCGCACACCTCGGCGAGAGCCAGGATGCGGCTGATCTATTCCACCGTTGTGCTGAAACGGCGCGCGCGGCCAACGAAGCCGAGCTTCTTTTCATGGCACAGCTTGGTCTGGGGACACTACTGATCAACTTGGGCCGGCCTCGTGACGCCATCAAGTACCTGCGAAACGGACTGCACTACTGGAGGACCGCCGGGCATCATCAGGCACTAGCGCTCGCCCTAGGCAACCTGGGTCAGGCGTACCTGGCGGTCGGACAGATCCGCCGGGCCGAGAACTACCTGCGCAACAGTCGCGACCTGAGCCGGAGCAGTGGCTTCAGTGAGATGCTCGCTACGCGGTCGATCGCCAGACTGCTCAGCAGCACGGGCCGCGAGGCGGAGGCGGCGGAGGAGTCCGTCCGGGACATCGAGCGGGCACGAGCCATCGGCAGCCGGGAATGGGAGGCGCAGGCGCTGATGGACCTTGCGGCGGTCCCGGCCAGCGCCCGGCCGGAGTCTGCTCCGGCGGGGCCGATTGAGGCAGCCCTGTCCATCCATCAGGAGACGGGTGACGTGCAGGGCCAGGTCCGGGCGTTGTTCCGGCTCGGTGAGGATGCTGCGCATCGCGCTGACCTCGACCAGGCCGCGACCTACCTCGCGCAGTGCGCCGAGCTCGCCATCGGAATCGGCGACCATCAGCATGCGGCGCGCTCCCTGACCTATCTCGCCTCGTATAGCGGCGGTATCGGGCACCACGACACGGCGGAGTCGCAGTTCAAGGTCGCGTCGGACATGGCCCAGGAGTCCGGCAGCCCGGTTCTTCAAGCAGATGTCCTGCGGAAGCGAGCCCAGTTGCTGTGGCACCGGGGGCGGATCGGAGACGCCGTCCGCCTGCTAACTGAAGCGGAGCAGTCCCTCGCCACCACTGACGAGAGTCGGGCGCTCGCCCAGGTGCGGGCGGCGCTGGGCGAAGCCCTGGTCGTCGCAGGGCAGTGGCAGGACGGCGCCCGCATGCTGCGGTCCGTAGTCTCCGACTTCAGCGATGCCGCCTCCCCCCGCACCCGAGCCCGGGCGACGCGCGCGCTGGCTGTCCTCCACTCGCGACGCGGCCTACACACCGAAGCCCTGTCCGCGATCACCACGGCACTCAACGACTGCGAGCGGCACGACGACTTCGATGGCGTCCTGCACTGCAGAATGGCATTGGCCAACATCCACGCACGGGCTGGGCGATGGGACGAAGCAGCTGACCAGTACGAACAGACTGCGCGAGCCGCTGCCGAGCATAAAGATCTCCACGTCCTCCTCTCCGCCCGCGCGCAGGCCGCGACCTGCATGCTGGAGACCGGCAACCGTGATGAAGCCGTTGCCCTGATGACTAAGAACATTCCGCTCGCCGAAAAGCTGGGCATGGACAGCGTGCTGACAGCCCTGCACACCAACCTCGGCGCCTGCCACGCCGAGGCCGGCGACCACCCCGCCGCGGCAGCGTCCTTTCGCACGGCCCTGCAGATCAGCGAACGTCTCGGCGACGGCCCGCTGCGCGCCACCTGTCTGTTCAACCTGGCCCGCGCTGAGAAGGCCCTCCATGTACCGGAGGCTGCGCGTTCCCGCGCTCGTCAGGCCTTCGCGCTCCATCAGGAGCTCGGCAACTGGCCGGAGGCCGGGGAGACTTTGGTCTTCCTGGGTGCACTCCACCACGAGACGGACCCGGACGGCACTGTACCGAGCCCTGTGGAGCTCGTGGGTGCCAGCCCGGTCGACCTGCGCGTCCTCGAATCACTCCGTGCTCGCGCCCTCCGGGACGATCGCGACAATGCCGTGGTGCCGCCCCACACCCTGCCCCGGCTGCGCAGCGTGCGGATCTCCGACGCCGTGCAGCAGGCACTCGCCGCATTCGACCTGGAGTCGCTCACGCTCCGGTTCGCCAACTCCCGACAGTACTGCACTATGTGCAATCTGATCATCGACGAGTCCGGCGAGGCCGAACTCCTCTACCTCCGCCACCCGGACGTCGACCACCTGATGCTCCGGCTCGCGCACCCTCACTGCCACCTCTCGGAGGTGATCGAACTTACCGGCCCGGCCCCCTATCGCTCACCGGATCGCCTCGACGCCGAGTGCATTCTCTTCGGCGGCGACCGCGCCGGAATCGTCCTCGACTGCCACGGCGGCTGGGGAGCGATCAACGGCAGCCGCCGCATCGAGGACGTCACCCTCCGGCTCTTCCTGGAGTCGGGCTTCGCCAACTTGCGCACCTTGTACACCGATAACGGCGGCAAGCCCCTCGACCTCCGCGACCTGCCGCCCGTCCCTGGCCAGGACCTTCAGGCCCGCCTGGTCGACAACAAACTTTCCCTCAGCAGCCCTCACGGACACCTCGTGGCGGGGTTGCCACTCAACTTCTTTCCTCACTGGTACGAGCGAGCCCATGACGGCTCGCTGATCGTTATTGCCGGTCGGAACCTTCCGGGCATGGTGGCTGACGACCCCACGTACCTCAATCGGGCCATCCTCCTTGGGCAGGCTGTTGGCGCAACCGTGCCGCTATCGGTGGTGCGGCCACGGAGGAATGCGCCGTGTCCATGCATGATGCGGCGGGGGCGGAAGTTCAAGCACTGCTGCAGCGGGCGGGAGAGGAAGGCGGTGTCGGCGAGCGACTGAGGAGGGTGATGTGCCCCCCCGGCCGTTATGGGCCCTGCTGTCCTTGCCGTTGGCGACCGCTGCGAGTTGATCCGGAGTGCGATGTCGATTGTCGGCTTCTGCGGTGTGTGCAACGTATCCACGATGCCTCTGGCCGTTCCTGGGCCGGCCTATTCGTTGGCGATTCCGGTGACGGCTTTGGAGCCTGGGCCGGAGGCTTCCGCGTCTCCAGTATGCGCGACCTTCGATGCGCCGGGACGGTTACCGCCTGCGTTCCGGATTCCGGTGATCGCGCTGCCGCCGTCGCGGGCCGTCGCGTTGCCGGTGTCGATGGCTGTGTCACCGACTGAGGTAGTGAGGTGATCGAGGAGTGCGCGCAACTCCGCTGCTGCGCGATCTGTTCGGCCCCGTCGAGGCGGTCCAGAAGGGCTTCGAACCGTCCGGCCCACAGCCCTTCCTGTCGCGCCCGCTCTGCGGCGGCATCGCCTGATGATGCGGGCGTCGGTGCTTGCGCGGTGTGATCCAGCCGCACAAGCTCTGCCTTCACCCGCTCGGCGTCACCGCGGCCGACCAACTCTGCGGTGCGACGCTGCGTCACGGGCCAGAACGCGGTACCCACGGCCCGGACCAGTGCCTGTCCGCCTTCTGTCGCCAGCGCCGTCAGCTCTTCAAACAGCATGTTCGCCCCCAAGCACGGTCAGAGGTCGCATGGCAACCTCTCACGACTTACCCGTGTACCCGCTCAAAGCTATATGGGACGGCGAGACGGAGTGCAGCCCGACGCCGGTGAGTGGGAAAGCTCGCTTGCACTTATCGCTCAAGTCACTGTCCTGCGCGACTTTGCTGTGGCGACGTCGGCCTTCTGGTCCGGGGCGGTAGGCCAGGCGCCCGTGACGCTCAGTTGACGCTCCAGGCCCGGGGCGACACCCGGACAGCGACTGGGAACCCCATCTGACCTGGGCTTTCTTTGATGACTTGGAGTTGTACACGTTATCGATGACCCACCACGTGGAGTGCGTCGCGATCCTTGAGCCTGCTGAAAAGGGCCGCTGACCTGCGGCTTTCCGGGTGCGAGGCCGGCCGTAGGGATGAGGCCGGTCAGCAGTCGACGAAGGCGCAGGCGGTGGTGGCGACGCCTCGGTAGGTGGTCTTGGGCTGAATCCGTCCTGCCGGCGGGGTGGGGAGCCCGTCGCCGTCTGGGGTGTCGACGTGCGTGAACGAGGGGAGGGTGGCTGGAGCGGGCTGTCGCGCCGCGGCTGCTCGGGCCTCCCCGCGCAAGAGCGGTGGCTGCGGTGGAAGGCGCCAAGGCGACGTCGCCGGCAGGGATCCGGCGGCGCGCCTCCGATCGGGTGGTGCGCGTTGACAGCGTTGTCTGGCCGATGGGAAATTCTGCGCCGGCTGACGGCGTGGGCGCCCGATCCCGAGGAGAAGTGCCATGGGTGAGAAGGATCTGCAGGCCAGGTTCCAGCAGCTGCCTGAGGCCGTCCGGGAGAAGGTCGACTCGGCGCTGGCGGGACGCGAAGATCGCGCTGAAGGTGCGTATCGCCGAGCTTCTGGCCGACAAGGACGAGATGGCCGAGCATGCCGTCACCACCGCCGGCCGGATCGGCGCCAAGAGCGGCGAGGCGTCCGAGCTGACGACCATCCTGCCGCTGAAGCCGGACGGCGCGAAGCAGCTGCGGAAGTTCTTCAAGCTGGTCGGCGGGAACCTGGCGGGCGCAGGGCAGGTCGGCACGCTGCACAACATGCGGTTCGTGTTCCTGGAGAACGACAGGAAGCTGCTGTTCGCGACTGCCTTCGACGGCGAGTGGGACCCCTACGTCGACGACTTCGCCACCAAGATCCCCGACTTCATGGACTACCTGTTCAGCAACGTCGAGGGATGGCCCGGTATCGCCTCCCCGGACGTGAAGGAGTTCATCGTCAAGTACCAGCTCCCGGCGGAGGCGTGGTACGTCGCGCACCCCGAGCTCACCGTCGCGGAGGCCCGTCGGCTCAAGCGGCAGGAGGCCGTCGTGCAGCGGTTCCTGTCCGACCTCAACTGACGGCAGGCGCGCCATGCCTTCCCCGCTGTTCCGGCGTCTGCGCCGCCCGCCCACGCTGGATCTCGACGACATCCAGGCGACCCTGCTGCGGGCCCGGCGCGAGCCCTACTTCGGTACCCACGCCATCCTGGAGATCACCGAGGCCGCAGCGGTCAGGGAGCTGCTGCGTCGGCTGGCCCCGCGGGTGACCTCGGCGGCCCGCTGGGACGAACCGCAGCCGTCCTGGCTGGCCCTCGCCCTCAGCTACCAGGGGCTGGTGGCGCTCGGCGTGCCGCAGGAGTCACTGGCCTCCTTCCCTGCCAACTTCCGTGCCGGGATGGCCGCCCGCGCCGAGCGGCTGCGGGACACCGGCGTGAACGCCCCGGATCGCTGGGAGTTCCCGTTCGGCACCCCGCGCGTGCACATCGCCGTCACGGTCTACGCCGCGAGCGAGGACGACTGGCGGGCAGAGGCCGCCGCCTACGAGAAGGAGTTGGGTGAGGTCCCGGGGGTACGGCTGCTGTCGCACCAGGACTTCGCGGCCGACGGGTTCAACGTCTTCGGATACCGGGACGGCTTCAGCCAGCCGGTGATCGAGGGCAGCGGCGCCGAATCGCTGCCCGGCGACGGCCGCCCGATCAGAGCAGGCGAGTTCCTGCTCGGCTACCCGAGCGAGACGGGTGTACCGCTGCCGGTGCCGGCCCCGGACGTCCTGGGCCGCAACGGCACGTACGTCGTCTTCCGTAAGTACCACTCCCACGTCGCCGCCTTCAACAAGTGGCTGTACGACAACGCCGGCACCGAGGCCGAACGCGAACTGCTGGCCGCCAAGCTCGTCGGGCGTTGGCGCGGTGGCGCACCGCTGGCCCTGGCCCCGGAGCGCGACGACCCGGCCATCGGTGAGGATCCGAACCGGATCAACGACTTCGACTACTCCGCCGATCCGCGCGGTCTGCGGACCCCCCTCGGCTCCACATCCGCCGGATGAACCCGCGCGACACGAAACTGACGGTTCTCACCGACGTCAACATCCGCCGGATCGTCCGGCGGGGCACCTCCTACGGCACCCCGCTTCCCCCGGACCGGCTGAAGGACGACGGCAAGCCGCGCGGCCTGGACTTCATCGCTCTCGGTGCCCGCGCGATCGACAACGTCGAGTTCCTGCAGAGCGAATGGGCCGGCTCCGGCAACTTCATGGGCCTGGGCAAGGAGAAGGACCCGATGATCTCGCTCCAGGACAAGGGCGCCTACTTCACGGTGCCCGGCACCCCGCCCCGCCGGGTGCAGAACATCCAGTCCTTCAACACCCTGCTCGGCGGCGAGTACTTCTTCATGCCCGGCCTCTCCGCCATCCGCTGGCTCAGCGGCATCTGACCCCAACCCCTGGCACGCCCTGGAGGCCCACCGTCCCCTGGGTTCCATCATGCGGTCGCGCCGCGCCGCCTATCCCGCCTCCAGCGACTTCCGCCACCGTCTCAACGGCATCGAGCCCGAGGAGCCGTCCGACATCAAGGAGCTTCCCGCCTGATCGGGCAGGCCGGTTCGTGGATGCGGCCGCGGATCGTGCGGCGGCTCGCGTGCCAGAATGGTGGTGCCCGTTTTCCGTCCGGTCTCATCGAGGTTCCTTCCGTGCCCCAGCCCGTCGGCCGCGTGCCGCAGCGACGCAACGCACGGTCCAACCGGGCGCGCATCCTGGCCACCGCCCGCCAGGAGCTCGGGCGAAACCCCGACACCACCCTGGAGGAGCTGGCGCGCGCCTCCGGTGTCGTCAGGCGAACGCTCTTCGGGCACTTCCCCGGACGTGCGGCGCTCCTGGAGGCACTGGCCGAGGAGGCCGCCGAGGCTCTTCAGGGCGCCGTGGCAGGCGCGGCGGAGGCGACGGAGCCGGCCGAGCGGGCGCTCGCGCGCTTCTCGCTGGCGATGTGGCCGGTGGGAGACCGGTACCGGATGCTCCTGGCGCTCGCCCAGCGGGATCTCGGCGTCGAAAGGGTCGCCGAGATCCTCAGACCCGCCCGTGTCAGGGCGACGGCCGTCGTGGAGCAGGGCCAGCGGGACGGCGTCTTCCACTCCCATCTGCCGCCCGCGGTGCTCAGCGCCGCTCTGGAGGCGATGGCGCTCGCCCTGCTGGAAGAGGTCAACACCGGGGCTCTGGAGGACGACGGCACCCGGGTGGCCGTCACCACGCTCATCGCGGCCGGCGTGCCGGAGAAGCGGGCGCGCGTTGTCGTAGAAGAGGTGGCGGCCTCGGTCGCCCCGGAGGCCGGCGGCGACGGCTGAGCCGCGGCCCGGCCGCCGGCGCGGAAGTTCGAGCGGACCCGGTGCCAAGCGGATCGCTGTCCGGCCTCCGGTCGGCGGCCATGGGCCGCGGTCATGTCGTGGGGTTCAGGCCGCGCCCACGGTCTCGGTCTGCCTCGCCGTACCGTCCGTCTGCTCCGGACGGTGCTTCGCGACGCGCTCGCGGCCGGGCAGGACCGCGATGACGATCAGCGTGCCGGCGGCCATGATGACGCCGCCGATGAGGCTGGTGTGGGCGATGGAGTGGGCGAAGGACTCGTGCACCGCGCCGAGCAGGGCCTGGGCCTGTCGGGCGCCGCCCTGGGGGTTCAGGGCGATCTGTTCGGCGACCGCGATGCCGCCGCCCACCGAGTCCTTGGCGGTGTCCATCGCGGCGGCCGGGAGGTGGCCGCCGACGAGCTCGGTCAGCTTGTCCTTGTAGGACGTGGCCAGTAGCGAGCCGAGAACGGCGATGCCCAGGGCGCAGCCGAGCTCCAGCGCGGTGTCGTTGGCGCCGCCGCCGACGCCGAGCTCCGATTCGGGGAAGGCGCCCATGATGGTGTCGGTGGCCGGGGACAGGCTCAGCCCGATGGCGAAGCCGAGCAGGAGCAGGGGCGTCAGGAAGTCGGTGTACGTCGAGCCCGACTCGATCTGCGTGAGCAGGAGGACGCCTGCCGTTCCGATGACCATGCCGGTGCCGACCATCGGCTTCACGCCCAGCTTCGGGGCCAGCTTGCCGGTCACCGCGGCACCGACGAAGACGGCTCCGGCGAGGGGCAGCAGTCGGATACCGGTCTCCAGCGCGTCGTAGCCGAGGACGAACTGCAGGAACTGGGTGGAGTAGTAGATCGAGCCGAAGGTGCCGAAGAAGAAGAACAGCACCGCGAGCATCGAGCCGCTGAAGGGGCGCTCCTTGAACTTCCGCACATTCAGCATGGGGTTGGGGTGGCGCAGCTCCCAGACGATGAAGGCCGCCAGACTCAGGCCGGCGACCACGGCCGCGGTGATCGGGCCGGTGCCCCAGCCGAAGTGCGGGCCTTCGATGGTGGCGTAGACGAGGCTGCCGACCGAGACGATCGACAGCAGACCCCCGACGTAGTCGATGCGGCCCATGCCCTTCGCCTTGGACGGCGGCACCAGTACCAGCGCCCCGACGACGCCGAGGACGGCGATGGGCACGTTCATGAGGAAGGTGGAGCCCCAGGCGTGGTCCTGGAGCAGCCAGCCGGCGGCCAGCGGCCCGGCGGCGATGGCGAGGCCGGAGGTGGCGCTCCAGGCCGTGATGGCCTTGGCGCGCTCTGCCCTGGGGAAGATCGCGACCAGCAGGGAGAGGGTGGCCGGCATGACCACGGCGGCGCCGACACCCATGATCGCGCGGGCGGTGATCACCAGGCCGGTCTCGTCGACCAGGCCGCCCATCACCGAACCGGCCGCGAAGATCAGCAGGCCCAGGATCAGCGCGCCGCGGCGGCTGTACTTGTCGCCGATGGCTCCCAGTACCAGCATCAGCGCCGCGTACGGGACGGTGTAGCCGTCGATGACCCACTGCAGGTCGCTGCTGGAGAGTCCCAGGTCCTGCGTCAGGTCCGGCGCGGCCACGACCAGCGATGTGTTGGCCATCACGACGATCAGCAGGCTGAGACAGAGCACGAGCAAGGCCCACCAGCGGCGTGGGTAGGGCTCGGTCATCTTCTCGGCGGGTGTGTTGGCAAAGAGCGGCATCGGGAGCTCCTCGGCGGGGGTGAAGCGGATGCTTCGGTGCGGGGGGATCGGTGCGGGCGGGGCCGTCGGGCCTGCGAGGCGCGACCGGCAGTTAATTGCCCATCCATGTGCAGGTTAGTTAGTTGCTCGTGGATGTGCAACTATTGCGGCGCCTGCCCACCGTCGGCTGGACTTCCGACCCGACCCGACCCGATCCGACCCGACCCGACCCGACCGACCTGGCCGCGGGCGTGGTGCGCCGCGCGGTGTCTGGTCATGCCAACGGCCGCCCCGGCCCGCTGAGCCGGGGTGCTGGAGGGGTATTCGCTGGGCTTCCGGGAGTGCGTGAACGCCGGGACCTGGCCCGACGCCGGCACCCGTGCCGCGATCGCGAAGGGCGGCCTCCGGCACGTCGACCTGACCGCCCATGACGCACCCGCGAACGGCTCGACTCGGCCCCTGCCGGTGACGAGGCTGACCGTACGCCTTGACGGGCTGAAGACCTCCGGAAGTGCCGACAAGGCTCACGCCGACCATGCCGGGGCGACCGCGTTCCTCTCGTACGGTGACGTGTCGGGCGCGCTCGGTGTGCGGGTGTCACCAGGTGGCGAGCCGGGACGCAATCGACGCCGCCTTCACCGGCCGCTCGGTCGCCTTCCGGCGGAAGTTCGTCCCCCGCCGGCTGGGGGGATCGTCTCAGGCGGGGCCGGGGAGGGGGCGCCGGGCGACCTCGTGGGCGTCGTCCGGCGGTACGCCCAGCATGCGCAGGACCATCTCGGCCAGGTTCACCGCGGCCTCGTCACCGTCCAGGTCGGGGCGCGCGAACCTCAGCTCCACCAGGGACAGCAGGGTGCCGCCCACTGCGGACAGGGCCACGGTCGGGTCGACCACGATGAAGCGGCCGGAGGCCGTGCCGACCTCGATGTCACGCAGCGCCCGCCGGGCCAGGCCGTTGTCCGAGTGGATGTGACCGAGGCCCCGACGGCGCAGGACCTGCATCAGCTCCGGGTGCGACTCGGCCATGCGGGCGCTGAGTCGGAAGCCCGCCGCGACGAGCTCCGCAGGGTCGTCGATCTCCGCCAGGCGCTGGTCGAAGTTCCGGCCGTACTCCTCCAGGGCGTCCACCACCGCCGCCTCGAACAGCTCGGCCTTCGAGTCGAAGTGGTTGTAGAACGAGCCGAAGCCCACGTCGGCGCGCTCGGCGATCGCCTGGATGCTGACGCCGGTGTCCCCGCTGTCGGCGAGTATCTGCCGGGCGGCGCGAACGAGCGCGCTACGGGTCTCGGCGCGACGTCGCTCGAACCGGTTGCTGGGCGGGGCTGACGTAGGCATGCGCCAAGTCTAACCGCGCGGACGATGACGACTGCAGTTCTGATGAAACCATCATTTCCCGCCGGGAACGCCTTGACGACGGAACTGTCAAAGTTGATGATTTCCTCATTACGGCAATGTTGCTCGGAGGGCACCATGTCTGAAACCCGCGTCCACGGGGCCGATGCCAAGACGGCCCACCAGGACCTGCACAGCGAACAGGGAGCCCTGAGGGGCGAGCATCCCGGCCGCTCCCGGAATCCCCTGATCAAGGTCGCGGACCTGGCCTGGCTGGAGTTCGAGAAGCCTGACCTGGAGCGGGCCGAGGTCTTCGCCCGGGACTTCGGCTTCCAGATCGCCGCGCGCACCGACAGCGAGCTGTGGCTGCGCGGCACGCTCGCCGGCTCGCCGTGCATGGTGATCCGGCGCGGGCGTGCGTCCCGCTTCATCGGCCCGGCGTTCCGCGCGGCGGAGCGGCCCGATCTGGACCGGCTGGCGCGGGCCACCGGGTCCGACGTGCGCGACGCGGACGTGCCCGGCGGCGGAAAGGCGGTCGACCTGCTCGATCCGTCCGGCTTCCCGGTGCGGGTGGTGCACTGCGGCGAGCAGCTGCCGGCGCTGCCCGAGCAGCTGCCACTGCTGCTCAACTTCGGCACGGACCATCGTCGTACGAACGCCACGCAGCGCCCGCCGCGCGAGCCGTCCCGGATCCAGCGGCTGGGCCATGTCGTCCTGGAGACCCGTGTGTTCGGCCGGGCCCTGGACTGGTACCTGGACACGCTGGGGATGATCGTGTCCGACTTCCTCTTCCTGGACGGGCAGCGCGACCGCGGCCCGGCCATGGCGTTCATCCGCTGCGACCTCGGCAGCGTGCCGGCCGACCATCACACGCTGGCCATGCACCTGGGGCCGGGGACCGGCTATGTCCACTCCGCCTATCAGGTCACCGACCTGGACTCGATCGCCGTCGGCGGTGAATACCTCAAGGAGCGCGGATACCAGCGCAGCTGGGGCGTCGGCCGGCACATCCAGGGCAGCCAGCTCTTCGACTACTGGCGTGACCCCGACCGCTTCATGCTGGAGCACTTCGCCGACGGCGACCTGTTCTCCAGCGACGTCGAGCCCGGCTGGGCACCCATGTCGACCACCGGCCTCGCCCAGTGGGGTCCACCGGCCACCCGTGACTTCCTCGGCGCGAGTCCCTCCCCGCAACGGGTCCGCGACGTCATCCGGGCCCTGCGCGGCGACAACGAGATGGACCCGGCGCGCCTGCTGGGCCTGCTCAGAGCCGCCAAGTCCTGAACCCCCAATCCCCTCACGAAGGTACTGACATGAGCACCAACGTCCTGCGCACCGCCGACGGATGGTGGGTCGTCCGCGGCCACCTGGCCATCCCCGTCGACACCAAGGCCACCACCACCGCCGAGCTGATCGCCGACCGTGACGCCGTACGAGAGGCGGCACGCTCGACCGAGGCGGGCACGCCCGTTGCCGACCTGGCCGTCCTCTCGCCCGTCACCACCCCCTGCCGGGTGGTAGCCCAGATGGTCAACTACCGGAGCCACGCCAGTGATTCGGGCTTCACGGGCGACATTCCGCCCGCCTTCTTCCGCAAGGCGTCCGGCTCGGTCAGCGGACCCGGCGACACCGTCGTACGGCCCTCGCACGTGAAGTTCCTCGACTACGAGGTCGAACTCGGGCTGGTCATGGGCGCCACCCTGCCCATCGGCACCACGGTCGACGAGCGGGACCTGCCGTCGTACCTCGCCGGGCTCGTCGTCACCAACGACGTCAGCGCGCGCGACGTCCAGCTGACCAAGACACAGTTCTACGAGAGCAAGTCCTACCCGACCTTCACACCGACCGGCCCGTACCTCGCCCTGCTGGAGCCGGAGGACTTCGCCCATCTCCTCGACCTCAGGCTGAAGCTGTCCGTCAACGGCGAGCTGCGCCAGGACCGCACCCTCGCCGACATGATCGTCCGCCCGGCGCAGGCCCTCACCCTGCTGGCTCGTTTCCAGACCCTCGACCCCGGCGACCTGCTGCTGACCGGCACGCCCGGCGGCACGGCCCTCAAGGCCCCGCCGAAGCCGGTCGAGAAGATCGGCGCGCTGCTGCCGCCCGCCATGAAGTGGAAGGCGTTCTTCAAGTCCCAGGCGAAGAACCCGCACTACCTGCACGCGGGAGACGTGATCACAGCGACGATCGCGACCCCGGACGGCCGGATCGACCTCGGCGAGCAGCGAACCTCCGTCACGGACGCGAAGTAGGGACCCGAGGTGAGCCGCACCGAACAGCAGGCACCCGTGGTGATCATCGGCGCGGGACCGGTGGGCGTGACCGCCGCCCTCCTCCTCGCCCGGCGCGGAGTGCGCACCGTCGTCCTGGAACGCCACCGGGACGTCTACCCGCTCCCGCGCGCCGTCGCCACCGACGACGAGGTCCGCAGGATCCTCCAGGCCGCGGGCGTGGGGGAGGAGTTCGCCGCGATCGCCCGCCCGGCGAACGGGCTGCGGCTCCTTGACGCGCGGCACCGGGTGATGGCCGAGTTCCGCCGCGCCGAGGACGGCCGTCACGGTTACCCGCAGACCAGCATGTTCGACCAGCCCGAGCTGGAGCGACTGCTGCGCGACGCCCTCGTCCGCCGCCCGGAGTGCGAACTGCGGGGCGGTGTCGAGGTCACCGGCGTCGCCCCGGACC
Source organism: Streptomyces sp. NPDC051909 (assembly GCF_040681095.1). Lineage (NCBI taxonomy): Bacteria > Bacillati > Actinomycetota > Actinomycetes > Kitasatosporales > Streptomycetaceae > Streptomyces > Streptomyces sp. NPDC051909. The sequence continues at coordinate 23,673 of NZ_JBFAYA010000002.1, read as the reverse complement.
CGGCCGGCCCCGTGCGCGTGACCTACCGCGACGACGACGGCGAGCACGAACTGTGGGCCGAGGCGGTCCTCGGCTGCGACGGGGCGAACAGCCTCACCCGCGACGCCATCGGCGCCGTATGGGAGGACCGGAACTTCGAGGAACGCTGGACCGTCGTCGACGTCCGCACGAACGCCGACGTCCGCTGCTGGGAAGGCGTCGACCAGGTCTGCGACCCCCACCGCCCGGCGACCTTCATGCGCGTCGGCGAGGACCGCTACCGCTGGGAGTTCCGGCTCGAGGGCGGCGACGAGCCGGTCCGCGAGCTGGTCGCGCCATGGCTGCCGCCCTCCTACGACGGTGACTTCGAGGTCGTCCGCGAGACCCGGTACACCTTCCGGGCGCGCATCGCCGACCGGTGGCGCAGCGGACGGGTCTTCCTCCTCGGCGACGCCGCCCACCTCACCCCTCCGTTCATCGGACAGGGGCTGTGCGCGGGACTGCGGGACGCCTACAACCTCACCTGGAAGCTCGCCCGCGTCCTGGGCCAGGGCGGCGACGAGCGGCTCCTGGACACGTACGAGAGCGAACGCAAGCCGCACGCCCGCCATGTCATACGGCTCGCGGTCGCGATGGGATGGGCCATGACCGGCGGGCAGGACAGCGCCGCCGCACTGCGCCGCAGACTCCTGGCCGCGGCCTGCCGCATACCCGGCCTCACGCAGCTGGCCGGCCGCGACCTCAGCCCGCCCCTGACCGCCGGACCCCTCGTCCGGCGCCGCAACCGCAGGGGCCTCGCGGGCACCCACTGCCCACAACCGTGGACCACCACCGCCGGACGGCGCACCCGCCTCGACGAGCTGCTCGGCGACTCCTTCACCATCCTGACCGCCACCGAACCCTGGCCCGCTCTGAACGCCCTCGCCCACGCGCTCGGCGCCCGGACGATCCCTGTCACCGGCCTCGGCGACGACGGCACTCTCGCGGCCTGGCTGCGCGGTGGCCGGGCGGATGCCGTACTGCTGCGCCCCGACCGCGTCGTCGCGGACGTCGTCCCGGCAGGAGGCAGCGACTTCACCGCCACCGCCACCTGGGGGGCCCTCCTGCACACCACACGCAGCACCCTCCCCCTCCAACAGACCGCCGAGAAAAGCCTGCTGAGGAGCGCCACACGATGACCAGGCCGGACCCCTTCACGGCCCCCGACCCCAAGGCCGTCGCGAACAGCCGCATCATGGACTTCGCCCGCCACACCGGAAGGGACGGCACCGACTACACCGCCCTGCACCGCTGGTCGGTCACCGACCTGGAAGGCTTCTGGCGCGCGGTGTGGGAGTACTTCGACATCGACTCCGACACCCCGTACGAGCAGGTCCTGGCCGAGGAGCGGATGCCCGGCGCCCGCTGGTTCACCGGATCCACCCTCAACTACGCCCACCACGCCCTGCGTAACCTCGCCGCCGACGACGTGGCGATCATCGCCCTCGACGAGACCGGCTCCTGCTACGAGGTGACCGGGGGCCGCCTGCGCGCCGAGGTCGCCTCGGTGGCCGCGACCCTGCGCGAGCTGGGCGTCGACAAGGGGGACCGGGTGGTGGGCTACCTGCCCAACACCCCGCACGCGATCGTCGCGTTCCTCGCCGCCGCGAGCCTGGGCGCCGTGTGGTCGGTCTGCGGGCAGGACTACGCGCCCCAGGCGGCCGCCGACCGCTTCGCCCAGCTCGAACCCACCGTCCTGATCGCCGCCGACGGCTACCTCTTCAACGGCACCACCCACGACCGCCGCGAGGCCGCCGGTGAACTGGCCGCGCACCTTCCGACGTTGAAGGCGACGCTGCTGGTGGACCACGTGGGCCTGCCGTGGCCTTCGCGAGCGTTCCCGTCGCTGGTGGTGCCGTGGGAGGACGCGTCCACCCGCGCCGAGGAACTCACGTGCACGCCGGTGCCGTTCGACCACCCTCTGTGGGTCGTGTTCTCCTCCGGCACCACCGGTCTGCCCAAGGGCATCGTCCACGGTCACGGCGGCGTCCTGCTGGAGCACCTGAAGACCCTCGGCCTGCACTCCGACCTCGGGCCCGGCGACCGCCTGCTCTGGTACACCACGACCCACTGGATGATGTGGAACCTGGTCGCTTCCACCCTGCTGACCGGCGCCACGACCTGCACGTACGACGGCAGCCCCGCACCCTTCGCCCAGCTCGACGTGCTGTGGGAGCTCGCCGCGCGCCACCGGGTGACCGTCTTCGGCACCAGCCCCCAGTACCTGCTGGGCATGGCCAAGTACGGCATCGACCCGTCCCGGCACGACCTGTCGTCGATCCGCGTGGTCGGCTGCACCGGCTCCGCCCTGCCGGCCTCCGCCTACCCCTGGGTCCGCGACCACGTCGGCGACCACGTCCTGCTCGCGTCCATCAGCGGCGGCACGGACGTGGTGTCCGGCTTCGCGGGCAGCGCGCCCAACACGCCGGTCTGGGCGGGGGAGTTGTCCGCGCCGCACCTGGGCGTGGCACTGGCCGCGTACGACGGCGAGGGCTTCCCGGTGGTGGACCAGGTGGGCGAGCTGGTCGTCACCCGTCCGATGCCGTCGATGCCGCTGTACTTCTGGAACGACCCCGACGGCACCCGCTACCGCGACGCCTACTTCTCCTCCTACCCCGGCGTATGGCGGCACGGCGACTGGATCACGGTCACCGGTCACGGCTCGGTGATCGTCCACGGCCGCTCCGACAGCACGCTGAACCGCAACGGCGTACGCCTGGGCAGCGCCGACATCCACGACGTCGTCGAACGCCTCCCCGAGATCACGGAAGCGCTCGTCATCGGCGCGGAGGAACCCGACGGCGGCTACTGGATGCCCCTGTTCGTGGTCCTCGCCGCCGGGGTGAGCCTGGACGGCGCCCTCCGAGAGAGGATCAAGGAGGTGATCCGTACCGGCGCCTCGCCCCGCCACGTCCCCGACGAGATCATCGAAGTGCCGGGCATCCCGCACACCCGCACCGGCAAGAAACTCGAAGTCCCCGTCAAACGCCTCCTCCAGGGTGCCCCCGTCGAGCAGGTGGTCAACCCCGCAACCGTAGACGCACCCGACCTCATCGACCACTTCGCCCGCCTGAGCACCGAACGCCGGAGGCGGCCGGCGTGACCACCGCACAGACCACCCTCGCCGTCGCGCTGTCCCTGGTCCTCCTCCCGCTGGGACTGGGGAAGATCGCCGCAGTGCCGTTCATGCGCCGGGCGGCAGCGCACCTCGACATGTCACCGGGCCTCTACCGCGTCGTCGGCGCCCTGGAGGTGGCCGGAGTCGTCGGACTGCTGCTCGGACCGGCCTCCGCCCTGCTCGGGGTGGCCGCCGGCATCGGGCTGGCGCTGCTGATGACCGCGGCCGCGGTGGTCCACCTGCGCCACGGCGACCCGCCCGTGCGGGCCCTACCGGCCGCCGTGCTCGCCCTGACGGCGGTGGCGTACGCCGGGGCGACGGTCGCGGCCGGCTGACGTCCGCAGGAAGCCTTGCGCGGAGGATGCCGCGGCGCCGTCGGCCAGGAGTTGCCAGAGTGCGGGGTTGTCGGTGAGGAGCTTCGGGTTCAGGGAGATCCGCGTGCCGTGGACGTCCTCCAGGACCACGTGACGTGAGGGTCCCGCCGAGCACCGCACGTGGACCAGGCGGTCGGTCCGGTGCGACGGCGCACCGGTCCGCGCGAGGCCAGCCAGCCTTCCCCCGCGGTGACGCGGTCCGGCAGCAGCACGACGAACAGCAGGACGGCGAGCCCGCCCCACAGGGCGCCCCGGACCGGCGTGAGCGAGTTGGCGATGGCGTCGACCACCAGGAGGAGCCCCAGCAGAGTGGCGGCACAGACGATCGCGGTCCGCAGGGCGCGGGGCCAGTCCTCGTCGCGAGCCGGCGGCACGGGTGACCGCGTGTGAGCCGGGAGGTGGCGTCCCATGAAGCCGAGCTCGCGCTGTGCCGAACGTGACGGAGAAGCTCAAGCGCCTGGTGATCGGCCGGGCCAAACGCAGTGAGGAGCTGGGGGAGACGCTGCTGCCCAAGCGGCTCGCCCTGCCGATCTTCGCCTCCGACCCGCTGTCCTCGGTGGCCTACGCCACCCAGGAGACCGGCCGCACGCGCGCCCGGCGCGGTCCGTCGTGGCGAGCCGATCACGCCCCACGAGCAAGCAGCGGCACGGTCTGCTCCGCCGGACGCGACTCGGGAGTGACCGGTGGCAGGCCGGGGCCGGTGGCGGGGCCCGTCATGTAGTGGACGTCTTCGCGGGCCAGCCGGAATCCGGCCGTCCAGGCGAGGAGACGGCTGGGGCGGTTGTCGCGGGAGCAGCTCCAGGCGGCCTGGTGGCCGCGCGCCGCGATGTCCTCGGTGAGGCGGGTGACGCAGGTCAGGGCGAGGTGCTGCCGGCGGACCTCGGGTGCGGTGGCGCAGGCGATGTCCTCGTACCGGTTGCCCAGGAACCGTGTGCACGCCACGGCGATGACGCGGCCCTTGTGGAACGCGGCCCAGCTGAGTCCGGAGGCGGCGAGGTGGGCGGGGCTCTCCCAGCTTCCGTGGATCCAGGCCATGGCGGAGTCGAGTGCGGCCAGCGCGTCGGCGTCCTCGGGGACGAGACGGCGCACGGCCACCCCGCGCGGAACGCGGGGCGCGGTGGCCGGGGCGCGGCGGACGTAGAGCATCCGCTCCCACGGCACGAGCCGGTCGAAGGCCGCGCCGAGGACGGGCAGGAAGCGGTCGGGCGTCACGACGTAGTGGCCGGCGAGCGGGGCCAGGTCGGTCGGGACGAGGGCGGTGGGGTCGCCGGCGAGGAGGGCGTGGCCCCCGCAGGTGACGGCGATCACGCGGGGGCGGTCCGGGCGGTCGGTCCACCAGCGGCCGTGGCCGGTGGTCAGGACGTGCTCCGCGAGGGCGGCCGGGCCGGGCGCGTTGCTCAAGAGGGCCCGGGCCGGTGCGGGCGGTTGGTGGGCGGGGTGTGGGATCACGGGGACCTCCGGGTACGAGTGTGGGGCGGCTCCCGGCGGGCGGGGGCCGCCCCACGGGGTCAGCGCCGGCCGGCCTTGCGGCCGTGGTTCGCCTTCTTCTTGCGGCGGGCCTTCTTCTTGCGGGCGCGCTTCGACATGGCGGTCTCGGGTCCCTTCAGGCGGTGTGGCCGACGAGGAGGTCGGCGAGCTTGGTGAGGCGCTTGACCGTGCGCTCCTCGGTGGCGGCGGGCGCCGGGGCGACGCGCTGGTCGCGGTCGTAATAGGCACCGTTGACGATCTCGACGGCCGGGTCGCAGAGCCGTACGACGTGGGCCGCGCCCTCGGCGGGCGACTCGCCCTCGTGCGCGTACAGGGGCAGAAGGCTGGTGGCGCACACGCCGGGGTGGACGGAGACGGCGGTCACGCGCGGGTCGGCGGCGAAGACCGTCAGGGCGAGCTGCGACTGGGCGTACGCGGCGAGGCGCGAGTAACGGCGAGTGCGGTTGGGGTCGTTCCACTGGATGGAGCCGGTGCGGTGCAGGGCGGAGGACACGTTGATCACGCGACCGACCCGGCCGCCCGGGGCGCTCGTCAGGGCCTGCTCAAGGAGGTGGGTGAGCAGGTAGTGGGCGAGGAAGTTGACATGGAAGGCGATCTCGTTCCCGTCCGCCGTCACCGTGTGCCGCTCCGGGGCCGCCATGCCCGCGTTGTTGACCAGGACGTCCAGGTGGGGGTGGGCGTCGGTGACCCGGTCGGCGAGCAGCTCGACCTCCTCAAGGCGTGTGAAGTCGGCGCCGTACGCGCACAGTCGCTCCGCGGGCACGTCGGAGAGCGTGACCAGCCGGTCGAGGGCGGCGTGCGCCTCCTCGGCCGTGCGGCCGTGCACGAGGACCGTGGCGCCACGCTCGGCGAGCAGCCGCGCGGTCTGGTGGCCGATGCCGGACGTCGCTCCGGTGACGAGAACGGTGCGTCCGGACAGGGAAGAAGACATGGTTCGTCCTGGGATAGGTGAGATGGTGCGTGAAAGGGCGCCGGACCGGTACGGTCACGACGCCCCATGGGTGAGCCGGAGTTCGCGTCAGCGGCGGGCGGACGCCTCCGGAAGGCAGCGGGCGGCACGACGGGGCGCCCGATGGGGCGGCCGGTCGAGAAGGAGCCACGCGCTGTTCACGCTGTCCATCGAAGCCCTGCGGAATCCGCCGGGCAAGACCCGCGAGCCGTCTCTGACGACCCTCTGACGGCCCCCTGACGACCTCCTCACCCCAGCCCGGGGACGGTCGAGACGAGCAGGTCGATGAGCTTGATGCCGACGAACGGCAGGACGAGGCCGCCGAGTCCGTACAGGGTGAGGTTGCGCCGCAGCAGGTCGTGGGCGGAGGCCGGCCGGTAGCGGACGCCCCGCAGCGCCAGCGGGATCAGCGCGATGATGATCAGGGCGTTGAAGATGATGGCCGAGGTGATCGCCGAGGTGGGGCTGTGCAGTCCCATGATGTTCAGCGCTTCGAGCCCCGGGTACGCGCCGGTGAACATGGCGGGGATGATCGCGAAGTACTTGGCCACGTCGTTCGTGATCGAGAAGGTCGTCAAGGCGCCTCGTGTGATCAGGAGTTGCTTGCCGATCTCGACGATCTCGATGAGCTTGGTCGGGTTCGAGTCGAGGTCGACCATGTTGCCGGCCTCCTTGGCGGCCGACGTGCCGGTGTTCATCGCCACGCCCACGTCCGCCTGGGCCAGCGCGGGCGCGTCGTTGGTTCCGTCGCCGGTCATCGCGACCAGATTGCCGCCCTCCTGCTCCTTCTTGATGAGGGCGAGCTTGTCCTCCGGGGTCGCCTCGGCGAGGTAGTCGTCGACGCCCGCCTCCTGCGCGATGGCCTTCGCGGTCAGCGGGTTGTCACCCGTGATCATCACCGTACGGATGCCCATGCGGCGCAGCTCGGCGAACCGCTCCCTGATGCCGTCCTTCACGACGTCCTTGAGGTGGACGATGCCGAGGACGCGCGGACCGTCCCAGTCGTGCACGGCCACCAGGAGCGGGGTGCCGCCGCCCGCGGCGATCGCGTCGCTCCAGGTTCGCGCCTCGGCCGGCACCGTACCGCCGTACATCTCCACCCAGGCGATGACCTGCGCGGCGGCCCCCTTGCGGATGTGGCAGGCGGCGCCGTTGTCCCAGCGCAGGTCGATGCCGCTCATCCGGGTCTGCGCGCTGAACTTGACGAAGCGGGCGTTCGCGAGCTCGCCGGCGGCGGGCGCACGCAGCCCGTACCGCTCCTTCGCGAGGACCACCACCGAGCGCCCCTCCGGGGTCTCGTCGGCGAGCGAGGAGAGCTGGGCGGCGTCCGCGAGCCTGGCCTCTTCGACCCCTGGCAGCGGTACGAAGTCGGCGGCCTCCCGGTTCCCCAGGGTGATGGTCCCGGTCTTGTCGAGCAGCAGCGTGTTGATGTCACCGGCGGCCTCGACCGCACGCCCGGAGATGGCCAGGACGTTGCGCTGCACGAGCCGGTCCATGCCGGCGATGCCGATCGCCGAGAGCAACGCGCCGATGGTCGTCGGGATCAGGGTCACCAGGAGTGCGACGAGGACCGTGGTCGACTGCGCCGCGTTCGCGTACGACGCCATGGGCTGGAGAGCGACCACGACCAGGACGAAGACCACCGTGAGCGCGGCGAGCAGGATGTTCAGCGCGATCTCGTTCGGGGTCTTCTGCCGGGAGGCGCCCTCGACCAGGGCGATCATCCGGTCCATGAACGAGTGGCCGGGGCGGGAGGTGACCCGGACGACGATCCGGTCCGACAGCACCGTCGTACCGCCCGTCACGCCCGACCGGTCGCCGCCCGCCTCGCGGATCACCGGGGCGGACTCCCCGGTCACGGCGGATTCGTCGACGGCGGCGACCCCGTCGACGACGTCGCCGTCGGCCGGGATCAGCTCGCCCGCCTCGACCAGGACGAAGTCGAACATCCGCAGATCGGTCGCGGCGACGGCCTCCGTCTCGGCCGTGTGGAGATTCGTGCCATAGCGCCAGTGCTTGATCCGCAGCGCGACGGTGTCCGTCCGCGCCTTGCGGAGCGACTCGGCCTGTGCCTTGCCGCGGCCCTCCGCCACCGCCTCCGCGAGGTTCGCGAAGATCACCGTCAGCCACAGCCAGACGCTGATCACCCAGGTGAAGACGGAGGGGTTGACCACCGCGGACAGCGTCGTGAGGACCGACCCGGCCCCGACGACGAACAGCACCGGTGTGCGCACCAGAGCCCGGGGGTGCAGCTTGCGCACCGCCTCAGGGAAGCACCTCACCAGCTGTACGGGATCGAGCAGCCCGCCCTGTGCCGAGCGCCGCCGCCGCCGGGGGGCCGGAAAGCGCGGTGGGGCGGACGGGGAGGGCGGAACCGGGGGCGTCTGCTGGGACGCTGCGGGATGCATCGCGGAGAACCTTCTCGACGAGCCCGGCGACCCGCGCGGCGGACGCCGAGGAGACAACGGTAGGCGAAGCCACCGTCCACTCCGTGTGGGGCGCCCAGGCGTGCCCGGCACCCAGATGGTGGCTGTGGACGGACAGCGACGATCGCGACGCGAGGACACGGCAGCCTGGATGGGAGGGGCGGCACGTGCCCTCGCGGCCGGGGACGGTCAGGCCACTGACGTCCACGGTCGGTGAGCGACCGAGGGAAACGTAGCCGCTCCTTCTTCGCCCGACCGGCCTCGAACGTCCGATTTGACGACCCTCTGACGGCGGCCACCGCAACGTCGTCAAGGCGGCGTCAAAGTGAACTGAGGGTGCGTCAGGGACGCGTCAAGGAGGTGCGTGCGACGCCGGACCGGGTCGCAGACTCGTCGCCACGGGGGATCGGACGTCTGTCCGAGACGTGAGGTGGGAGGGAATCGTGTCCACCACGACAGGTATCGCGCACGGTCCGGAGTCGACGGCCGGGACCGACACCGAACGCCTCGGGACGGGCGCCTGACCGGTGGGCCCTGCGGTTCCGCCGCCACGAGGGGGCGGCGGAACCGGAGGCCCGTCCGGGGCGCGCACTCGTGTCCCGGACGGCCTCGGAGCCCTGCGCCGTCGTCACGTGGACACCCTGCCGGCACGGCTGCGTCTGCTGCGCGGCGCCATCCTCCTGGCGGCGGCCGGAATCGCTGCCACCTCCGAGCAGCCTCGCGTCGCCCGCCGCGACGCCTTCGACTCCGTCGTGGCCCTCCTGGCCTCGGCCGCACTCGCGGTCCTCGGCCTGCGCCCGCGCCTCGCCGAGTTCCGCTGAACGGACGATCCGTCGCGCCCGGCCCGCCAGGACACCGTCAGTATCTCCGGGGCGGGCGCCAGAAGACCCGGGAGATCGATCCCGGGATCGGGGTGGTGATGCGCCTGTGCGACGACGACTTCGCCGCCACCGTCTCGACGCGTCGAGGGCTGGACTTCCTGATGACCGGGGTGCAGCCGCACCCCTCGGGACGCGGGGAGGAACGGCGGGCCGAGTGATCGGGTTCCGCCACCTGGGCCGGATCGGCGTAGGGGATGCGTAAAAAGCGCGCTGCGGCCCGCTAGGGAGGCGTTAACGAGGACTGTGGTGTGGCTGAAAAGGCTGTTTCCTCGTCTGGTCCGAGAATCCGTTCTTCACTCAGGAGCTCACGATGGCCGACGTGGCCTTCGTCGTCACCACGATCGCGGTCTTCGCGTTGGTGGCCTTCATCGCCAAGGGGGTGGCCAAGCTGTGAATGCCGAAAACGTCATCGGTCTCATCGTGGCCGTCGCCCTGCTGGGCTATCTCGTCCTCGCCCTCGTCAAGCCGGAGAGGTTCTGAGTACGGATATGAGTCCCGTTCTTGCTGATGTGCTCCAGGTCACGGCGCTGATCGGCGCTCTCGCCCTGGTCCACCGCCCGCTGGGCGACCACATGGCCCGGGTCTTCTCCTCGGAGAAGCACCTGCGGGTCGAGAAGTGGATCTACCGCAGCGTCGGCGCCAATCCGGACGCCGAGATGCGCTGGCCCGCCTATCTGCGCGGCGTCCTCGCCTTCTCCGCGGTGAGCGTGCTGTTCCTCTACCTGCTGCTGCGGGTCCAGGACAACCTGCCCGGGTCGCTCGGCTTCGCGGCGATCACGCCGGACCAGGCGTTCAACACCGCGGCGTCGTTCGTGTCGAACACGAACTGGCAGTCGTACTCGGGCGAGGCGGCCATGGGCCACGTCTCCCAGACCGCCGGTCTCGCCGTCCAGAACTTCGTCTCCGCCGCCGTGGGCATCGCGGTCGCGGTCGCGCTGGTCCGCGGATTCGCCCGTTCCCGTACCGGTGAGCTGGGCAACTTCTGGGCCGACCTGGTCCGCGGTGTCGTCCGCATCCTGATCCCGATCTCGGTGATCGCGGCCGTGCTGCTTGTCGCCGCCGGCGCGGTCCAGAACTTCGCCGGGATCCACGAGATCACGACCGTGACCGGGCAGACGCAGTCGATCAGCCCCGGTGCGGTGGCCTCGCAGGAGGCCATCAAGGACCTGGGGACGAACGGCGGCGGTTACTTCAACGCCAACTCGGCCCACCCCTTCGAGAACCCCAACGGCTTCTCCAACCTGCTGACGATCTTCCTGTTGCTCGTCATCCCGTTCTCGCTGCCGCGCACCTTCGGCACGATGGTCGGCAACGTCAAGCAGGGCTACGCGATCGTCGCCGCCATGGGCACCCTCTGGTTCGTGGGTGTCGTCCTGGTGACGTGGCTGGAGTACGCCCACCCGGGAACGGCCTCGCAGCTCGCGGGCGGCGCGATGGAGGGCAAGGAGCAGCGGTTCGGCGAGGGCGCCTCGTCGCTGTTCGCGGTCTCCACGACGATGACCTCGACCGGCTCGGTCAACTCCTTCCACGACTCCTTCAGCGGCCTGTCCGGCGGCATCCTGCTGCTCGGCATGATGCTGGGCGAGATCGCACCGGGTGGGGTCGGCTCCGGCCTCTACGGCATGCTGATCATGGCGATCATCGCTGTCTTCATCGCGGGTCTGATGGTCGGCCGCACGCCCGAGTACCTGGGCAAGAAGATCGGCACCCGTGAGATCAAGTTCGCCGCGCTCTACATCCTCATCACCCCGGCGCTCGTGCTGATCGGCACGGCGATCGCGATGGCCACCGGAAACGGCGAGTCGTCGATGACGAACACCGGCGCGCACGGCTTCTCCGAGGTCCTGTACGCCTACACCTCGGCCTCGAACAACAACGGCTCGGCGTTCGCCGGCTTCGGCGCCAACACCGGGTTCCACAACACGGCGCTGGGTCTGTGCATGCTGCTCGGCCGGTTCCTGCCGATGGTGTTCGTCCTCGCCCTGGCGGGCTCGCTCGCCGAGCAGACGCCCGTTCCCGAGACCGCAGGCACGCTGCGGACGGAGAAGCCGCTGTTCACCGGCCTCCTCGTCGGCGCCATCCTCATCATCACCGGTCTGACCTTCTTCCCGGCCCTGGCCCTTGGCCCGCTCGCCGAGGGGCTGGCGTCATGACCATCAAGACAGACAAGACAGACAAGACAGACAAGACGGAGAAGCAAGAGAACCCGATGTCCGTTGCGACGACTCCGGCTCCCCACAGCGATGTGCCCACCGGGCACAAGCCCGAGGGCGGTCGCGTCGGCGGGGGCCTGTTCGACCCGAAGCAGCTGGTCAAGTCCTTCCCGGACGCGATCAAGAAGCTCGACCCGCGCGTGATGGTCAAGTCGCCCGTGATGTTCGTGGTCCTCGTCGGCTCGGTGGTCACCACCGTGCTGGCGGTCAAGAACCCGGGCGACTGGTTCGGCTGGGCGATCACCGCCTGGCTGTGGCTGACCACGATCTTCGCCAACCTGGCGGAGGCGGTCGCCGAGGGCCGGGGCAAGGCGCAGGCCGACACCCTGCGCAAGGCCAAGACCGACACCGTCGCCCGCCGCCTCACCAAGGACGGCAAGGGAGAGGAGAGGGTCCCCGGCACCGAGCTGAAGATCGGCGACCTGGTGGTCTGCGAGGCCGGCGACGTCATCCCCGGCGACGGCGACGTCGTCGAGGGCGTCGCGTCCGTGGACGAGTCCGCCATCACCGGCGAGTCCGCCCCGGTCATCCGCGAGTCCGGCGGCGACCGCTCGGCCGTCACCGGCGGTACGAAGGTGCTGTCCGACCGGATCGTCATCAAGATCACGACGAAGCCCGGCGAGACCTTCATCGACCGGATGATCAACCTGGTCGAGGGCGCCGCCCGCCAGAAGACCCCGAACGAGATCGCGCTCAACATCCTGCTGGCGTCCCTCACCATCGTCTTCCTGCTCGCCGTCGTCACGCTGAAGCCCTTCGCGATCTACGCGGGCGCCGACAAGCAGACGTCGATGATCGTGCTGACCGCCCTGCTGGTCTGTCTCATCCCGACGACGATCGGCGCGCTGCTGTCGGCGATCGGCATCGCCGGCATGGACCGGCTGGTCCAGCGCAATGTGCTGGCGATGTCGGGACGTGCGGTCGAGGCCGCGGGCGACGTGTCGACGCTGCTGCTCGACAAGACCGGCACCATCACCCTCGGCAACCGCCAGGCGTCGGAGTTCGTCCCGGTCAAGGGCACCACCGAGGCCGAAGTCGCCGACGCCGCCCAGCTGTCCTCGCTGGCGGACGAGACGCCCGAGGGCCGCTCGATCGTCGTCCTGGCCAAGGAGAAGTACGGCCTGCGCGAACGCCACCAGGGCGAGCTGGCCCACGCCACGTGGATCGAGTTCACCGCCCAGACCCGGATGTCGGGCGTCGACGTCGACGGCAAGCAGACCCGTAAGGGCGCGGCCGGCTCGGTCATCGCCTGGGTCCGCGAGCAGGGCGGCGAGGTCGCCGACGACGCCGACACCCTGGCCAACAAGATCTCCGAGGCCGGCGGCACGCCGCTGCTCGTGGCGGTCAAGGACGACAAGGGCGCCCGCGTCCTCGGTGTCATCCACCTCAAGGACGTCGTCAAGGAGGGCATGCGGGAGCGGTTCGACGAGCTGCGCCGCATGGGCATCAAGACGATCATGATCACGGGTGACAACCCGCTGACCGCGAAGGCCATCGCCGAGGAGGCGGGCGTCGACGACTACCTCGCCGAGGCCACGCCCGAGGACAAGATGGCCCTCATCAAGCGCGAGCAGGCCGGCGGCAAGCTCGTCGCGATGACCGGTGACGGTACGAACGACGCCCCGGCGCTCGCCCAGGCGGACGTCGGCGTGGCGATGAACACGGGCACGTCGGCCGCGAAGGAGGCCGGCAACATGGTCGACCTCGACTCGAACCCGACCAAGCTCATCGAGATCGTCGAGATCGGCAAGCAGCTCCTCATCACCCGAGGCGCGCTGACCACCTTCTCCATCGCCAACGACGTGGCGAAGTACTTCGCGATCATCCCCGCGATGTTCGCGGTCGCCTACCCGTCGCTCGACAAGCTCAACATCATGGGCCTGTCCTCGCCCGAGTCCGCGATCCTGTCCGCCGTCATCTTCAACGCGCTGATCATCATCGCGCTGGTGCCGCTCGCCCTGAAGGGCGTGCGCTACCGGCCCTCCAGCGCCGACTCGATGCTCCGCCGCAACCTGGGCCTGTACGGACTGGGCGGCCTGATCGCCCCGTTCATCGGCATCAAGCTCATCGACATCGTCATCTCCCTCATCCCCGGAATCGGCTGACCGATCATGAACAATTCCGTAGGAAACGCGGCCCGGCTGCTCTGGGCGGGCCTGCGCATGCTGCTCGTGCTCACCGTCGTGACCGGCATCGTCTACCCCCTCGTCGTCACGGGGATCGCGCAGGGCCTGTTCAACGACAAGGCCAACGGTTCGATGGTGACGGTGGACGGCAAGGAGGTCGGCTCCGAGCTGATCGGCCAGAGCTGGGACCTGCCGAAGAAGAACCCGGACGACGAGAACGAGGTCGCCCAGCCGGACCCGAAGTGGTTCCAGCCCCGGCCCTCCAACAGCGGTTACGACCCGCTCGCCACCGGCTCCAGCCAGCTCGGGGCCTCCGACGCCAAGCTGACCAAGACCGTCGCCGACACCAGGAAGGCCGTCGCCGCCTTCAACGACGCGCCGGAGTCCGAGGTCCCCAAGGACGCGGTCACCGGCTCGGCGTCCGCGATCGACCCGCACATCTCCCCGGAGTACGCGGAGATCCAGGTCAAGCGGGTCGCCAAGGCCACCGGCCTGTCCGAGCAGCAGGTCGCCAAGCTGGTCGAGGACCACACCGAGGGCCGCACCGCCGGCTTCCTCGGCGAGCCCCATGTCAACGTCCTCAAGCTCAACCTGGCCCTCAAGGAACTGACCAAGAACTGAAGGCCTTGGCAGTGACGAACGGGAGTCGGCCGGCCATGGCGTGTCCAGGGCTCGCCGGCTCCCACCGCGCACCGGGCGCGGTCCCGAAGAACGACGAGAGGAAGGCAGCACGCCGATGACCCGGGTGCTGGTGGTAGAAGACGACGAGCAGCTCGCCCGGGCTCTGGTCATCAACTTGCAGGCACGCCGGTACGTCGTGGATGTCGCCGCCGAGGGGGCGACGGCTCTCACGCTCGTAGCCACGGAACAGCCGCACGCGATCATCCTCGATCTGGGCCTGCCGGACATGGACGGCATCGATGTCATCAAGGCGCTGCGGAGCTGGAGCGGTGCGCCTGTCCTGGTGCTTTCCGCGCGCAGCGGCTCCGCGGACAAGATCCGCGCCCTGGACGCGGGCGCGGACGACTACATGACCAAGCCGTTCAGCATGGACGAACTCCTCGCCCGGCTGCGCGCGGCCACCCGGAGACTGGCGGCCGTCTCGCAGCCCGCGCCGGTCACCCAGACCGTGTACACCGAGGACTTCACGGTCGACCTGTCGGCGAAGAAGGTGAGCCGCGCGGGGCACGACGTACGGCTGACGCCGACCGAGTGGCATCTGCTGGAAATCCTCATCTGCAACCCCGGGCGGCTGATCAGCCAGCGCCGGCTGCTCAAGGAGGTCTGGGGCCCCAGCTACAGCGGCAGGACGAACTACCTCCGGGTCTACATGGCGCAGTTGCGGCGCAAACTCGAACGCGACCCCTCGCACCCCCGCTATCTGATCACCGAACCCGGCATGGGCTACCGCTTCGAGGCGTGACCCGGTCCGTCCTCCTTCGCAGAAACGGCATCACACAACACCATGGGACGCGGAAAGCTCCGGATCTACCTCGGCGCGGCGCCGGGCGTCGGCAAGACGTACGCGATGCTGTCCGAAGGCCACCGACGTGTCGAGCGGGGCACGGACTGCGTCGTCGCCTTCGTGGAGCACCACAGCCGGCCGCGTACGGAGGTGATGCTCCACGGCCTTGAGGTGATCGCGCGCCGGGAGATCGAGTACCGCGGCACCACCTTCACCGAGATGGACGTCGACGCGGTCCTCGCGCGCAGACCCGCCGTCGCGCTCGTCGACGAACTGCCCCACACGAACGTTCCCGGCTCGCGCAACAGCAAGCGCTGGCAGGACATCGAGGAGCTCCTCGCCGCCGGCATCGACGTCATATCCACGGTCAACATCCAGCACCTGGAATCTCTCGGCGACGTGGTCGAGTCGATCACGGGCATCCGCCAGAAGGAGACCGTCCCGGACGAGATCGTCCGGCGCGCCGACCAGATCGAACTGGTCGACATGTCGCCGCAGGCGCTGCGCCGCCGCATGGCCCACGGCAACATCTACAAGCCCGACAAGGTCGACGCGGCCCTCTCCAACTACTTCCGGCCCGGCAACCTCACCGCCCTGCGCGAGCTGGCCCTCCTGTGGACGGCCGACCGGGTCGACGAGTACCTCCAGGAGTACCGGACCGAGCACCGCGTCTCCAGGATCTGGGGCTCGCGCGAACGCATCGTCGTCGGCCTCACGGGCGGCCCCGAGGGCCGCACCCTCATCCGCCGAGCCGTCCGGCTCGCAGAGAAGGGCGCCGGCGGCGAGGTCCTCGCCGTCTACATCTCCCGCAGTGACGGCCTCACCGCCGCCTCCCCGAAGGAACTCGCCGTCCAGCGCACGCTCGTCGAGGACCTGGGCGGGACGTTCCACCACGTCATAGGCGACGACATCCCGACCGCGCTCCTGGAATTCGCGCGGGGCGTCAACGCCACCCAGATCGTCATGGGCGTGAGCCGCCGCCGCTCCTGGCAGTACGCCTTCAGCCCCGGCGTCAGCGCCACCGTCGCCCGCGAGTCGGGCCCCGACCTCGACGTCCACATCGTCACCCACGACGAGGCGGCCAAGGGCCGGGGGCTCCCCGTCGCCCGCGGCACCCGGCTCGGCCGCTCCCGGACCATCTGGGGCTGGCTCACCGGCATCGCGGGCCCCGTCCTGCTCACCCTGCTGCTCAGCAGCGCCGTTCCCGACCTCGGTCTGGCGAACGACGTCCTGCTCTTCCTCACCCTCACCGTCGCCGCCGCGCTGCTCGGCGGCCTGCGGCCGGCCCTCGCCTCCGCGGCCGTGGGCTCCCTGCTCCTGAACTGGTTCTTCACCCCGCCGGTCCACCAGCTCACGATCGCCGACCCGCGCAACATCGTGGCCCTGGTCGTCTTCGTGGGCGTGGCGATCTCCGTCGCCTCCGTGGTGGACCTGGCCGCGCGCCGCACCCACCAGGCCGCCCGGCTGCGGGCCGAGGCGGAGACCCTCTCCTTCCTCGCCGGCAGCGTGCTGCGGGGCGAGACGGGCCTGGAGGACCTCCTCGAACGTCTCCGGGAGACGTTCGCCATGGACTCGGTCGCGCTCCTGGAGCGCGTGGACGAGAACGAGCCCTGGGTCTGCGTCGCCGCGGTCGGTGCCCGGCCCGGCGCCCGGCCCGAGGACGCGGACGTGGACATGCCGGTCGGTGACCACCTCGCCCTCGCCCTGACCGGCCGGGTCCTGCCGGCCGAGGACCGGCGCGTCCTCGGCGCGTTCGCCGCGCAGGCCGCGGTGGTCCTGGAACGGCAGCGGCTCGTCGACGAGGCCGAGGAGGCCCGCAAACAGGCCGAGGGGAACAAGATCCGCACCTCGCTGCTCGCCGCCGTCAGCCATGACCTGCGTACCCCGCTCGCCGGCATCAAGGCGTCCGTGACCTCCCTGCGCTCGGACGACGTCGAGTGGTCCGAGGCGGACCGGGCCGAACTCCTCGCCGGCATCGAGCACGGCGCCGACCGGCTCGACCACCTCGTCGGCAACCTGCTGGACGTCTCCCGGCTGGAGACCGGGACGGTCACCGCGGTCATCCGGGAGACCGACCTGGACGAGGTCGTCCCCATGGCGCTCGGCGGAGTCCCCGAGGAAAGCGTCGAGCTGGACATCCCGGAGACCCTTCCGATGGTCGCCGTGGACCGGGGCCTGCTGGAGCGGGCGGTGGCCAACATCGTCGAGAACGCCGTCAAGTACAGCCCCGACGGCGCACCCGTCCTCGTGGCGGCCAGCGCCATCTCCGACCGGGTCGAACTCCGCGTCGTCGACCGCGGCCCCGGCGTCCCCGACGAGGCCAAGGACCGCATCTTCGGCGCCTTCCAGCGCTACGGCGACGCCCCGCGCGGGGAGGGCGTGGGCCTGGGCCTCGCGGTGGCCCGCGGCTTCGTCGAATCCATGGGCGGCACGCTGACCGTCGAGGACACCCCCGGCGGCGGTCTGACCATGGTCCTCAGCCTGCGGACGTCGGGGGAGTCGTCCGCGGTTCACCGTGCCGGACGTCAGTGGTGACCGCCGTTCGTGACGGTGAGTCGCTGGGTGCAGGTCTTGCCGGCGTCCGTGGACTCGTAGACGCCGTCCTCGGTCGCCGCGAGGATGTGCCGGCCGTCGACGGCGGTGAGGGACTGGGACGCTCGTCGGAGCAGCCCGCGCCCGGACGCCTTGACGCTCCCGCTCGCGGTGCGGAGAGCGGCGTCGGTGACGGCCTTCCCGGCCCTCGTCCGGGCCGTCTCGCCGGTCAACGGGCCCTCCGGTGTCCGGCGGCCGGTGGGGGAGCCGGGATGTCGCGCAGTGTGTCGGCGACGGACCAGGTCAGCGCGGCGACGATGACCGTGGCGCCCCACAGGCCCCAGGCGGCGGCGGAGGCGTCGCCGGCCAGAAGGGCCGGCAGCGCGAGGAGGCTCGCGACGGGCAGGGTGACGGCCACCGTGCGGGTGGGGCCGTGGCGCCGGTGCACCTGGAGGGCCGAGGCCGCCACCGCGAGGACACCGATGGCGAGCAGGAGCCAGATCAGGCCGGTCACGGCCGGTCACCTCCGGGCGGCGGGCAGTGCGGCGCGTCCGGGGTGATCGGGCGGGCGATCTCGCAGCAGGCGCCCGTCGCGATCAGCGGCCCCGCGGCGACGGCGGCGATGGCGTACAGGTCCCATGGGTTCTGCTTCATCACGGGCCTCCTTCGTCCCTCCCATCGTCCCCCGGCCGATCCCCAGGTGCCGGTGCCGAAGGGTTCCGCCCGATGGGCCCGATGCGCCCTGCCGTGCCGGGTGGCCCGGGCGGATGGCGCGCGGGAGGCTGGAGGGGCAGGCGCGCGAGGAGGCGAGCCCCATGGCCCTGGCGGATGTCGTCGTCGTGATCGTCGCTGTCGGACTGGTCGGCGCACTGGGCTGGTACTTCTTCGGTCCGCGCAAGGCCGGTACCGCCCGGCTGGAGGACGGCGTTCAGCGGGTCGAGGTGACCGTGCGGGGCGGCTACAGCCCGAATCTGATCAGAGTGCGGCAGGGGACTCCCGTGGACATGGTCTTCGACCGGCAGGAGGCCGGTGAATGCACCTCCCGGGTCGTCTTCCCCGACCTCAGGGTGGGCGCCGGACTGCCCGCCCACACCCGCACGACCGTGCGACTGAACCCCGACCGGCCGGGCTCCTTCGGCTTCGCCTGCGGCATGAACATGATCCACGGCACCCTGGTCGTGGACCCCGTCGAGGGGGCCGGTCCGGGCCCGCGCCCCGAGGAGACCGCGTCGGGTGAGGGGCGCGGGGACGCCGCAGCCGAAGAGGCCGCGGACGTCGCCGAGCGGCAGGCAGAGATCAAGGACTTGACCCGCAGGGTCGTCGTGGGCGCCGTGCTCACCGCGCCGGTGCTGTTCGCCGTGATGGCGCACGAGCTGTTCGGCGCGGAATGGGTGCCGGGCTGGATGCTGAACCACTGGGTCCAGCTGGCCCTGATCACTCCGGTGATGGTCTACACGGGATGGCCGATCCACTCGATCGGCTGGGCGGCGCTGCGGCATCGTGGCGCGGACATGAACTCGCTGATCACGCTGGGCACTTCGGCCGCGTACGGCTACAGCCTGCTCGTCACCCTCGCCCCCGGGCTCCTGCCCGAGGACGTGCGGGAGGTCTACTTCGAGGCCGTCGGTGTGATCCTCACCCTCATTCTCCTGGGGCGGCTGCTGGAGGCCCGGGCGAAGGCCGGAACCGGGGAGGCCATCCGCTCCCTGATCGGTCTGCAGGCCCGTACCGCACGGGTCGTACGGGACGGAGAGGAGACCGAGATCCCGGTGGAGGAGGTCGTCGTCGGGGACGCGATCGTCATCCGGCCGGGAGAGAAGATCCCCGTCGACGCCGAGGTCGTCTCGGGCTCGTCGGCCGTGGACGAGTCGATGGTCACCGGCGAGCCGATTCCCGTGACCAAGAAGGCGGGCGACGGCGTCATCGGTGCCACCGTCAACACCACCGGCTCGCTGCGGGTCCGCGCGGCCAAGGTCGGCGCCGACACGATGCTCGCCCAGATCGTGCGTCTCGTGCAGCAGGCCCAGGCGTCCAAGGCGCCCATCCAGCGTCTCGCCGACGCGATCTCCGCCTACTTCGTCCCGGCCGTGATCGGCGTCGCGATCGGCACCTTCGCGCTCTGGTACACCGTCGGCCCCGCCCCGGCCCTCACCCTGGCCCTGGTCTCCGCCGTCGCCGTGCTGATCATCGCCTGCCCCTGCGCCCTCGGCCTGGCCACCCCGCTCTCGGTCATGGTCGGCACCGGCAAGGGCGCGCGGGCCGGCATCCTCATCCGTTCCGCCGAGGCGCTGGAGACCGCCCACAAGCTCGACACGATCGTCCTGGACAAGACGGGGACCATCACCGAAGGCAGGCCGGTCCTCACCGACGTGGAACCGGTCGGCGACTTCACCGAGGACGAACTGCTCACCCTCGCCGCCGGAGCCGAGCGCGACAGCGAACACCCGCTCGCCCGGGCCGTCGTCGCCGGCGCCCGCGACCGCGGCCTGACCGTCCCCTCCGCCCCGGACTTCGACTCCGTCACCGGCAAGGGCGTCCGGGCCACCGTGGACGGACACGCCGTGCTCGTCGGCACGGCCCGGCTCCTCGCGGACGCCGGCATCGACCCCGCCGAGGTCGCCCATCGGGCCGGGCGGCTGTCCGAGCAGGGCGGCACACCTGTGCTCGTCGCGGTCGACGGGCGCGCCGCCGGTGCTCTGGGCGTCGCCGACACGGTCAAGGACGACTCGGCCCGGGCCGTCACCGCCCTGCGGCATCTCGGCACGGACATCGTGATGCTCACCGGCGACAACACCCGCACCGCCGCCGCGATCGCCGGGCAGGTCGGCATCCCACGCGTCGTGGCCGAGGTGCTGCCCGAGCACAAGGCCGACGAGATCCGCCGGCTCCAGGACGACGGCCGCACGGTCGGCATGGTCGGCGACGGCATCAACGACGCCCCCGCCCTCGCCCAGGCCGACGTGGGCCTCGCGATCGGCACCGGCACCGACGTCGCCATCGAGTCCGCCGACATCACCCTCGTCTCCGGCTCCCTCGCCGGAGTCGTGACCGCGATCCGCCTGTCCCGCGCCACCATGCGCAACATCAAGCAGAACCTGTTCTTCGCCCTCGTCTACAACGCCGTCGGCATCCCCATCGCCGCCGGCGCCCTCTACCCCCTGTGGGGCATCCGTCTCAGCCCGATCATCGCCGCAGCCGCCATGGCCCTGTCGTCCCTCTCCGTCGTCACCAACGCCTCCCGGCTGCGCCGTTGGCGCCCCACGCCACTCCCTGCGCAGGCCGAGGCGGAGCACGTACGGCCGGACGTCGAGTCGGGCACCGACCGCGCGGCGCCGGACCGGGACGGGGACGAGCCGCCGGAGACGGCCATCGACCCGGTGTGCGGCATGAGCGTCGACCCCGCCACCGCGCCCGAACGCCGCGAACGTCCGGGCGGAGGCACCCTCTACTTCTGCTCCGCCGACTGCGCCGCGACCTACGACAGCGCCCCCGACCACTTCGCCGCCCCACAGGGCGAGAGGACGGAACCCTCCGCTCCAGGGCATGAACACCGCTGAGTCGCCGAGCTACTTGGAGCTACGTCGAGCTCAGCTCCGGTTGCACCACCTGATCCCGTCGATTCGGAACCGGCCCGCGCGGCGAGGAGGAGGCCCAGTGGGGACGGGGCCTCCCCGGTCGGGCTCACGGCTGGTGACCAGGGGAATTCACGAGGTAGTAATTAGGTGAATCCCATACTGAATTACCGTCAATAGGTCCGGTCTCTCTATCTCGATTCGGTAACGAGATTCCCGGAAAGGCCTGGACCTTTCGTGTCCGGTTCCTCAACTCGCCTTGTTTTCAAGAGAGTTGAGTGTTCATCAGATCGGGCCCGTAGGTAACGGTCAGATATCTCGGCGGCCATTCCCGTTTGCCCGAATTCTCCACCGTGTACGTCTGGCAGGCTTCCGCGCACCCACTCCTCCGACCAAGGATTTGAGGTGCGCATGACTAGTCATCGCAGGAAGCGCGAACACAGACGCAAGCCCAGGGGGTTGATGCTCGCCACCGTCGCCGTGGCGTCGGCGGCGGTGATCGCGGGGGGGATCGCCTACGCCGGCATAGGGGGTGACGCCCGGGCCGGGACGCCCGCGCAGGCACGGATACCCGCGACGGCTCCCCTCGCGCCCGCCGCCGTTCCGGCCAGGGACGAGGAGCCCGAGCCCATCGTCGGCAAGCCCGCCAACGACAGTCGGCGGGGGATGGTGTACGACGGCCTCAAGGCGGCTGCCAAGGGCGACCGTTGCACGGGGGTGTACCGCACCGACGCCGGTCTGTGCACGCACGGGCCGGACGCACCGCCCAAGGGTGTGGACATCAAGGCGGACGTGGCGCCCGCCGTGGTCACCAAGACGCCCGCGGCCGGGCGCCCGCAGGACGCGCCCGCCGCCGACGCCACCGGTGCCAGGACCGCGGCCGCCGCGGCTCCGGAGCCGGCCGCCACGTCCGGCAGCCAGGCCGTCGCCGCGGGCCCCGCGGGCCAGACCGTCCCGTGCGACGGTGACGGCAGCACCGGCAACCGCGTGCAGGTCGTGTACGTGCACGGCTCGGACCGCGACCGGTACGGCGAGTACGTCGCCTCGTTCCGCAAGTGGGCGGCCGACGCCGACCTCATCTACGCGACGAGCGCCAAGGAGACCGGCGGCGTACGGCACATCCGCTACGTGACCGCGGCCGACTGCACACCGACCGTGCTCAACATCGAGCTTCCGGCCTCCGCGCTCTCCGAGTTCAGCGCGACCAACAGGGCGCTCGCCGACAAGGGCCTCAACCGGCGCGACCGCAAGTACATGATCTTCGCGGACACCAAGGTCTACTGCGGCATCGGCACCTTCGCCGGGGACGAGCGGCCGGGCCAGAACAACCAGAGCAACTTCGGCCCGTCCTACGGACGTACGGACGCCGGCTGCTGGGGCGGTCACACCGCGGCGCACGAACTGGGGCACAACCTCGGCGCGGTCAACAACAGCGCGCCCAACACCAGTCGCGGCGCCCACTGCACGGACGAGTACGACGTCATGTGCTACTCGGACACCCCGTACTACCCCCAGATGCGGTACGTGTGCTCCAACCAGGCCGCCGAGAACATCCTGGACTGCAACCACGACGACTACTTCCACACCAGCCCCAGGGCCGGCAGCTATCTGGCCACGCACTGGAACATCGCCGACAACCAGTTCCTGATGCGGTCCGGAGGCGGCACCACCCCCGACCCGAACCCCACTCCGACGCCCACCCCGACCCCGACGCCCACGCCGACACCCACCAGGCCGCCCACCGGGGGACCGGCGGTGACGGTCGGTCAGATCCAGTCCACGGCGGCCGTCGTGAGCTGGCCCCGGGTCGACGGTGCCGCCTGGTACCAGGTCCTGCTGAACGGCAGGCACCTGACCTGGGTGCAGTCGCAGGCACTGCGCATCTACAACCTCCAGCCCGGCACCGAGTACAAGGTCGCCGTCTCGGTCCGTGACCGGTCCGGCCGCGACAGCGGGGCCGGACGGACGACCACCTTCCGTACGGCCGGAGCGAGCGGCGGCACGACCACCCCGGGCACCCGCTACACCCTCGGCAACGCGGGCACCGGCATGGCCGCCGAGGTCTGGGGCGGGCGCTCCGCCGACGGCACGGTGCTCGTCGGGGCGCGGGCCACCGGCTACGCCCAGCAGCAGTGGCTGTTCGACGACGCGGGCGGCGGACTCGTCCGTATCCGCTCCGCCGTGTCCGGCAAGTGCCTGCAGGCGGGCGGAGCCCCCACCCAGGGCATGTGGCTCGCCCAGCAGGCATGCGGCAACGCGGCCACGCAGCAGTGGAAGCTGACCGGCCGCAACGGTGCCATCACCGTGACCGACCCGAGCGGCGGCTACGCCCTGACGGTGAGCAACCGCCCGTACTACGGGAGCTGGCTGCTCGACCTCCAGCGTGCCAACGGCGGTGCGACACAGGCGTGGACGGTCCAGAAGGTCGCCTGACCTCGACCGGAACCTCGACCGGAAGCTCGACCTTCAGGTCCACCCGGCGCCGGTGGACGGCCATCGCGGCCGTCCAGT